>NZ_JBPDXO010000001.1:0-623093 GCF_051295855.1 Methylococcus sp. S1M
GTTGCCTGGATCGGCTACTGGTCGCGTCGACCGATCTTCATCCCCCGTCTGCTGATGGTGGATGCCGGTCGTGCGGACGAACTGGTGTCCGCCACCGACCGCAAGGTGGCGATGGGCTTCCTGGCCGCCACCATCCTGATCGTGGTCATGGCCATGTCCAGCGCCAACAGCAAGTACCCGATCACCATCCCGCTGCAGGCCGGCACCATGCGTGGCATGAAGCCGCTGGAACTGCCGGCGCCGACGGTATCGGTGAAAGTGGAAGACGCCACCTACCGGGTACCGGGCCGCGCCATGCGGATGAAGCTGACCATCACCAACCACGGCAACAGCCCGATCCGGCTGGGTGAGTTCTACACCGCCTCGGTGCGTTTCCTGGATTCCGACGTGTACAAGGACACCACCGGCTATCCGGAAGACCTGCTGGCCGAAGACGGCCTGAGCGTCAGCGACAACAGCCCGCTGGCTCCGGGTGAGACCCGCACGGTCGACGTGACGGCGTCCGACGCGGCGTGGGAAGTGTACCGTCTGTCCGACATCATCTACGATCCGGACAGCCGTTTCGCCGGTCTGCTGTTCTTCTTCGACGCCACTGGCAACCGCCAGGTCGTCCAGATCGACGCACCGCTGATCCCGTCGTTCATGTAATCGCCTGGGGGAGTCCTTCGGGGCTCCCCTGCCGGCGGTCAACGCCAAAACCCCCGGCCGGCAACGGTCGGGGGTTTTTTATTCTGGTCTGGTTTTGTTCCGAGTGGGCAGCCGCAACAGCCGGTCAGGGTGGCAGAGCTGCTCGACCATTCCACTCGCGTGCGAATTGCCATGCGACCCGTCCGCTACGCGAGCCACGGGCGAGCGCCCAGCGTAGCGCTTCTGTCCGGATATCATTCCAATGGCATTTCAGGTCGAGGGTTCCCAGCTTCGCCAGCCAGTATTCGACCATTGCCAGATAATCATCCTGGGAGAATGGATGGAATGCGAGCCAGAGGCCAAATCGCTCGGACAGCGATGTCTTCTCCTCGACCGAGTCGGAAAAATGGATTTCAGTCTCCGTGTAACGCGTTTCGCGATTGTCCGCCATGTACTCCGGTAACAAGTGCCGGCGATTGGATGTGGCGTAGATCACCAGATTGGCACTCAAGACACTCGTGGAACCGTCGAGCGCTGATTTCAGATCCTTGTAGCCGGGTTCTTCGCTTTCGAAGGACAGATCGTCGAAAAACAGGATGAACCGCTCCGGACGGTCGTGGATGTATTCGATGATGTCCGGCAATTCCGTAAGATGGTTTTTTTCCACTTCGACGAGGCGGAGTCCGGATTCGGCACAATCGTGGAGCAGTGCCTTGACGAGGGAGGATTTTCCTGTCCCTTTCGGGCCCCAAAGCAGCGCATTGTTGGCGGGTAAACCCTTGAGGAACTGACGGGTGTTGCGCTCCAGTGCTGTCTTCTGGCGATCGATGCACAAAAGGTCACAAAGGCCGATATCGTGTGGTCGCCGCACGGGCATCAAAGGCGACTTGGAATCTCGTCCCCGCCAACGATAGGCCTTGTACGTCCAGTCGACGGAGGAAGGAGTCGGTGGCGTCAAGCGTTCCAGGGCGTCCGCCAGCCTTTGAACGGTAGCCAGCAAGAGGTCGGTCTGCTCCGGTGTCATGGGCGATGATTCATGCCTCGATCCGTTTGTATTTGATCCGGTGCGGGGTATCTACTTCATCACCCAGCCGGCGGCGACGGTCGGCCTCGTAATCGGCGTAATTGCCTTCGAACCATACCACTTCGCTTTCGCCTTCGAATGCCAGGATGTGGGTGGCTATGCGGTCCAGGAACCAGCGGTCGTGAGAGATCACCACCGCGCAGCCAGGAAAATCCAGCAGGGCGTCTTCCAGAGCGCGGAGCGTTTCGACATCGAGGTCGTTGGTGGGTTCATCGAGCAGAAGGACGTTGCCTCCGCTGCGAAGCAGTTTGGCGAGATGGACCCGGTTGCGTTCACCGCCGGAAAGTTCACCGATGCGTTTCTGCTGATCCGAACCCCTGAAGTTGAAGCGTCCAACGTAGGCTCGCGAGGGGGTCTGATAGTTTCCGACGGTGATCATGTCCAGACCATCGGAGATTTCTTCCCAAACGGTCTTGCCGTCATCCATATGTTCGCGGAACTGTTCGACATAGGCCAGTTTGACGGTAGGTCCGATACGGATCGAGCCCTGATCCGGCACTTCCAGGCCGGCAATCATGCGGAACAGCGTGGTTTTACCGGCGCCGTTGGGGCCGATCACTCCGACGATGCCCCCCGGTGGCAGCCGGAAACTGAGGTTTTCGACCAGAATACGGTCCCCGAATCCCTTGCTGACCCCGTCGAATTCGACAACCAGATCGCCCAGCCGCGGGCCTGGCGGAATGTAGATTTCCTTGGTTTCGTTCCGTTTTTGGACATCGTTCTGGCTCAGTTCCTCGAACCTGGCCAGGCGCGCCTTGCTCTTGGCGTGCCGCCCTTTCGGGTTGGATCTCACCCATTCAAGTTCCGCCTTCATGGCTTTCATGCGGGCGGTTTCCTGCTTTTCTTCCATCTCCAGCCGGGCTTCCTTTTGCTCCAGCCACGAGGAGTAATTGCCTTCCCAGGGAATTCCGCGGCCTCTGTCGAGCTCGAGAATCCACCCGGCGACATTGTCCAGGAAATAGCGATCGTGGGTGACGGCGACGACCGTTCCCGGATAGTCCTGGAGGAACCTTTCCAGCCAGGCCACGGACTCCGCATCGAGATGGTTGGTCGGCTCGTCGAGCAGCAACATGTCTGGGTTGGACAGGAGGAGGCGGCACAGGGCTACGCGGCGGCGTTCGCCGCCTGACAGTCGGGTGACGTCGGCATCCCAGTCCGGGAGTCTCAAGGCATCGGCGGCGATTTCCAGTTTCCGGTCCAGTTCCCACGCACCGGCCGCGTCGATCTTTTCCTGGAGTTCGGCCTGTTCGGCAAGGAGTTTGTCGAAATCCGCGTCTGGGTCGGCGAAGGCGTTGCTGACTTCGTTGAAACGGTCGAGGAGGGCTTTGGTCTCAGCGACACCGTCCTCGACGTTTCCCCGCACCGTTTTGGTCGGATCCAGTTGCGGCTCTTGTGCCAGGTAGCCGATCTTGATTCCGGGTTGGGGCCGCGCTTCTCCGTCGTATTCCTTGTCAACGCCTGCCATGATTCGAAGGAGAGTGGACTTGCCCGCGCCGTTCAGGCCGAGCACACCGATCTTGGCGCCTGGGAAGAAGGAGAGCGAGATGTTTTCCAGGATCGTCCGTTTGGGGGCCACGATCTTGGAAACCCGGTTCATGGTGTAAATATATTGTGCCATTTTGAATGCGTTAAGGGACTTTGGATCATAGTATTATTTCACGATCCGAGATGTGAGGGACAGGTTTGCTTGAGGATCCAGGACGCCCGATGAGCGCTGAACTCAGCCTACGCGTACATTCGAGACTGGCGGATGTGCCGGCGGCGTGGTGGGGCTCATTCGGCAGTCCCGACGCTCCCCTGAGCCATGCATTTCTGGTGGCGTTGGAGGAGACGGCGTGCCTGGGTGAAGCCGTCGGCTGGATCCCTATGCACCTCTTGTTCGCTGCGGACCGGAAGGCTGAGCCGTTCGGAGCCATGCCTGCCTACCTCAAGACCAATTCTTTCGGGGAATTCGTGTTCGACTGGGCGTGGGCCGAAGCGCATTCGCGGGTCGGTCTGGCTTATTATCCGAAGTGGGTGATCGCCTCGCCCTTCACGCCCGTCACGGGCCGGCGTCTGTTGGTTCCTCCGGAGATCCCGTATGCTGCACGGGAGCTCATGCTGGACTGCGCCATTGAGGCCGGGAAATCGGCGGGGGTGTCGTCCATGCATTGGTTGTTCTGTACCGATCCGGTTCTGCTCGAAGCGCCGATGCTCGTTCGCCGCCTGGGATGCCAGTTCCATTGGTATAACGCCGGTTACAGAGACTTCGCGGATTTTCTGGACCGTTTCAGTGCGAAACGACGAAAGGAGCTCAAACGCGAGCGGCGTCAGGTTTCCGAAGCCGGAATAGAAGTCCAAAGGCTCGCCGGCAACGAAGTCGATGCGGAGACGTGGAACCGGTTCCATGCCCTGTACCGGCGCACATTCGATAAGCATGGCAACTATCCTGCATTGAGTGCGGCCTTTTTTCGTCGCGTCGGCGAAACCATGGGCGAACAGATCCTGCTCGTTGTCGCCAGGCGGAAGTCCGAGTTGATCGCCGCCGGTTTCTTTCTCGTGGGCGAAGACACTTTGTACGGCCGCTATTGGGGGGCCGTGGAAGAGGTGCGTTCGCTCCATTTTGAGATTTGCTACTATCAGGGTCTGGAGTTTTGTCTGGAGCGGGGGCTTCGTTGCTTTCAGCCCGGTGCCCAGGGTGAGCATAAGGTCAGCCGCGGTTTCGTGCCTACTGCGACCTGGTCGGCTCATTGGATTGCCGATCCACGTCTGCGCGGGGCGATATCACGTCATGTCGAAGCAGAGCGTCTGCATGTGGAAGCCTATATGCGGGAGCTCGAAAGCCGACTGCCATTCAAGCAGGAATCCGAATGCTGACTCTCATCGACCCCAACGACGAACGGCAGGCGTTCCCTCCTCCCGATGCCGCCCTGAAGGAGCCGAACGGTCTTCTTGCAGTCGGTGGTTCGTTGAGCGTTGCTCGTCTGGAACGGGCTTACCGGCGCGGAATATTTCCCTGGTATGGCGAGGGCGATCCGATCTTGTGGTGGTCGCCCGATCCCCGGCTGGTGCTGTTTCCGGAAAAGCTGCGGATTTCGCGGAGTCTGCGGAAAACGTTACGCCGGCGGCTATTTCGATTCAGCTTCGATCGGGCTTTCAGGGCGGTGATCACGGCTTGTGCCGAGCGGCGTGAAAAATCGGAAGGGACTTGGCTGACTGCAGACATGCAGTCGGCGTACCTTGCTTTCCATCATGCCGGTTTTGCGCATTCTTTCGAGGCCTGGCAGGACGGCGCCCTGGTGGGGGGGCTGTACGGTGTGGCGATGGGGCGGATATTTTACGGAGAGTCGATGTTCCACCGGGTGACGGATGCCTCGAAGGCGGCGTTGGCGTTTGCAGTGGGGTGCTTGTCACATTGGGGTTACCGGATGATCGATTGTCAGGTCTATAGTTCCCATCTCGTCAGTCTGGGAGCATCCACCATTCCACGCAGCGAATTTCAGGCCTTGGTGTCCGAATATTCGGAAACGTCCGTTGATCCTGAGGCATGGAAACATGCGCCGGGAGACTTTCTTTGATTCTGGAGCGAATGGCACATTGGATGGGGCCGAACCATCCATGCGGCTATCTGCCCGGGCGGGACGCACGCTTTACCTATGTTTCACCGGCTTACCCACTTTCCCCCCAAAGCTATCGTGGGCTGTTGGAAGAGGGGTTCCGGCGCAGCGGAAACTGGGTGTACCGGCCGTGCTGCATCGGCTGCAGCGCCTGCTTACCGGTGCGTCTTCCCGTGCACGATTTTCGTTTGACTCGTAGTCATCGGCGTGTGCTCAAGCGGAATGCAGACATCGACATACGGGTGTCCGTCGCTCGCTTCGACGAGCGCCAGTTTCAACTCTATGTCCGCTATCTGGCGGCACGGCACCCCACCGAGACACCGGTCTCTCGCGATGCTTACTGGTCGTTCGTGTCCAGCTCCTGGGCGCAGACCCGTTTCGTGGAGTTCCGTTCATATTCGGAACTGATTGGCGTGGCGGTTGTAGACCATGTGCCGGGAGCTCTGTCTGCGGTATACACCTTTTTCGATCCCGACGCCGCAGAGCGAAGTCCAGGCTCATTGGCCATTTTGTGGCAGATATTGGAGGCTAGGCGACTGGGACGGGAGTGGCTTTATCTTGGGTATTGGATAGGCGGTTGCCGTAAGATGGAATACAAAGCGAGATACAGGCCCCTGGAAGCGCTCATCGCGAACCGCTGGCGCAGGTTCCAAGTGGATGAGCCGCTGACGTCGAGCGTGCTATAATTCGGTAAATTTTTTACCCTGTGAACAGATGTCAAAAGAAGATCATATCGAAATGGAAGGTAAGGTCATCGAAACCTTGCCCAACACGACGTTCCGTGTTCAGCTCGATAATGGGCATGTGGTGATCGCCCATATTTCCGGCAAGATGCGGAAAAACTATATCCGAATTCTGACCGGCGATCGCGTCAAGGTTGAACTCACGCCTTACGACCTGAGCAAGGCTCGCATCACCTTCCGCCATCGCTGATGGCACCCCGTGTCATACGGGCTCGGCGGCTTTTTGGCGGGTTTCGTAGGTAAATGTCAGTCCGCCGGAGGAAGCGCCGACACGCACCGTGCCACCATGCGCGAGGCGGCCAAACAAGATTTCCTCGGCCAGCGGCTTCTTGATGTTTTCCTGAATCACGCGCGCCATCGGACGCGCTCCCATCTTCGAGTCGAAACCGTGCTCGGCCAGCCATGCACGTGCGTCCGGCTCGATGACTAGGGATACCTGCTTCTCGGCCAACTGCGCCTCGAGTTCGAAGATGAATTTGTCCACCACATGCCCGATCGTTTCTGGGCTGAGCGGGTTGAACTGGATGATCGCGTCGAGGCGGTTCCGGAACTCGGGCGAGAAGGTGCGTTCGATCGCTTTCAAGCTATCGGTGGAGTGGTCTTGCGGAGTGAAACCTATCGACGGGCGGGCACCCTCGAAAGCCCCGGCATTGGTGGTCATGACCAGGATGATGTTACGGAAGTCGGCCTTGCGCCCGTTGTTGTCCGTCAGAGTGCCGTGATCCATCACTTGTAACAGCAGATTGAAGACGTCCGGGTGCGCTTTTTCGATTTCGTCGAGCAGCAGCACGGCATGCGGATGTTTGTTGATGGCTTCGGTCAGAAGACCTCCCTGGTCGAATCCGACATAGCCCGGCGGCGCTCCGATAAGCCGGGACACCGTGTGCCGCTCCATGTATTCGGACATGTCGAAACGGATCAGCTCGACACCGAGCATGCGGGCGAGCTGGCGTGTCACTTCCGTTTTGCCTACGCCAGTGGGGCCGGCAAAAAGAAATGAGCCTATGGGTTTCTGACCGTCGCGCAGACCTGCGCGGGACAATTTGATCGCCGACGACAGTGCGGCTATGGCTTCATCCTGACCGAAGACCAGCATCTTCAGATTGGATTCCAGGTCGCGCAATTTCTCCTTGTCGTTGGCGGAAACGGTTTTGGCGGGAATCCGCGCGATCTTCGAAACGATGTCCTCGATGTCCACGGTGCCGATGGTCTTCTTGCGGCGCGACGGCGGCAGCAGGCGCTGATTCGCTCCAGCCTCGTCGATGACGTCGATGGCTTTGTCGGGGAGATGACGGTCGTTGATGTACCGGTCCGACAGCTCCACCGCAGTGCGCAGCGCAGCGAGGGAATATTTGACGTCATGGTGCTGTTCGAAACGGGTCTTCAGTCCTTTGAGAATCTGGTAGGTTTCTTCGACCGAGGGTTCGGGAATATCGATTTTCTGGAAGCGGCGGGCCAGCGCGCGGTCCTTTTCGAAGATGCCGCGGTATTCCTGGTAGGTCGTCGAACCGATGCAGCGCAACTCGCCTGAGGCCAGGACCGGTTTGATCAGATTGGATGCATCCATCACCCCGCCCGAGGCGGAGCCAGCGCCGATGATGGTGTGAATCTCGTCGATGAAGAGGATGGCATTCGGCTCCTTCTTGAGCTGCGCCAGGAGCGACTTCAGACGCTTCTCGAAATCACCGCGGTACTTGGTTCCCGCCACCAGACTGCCGAGATCCAGCGAATAGATCGTGCTGTCCTTGAGCACTTCCGGTACGTCGTTTTCAACGATTTTCTTCGCCAGACCTTCGGCGATGGCAGTTTTACCCACCCCGGCTTCGCCGACGAACAACGGATTATTCTTCCTTCGGCGACACAGCACCTGGACGGTGCGCTCCAGTTCGTCCTTGCGGCCGATCAGCGGGTCGATTTTTCCGCGCCGGGCGGATTCGTTGAGATTGGTGGCGAACTTTTCGAGCGGGTTGGCGCTGCTCCCGCTTTCGGCGTCGTCGGATTCGGGAGCCGAGCCCCTGGCAGTGCCATCAGCCTCGTCCCGCACTTTGGAGATGCCGTGGGAAATGAAGTTCACCACGTCGAGGCGGGTGATGTCCTGCTTGTGCAACAGATAGACCGCATGCGAGTCCTGCTCGCTGAAGATGGCGACCAGGACGTTCGCTCCGGTAACCTCTTTTTTCCCCGACGACTGCACGTGAAAGGCCGCGCGCTGGAGCACCCGCTGGAAACCCAGCGTCGGCTGGGTATCACGCTTGACGCCGGCAGGGATCAGCGGCGTGGTTTCATCCAGGAATTCGTTCAGTTCGTTGCGGAGCAGGTCGAGATTGCCACCGCAGGCACGCAGGACTTCGATGGCGGCGCCGTTGTCGAGCATGGCCAGCAGCAGGTGCTCCACGGTGATGAACTCATGGCGTTTCTCGTAGGCGGTACGGAAGGCCGCATTCAATGATTGTTCGAGTTCTTTACTCAACATAGTGGAACCTGCTCGAGACTGGTAATAAAGTTAGGCTTCTTCCATGGTGCAGAGGAGTGGATGCTGGTTCTGACGGGCATGGGCATTCACCTGTTGCACCTTGGTTTCCGCCACGTCTTTGGAGAAGACCCCACACACTCCGACGCCCCGCGTATGCACATGCAGCATCACCTGCGTCGCTTTCTCTTCGTTCATGCCGAAAAACAGCATCAGCACATGAACGACGAATTCCATCGGAGTGAAATCATCATTCAACAGCATGACTTTGTACAGCGGTGGACGCTTGACCTTGGGCTGGGCCTCCTGGAGGGCCAAACCGTCGCCGGAGCCGTGATCCGATTCCTGAGACATCTGTGCGTCGTTCCCAAAATGGTTGTACTAGGAATATGGGCCTCGATTTGCCGAGATCAAGCCAGTGGACGGCATCAGCAGCGCCGGAGGGCGTCACGCCGGTCCACACAGGGCAGCTGCCGCGGCAGTATCCACATTTCGTACATCGACACCACCCACATGAACACGAAAGCCATGGCGAGGCCGCCGCCGCCCATGACGACCAGAAGGGCGAAATGGCGGTCGAGTTTCGTCAGCCACCAGGAGGCGATGTCCAGCAGCAGGAAAATATACGGCATCAGGATGGCCGAGCACTTGAGCTTGCAAGGCACTCCAGAGGATAACGCAAAAATCATGCCTACAAACATGAAAATGAAGGCGATGCCGAACATGTGGATATGCGAGACGCGTGTCAGCGACGAAAACGTTGCGCCCTCGTCCGATTGCGCCCGTGTCTTGATGCTCTCATAGCGGGTGAAGTCCGGCAATCCGCTGTCGCCATTGTGGCAGCCAGTGCAATGCGCTTCGAACAGCGGCCTGATCTGCCGGGTATAGGTGCTTTCATCGGCACCGTCACGAACCCATTGGATGATCTGAAACCGTGCCTCGTCCGGTGCATTGGCCTTCATCGAACCGTTGAGCTTGGCCTCCAGCACCGAGCCCGAACGGTTGCCGTAATAGCTGTAGACGATATCCTCTATCGAAAGTCCGAACTTGCCATCGGCCATGCCATGCGTGAACAGGATCTGCACCATCGCCAAGCCGTAGCCGATTGCGACGACGATCAAATAACCGGAAAATAACAACTTGACCGGTATGCCCAGATTGCTCAGGTTCAGCGGCATTCCCGCAGCTCCCACGACTCATCACGAACTTTGCAGGCGAGCCCCGCGTCTTTAAGGCTTAATAACACACGCGAATTGACAACTCAATTCGCTCCCTGTTGAAAACAGTATGCAAAAATTGGAAACCCCGTCGGACGGCCGACCCCGGGTCACGGTAGCCGCTGTCATTGAAAGGGATGGCCGTTTCCTCTGCGTCGAGGAGCGCGCCGGCGTATCCTCCGAACTCGTCATCAACCAGCCGGCGGGTCACGTCGAAGCGGCCGAGTCGGTGGTCGATGCCGCAGTCCGCGAGACTTTGGAGGAGACCGGCTGGCGTCTGGTGCCGGAGGCGGTGACCGGCATTTATTTGTGGCGTCACTTGGAATCCGGCAGGAGTTTCCTGCGCATCGCCATCAGCGGGCGGGCCGAAGCCCCCGAAGGTGAGGTCAAGCTGGACGAGGGCATCGAGCGGGCGCTCTGGTTGAGCCGGGATGAGTTGCTGCGCGAACGAAGCCGCCATCGCAGCCCCCTGGTGCTGCGGACGGTGGAGGACTACCTGCGGGGCGAACGCCATCCGCTCAGCCTCTTGAAGCCCGTGCTCGGCTGAGGTGGATATGAAGCCGCATGTGGTTGTCGGGATGTCGGGAGGGGTGGATTCGTCGGTCACCGCCTTGCTGCTGCTCCGCCAGGGTTACCGGGTCAGCGGACTGTTCATGAAGAACTGGGAGGAGGACGATGGCACCGAGTACTGTACCGCGGCGCAGGATTTCGCCGATGCCAAGCAGGTGTGCGAGCGTCTAGGAGTCGAACTGCACACGGTAAACTTTGCGGCGGAATACTGGGATGAGGTGTTCGAGGTGTTCCTGAGCGAGTACCGGGCCGGGCGGACGCCGAATCCCGACATCCTCTGCAACAAGCAGATCAAGTTCAGAGCCTTCCTCGACTACGCAGAAGACCTGGGCGCCGACCTCATCGCCATGGGGCATTATGCCCGGGTGGCGGAGGAAGAGGGTCGGTTGCAGCTCCTCAAGGGATGTGATGCCGGTAAGGATCAGAGCTATTTCCTTTATACCCTGCAGCAGGAGCAACTCGCCCGCACTCTGTTTCCCCTGGGCGGGCTGCGCAAGACCGAGGTGCGCGCATTGGCCGCCGGCGCCGGTTTTGCCAATGACGCCAAGAAGGACAGCACCGGCATCTGTTTCATCGGCGAACGACGCTTCAAGGACTTCCTCGCGCGTTATCTGCCGGCCCGGCCGGGGGACATCCGCACGCCGGAGGGCGTGCTCCTCGGCCGGCACGATGGCCTGATGTACTACACGCTGGGCCAGCGTTCCGGACTCGGCATCGGCGGTACGAGGGCAGGCGGCCAGGAGCCTTGGTATGTGTTGGACAAGGATCTGGCCAGAAACGTGCTGGTGGTGGGCCAGGGCCACGATCACCCCCTTCTCTACCGGGACGGGCTGCTGGCCAGCCGGCTTCATTGGGTCGACGGCGCTGGTCCCGCGCCCGGCGAGATACTGCGCTGTGCGGCCAAGACCCGCTACCGCCAGAGGGACCAGGACTGCCGCATCCGTCTGATCGGCGAAGACCGGTTGGAGGTCGTGTTCGCCCAGCCCCAGCGTGCCGTCACTCCCGGCCAGTCGGTCGTGTTTTACCAGGACGATTGCTGCCTCGGCGGCGGTGTCATCGACTTAACCTTTAATGCGGACTCTCGGGCCGATGCCGCGTAACACTCAAGACATCAGGAAAACCATGAACTCCATCAAGGCATTGTCGCCAGTAGACGGCCGTTACGCCGGCAAGGCCGACGCCCTCCGCAACACCTTCAGCGAATACGGCCTCATCCGGTTCCGGATCCTGGTCGAATTGCGCTGGCTGGAGGCGCTGGCGGCCGAACCCACGATCACCGAGGTTCCCCCTTTGAGTGGCGAAGCGCGCGATCGTCTGAACCGGATCGTGGACGAATTCGGCGAAGAGCATGCCGAACGGGTCAAGACCATCGAGCGGACCACCAACCACGACGTCAAGGCGGTCGAATATTTCCTGAAGGAGAGGATCCAGGGCTGCCCCGAACTGGAGCGGATCGCCGAGTTCATCCATTTCGCCTGCACCTCTGAAGACATCAACAATCTCGCCTATGGGCTGATGGTGAAGGAGGCGCGTGACACGGTCCTGCTGCCGGCGATGGACGAGTTGATCGAGGCGGTGCGGGAGCGGGCGCATGTCTATGCCGGCCAGCCGATGCTTTCGCGCACTCACGGCCAGCCGGCGACGCCCACCACGGTCGGGAAGGAGTTCGCCAACTTCGCCGCCCGGCTGGCTCGCCAACGCGAGCAAGTAGCGGCGGTGGCCCTGATGGGCAAGATCAACGGTGCGGTCGGCAATTTCAACGCCCATGCGGTCGCCTACCCCGAAGTCGATTGGCCCAAACTGGCACAAGGTTTCGTCGAGTCGCTGGGGCTGGCCTGGAACCCTTATACCATACAGATCGAGCCACACGATTATCTGGCCGAGCTGTGCCATGCCTACAGCCGTTTCGGCACCGTGCTGATCGATTTCGACCGCGACGTCTGGGGCTACATCTCGCTGGGTTTTTTCCGGCAGAAGACCGTGGCCGGCGAAGTCGGCTCTTCCACCATGCCGCACAAGGTCAACCCGATCGATTTCGAGAACTCGGAAGGCAACCTCGGTATCGCCAACGCGCTGTTCTCGCACTTCGCCGAAAAGCTGCCGATTTCCCGCTGGCAGCGCGATCTAACCGACTCCACGGTGCTGCGCAATCTCGGCGTCGGCCTCGCCCATCTGCTCATCGCGCTCGGTTCCACTCTGAAAGGCCTGGGCAAGCTGGAGCTGAGTCCTCCGGTCCTGGAGGCCGATCTCGACGGCAACTGGGAAGTGCTGGCCGAGGCGATCCAGACCGTGATGCGCCGCTATGGCGTGGAACGGCCCTACGAGAAGCTCAAGGCCTTGACCCGCGGCCAGCGGGTGGACGCGGAGGGCCTGCGTGCCTTCGTAGAGACCCTGGAGATACCCGAGGAGGCGCGCAGCCGCCTGGCAGCGCTGGCCCCCCGCGATTACATCGGCTACGCTGAAACCTTCGCCAAAACCATCTGAGTCCATGCCCGCATTCCGATACCTGATTGTCCTGCCGCTGCTGTGCTGGGGGCTCGCCTCGCTGGCGGAGACCACACCGCAGAGCCGGCTGAAGAGCTTCCTCGATTCTGCCCGCACTTTGCAGGCCGACTTCACCCAGGTCCGGCTCGACGAAAGCGGTCGGCCCCGGCAGGAGAGCGGGGGTTCCTTCTATTTGCAGCGGCCCGGCAAGTTCCGTTGGGATTACACCAAGCCCTACCGGCAGCAAATCGTCTCCAGCGGTGGCAAGGTCTGGTTCTACGACGTCGACCTGGAACAGGTGACAGCCAAGAGACTCGGCCAGGCCGTGGGTTCGACGCCGGCCCTGCTGCTGAGCGGCGAAATGGCGCTGGAGGACAATTTCACCATCGAGGACCAGGGGACCGAGGAGGGCATGTACTGGATCAAGCTGGTGCCCAAGTCGGAAGAAGGCGGATTCCGCTACGTGCTGATCGGGCTCGAAGGCGACAAGCTGGCCGGTATGGAGCTGAGTGACAATTTCGGCCAGTTGACGCGCATCTATTTCGCCAATCTCCGGACCGGCATCACCTTGGACCCCAAGCTGTTCCAGTTCAGCCCGCCAGCCGGAGTGGATGTGTTCGAGGACAAGTAGCCGCCGGTGTCCGCTGACTTCTCCCAACCGCTGGCCGACCGTCTGCGTCCCCGGACGCTGGACGAATACATCGGCCAGCTCCACCTCATCGAGCCGGGCCGGCCGCTGTACGAGTCGATCCGGCGCGGCCGTCTCCATTCGATGATCTTCTGGGGCCCGCCCGGCACAGGCAAGACGACTCTGGCGCGGCTGGTCGCCCGCCATGCCGATGCCGAGTTTCTGCCGGTTTCGGCCGTGTTGTCGGGGGTGAAGGAAATCCGCGAAGCCTTGGCTCGGGCTGTGCAATTCAAGGCGGCCGGCCGCCGTGCCATCCTGTTCGTCGACGAGGTGCATCGCTTCAACAAGTCGCAGCAGGATGCATTCCTGGCCCATGTCGAGGACGGCACGGTCAGCTTCATCGGCGCCACCACCGAAAATCCCTCGTTCGAGGTCAACAGCGCCTTGCTGTCGCGGGCCAGGGTCTATGTGCTGAAAGCCCTGACCGAGGCCGACCTGTTGGGCGTCATTGATCGCGCGCTGTCGGATGCTGAACGCGGCCTGGGCGGGCGCGGCCTGAACATGTCCGACCCCGTGCGCATGGCTTACGTCCGTGCCGCCGATGGCGATGCCCGGCGCTTGCTGAATCTCCTGGAAATCACCGCGGATCTGCTGGACGCCGGCCAGACGGTGGTGAGCGAGGAGGTCGCACGGCAGGTCCTCGCGTCTGGAACCACACGCCGTTTCGACAAGCAGGGCGAGGAGTTCTACAACCAGATTTCCGCCCTGCACAAATCGGTGCGCGGCAGTTCGCCCGACGCCGCACTGTACTGGTTGTGCCGGATGCTGGACGGGGGCTGCGATCCGCTTTATCTAGCCCGGCGCCTGGTGCGGATCGCATCCGAGGATATCGGTAACGCCGACCCCAAGGCGTTGGAGCTGTGTCTGAATGCCTGGAACGCCCAGGAACGTCTGGGCAGCCCGGAGGGGGAGCTGGCCCTGGCGCAGGCCGTCGTGTATTTGGCCGTCGCTCCCAAGAGCAATGCGGTCTACGAAGCCTACAAGGCCGCCCGGGCAGATGCCGCCCGATCGGGCAGTCTGCCGGTGCCCCTGCACCTGCGCAATGCCCCGACGGGCTTGATGAAGGGCCTGGATTACGGCAAGGGATACCGCTATGCGCACGACTATCCGGACGCGTACGTTCCGGGCGAAAACTATTTCCCCGAGGGGCTGGAGCGACGGGAATACTACCGCCCGGTCAACCGCGGCATGGAGATCAAGATCGCCGAGAAGCTGGAGCGTCTCAAGGCGCTGGATAAGGAGGCGGACGAGCGGTGAGCGCCGCTTCCGGTTTTTCCGCGGCTGCCCGCCGCCTGCTCTCGCTGCTGGCCGATGGCGGCTTCCATTCCGGCGAAACCATCGCGGCGAGTGCGGGTTGCAGCCGCACCGGGGTCTGGAGGCGCATCGAGGAGCTGCGCGCCCTGGGGGTGGAAGTGCATGCTGTACCCGGGATGGGTTACCGTCTGGCGCATCCGCTGGAACTCCTGGACGGGGAGGTGATCGCGGGCGCGCTGACCGGTACGGCAGCGGAAGCCATCGGTCTTATCGAAGTTCATGAGCAGCTCGATTCCACCAATGATCACCTCATGCGGCGGGCGGCCGAAGGCGCGCCGGCCGGCACCGTCTGCCTGGCCGAGCGGCAGAGCGCCGGGAGGGGAAGAATCGGGCGGACCTGGGTGTCGCCGCTGTCCGGCAACGTCTATCTCTCGCTGCTGTGGCGGTTCGGGCGGGCGGGATTTTCCGGGCTCAGCCTCGCCGTGGGCGTGGCCGTGGTACGGGCCTTACGGGCGCAGGGCATCGGCGATGCGGCACTCAAATGGCCGAACGACATCCTGTGGTCGCGCCGCAAGCTGGGCGGCATTCTGATCGAGGTGAGGGGGGAGGCCAATGACCAGTACGCCGTCGTGATCGGGATCGGCCTCAACGTGAATCTGCCCGACAGCCACGCCGTCGCCATCGACCAGGACTGGATCGACCTGGCGCGGATTCCGGGAGGCGCCGCCGTATCGCGTAACCGGCTGATCGCCGGGATGCTCAATGAACTGGCTCCCTTGCTGACGGATTACGAAACCACCGGGCTGGCGCCGTATCTCGAGGAATGGCGCGGCTACCACGGTTTCGAAGGCGCGCAGGCCAGCGTGCAGCAGGGGGACTGGGTGTGGACGGGGCGGATCGTCGGTGTTTCAGGGGAAGGACTGCTGTTGCTGGCATGCGAGGACGGCCCGGTGCGGGAGTTCGCATCCGGCGACGTACGGGTGAGGCCACTGTGAAACTGCTGATCGACATCGGCAATTCGCGGGTGAAATGGGCACGCTCGGAGCCGGGGCGGTACACTTTCGGCGGTGCGTTCGCTACGGATGCGTCCAGCCTGGCAGAAGCGTGCGAAAGCCAGATGGCGGCGCTGCCGCGGCCGGAGGCCGTGCTGGTGTCCAACGTTGCTGGCACGAGGGCGGGCCGGCTGCTCGCGGACTGGGCATCGGCCCGATGGGTTGTGCCGGTCCGTTTCGTACGCAGCGAGGCTTCGGCCCTGGGAGTCGTCAATGCCTATCCAAACCCGGCCCAATTGGGTGTCGATCGCTGGCTCGGGCTGATCGGGGCGTGGCGGACGCGTCGCGATGCCTGCTGCATCGTCAGCGCAGGCACCGCCTTGACCATCGACCTCCTGGACGCGGAGGGCCGGCATCGGGGCGGCGTGATCGGCCCCGGATTGGCAATGATGCGCGCGGCCCTGGCCTCTCTGGAGGCATTGGGCGGGGCGGCTGAAAGCTGCGACGGCTTTTTCTGCAACCGCACTGGACCCGCATTGTCCAGCGGTATTCTTCACTCGGCCGTGGGCTTGATACGGGAATCGCAGGCTCGGGCGGCGCGGCTCCTGGCGACGGAGCCTGAACTGCTGCTCACCGGCGGAGATGCCGAAACGCTCCGACCTTACCTCGAGACCCCGGTCCGTCTGGTGCCTCACCTCGTCCTCGAGGGTTTGCATGCCGTAGCGGAGCGAATGCCATGAGATTTCTTTTCTATTTTCTCCTCATCGCCAATGTGTCTTTCTTCTTCTGGAGCCTGGGTCATCGCGATACCAAGCGGCATGTCGATGTCAAATCTGTCGAAGCCTCGGGAAGATTGTTGTTGCGTTCGGAGGTTGCAGACACCCGCGGCGAAATCCAGAGTCCGCCGACCGAGTCTCCCCCGCCCGCCCGGATCGAGAACGAACTGCCAGCCGGCGAGGCCGGCTGCTACCGGATGGGACCGTTCGCCGAGACGGCCGAAGCAAGGCGGGTGCTGGCTCTGGTCAAGGAGTGGATCGACCGGGCGAACCTGACCAGCGAATCCTCGGAATCGCTCGATGGCTACTGGCTGCTCTATCCCAAGGCCGAAAACATGGATGAGGCCAAGGGTAATCGTAAGATGCTGATGGACAAAGGCATCAAAGACGTCTGGCTGATCGACAAGGGCGAGATGGCAGGCACGATTTCGCTCGGTATCTTCAAGACCCGGGAGGAGGCCGAAACCGAGGTGGTCCGCCTGTCCAAACTCAACGTGCGGGCGCAGATCCGGCCCCGGATCACCCAGGCCGAAACGGTCTGGATACAGTTCGTCTGGGACAAGTCGCCGCTGGAGCTGGATGAGATCATGATCCAGTTGCGCGGCGAGAATCCGGAGGTGTCTGTGCCGCCGCTCAGTCCTTGTCCGTCCGCCAGTCCTCAACGGCCAGCATAACGGCCGGCGACGAAAAGGAAGAACTGGGTCCCGAATATGAGGTTCGCCAGCAGGAGGTGCAGCGGCTGGGCGATGGCCGGGAGACCGAACCGGTCCAGGGTGACCCCGGCGGCGATGGCAGCGACGACGAGGCCCGCCAGCACCATTCCGAAGCGGACATAGAGCGAATCCGCCGGCAAGGACCTGACCATCTTCCAGGCCAGCCAAAGGTTGACACCGAGGATCACGGCGGAGAAGGAGCGATGGACGTAGAAGATGAGCGGGAAGTTTTCGCGCCACAGGCTGCGGTCCGTCGCGGCGGTCGCGGCCATGACGTCCACCGATTCGCGGATCTGGGTGCCCATGGCGATCTGCAGGAGGGTCATGCCCATGGCCACCATCAGCACGGTGCAGAAGCGCGGAGGCAGGCCGGAGAGGTCCAGTGTTGCGAAACGGCTGCGCTGGGAGCGCGTCACCGCATAGATCAGCAGGCAGACGATGGCGAATGCCATCAGCATGTGGGCCGTGATCATGACGGGGCGCAGATTGCTGGCCACCACGGCGGAGCCCAGCCAGCCCTGGAAGCCTACCGCCAGGAACACCGTCAGCGCGAGCCAGGTCACCGTCCGGTCGGTTTTCCAGAAGGCCAGGGAGCGGTACAGCGTGGCAATGATCAGCAGCCCGATGCTGACGCCGACCAGGCGGTTGACGTACTCGGTCCAGGTCTTGACAGGATTGAAGCGGGTGTCGGCATAGCCACGCTCGGCGTAGATTTCGTGATAGTTGGCCGGGAGCTGTGACTCGTCCGTCGGCGGCACCAGCCGGCCGAAGCAGGTCGGCCAGTCTGGGCAGCCCATTCCGGCACCGGAGGCTCTGACGATGCCGCCCACCATGATCAAAAAATAGACGGCGGCGATGGTGATGATGCCGATCCGGGCGAACCGGCTGCCGGCATCGGGAGCGGTGCTGCATTGCATGATGCGATCTCGAAGTCATTCGTCCGCTCTATGTTGGGAGCGGGCCGGGTGAGGGGAAGAGGCCGGGCGAATCATAGCACCGGAGCGGTGCGGCGATAATCGGAGAGGTTCCGAATGCGGAAATTGCGCCGCCCCGGCCTTGATAAAGAATTCCGGCGTTCATATATGCGCCTCTGGTTCTTCAACAAACTGAGGAGTTTTCCGATGCCGATCTACGAATACCAGTGCAGGTCCTGCGGCCACAGCCTGGAGGCCATGCAGAAAATCAGCGACGCGCCGTTGACGGACTGTCCCGCCTGCGGCCGGCCGGAGCTGGCCAAGCAGGTTTCTGCCGCCGGGTTCCGGCTCAAGGGCGGCGGCTGGTACGAAACCGATTTCAAGGGCAGCAAGGACAAGAAAAAGAATCTGGCCGGTGATGCTACGCCGAAAGCGGAGAGCAAGCAGGCGGACGGTACCGCTTCGTCCGGAAAACCCGTGGCCTAGGATCGGCTTGCGCTGGCTGGAAGCCAGCGCGTAACATTCAACCTTTTTTCAGTCGATCAATAGAGTCCGAACATGCGCAGTCACCGTTGCGGGGAAGTGAACGAGAGCCTTCTGGGCCAGGAAGTCGGCTTGTGCGGCTGGGTGCATCGGCGGCGTGACCACGGGGGAGTGATTTTCGTCGATCTCCGGGACCGGGAAGGGCTGGTGCAGGTCGTGTTCGATCCAGACCACCCCGAGCCCTTCAGTCTCGCCGAAACCGTCCGCAGCGAGTACGTCATCCGTGTGGTGGGTAAGGTCCGCGCCCGTCCGGAGGGGACAGAGAATCCCAACCTCAAGAGCGGTAGAGTCGAGGTGTTGGCTACCTCGCTGGAAATCCTCAATCGTTCGGAAACTCCCCCGTTCCCCATCGAAAGCGACATCGAGGTGAACGAGGAGATGCGGCTGCGCTACCGCTACATCGACCTGCGCCGGCCGGTCATGCAGCAGCGCATGCGGCTGCGTCGTGACATCACCCGCTTCCTGCGCAATTTCCTGGACCATCATGGCTTCTACGAGATCGAGACGCCGTTTCTCACCAAGGCGACGCCGGAAGGCGCGCGCGACTACCTCGTGCCCAGCCGCACCCATCCGCATTCGTTCTTCGCCCTGCCGCAGTCGCCGCAGCTGTACAAACAGCTGCTGATGATCTCCGGGATGGACCGCTATTACCAGGTCGTGCGCTGCTTCCGCGACGAGGACCTGCGCGCCGACCGCCAGCCGGAATTCACCCAGCTCGACATCGAGACCTCGTTCATGAACGAGGACCAGATCATGACGCTGATGGAAGCCATGATCCGCGATTTATTCCGGGAAACCCTGAACGAGGAGCTGCCGGATCCGTTCCCGCGCATGACCTATGCCGAGGCCATGCGCCGGTATGCCTCAGACAAGCCGGATTTGCGCATTCCGCTGGAGCTGGTGGACATCGCCGATCTCATGGCCGGGGTAGAATTCAAGGTGTTCGCCGGGCCCGCCGCCGATCCGGAAGGCCGGGTGGTGGCGCTCAAGCTGCCGGGCGGCGGCGACCTCTCGCGCAAGGACATCGACGACCTGACCCGCTTCGTCGGTATCTACGGCGCAAAAGGCCTGGCGTATGTGAAGGTGAACGACCTGGGGGCCGGATTGGAGGGACTGCAGTCGCCGATCCTAAAGTTCATGCCGGAATCCACCATTCGTGGCATCCTGGAGCGCACTGAGGCGCAGACCGGGGACCTGATCTTCTTCGGCGCCGACAAGGCCCGTATCGTCAACGAATCCATGGGCGCACTGCGGGTCAAGCTGGGCCAGGACCGCGGGCTGGTCGAGAAGGGCTGGCGACCGTTGTGGGTCACGGACTTCCCCATGTTCGAATGGGATGAAAAATCCGGCCGCTGGGTCGCTCTGCATCATCCCTTCACCGCGCCCAAGTGCAGCGAGGAACAACTCAGGCAGAACCCCGGTCGGGCCCTGTCCCGTGCCTATGACATGGTGCTCAACGGCACCGAGATCGGCGGCGGCTCGGTGCGTATCCACCGTACCGAGATGCAGCAGACCGTATTCGATCTGCTCGGCATCGGTGAGGAGGAGGCGCAGCAGAAGTTCGGCTTCCTGCTCAACGCCTTGCGCTACGGCTGTCCGCCCCACGGTGGTTTGGCCTTCGGCCTGGACCGTCTGGTCATGCTCATGTCCGGGGCTTCTTCCATCCGCGAAGTGATGGCCTTCCCCAAGACCCAGTCGGCTTGGTGCCCGTTGATCGACGCGCCGGCCCAGGTCAACGACGCCCAGTTGCACGAGCTCGGCATCCGACTGCGGAAAAATCCGGCAGTGGAAGGCGGCACTGTGCCATCCACGTGAGGATGTACTCCGAGTAGTGTAGCCCTTCGATCGACCCGATTCAGGTGACTGCCGGGGGGGCACGCAAGCTTCCATGGGGAGCCGATAATCCCCGTTCGCCGATTGGCGAGACGGTTCTGGAACGGGCAGGTCGCGCCCATCCCGCGGGAGACCACCAGGCTGCCCCGCAAAAGCGCTGTTTCCCGATGGCAGCGGGTGGGGCGGACGCCTTGAAATCCGGCGGCAAGTTGTCGGCACCGACGACGGTGTTTCGGGGAGCGTCCAGCGGCAACCAGCTCGAGGAGGTGACGCGTCTCATCCGTCTGCGTGCCCAGACGGGGGAGGGAGCGTCACGGCAGGTCACGGTGTTCACCCAGCCGGACTCTGCAGCCCAATGGCGGCGGAAGCGACCATGCCTGGGGCAACCGCTACTGGGTGCTGGGCGGCTCCGTGCAGGGGGAGTCTACGGAGAGAAATGTCCTCCTCCGCCCTGGCCGGTCCGGACGACGCGAACGACCGCGGGGCTGGATTTCGAAGAGAGCCACCTCGCAGTTCGGAGCGGCCAGGGCCGCAGGTTCGGTGCCTCGGACGCCCAATCGGTGGCGGTATTTCCGAATCCGGTTTGGTTTCCTGTCGCCGACATCGGATTCATGGCGTCGTGCCGTCCCTCACCGGCATCATCCGCAGATAGCGGATGATGGCGTCCGCGGCACGATCACGCTCGGCTTCGGGCAACAGCGCGTTCAGTGGCGGCATCGTCGTGCCCGCGTGCATTTTCTGAGGTTCGGTGATCCAGGTTTTGAGGGCCCGATCGCTGAGCGGGCCGGCGATTTGACGCAGGTCACCGGGAAATTTCCCGCCGCCGATGCCGGCCACCTGGTGGCAGGTGAGGCAGTACTTCCGGGCCTGTTCAAAACCCTCGACAGCCACGGGATCGCTGTCCTGCGGGCGCGCCGCGGCGTAATCGGCCGGCGTGGCCAGGTCGATCCGGACTACCTGATAGGGCCAGCCATAGGCGCCTTGGGCGCGAGCGGCCGAATCCCGCAGGTTGTCCCAGACCAGGTAGTACGGCCCTAGCGACACCCCGGTCTCGTGCTGGCCTGGATTGTCGACCGTAAACGGTTTGCTGTCGGCCCGACCGAAAGCGAGCCAGGCGGAGCCGGGGACGAAACGTCGCGAATCGGTGCTGGAGCGGTAGCCATCGCGGGCGAAAAACACCACCTCGGTGCCCGTCGCTTTCCAGCGATCGCCGAAGAGCCGGTCCAGTAATCCCGACATTTCGAATCCGCGGTAGGCGACCCGGAGTTCGTGACCTGGGCGGGACATGTGAGGCTCCACCACTTCCACGGTCTGCGCCGACATCCCGGTCTCGGCTGCCAGCCGGTCCGGCGGGGGGAGTTCGATGGCTGAGACCGGTAGCGTCGCGACAGCGACAGCGGCCCGGAGCATGACACGGAACACACCCATTGCTGCAGACGGCCGGAAGACGGCGTCCCCGCCGTGACGGCTGCCTGCCCTCATGCCGGCACCACCAGCACGGGGACCGAGGTCCTGCGCAGGACCCCTTCACAACTGCTCCCGACGATAAGGCGGGCCAGGAGTCCCTTCCCATGGGAGCCGAGCACGATCAGGTCCGCCTGCAGCCGTTCGGCTTCCTTGAGAATCGTCTCCACGGTCGGACCCTGGACCATCAGGCCGGTGCAGTTGAATCCTTCCTCCCGCAGGGCTTCAGCCGCTTCCTGGACCCGACGGTGCCAAATTTTGTAGGTTTCGGCGGCCAGATCGCGCATGACCAGAGGATCGGCGTCGTAGCCGACGAAATCCGGCTCCGGTTCAGCAACGTGCAGCAGCCAGATTTCGGCGGATAACGCCTTGGCCAGGAGCCTGGCCTGACTCAGTACCTTATCGGTGATTTCGGAGAAATCGATCGCAACCAGCAGCTTCATGAGTGGTCAGCCTGTTCGGGGAATGGGTGGTCGTAGGGCCGGTGTCGGGCCGAGGACATTATTGGGCGGGATTCGTCGCACTGTAAACCGGCGTCGTGATTCCGATCCGGACCCCGCTGCCGGCGGTACCGAAAGGAGTGAAAAAACGTGCCATCCCTGGCTAAACATTCCCGATACGGAATGTCAGGAAACCTTGTCCTTGAAGATGGGAGATGATGGACGCACACAGTACGGCAGAGGGTGAAAGCCGGCCTCGGCGTCGTCAGTAAACCAGCAATATCGGTGCCATACGTGCGGAGACGGGAAATCATGCAATTCATGATGGGCGGAGGGGGGGCGGCCCGGGGAGCCGGTGTCGCTCCAGCACGACCACCAGGGCGAAGATCACGAGCAAGAGGGCATTGTCGAAGCTGAATTCGGCCCAGAACGGCAAGGCGGGCATCCGCTCGGTCAGCTGCCAGATGCCCACAGCGAGCAGGGGGTAGCCGACGATGCGTTTCAGATCGTAGCGGACCGGATAAAAGCGTCGACCCAGAACGTAGGACAGCAAAGCCATGCTGCCGTAGCAGGCAAGCGTCGCCCAGGCCGCGCCCATGTAGCCGAGCCGCGGTATCCAATGGATATTGAGCGCCAGTGTGACCACCGCTCCCCAGACGGTCAGGTAGGTGCCGAAGCGCGTCTGCTCGGTCAGCTTGTACCAGATGGAAAAATTGAAGAAGACGCCCAGCCACAGGTTGGCCATCAGCAGGATGGGGACGACGCCGAGGCCGGCGCGGTACTTCGCCCCGACGAAGTACTGGATCCAGTCGAGGTTGAGCATCACTCCCAGGAAAATGAAGGAACAGGCGACGACGAACCAGTTCATGACCAGAGCATAGAGTTCCCGGGCTTCCCGCTGCCGGTAGTACGAAAAGAAAAAAGGCTCGGCCGCATAGCGGAACGCTTGGATGAAGAGGCTCATGAGGACGGCGAGCTTGTAACAGGCGCCGTAGATACCGAGCTGTTCCATGGCGATGTCCGGCGGCAACAGATATTTCAACAGGACCCGATCCATGGTCTCGTTGACCATGCCGGCGAGTCCGGCGACCAGCAGCGGCAGGGCATAGGCCAGCATCCGTCGCCATAGCGCGACATCGAAGCGCGGCTTCGCCGCAGCCAGCTCAGGCGTCAGCAGCAGCAGGGTCAGGCCGCTGGCGATTAGATTGGCGATGAATACGTACCCGATGCCGACGGCCGGATCATAGAGTTCTGCCGCCCACGCCAGCCAGCCGGCCGCTCCGCTGTCGTACGCCCATTTGCATAGGCCAATGAAGAAGACATTGGCGGCGACGGTGACGAGGATGTTCGTGGTCTTGAGCAATGCGAAACGCTTGGCTTTTTGCTGTTCCCGCAGCTTGGCGAAGGGCAGGGCGGCGAGTGCGTCCAGGGCGATGATCCATGCCACCCAGCGCACGTAATCGGCACGGTCAGGATGCCGAAGCAGGCCGGCGAGGGTGTCGGCCTGCCCCAACGCCAGCGCCAGGTAAAGCGTCGTCGATAGCAGCAGGGAGAGCAGCGCAGTGCTATAGACGGTGGCTTTGTCGTCGGCTTTCGCGGAAAAGTTGAACAGGGCGGTCTCCATGCCGTAAGTCAGGATGACATTCAGAAACGACGTATAGGCATAGAGCTCGGTGACGACGCCGAATTCCCCCGGTTCGGCGAACTGGTAGGTGTACAGCGGGACCAGGAAGTAGTTGAGCAGTCGGCCGATGATGGTGCTGAGGCCGTAGATCGCCGTCTGGCCTGCCAGCTTTCTGAGCGGATTCATGAGCGGAAAGGGCGGTACAAAATGCCCATGCTACCACTGCGGCATGGCGCCGGTCGCCCGCAGCCCGCTTCGCGCTCGCCGGTGTCGGGTCCAACCGGACCGCCCGCTTGCCGGGAAGGGGCGCCTGAAATGCCCCGGCCGCCCCCGCCCCCACGCCTCCCGGACGAACGCCTCGATGGTTCCGAAACCGCTCCTGCCGGCGTCAAATCCCGACGCAGCCTTTCACCCGATCGGACGTTCGGATCTCGCCCCGCTTCGGCAGGCGTGTCTCCCACCGTTCCGCTCCGGCCGATGCCAGACCGTGGCCGCTCGGCATCGACCCGCCGGTCGAGGTCGAGGGGCGATCCAGTTCCTTCCGCCGAAAACCGGGCTCGATCAGGAGGGGTGAACGGGAAAGTACCCGTCATCCCGTGTATGGCATCGACCTGGATCAAAAGGCACACGGATTCAGGTAAACGTTATCGATAATATGATTAATTATGCTCACATTGCCGTTTCACTGTTGGGCATACTCTTAATTATATTCCCTATCAACGAGTTTTGAGACGGATAATGCTGTCGGCTCACCCATGAGCCGTGGTCTGGAAAGACGGCAGTGAAATACGGTTTTTCGTTATACGCGGCGTCATGACGGCAACTTGTTGCCGAATGGCGACATACTGTACGAGATACAGGAATTTACGGGCGGATGAATTTTTGTTTATTTCGGTTGAAATCGGTTGGACATGGGCTAGTCTTGATCCTGCCATTCAAATAATCGACGGATATCTCTGATAGTGTGTTGTCATATTGGAGTCAGCGACATGAGATTCATGAAAATATCGAGTCACTTCGTGGTTTTCGTACTGGCTGCGGTTGCCGGCGCTCTGGAAGGACATGCGGCTACCGCACTGACGCCTGGAGAACTGCTCGGCAAGGCGCTCTTTTTCGACCCCAGCCTTTCGACCCCGCCAGGACAGTCCTGCGCGGACTGTCATGATCCCAAGGTCGGATGGACCGGTTCGGACCAGGACATCAATCTGCACGGCGGTGTTTACGAAGGTGCGGTTGCAACACGCTTCGGTAACCGCAAACCACCGACCGCCGCCTATGCTTCGTTCAGCCCGAAATTGCACCGCGACGGTAACGGGGAGTTCGTGGGCGGAAACTTCTGGGACGGCAGAGCGACGGGGGAAAGGCTCGGAAATCCCGCGGCGGATCAGGCCCAGGGACCATTCCTCAACCCTTTGGAGCAGAATGATCCCAGTGCGGCGGACGTTTGCCGGAAGGTGGCGGCTTCCAGTTTCGCCGCCCAACTCACGGGTTCAAGCTATCCCGATCTGTTCGCGCGCGCCTTCGGGCCGGGCACGTTGGACTGTGATAATTCATCCGATACTTATGACCGCATCGCTCTGGCCATTGCCGCCTATGAGGCTTCCAGGGAGGTCAGTTCATTCAGCTCGAAGTACGATGCATATCTGAGAGGGAGGGCGGTGTTGACGAAACAGGAGAAGAAGGGGATGGCATTGTTTGAGGGAAAAGCGAAGTGCGCGAATTGCCATTCCACGAGGGGCATGAGCTACGCCGGCAAATTTCCCCTTTTCACCGATTTCACCTATGTCAACACCGGTGTTCCCAGAAACCCGGAAAACCCTTTCTATCAGATGCCCGCCGAGTTCAATCCGCTAGGCGCGGACTGGGTGGACCCGGGACTGGGCGGATTCCTGGCTGGCCGGGTGGAGTACGCACCGTACGCGGCCGATAACAAAGGTAAGCAGAAAGTTCCCACCTTGCGGAATGTCGACAAGCGCCCATCCTTGGCATACCTGAAGGCATACATGCACAACGGCGCATTCAAGAGTCTGAAGGAAGTGGTTCACTTCTATAACACGCGCGATGTGCTGGCCGCCTGTGAGCACCTTTCCCATCCGGAGCCCGGCATCAACTGCTGGCCGGCGGCGGAAGAGGCAGCCAATGTCAACCGGACGGAAACGGGCGATTTGAAGCTGTCGGATGAGGAGGAGGATGCCATCGTCGCGTTTCTGAGGACGCTGTCCGACGGCTTCCAGCTTTCAGGCCCAACGGCCGACTGAGGCGGACTGTGCACGGCGTGTTCCACTCGAGAGCACGCCGTCGCCCGAACCGAGTTTCCGGCCACATCCCGGTGGACGCATCAACCGGCCTCAGCCCGGCTGACCAGCAGTCCCGAGGCTTTCAGCGCTTCGAGCTCCGCCTCCAGCTCGAGCTGGATGAGTTCCAGGTGGGTGAGGCGTATCTCCGTCCGGGAGCGCGTGGAATCCAGCAGTTCCAGCAGACTGCCTTTGCCGAGCCGGTAAGCCGCTTCGCCCATTTCCTCGAGGGCGGACAGCTTGGCGACGACGTCCCGTTCGAATTTCACCCGTGTTTCGCGCCGGCGCGCGAGGAGGCCGGTTGCGCGATCGAGCGCGACGTGGATTTGGGAGGTCACCAGCTCGCGGTCGAGGATGGCCGCCTGTTTTTCCGCCGCCGCCCTGGCCATGCCGCCCTGATTGCGGTCGAACAGAGGAATCTCGACGGAGACGCCGCCGAAGAAGGCGTGCCCGTACGGCTGTTCCGTGAACGCCGAGCCGAACTGGATCGAGGGAACCGGCCAGCGCTCGGCCTTGGCTTTTTCCAGGCGGGCAGCGGCCGCGATCTCGCCCCGGCGGACGGCCTCGATCTCGGGATTGATCCGTTCGGCATCCGCCCAGGATTTTTCCGGATCGGCCGGGACTCCCAGCGGTGCGAGGTTTCCCCTTGCCTCGGGCTTCCAGTCCGGCAACCCGAGCATCAAGCCCAGCTCCTCCACGGTTCCCTGCAGGTCGTTGCGGGCCGTTTCCAGCTTCGCCCGGACGTCCTTGGCTTCGATTTCCATGCGCAGGGTATCGTAGCGACTGGCGCCGCCGGACTCCTCCCGCCCCGCGACGAGCGCGGCCAGACGTTCCATCTTCGCGCTGGCCTCTTCCAGTACGGCGACGCGCTGCTGGCCGGCCAGCAGTTTGATGAACGTGCGCCACAGCTCGTGCACCAGGCTGGCGAATTCGGCCTGGACGGCGGCTTCCGTGGTTTGCACCTGTTTTTCCGCGGCCTCGACCCTGGCGCCGTGCTGCCCGGTGATGAGCACGGGGACTTCCAGCACCACCTCGCGTTGCACCTTGCCGTCGTACATCGTGTTGTTGGCGCTCAGCAGGCTGTAGTTCCCGAAATTGAGTCTTGGGTTCGGCAGCACGTCTGCTGCGGCGATCTCGGCTTTGGCTATCTCGATGGCTTGCCTCAAGGCGGCATAACGTGGACTGCGTTGCCTTGCGATTGCCAGCAGTTGCTGGATGGTCACGGTCTGCGGCAGGGATTCGGCGTTCGGACCGGCAAGGGCGGAGCCGTCGAGATTCAGTGTGAGAAACAACGGCAGCAGGCATTTCAATGGGCGGGAAACGCGGGCGTGACGGTTTTCCTGAATCATTCTTCGAGCATTTCATCGGCCGTTTCGGCCGAGACCAGGTGTTTCGGGGTGAGGAAGGAGTAGATCACCGGCAGGACGAACATCGCCACGAAGAACGTCGTGATCATCCCGCCGACGATGACCATGGCGAAGGGGCGCTGGGTTTCACTGCCGATGCCGGTGGACAGCGCCATGGGAAGCAGGCCGAGCATCGCCAGCAGTGAGGCCATGAGCACGGGACGCAGCCGATCGGTGACGCCGTCCAGGATCGCATCGCCTACCGCCATCCCTCGGCGTCGGCGTTCCTCGATGGCGCTCAGGACCAGCAGCCCCATGAGCGAAACCTGTCCCAGCAGAGCGATGAAACCTATGGCCGCGCTGACCGACAACGGGATGTCGGCAAGCAGCAGAACGAACACACCACCGGTCAGCGCGAAAGGAGTGGACAGCAGGATGGCGAATGCGCTTCGGGCCGACTGGAGCGCCCCGTAAAGGAGCGCGAGTACGATCAGCACCGCCAGCGGTACCACGACGCCCAGGCGCGACATGGCCCGCTGCTGGTTCTCGAATTCGCCGCCCCAGGCGATGAAATGTCCTTCCGGAAGCGGGACCTTCTGTTCCACCAGTCGCATCGCTTCATGGACGACCGAACCGAGATCGCGCCCTTCCACGTTGAACTTGAGCGCCAGGAACCGCCGGTTGGCCTCCCGGTCGATCGAGGCCCGGCCTCGTTCGATCCGAAGCTGGGCCAACTCCCTCAACGGCACGCGGGCGCCGGAGGGAGCAGGTATCATGAGATTGGCGATCTGTTCGGTGTCGCTGTGCTCGGCCTGGGGCAGGATCACTCGAACGGGTACCGGACGCTCGCCTTGCCAGAGTTCGGTTGCCACTCTTCCGGCCATCGCCGTTTCAATCGTGTCCTGTGCCGCGTCTACCGTGATGCCATGGCGAGCCAGGGCTGAACGGTCGAGGTTGATCTGGAACTGGGGCGCTTGGGAGTCCCGGTACAAATCCAGGTCGGTGATTCCTGGGACGTCCTTGAGCACCGTCTTTGCGTTTACCAGGGCAGCGCGCATTTTTTCCAGGTCGGAGCCATATATCTTGAGGACGACCTTGCCGCGGACGCCGCTGACGGCCTCCTCGACGTTGTCCCGGATGGGCTGGGAAAAATTGAACCGGACGCCGGGAATGGCCCCCAAGGCGTTCCGCATTTCCTCGATCAGGCGCTCTTTGTCCATGCCCTTGCGCCATTCCCCCTGAGGTTTGAGATGCACGAAGTTCCGGCCCATGTTGACGCCTTCGTTGTCCGTTCCGTCTTCCGAACGGCCCTGCTGGCTGAGAACGCCTTTCACCTCAGGGAAGCGGAGCAGCCGTTCGCGCGCGTCCAGGAGAATCTCCTGCCCCTTCGACAGCGCAATGCTGGACGGCATTTCCGCATAGATGTGGATGTCCCCCTCGTCCAGCTCCGGCAGGAATTCGCTGCCAAGCCGGGTCCCGCCGGCGCCGCCGGCGAACAGCAGCAAGAAAGCCACGGCCAGGGTTCCGCCACGGCGCTCCAGCGCCAGCTCCAGGACCTGTCCGAGAGACCGGCGGAGAGATGCCAGGAACGCCGGCTCCGCGATCATGGCGTGCCGGGGCCGGATGAAGGCGGCGCACAACGCCGGCACCAGGGTCAGCGCGAACACCAGGCCGCCGGCAAGAGCGAAGCTGTAGGTCAGGGCCAGGGGACGGAAGATACGGCCCTCGACACGCTCCAGCGTATATACCGGGATGAGTGCGGCGATGATGATCAGCATCGCGAAGCACGCCGGTTTGGCCACTTCGAGCGCTGCGGCGATGATCAACCGCAGCATGTCGGGCCGGTTTTCCGGACGGCGGCAGGTGGCAAAGTGGATCACGTTTTCCACCAGCACCACCGCGCCGTCGAGGATGATTCCGAAATCGATCGCCCCCATGGATATGAGATTGGCCGGGAGGCCGAGCTGATAGAGCCCGGCGAAGGCCGCGAGGAGGGACAACGGGATGACCAGGGCGACGATCAGTGAGCCGCGGATGCTGCGCAGAAACAGCCAGACCACCGCCACCACCAGCACAAACCCGTGCAGCAGGTTGTCGTAGACCGTGTGCAGGGTGTTGTCGACCAGTTCGGTCCGGTCGAGGAAGGGTTCTATCCTCATTCCGGCGGGAAGGATCCGGTGGTTCAGCTCCTCCACCTTGGCGTGGATGGCTTCCAGCACTTTCGACGGGTTCTGTCCCCGCCGCAGCAGCACGATGCCCTCCACGACCTCCTTCCGGTGGTCCATGCCCACGGTCCCCTGGCGGGGCGTGTGGGATTGGACCAGACGCGCGACGTCGCCGACGGTGACTGGCGTGCCGCCAGCGCTCTTGAGCACGATCCGTTTGACGTCCTCGGCCGAGGTGAGGTTGCCCACGCCTCTCACCAGCATCTGCTGGTCGCCATGACGCAGGAATCCCGCGCCCACGTTCCGGTTTGACCGGGCGATTGCCTGGTTGACGTCCTCCAGGGTCAGACCGAAGGACTCGAGCCGCACCGGATCGGTTTCGACGTGGAACTCTTTGTAATAGCCTCCGAAGGTCAGCACATCGGCGACGCCCTGGACCTGGCGCAGCGCGCGGGCCGCATTCCATTCCATTTCGGACCGCAGCTCGTAAAGCGTATGGCGGTCGCTCACCATCACGAACTTGTAGATTTCCCCCAGAGGGGTGTAGTCCGGGGCAAGCACGGGCGTGACGCCTTCCGGCACTTCGGCGCCGGCCATCCGCTCGGCAATCAGCGTTCTCGACCGGAAACTGTCGATTCCGTCCTGGAAGGTGAGGGTGATCAGGGAGAGACCGAACAGGCTTTGGCTGCGCATTTGCAGCATGTCGGGGGTGCCGTTCAGCACCCGCTCCAGTGGGATGGTGACCTGCCGCTCCACTTCTTCCGGCCCATATCCGGGCATCAGGCTGATGACGGTGACCTGGGTGTTGGTGACGTCCGGGTAGGCCTCGATCGGGGTCTCGAGGTAGGCGCGAACCCCGTACACGGCGATCGCCGCAGTGACCGTGATGGCCGCGAAACGCCGGTGCACGCAATGCTCGATCAGCGGCTTCAGCATGATCGCGTCCTCACAAGAGCATGGCGGCTTCGCCGTCCAGGAGCAGGGCGCCCTTCACCACCACGCGTTCACCGCCGGAGAGCCCTTCGAGGATGGGCGTCATGCCGGCCCGCGACTGCCCCACCCGTACCGGGCGGGCTTCGAAGATCCCCGGTTCCTGCTCCACGTAGACGAAGGTTTCCCGTCCGTCTTTGATCAGCACGGCCGAGGTAGGCAGGACGATCCGGCCGGACTTCGATACGGCGATCGATACTCTCGCGTACATGCCGGGCCTTAGCGGAACCGCGGGGTCGTCCGGCTCGATGAACACCGAGGCGCGCCGGAGTTCGTTTTGGATGGCGGCGCTCTCGCCCACCACATGGCCGGAAATGGCGTTCGGCAGCGAAGCGAGTTCGATCGATGCCTTGGCGCCGACCTCCACCAGCAGCAGGTCGTTTTCGAACACGTCGGCCACGATCCAGGCGGCGGAGGGTTCACCGAGGTCGAACAGCGGTGACCCCGGTCCCACCGCTGCGCCCACGGAGACATGGGCCTTCAGAACCACGCTGTCCATGGGCGCCCGGACGACGACCTCGCCCCCGCGGCCATCCCCGATGAGCTGGAGGAGGTCGCGGCTGCGCTCGTATTCGGTGAGGGCCTGGCGGTACTCGGTCTCGGCTTCCATCCGTTCGACCTCCAGGCCGACGCCGCGGCGAGCCATTTCCGCCTGGCGCCGGCGCCGGTCTTCGGCGCGTCTCAACTCGGCTTCGGCGCGGGAGAAATCCGAGCGCATCTGGGCCGCATCGGCGCTGACCAGCGTAGCCAGCGGCGCGCCCGCTCTGATACGTTCGCCGATCTGCGCATGCACCTGGGTGACACGGCCGGGGACGATCGTGCCTGCGGCCGAAACGGCTTTGGTGCGGAAGTCGACTTTGGCGGGCGCCGAAATCGAGGCGTCGAATGCTTCCGGATGGATTTCCTGGATGACGAGATAGGGCAGGGACTCCGGTCTCAGCGAAACCGTGGCCGGCCCGTGGCCTTTCCGGATCTCAGACGACGATGGCGGAACCGGCCGGGGACGGTCTATCGGCTCGATACCGTTTCGTTCACAGGCGGAAAGGCACAGCAGACCGAACAATGCGAGCCGGGATGGCAAAGGCATGGGAACTCTCGGGAAGCCTTGGGGTCGCCCATGCTATGCGCGGAAGCTTTCAGATACCTTTCAGCGACGGCCCTGGTCTTCCTCCGGTTGCCGCCCGAAAGCGATTTCGATGCGCGTGCCGCTGTCGAAACACGAGTGGGAGATATGCAGCCGGGCGCCGTGCAGGTCGGCGATTTCCTTGACGATGGCAAGGCCCAGGCCGCATCCGTCGCCGGGGCTTCCGGGGATACGGTAAAACCGCTCGATGACCTTGCCCGCTTCGGTCGGCTGAATGCCGGGGCCGTCGTCGTCGACGATCAGAGCCGTCCGTGGCGGGCCGTCGAGTTTCACGGCGACCTGGCCGCCGGATTTCCCGTAGCGGAGGGCGTTGTCCAGCAGGTTGTTGAGGAGTTCCCGCAGGAGAAGCGCGTTGCCGGCGATGAAGATGGCCTCATCCGGCGCCCGGAGCTCCAGTTCCATGTTCCGCTCCAGCGCCTTGGGCACCCAGTCCATGCAGCATTCGCGCACCAGCGCGCACAGGTCCACCGGCGTGAACTCCCGGCGGTCCTGCATCACTGCCTCCGAACGGGCCAGCACCAGCAGTTGGGTGCTGAGATGGGCGACCCGGTCGGCGGAGTTCTTGATGTGGATCAGAGCCGGCCTCATCGTCTCCGGGTCTTGCGCGCGCAGTGCCCGCTCTGCCTGGATCTTGAGGCCGGCCAACGGGGTGCGAAGCTGGTGGGCGGCGTTTTCGATGAAGCGCCTCTGGGTCGCCATCGACGCGGCAAGGCGTTGCAGGAGTTCGTTGATGGTGTGGGTGAGGGAGCGCACCTCGAGCGGAACATCGGTGTCCGGGATGGGATCGAGGTCCCGGGCGGACCGGCCGGCGATGATGCGTGCCAGGTTGCGCAGCGGGTGGAGCCCCCGGTTGACGCCCGTCCAGATGTGAATGCCGGTGACCAGCACCAGCAGGATCTGGGGCAGCACCACCGCGAGCAGAATCTCGCTCATCATGCCGCGGCGCTTGTTCAGGGTCTCCGCCACCGAAACCAGCACCTCTCCGGATGCCGCCGTCGGAACAGTCAGCACCGACACGATCCTGATCGGCTTGCCCCCGATTTCGCCGTCCGAAAAGTACGGAAGGTCCCGTTCCTCCGGCGGTATCGAGGGGCTGGGCAGGGCTTTGTCGCCTGCCATGAACCCACCGCCGAGCGACTCGACCTTGAAGAAAGTCTTGTCCATGTCGTCCCAGCGGAACATCTCGACGGCGATCGGCGGGAGGTCGAAAGTGATTTTGTCCTTCTGTCCCTTGACCTGCTGGGCGAGCGAGCGGGCGGAGTCCAGGAGCCAGCGGTCGTAGGCCATGTCCGCGTAGTGCAGGGCGACGAAATAGGACACCGCCGCGTCGAGCATCACGACGAAAGCCAGGGGCAAGGTCAACCGCAGCAAAAGCTGGGTCCGCAGGCTGTGCGGCTTATTCACCGGCGGGCCGTTCCAGCAGGTAGCCGAGGCCGCGCACCGTCCTGATGCGAATGCCGAGATCGTCGAGGCGGCGGCGCAGACGGTGCACGTAGACCTCGATCGCGTTGTCCGCCAGTTCATCCCCGCCGCTCGCCAGACGCAGGGCGATCCGGTCCTTGCTGACCACCCGGCCCGCCTGCAGCAGCAGCGCCTCCAGCACGCCATATTCGCGGGAAGGCAGCAGCATCGGTTCTCCGTTCACGTGAACCTGGCGGTCGAACGTATTGAGAACGAGCGGGCCGCAGACGATGTCGTGACCGAAGCCGCCGTGGCTGCGCCGGATCAGCGCCCGCACCCGCGCCTCCAGTTCCCTCAGCTCGAAAGGCTTGGTCATGTAATCGTCGGCGCCCAGCTCCAGACCGCCGATCCGGTCGTCCAGCCCGTCCCGGGCCGTCAGGATGAGGACCGGCACCGGCGATTTTCTGACCCGCAACTGCCTGAGGACTTCTTTCCCGTCGATGTCGGGCAGGCCGAGGTCGAGGATGACCAGATCGTAGTCCTGGGTGCGCAGGGCACTGTCGGCGTAGGTTCCCGTCGCGGCAACGGTGAGGTCGAAGCCATCCTCGGCCAGGCTGCGCGACAGGCCGTCGGCCAGGGTTTCGTCGTCTTCGACGAGCAGAATCCTCATCGGTTTTCACGTGGGTATGAAAGGTTCACGAAAGCTTCCTTCTCTAGACTTCGAAGGTTAACGACAAGCTTGGCACCGCGTAGGGCGATTCGTCGGGATCGCCGCAGTCTGCACGATATTTCCTCGAACCGGCAATCCGTGCCGTCAGAGGCCGGAATCCAACGGGGCCACGCCGAATGGGGTCAATCATGGGAACGCCGAATTCCACCGCGCCGTCGCGCAACGTCCGGCTCGATTTTTTCCGGGGCGTGGCGCTGATGATCATCTTCGTCAACCACATTCCCTTCAACCCCCTGTATTTTTATACCCCCTCCCGGTTCGGGTTCAGCGACGCCGCGGAAATCTTCGTCTTTCTCTCCGGGTTTGCCGCCGCCCTGGCTTACGGGCGATGTTTCGAGCGGGCGGGAATGTGGCTCGGGACGCTGCGCATCCTGTACCGCTGCGGTCAGATTTACCTCTCGCATCTCGCGCTGTTTTTCGCCCTGGCAGCGATCTGTGCGTTCGGCAATCAGTGGCTGGGCGGGGAGGATTACATCCATCGCCTGTACCTAGGGTATTTTTTCGAGAACACGTCCGAGGCGATCGCCGCGCTGTTCACTCTCCGCTACGTTCCCAATTTTTTCGACATCCTGCCGATGTATTTCGTGATCCTGCTCTGGGTGCCTCTGGTCTGGAGCTTGTCGCGGATACATGCCGCCCTGGCTCTGGGTGTTTCCCTGCTCGTTTACCTGGGAGCCTGGTATTTCGGGTGGGAGTTGCCGGCAGAGCCCGCCGGTGATCGCCCCTGGTTCTTCAATCCTTTCGCCTGGCAATTGCTGTTTTTCACCGGTTTCGGGCTCGGCGCCGGATGGCTTCCCGCGCCGCGTGCCGACCGCGGACTGACCCGGCTGTGCCTGGTTTTTGTGCTGATTGCCATTCCGCTCGGCCATGAGCCGACCTATCAAAGCGTCGCCTTCCTGGGCGCCCTGCGTGCCCACCTCGAGCCCTGGGTGGACAAAAGCCATCTGGGAGTGCTGCGTGTCGTGCATTTCCTGGCGCTGGCCCATCTGATGAACCGCGTTGTGTCCTGGAGACCCCATCGGCTGGAATGGTCCCTACCGCGCTGGATAGCGCGGATGGGCCGGCAGTCGCTGCCGGTGTTCCTGTTCTCCATGGCGCTTTCCTACCTCGCCGGGATGGCGCTGGACTGGAGCGGGCGCGAGGCGTTTGCCGTCGCCTGGGTGAACCTCACCGGATTGGGAACGATGCTGGCCGTGGCCGGGTTCCTGGAATGGCTGGATTCCAGACCCTGGAGCAACGGAAAGCCGGTCCCGGCCACGTGTCCACCGCGTCCGCGGCTCGCCGGCGCCGACGTCTGGGCCGGCGAGGCGGCCGTGATCTTCCTGGCCGCGACGCCCTTGCTGATCCTGGCGCCCGGAGCAGGGGATTCGGCTCGGGTGCCCCTGGTAGCCAGCGCCGGCCAGCCGGGCGAGACGGTTTACCCGTCGGCCGGAGAAGAACGGATCGAGTGGCAGGATGGGATCTGACGGAGCGTTTACCGGGACTACCACTACCGGAAGGTGAGCGGCATGCCGGCGGGGTCGGAACGGAACGGCGGCATCGCCTCGCCCCTTGCTGCCGGGATTACCAAGCCCGCGCCGCCCTGATCTTCGCCGTCACGCCTGCGAGGGCACGCACGGCTCTTGCTGAAAGATGTCTGACGCCGGTATCTTCCGATGAGAAATTGACTACCATACGTGGTTTTTGCGCGGTGTCTCGCCGCAAGTGGAGACTGCATGAATGCTTCGAGGATGATCCCGTTTCGAGCCGTGGCCGCGGCTGGGCTGACCGTGATGGCGCCGGCGGCATCGGCTGTGACCGATCTGTCCCGCTCGCTGGACCTGAGCGGCCATTTCGTCGGCTATCTGGCGTTGGCATTGTTCGGTGTCGCCTATGGCTTCGTGGTGCTCGAGGAGGTGCTGGAGTTACGCAAGTCCAAGCCCATGATGCTGGCTGCGGCGCTGATCTGGGTGGCCATCGCCGTCGTCTACAAGAAGGAGGGCATGTCCGACGTGGCCGAAGCGGCCATACGTCACGATGTGCTGGATTACGGCGAACTGCTGTTGTTCCTGATCGTTTCCATCGCCTATATCAACGCGATGGAGGAGCGTCGGGTGTTCGACAGCCTCAGATCCTGGCTGGTCAATCGGGGCTTTAGCTACCGTCAGCTGTTCTGGGTGACCGGCATACTGGCTTTCCTGATTTCCTCCGTCTCCAACAACATGACCACGGCCATGCTGATGTGCGCAGTGGTCATGGCGGTGGGCAGAGAGAATCCGAGATTCGTGGGTCTTTCCTGCGTCAACACGGTCGTGGCGGCGAATGCCGGCGGCGCCTTTTGCCCGTTCGGCGACATCACCACCCTGATGGTGTGGCAGAAAGGCATCGTCGAGTTCTGGACCTTCTTCAAGCTGTTCATCCCGTCGGTGGTGAATTTCGTCATTCCCGCCGGCTTGATGCATTTCGCCGTGCCGAAAGGGCATCCCGCCCCGATCCGGTCCAAGATCACCCTGCGCCGCGGCGCCAAGCGGATCGTACTGCTGTTCCTGCTGACCGTGCTGACCGCCGTCGGCTTTCAGAATGGACTGCAGCTGCCGGCGGCGGTCGGTATGATGGCGGGACTGACCTACCTGCAGTTGTTCGGCTATTTTCTCCATCTGACCCATCGCGACGAACCGGCGGTCGGTATCGATCCGCTAGCGGGCGAGGCGGTGACGGAGGAGGAGCCGGAAAGCACGTTCCGCTTCGACGTCTTCCATCACCTCGCCCGCATGGAATGGGATACCCTGCTGTTTTTCTACGGCGTGGTTCTGTGTGTGGGCGGGCTGAATTTCATCGGCTATCTCCATCACCTGTCCGATTTCCTTTATGGCGAGCTCGGCGCGACCTCGGCGAACACCCTCGTCGGCGTCATATCCGCGCTGGTCGACAACATCCCGGTGATGTTCGCGATCCTCTCGATGCATCCGGAGATGTCCACGGGCCAGTGGCTGCTGGTGACGCTCACCGCGGGTGTCGGCGGCAGCCTGCTTTCCGTGGGCTCCGCGGCGGGCGTGGCTCTGATGGGGCAGGCCAAGGGCGTCTATACTTTCGTCACCCACCTGAAATGGGCGCCGGCCATCCTTCTGGGCTATCTGGCGAGCATCGGAGCGCATTTCCTGCTCAACGCCGCCATGTTCTGACAGGGATCAGCGCCTGCCCGTTTCGGCATTCGGGCCCTGATTCGCAACCGTCCGGGAGCACCGCAGCATGAAGTCAGTCAAGGTTCCCACCGTTTCGGACCCGAGTCGCTCTGCTAACTGGCACGCTATGGAGACGGTGCAAGCTCTGGAGCGGCTCGAGGCCGATCTGGCGCACGGTCTGACCGAGCAGGAAGCTGCAAGGCGGCTCGAACGCCACGGTCCCAACCGTCTGGCTCCGAAAAAAGGCAAGCCGGTCTGGTTGCTTTTCCTGTCGCAGTTCAACCAGCCACTGGTTTATATCCTCCTGGCGGCCGGGGCGGTGACGGCAGCGTTGCAGGAATGGGTGGATTCCGCCGTCATCTTCGGTGTCGTAGCAGTCAATGCGGTGATGGGCTTCCTCCAGGAAACCAACGCCTTGAAAGCCATCGATGCCCTCGCCCGCAATCTGAGCGTCGATGCCACCGTGATCCGCAGCGGGACGAAGCGCACCGTGTCGGCGACGGAACTGGTACCGGGGGACATCGTCGCCTTGCATTCAGGGGACAAGGTGCCCGCCGATGTCCGCCTGATGCGTGCGCGGGAGCTGCAGATCGACGAGTCCGCCCTGACCGGGGAATCCGTCCCGGTCGAGAAGCAGACCGCAGCCCTGCCGGCCGATACCGTCCTGGCGGACCGCGCCAACATGGCCTATTCCACCACCCTGGTGACCTACGGCAGCGGTCTCGCGCTGGTCGTCGAAACCGGCGACCGCACGGAAATCGGCCGAATCAACCAGATGATCGCAACGGCCCGTATCCTCGAAACGCCGCTGACGCAAAAGATTTCCCATTTCAGCAAGCGCTTGATGTGGGTCATCCTGGGATTCGCCGCGGTCACTTTCCTGGTCGGCTGGCAGCGGGGCGAATCCGCGCTCGATATGTTCATGGCCTCGGTGGCCCTGGTCGTGGGCGCGATTCCCGAGGGTTTGCCGGCGGCTCTGACCATCACCCTGGCCATCGGCGTTTCCCGGATGGCGAAGCGCAACGCCATCATTCGCAAACTGCCTGCCGTGGAAACCCTGGGCAGCACCACGGTGATCTGCTCGGACAAGACCGGCACCCTGACTCAGAACCAGATGACCGTCGTTGCGGTGTATGCGGACGGCGAGCATTTCGAGGTCACCGGCAGCGGTTATGCGCCGGCGGGCGAGTTCCGGCAGGCGGGGACGGTGATCGATCCCCGTGGCCATGGGGCCTTGATGGAGTGTCTTCGGGCCGGCCTGCTGTGCAACGATGCCCGCCTGATCGAAGGCGTCGAGGGATGGAGCGTCGAGGGCGATCCCACCGAAGGGGCTCTGCTGGTTTCGGCGCGCAAGGCCGGACTGCACGAGCTTCACGCCGGCGAATCCCACCCGCGGCTCGATACGCTACCGTTCGAGTCCCAGCATCAGTTCATGGCGACCCTCCATCACGATCGGGCTGAGAACGCCCGCTACGTCTATCTGAAGGGTTCGGCGGAAAGCATCCTGAAACGCTGCGACGCCGCATTCGACCGTCACATGGGGGTCATGCCCCTCGACGCGACCGCCATTCATGCCGAGGTGGAAGCGATGGCCGCACAAGGGTTGCGCGTCTTGGCCTTCGCCCGGGGAGACCGGTGCGTGGGCGAAGACAGGGTGGTGCACCCTACGCTGCAGGGCGGTCTGGTTTTCCTCGGCCTGCAAGGCATGATCGACCCGCCTCGGCCGGAAGCGGTGGAGGCGATCGCTGCCTGTCAGCGGGCGGGGATTCGGGTCAAGATGATTACCGGCGATCACCCCGGTACGGCGAGCGCCATCGCGCGCCAGCTCGGCTTGGTGCGCGAGGGAAGGTTGCACCGGCTGTTCGGCGTCACCCTCCGGGGGCGGGTGCTCACGGGAGCGGAACTGCAGGGGCTCGACGAGGAAGCTTACCGCCGAGTGGTGGAGCACTGTGACATCTACGCCCGCGTCGCGCCGGAGCAGAAGCTCGACCTGGTGCGGGCCCTGCAGGCACGGGGGAATGTGGTCGCCATGACCGGCGACGGCGTCAACGATGCTCCGGCCTTGCGGCAGGCGGACATCGGCGTGGCGATGGGCAGGGCCGGCACCGAGGTGGCCAAGGAGGCCGCCGCGATGGTATTGACCGACGACAATTTCGCCACCATCGAGGCGGCGGTGGAGGAGGGGCGTGGTGTTTTCGACAATCTGATGAAGTTCATCACCTGGACACTGCCCACCAACGTCGGCGAAGGTCTGGTGATCACGGTCGCCGTGTTCGGCGGGGTCGCATTGCCCATCCTGCCGGTGCAGATACTCTGGATAAACATGAGCACGGCGGTGCTGCTCGGCCTGATGCTGGCCTTCGAGGCCAACGAGCCCGGCATCATGCACCGCCGTCCGCGCGACCCAAGACAACCCATTTTGACCCGCACCTTGCTGTTTCGAATCTTCGTGGTGGGTCTATTGCTGCTGGTGGGGGCGTTTGGCTTGTTCGAATGGGCGCTGGGGCGAGGTGACAGCCTCGAGACTGCCCGCACCACCGCCGTCGCCGTCTTCGTGTTCGGCGAGATGTTCTACCTGTTCAACTGCCGGTCGCTGGAATACTCGATGTTCCATGTGGGGGTGTTTTCCAATCCGCGGCTGCTTGTCGGCGTGCTCGCGATGGCCGCGCTGCAGCTTCTCTTCACCTACTGGCCTCCGATGAACCGGGCGTTTGCCAGCGCGCCCATCGGAGCGGTCGCGTGGGTCTTGGTCCTGGCCGTGAGTCTTGCGATCCATGCCGTGGTCGGGATCGAAAAATGGATGGGCCGCCGGTGGGCAAACCCATGAAATCCGTACTGCCCGAGACGGAAGAAGGTAGTCACAAGCGAGGCTGCTGCGCTTTGCGACCTACCAGTACATTTGAAGGCCGTTTCCGGAAATGACGGCCGCCTCATTCGCGCAGATCCTGCTTCTCCTGGGCACCACGGCGCTCGTGGTGGCCGTCTTCCAATGGCTGCGTGTTCCGTCGAGTCTGGCCTACCTGGTGGTGGGCGTCCTGCTCGGCCCGCATACCGGCGGACCCGTGATCGAGAACCCAGAGATTCACGGAGCCGCCGAATTCGGCATCGTCTTTCTGATGTTCACCATCGGCCTGAATCTTTCGTTGCCGCAGGTCCATGCCTTGCGGCATCTGGTGCTGGGCCTCGGTACGGGGCAGGTGGTGCTGACGACCCTGGTGGTCGGCGCCGCCGCCTTTGCCTTCGGTCTCTCTCCTGAAGCCGCGTTCGTGGTCGGAGCCGTGTTCGCTCAATCGTCCACGGCCATCATTGGCAAGCAGCTCGCGGAGCAGGGTGAAGAGTACAGCCGGCACGGACGGCTGGCGGTGGCCATGTCGGTGTTTCAGGACGTCACGGCAGTGCCCTTGATCGTCGTCGTGCCGGTACTCGCCGTTCCCAGCTTGAGGGTCCTGGGCGAGTCGCTGGCATGGGCGCTGGCCAAGGCCGTTCTGGCCTTCGTCCTGGTCTTCTTTGCCGGCCGCTGGCTGTTGCGCCCTCTTTTTCACGCGGTCGCATCCCGCCGCTCGGCCGAACTGTTCACCTTGACCGTGCTTCTGGTGTCGCTGGGAGCCGGGGGGCTCACTTACCAGCTGGGTCTGTCGGTGGCTTTCGGCGCGTTCCTGGTTGGCATGATGCTGGGGGAGACCGAATTTCGCCATCAGGTGGAATCCACCATCCGGCCTTTTCGGGACGTCTTGCTCGGATTGTTCTTCGTGAGTATTGGTATGTTGTTCGATCCCTCCCTGATGGAGGGAACATGGCAATGGGCTTTGGGCGGCGCATTCGTCCTGCTCGCGGCGAAAACCGTGCTGGTGGCGGTCCTCGTCCGGGCGACGGGAATCGATCTGGCCACAGCCTGGCGCGTCGGCCTGCTGGTGGCCGTCGGCGGTGAGTTCGGGTTCGCTCTGCTCGCCATTGCGCTCGATGCCGGAGTGATTTCGCAGCTGACAGGCCAAATCGTGCTCATGGCAGTGCTGCTCTCGATGATCACCGCGCCCTTCCTCATCCGGTACAACCGCGTTCTGGTGGAAGGCTGGTTCCGTCCGCCGCCGGGTGAAGAAGGCGCACTTTCGGCCGGGCCGGGAGTCGCCGGATCTCCGCATGACCACGTCATCATCTGCGGATACGGGCGCATCGGACAAAATATCGGTCGATTCCTGGAGGAAGAGCGGATTCCTTACGTCGCACTCGACCTTGACCCGCAGCGGGTCAAGGAAGCACGGATCGCCTGTGAACCCGTTTATTACGGCGATTCTTCGGAACGCGACATGCTGGAGGCGGTCGGGATCGGCAAGGCCAGGTTGGTCGTCGTGAGTCACGAAGACCTTGCCGCGGCCCACAAGGTCCTGCATCACGCCGCTGCCCTACGGCCCGGGCTGCCCGTCATGGTGCGCACCCGGGACGAAAGCCATGTGGAGGAGCTGCGCCGCGCGGGGGCGGCGGAAGTCGTGCCGGAAACGCTGGAAGCCGGTCTGATGATCGCCTCCCAGGCGCTGCTGCTGCTGAACGTCCCGCTTTCGCGCGTGGCTCGCCGTATCCGGGAGCAGCGTCTCAACCGCTATCTCTTGCTGAGGGAGTTTTTCCGGGGCGACGAGACGTTTTCCGATGATGTCCAGTCTCAGGACGGCGACCGGCTGCGTGCGGTGCCGCTGCCTCCCGGCTGCAGAGTGGCCGGATGCACGCTTGCGGAACTGGCGCTCGAAAATGTGGTCGTCACCGCGTTGGTCCGCCACGGGGTCCGGGAACTCGCGCCGGCACCTGAAACGCGTCTCGCGGAGGGCGATGCGGTAGTCCTGTTCGGGGCCGTCTCGGATTTGGACAAGGCGGAGCGCCGCTTGCTGGGCTGATCCGTTTTTTGGCGCCGCCGACCGAAGGCGGGGTTCGACGAGCGCGGAGTCGTCCGCGGGGAGGATACGGGGATGAAACGCATCAAAACAGTGCTGGCTGCCACGGATCTTTCCGCTCCCGCCCGACATGCCGCCATGCGCGCGGCTCTGCTGGCGGGTCAGACCGATGCCAAGCTGGGTTTGCTTCACGTCGTGGACCTGCAGTTGATGGAGCATCTGCGGAGCTTTGCCGGACGCTCGGGAGAAGCCGCGGAGCGGCGGTTGATCGGCGAAGCCATGAAGGAACTCGAGCGGCTCGCGACCGATATGACGCATCGGTGGGGGAGCGCCGTCGAAGTGCGTCTGGTGGTGGGTGCCGTGTTGAAGGAGATCGTCGCCCACGCGGATACCCTTGACGCCGATCTTCTCGTGATGGGTGCGCGCGGCGCCGGCTTCGTTCGGGAGCTGCTGCTGGGTTCCACAACCGAGCGGGTCCTGCGGTTGATCACGCGGCCGGTTCTGATGGTCAAGCAGATCCCGCATGGTCCCTATCAAAGGGTTCTGGTGGCCGTGGACTTTTCCGAACGCTCGGTAGCCGCTTTGCGGCTTGCGCGCCTGGTTGCGCCCGAGGCTCACTTTGTCGTGCTGAACGCGTTTCAGCCCCCGCTCGAAAACAAGCTGCGCCAAGGCGGGGCGGATGAGTTCGAGATCATGGAGCTGCGCGATGCGGCCCGCAGGGATGCCGATGCGCGGATGGATGAGGTGATGGCCCATGCCGGCTTCCCCGCCGAACGGCTCACGCGTCTGGTGCTTCCCGGCCCGGCGCTCGACTGCGTACTGGAGCAGGAGCAGGAGCAGGATTGCGACCTCATCGTCGTTGGGAAGCATGGTTATGGGTGGATTGAAGAAATGCTGCTGGGTAGTCTGACGAAGCATCTGCTGGCGCTTTCGAGTTGCGACGTGCTGGTCGCAAGCCAGTCGAGGGCCTGATTGGCGGATGCGTCTCCAGCGAAGGTGCCGCGTAGGGGCGGATCTTCGTCATCAACTGCTCCGCCGTGACCGGCTCGAACCAGCCCATCGGATAACCCGCCGCGGCCAGCGCGCCGGCCAGCCAGCCATTGCAGGTGTGGAAAATGTGGAATTTGGCGTTGGCCGGGTAGAACCGCCCGTCTTCATGGTGTTCCGGACCGACGGGCGACGCCCGCGGGGAGCCGTTTCTGGCGAAGCTGCGGTCGACGTAGCCGGCCAATCCGGCAAACGGCCGCGGCGCAAGGTCGAGCCGTATCCATTCATAACCGGCGTAACGCGCCGCGATGTCCCCCTCGATGCCGGCCACGTGCAGCACGCTGGCCGTAGGCCAGAAGGCTGCTTTCAGGGTCAGCCACAGGCCGGGATCGCCGGACTGGTAATAGTCCCAGTCGCCCCAGCCCAGCTCCAGGTAGTCGGCCTCGGGAAAATCAGAGCTCTCCGGAATGAACCCGGCGGGAATGTCCGCTTTCCGCAGGATGAGGCCGGCATGTTTGCCTTCGTTGACGATATAGATCGAGGCGTGGGGTTCGCCAGGTACAGGCGCCGGGCTTGGGGTTCCCGGCCCCGCACAGGCGGAGCACAGCCACAGCATGCAAGGCAGCAGCCGGGCGAGCGGAGTCATCGCGCCAGAAAATCGCCGACCGTTTGAAACCGGCGGCTCCGGATCGGCCGGACGCTGCGGGCGTCCGCGGGAACTGCCGGAACGCCGGGGGTTGCCGCACGATGCCGCAGATAGAGGTTTCCAGATCGGAGACCGAATCCTTGCCATGGGCCAAAGCTCCGATTGAAAGCATACTCGCAACGAACCAAAACGGCGCAAACTTGCGAGGCCAAACCATGTCGTTTTGTCCTCAATGTAATACCATTCGATCCAACGGCAAGCAGCTCAAGTTTGCAGCGAGTTTATGAAATGGGTACATACTATCATGCGATCAGAAAATCGAGACCCGTTTATGAGGGGTCGATCTACTTATATGTCAAGCGCCGAACTATGGCCAATGTATCGCCAAGTTACCAATTTCGTGGCGGATGGCATTCCTTGACTGAGCCGCTCACGTCAAGGCCCGCCATCAGGAGTCCGTCCTCCGTCACGCCATAGAAACAATATAGTCCGTCGCCGCATCGAGTGTTTGCTTCATGTGCCGGTCTCACATCATTGCAGTAGTCGGATTTTACATCATTGCATATGATGACTTTCTCAAAGCCGGCTTCGAATGCTGCAGGTTTCCAGCTTTTCGAGCGATTAAGACGCTCAAACCCCATGCCTTGCTGCACGCCATAACGGATGGAAATCATATCTACAGAAGCTCCGACTTCCTCGTCATTACTAAAAAATACTAAACCGTTATATTGGTGTGGGGGTAAGGGCGTTGATTCCAGCAGCGCTGTCTTCCAATAATTTGTTATCGTCGAGTACCAAGCCAAAGCGGACTCATTCTGTTTGGCGAACGAAAATGTCAGCAACACGGCAAGTGGAGATAGCCATAGCCACCTGGTTCCTTCCGAGCTGGATGCCATGAAGGCCAAGCAAATTATTCCTGACCATGTCGCCATCGCAGTCCTCGTGGAGTATATTATCCCAGTTGGCAAAATTATGACGTAATGTGCTGCGATGATGGCCAATGAAATGATGGCTGTAATATTGTGGCGCTTGTTCTTGTTCCACAAAAACTGAATGGCCATGGCGGCCAGTAGAATCCATGTTCGTATATAGTCAGAGAATATGTTCTGAATATGTGATAAGAAATAGGTGGCTGATCTGTCTATGTTTTCAGCGATATCTTTGACGCTATGTACAAAATGCGGCTGTCGCCATTCCGCTAGTTCCAGCCCCAATTGGCCAGTCGCCAGACAAAGTATCGACAGCATGGAAAAATAGCCTAATGCAAAACCACAACCCCATGCCGACAATATTCTGAACAATGTGGTATTTGCGTCATCCTTTGATTCTCCTTCGTCAGCAAGGTTCAAATGGAGAAGTGGCAGAATGTAGTAAATATTGCTGAGGGTGCCAAAGCACAATACGCCGAACAGCATATAGAACTTCCATATGCCGAGACGGCTGGCGATTAGCGCAGCGAAAGCCAGAAGCAAATATGCCGGCAGTGATGTCGCAGGCCATAAAATCTGCAAATAAAGTGGATATATCTGGAGACATAATAAAGACAACAGAAGTGAGTACAACGGAACACGACTCTGTTGGTAAGCGGCAACAACCCAGAAAACACCAAATGAGCAACATATTGCCAGGGTTGCCATCCAGCCTGGAACCATTTTTAGCCATTCAAAAAGTATATAATTAAGCCACCGCCCGTCCGATCTGAGCTGGTATGTGTAGTCGTCTAGATAGTAAAGGTCGTCGTGGCGGTAGACGGTTATCGTAGACAGCTCACTGACGGTGCCGATCGAAAAACATGCCGATACTATTACCAACAGGCAGCCGTACGACCACTCGAGCCTTTTTCTCCGTTCTGTAGGGAGGGCAGATATGGGATTCAAATTCATCGGAGTGAGCGGTGGTGCCGCAAGCGATGGCCGATTCCGGCGCGTTATGACGATTAATTATTGTCTGGTTGGCTGGATGATTTCTATCTTGGGTGATTCAGACGAGTATGCGCTCGATTCCCCCATTGACCGCCCGCTCCACATAATCCTTCATCCAGTTCTCACCTAACACGTGCCTTGCGATCTCGACCACGATGTAGTCGGCGTCGAGTTTGTCGACATCCTCCCGGTAGCGCTGCAGGCCCTGCAGGCAGGAAGGGCAGGAGGTCAGTACCTTGACCGGGCCATCGAAGCCGTCGGCTCTTACGCTGGCCGCGTCGGCCTTCAATTCGGCCTCCTTGCGGAATCGGACCTGGGTGGCGATGTCCGGGCGGGCGATGGCGAGGGTGCCGGACTCGCCGCAGCAGCGCTCGGATTTGGCGATCCGGCTGCCGTCGGCGGTGGCGATCAGGGCGTTGACGGTCTTGAGGGGGTCCTGCTGCTTCATCGGGCTGTGGCAGGGATCGTGGTACAGGTAGCGGACGCCGTTCACGCCTTCGAGTTTCACGCCTTTCTCCAGCAGGTATTCATGGATGTCGAGCACCCGGCTGCCGGGGAAGATGCGGTCGAATTCGTAGGAGGCGAGCTGATCGAGGCAGGTGCCGCAGCTCACGACCACGGTCTTGATATCGAGATAGTTGAGGGTGTTGGCGACGCGGTGGAACAGCACCCGGTTGTCGGTGGTGATCTTCTCTGCCTTGTCGAACTGGCCGGCGGCGCGCTGCGGGAAGCCGCAGCACAGGTAGCCGGGCGGCAGCACGGTCTGCACCCCGATCTCGTACAGCATGGCCTGGGTGGCGAGGCCGACCTGCGAGAACAGCCGTTCCGAGCCGCAGCCGGGGAAATAGAACACGGCTTCGGAATCCACGGCGGTCTTGCGCGGGTCGCGGATCACCGGCACCACCTGGTTGTCCTCGATGTCGAGCAGGGCCCGAGCGGTCTTGCTGGGCAACTGGCCCGGCATCTTCTTGTTGATGAAATGGATCACCTGTTCGGTGACCTTCGGTTTGCCCAGTGAGGCCGGCGGCCGGCGGGTCTGGGCCTGGCCCCAGGGTCTGAGCAGCAGATGGCCCAAGCGCTGGCCGCGGTAGCCCCATTCGATCAGGGTGGAGCGCAAGGCCTTGATGGCGTTGGGGCGGGTGACGTTGAGGAAGGCCAGGGCCGCGGTCTTGGCCGGATTGAAGCTCTGCTTGCCCATCTTGCGCAGCAGGTTGCGCATGTTCATCGACACCTGGCCGAAATCGATGTCGACCGGGCAGGGGTTGTAGCACTTGTGGCAGACGGTGCAGTGGTCGGCCACGTCCTCGAATTCCTTCCAGTGGGTGATGGAGACGCCGCGGCGGGTCTGCTCCTCGTACAGAAAAGCCTCGATCAGGAGCGAGGTGGCGAGGATCTTGTTGCGCGGCGAATACGGCAGGTTGGCCTGCGGCACGTGGGTGGAGCAGACCGGCTTGCATTTGCCGCAGCGCAGGCAGTCCTTCACGGAATCGGCGATGGCGCCGATGTCGCTCTGCTGCATGATGAGCGACTCGAAACCCATGAGGCTGAACGAGGGCGTGTAGGCGGCGCGGAGACCCGCCCCGGGCATCAGCTTGCCCTGGTTGAAGCGGCCCTCGGGGTCGACCTGGGCCTTGTAGGCGTGGAACGGCGCCACTTCCTCTTCGGTGAGGAATTCGTATTTGGTGATGCCGATGCCGTGCTCGCCGGAGATCACCCCGCCGAGCGAGCGCGCCAGCGCCATGATGCGGACGACGGCGGCGTTGGCCTCTTGCAGCATCTCGTAATGGTCCGAATTGACCGGCAGATTGGTGTGGACGTTGCCGTCCCCGGCGTGCATGTGCAGGGCGACGAAGACCCGGCCGCGCAGGACGGCCTTGTGCACCGCCTCGATCCGCTCGACGATGGGGCGGAAGCTATCGCCCTCGAAGATGCTCTTGAGGCGCGGCAACAGTTCCTTTTTCCACGAGACGCGCACCGAGTGGTCCTGGAGCCGGTGGAACAGGGTAGGCCGCTCGGTGCGGTTGGTCAGCGCGCCGGCCTCGATGCCGAGTTCGGCAAACCGGGCTTCGGCCTGCTCCAGCGGCAGATCCAGGTGATCCAGCAGCCATTGCCAGCGTTCGCGCACCGCTGCCACGGCATCCAGCGCCAGCGCTCGACGGTCGCCGATCAGCTCTGTCTTGTTGATCCCGTCCTCATAAGCACGCAAGGGCAGTTCGCCGCCAAGGCATTCCGCCAGCGCATCGCACAGCTTGAGCTTGTTGCGCAAGGACAATTCGATGTTGATGCGCTCGATGCCGTCGCAGTAGTCACCCATGCGCGCCAGCGGGATCACCACGTCCTCGTTGATCTTGAAGGCGTTGGTGTGCTTGGCGATCGCCGCGGTGCGGGCGCGGTCCAGCCAGAATTTGCGGCGGGCCTCCGGGCTGACGGCGATGAAACCCTCCGCGCTCCGTGCATTGCACAGCCGTACCACTTGCGAGGCGGCCCGGGCTACCGCGTCGTCATCGTCGCCGACGATGTCGCCGAGCAGTACCATCTTCGGGCGGCCGTGGCGGCGGGCCTTGGTGGCGTAGCCCACGGCCTTGACGTAGCGCTCGTCCAGATGCTCCAGTCCGGCCAGCATGACCCGGGCGCCGCCGGACTTGGAGAGGCTTCCGAGATAGTCCTGGATTTCGACGATGGCCGGTACGGCTTCCCGTACCTGGCCGAAGAATTCGAGGCAGAAGGTGCGGGTGTACGGCGGCATCTCGTGCAGGATCCAGCGCGCGGAGGTGATGATGCCATCGCACCCCTCTTTCTGGATGCCGGGCAGGCCGCCGAGGAACTTGTCGGTCACGTCCTTGCCCAGGCCGGTCTTGCGGAAGCGGTGGCCGGGAAGGGTGAGGATTTCCTCCTCGAGGAGTCTGTGGCCGTCGGCGTCATGGCGTCTGAGCCGGAATTTCACCTCGTCCTGGTCATGGATCCTGCCGAGGTTATGGTTCAGCCGCTCGACCTCCAGCCAGTTGCCGTCCGGGGTGACCATGCGCCAAGAGGCCAGGTTGTCCAGCGCCGTGCCCCACAGCACCGCCTTCTTGCCGCCGGCGTTCATGGCGATGTTGCCGCCGATGCAGGATGCGTCCGCCGAAGTCGGGTCGCAGGCGAACACCAGTCCGGCCTGTTCCGCCGCATCCATCACCCGCCGCGTCACGACCCCGGCGCCGGTGAAGATCGTGGCGCAAGGCCGGTCCACGCCGGGCAGGAGGGTTTCGCGCTCCACCGCGCTCAGCTCCAGCAGTTTCTCGGTGTTGATGACCGCGGACAGCGGCGTCAGCGGCACCGCGCCGCCGGTGTAGCCCGTGCCGCCACCGCGGGGGATGATGGTCAGGCCCAGCTCGATGCAGTCGCGCACCAGATGTCCGACTTCCTGTTCGCTGCAAGGGTAGAGCACGACGAACGGATATTCGACGCGCCAGTCGGTCGCGTCGGTGACGTGGGTGACGCGGGCATAGCCGTCGAAGCAGATGTTGTCCTTGCGGGTGTGGCGAGACAGCAGGGTCAGCGCCCGGCGGCGCAATTCCCGGGTGTGCTCGAAGCAGGCCTCGAAGGCATCCACCGCTTGGTGCGCCGCCTGGAGCAGCAGCGCGACCTTGGCGGCCCGTTCCGACCGGCCGACTTCGATCCCGGCGCGGCGCTGCTCCATCTGGCGCAGGCGATGGCGCAGCGCCTCCAGCAGCGCCCGGCGGCGGCCTTCGTTGTCGAGCAGGTCGTCTTCCAGATAGGGATTGCGCTGCACCGCCCAGATGTCACCGAGCACCTCGTACAGCATACGCGCCGAGCGGCCGGTAACGCGCTCGGTGCGCAGGTCTTCCAGCACCTGCCACATGTCCTCGCCGAGCAGACGGATGACGATCTCGCGGTCGGAGAAAGAAGTGTAGTTGTAGGGAATCTCGCGCAGGCGGGGGCCTGGGTCTGTGTTGTGGGGAAAGGAGTCCGGGGCAGCGGCCATGCCTGGGTTCTCGTCAAAGCGGTGAAACCCCGATTCTATCGCGCAGGCCGGGCCGGAAATACGGCGTGGCGTGCAACAATGAGGATCGGTTTGCGAACCTGGTCAGGCGGATGGCGCCATCCCGCCTAGACAGAGGTATTTGAGTTCCAGGTATTCGTCCATGCCATGGTGCGAACCTTCCCGGCCGATGCCGGACTGCTTGACGCCGCCGAAGGGTGCGACGTCATAGGAGAGCATGCCGGTGTTGATGCCGACCATGCCGTATTCCAGTGCTTCGCCGACGCGGAAGGCTCGGGCCAGGTCGCGGGTGTAGAAATAGGCGGCGAGTCCATACTCGGTGGCGTTGGCGATTGCGAGGGCCTCTTCCTCGGAACCGAAGCGCAGCAATGGCGCCACCGGCCCGAAAGTTTCCTCGCGCGTGCACAGCATCTCTGGCGTGACATCGACGAGCACCGTGGGCTGGAAAAACCGTCCGCCCAGGGGGTGCCGTCCGCCGCCCGCCAGCACCCGGGCGCCTCTGTCCAGGGCGTCGGCGATATGTCGCTCCACCTTGGCCAGTGCCTGCTCGTCGATGAGCGGTCCTTGGACGACGCCCTCGTCCAGGCCGTTGCCGACCTCGAGCCTGCGCACCTTGGCCGCGAGGCGTTCGGCGAAGGCGTCGTAGATCGAATCCTGGATCAGGAAGCGGTTGGTGCAGACGCAGGTCTGGCCGGTGTTGCGGTACTTCGACAGCAAGGCGCCCTCGACCGCGGCATCCAGATCGGCGTCCTCGAACACGATGAAGGGCGCGTTGCCGCCCAGCTCCAGCGAGATTTTCTTCACCGTCGCGGCGCATTGCGCCATCAAGAGGCGTCCGACCTCGGTCGAGCCAGTGAAGGAGAGTTTGCGGATCAAGGGATTGGAAGTCAGTTCGCCGCCGATCGCTTCCGGATCGCCGGTCACGACGTTGATCACGCCGGGCGGAAAGCCCGCCTGCACCGCTAGGTCGGCCAGGGCGAGGGCGGTCAGCGGCGTCTGCTCGGCGGGTTTCACCACTACGGTGCAACCGGCGGCCAGGGCCGGCGCGATCTTGCGGGTGATCATCGCGGCCGGGAAATTCCAGGGCGTGATGGCTGCGCATACACCGATGGGCTGGCGGATGACCAGCAGCCGCTTGTCCGGGACGGGGGAGGGGATGGTTTCGCCGTAGGCGCGTCCAGCCTCCTCCGCGAACCATTCGACGAAGCCGGCGGCGTAGCCGATCTCGTTGCGGGCCTCGGTCAGTGGCTTGCCCTGCTCGGCGGTGAGGATGCGAGCGAGGTCTTCGGTATGGCTCAGGATCAGCTCGTACCAGCGGCGCAAGACCGCGGCGCGCTCCTTGGCGGTCTTGCCGCGCCAGCCGGTCCAGGCGTGTTCCGCGGCGGCGATCGCCCGCATGGTCTCGGCGGCGCCCATGGCAGGGACATCGGCCAGAACCCGGCCGGTGGCCGGATCGGTCACGGAAAAAGTCTTTGAGTGGTCGGCGTCGACCCATTGGCCGTCGATCAGGCACCGGGTACGCAGCAGGCCGGGCTGGTCGAGTCGGAGTTCATGGCTCATTGGTGGCTCCCCAAGCGAAAAGGACATGCGCGGCATTTCGCACATTTTCGGCGCGGTAGTACCATGATGCACCATGAGACCGCAGGAGTCTTGATCGCTTCCACCGAAAATCGAAACAGGAGAATCGTACATGAATCCCCCCATGAATGGCCCGGAAAGGGCGGTGTTCCGGTTGAAGCTCGCCGCGGCGATGTTGCTGATGTTCGGATGGGGCAGCGGCCAGGCGGAACCCGAACCGGCGGCGCCGCAGACCTTTTCACCGGACACGGCTTCGATTTCGCCGGCGGTGAAGCAAAAGGTCCTCGAGCACATGAAACAGACCAACCTCGAACGTCTGAAGGGCTGGCCGGGAATCATCTTCTACTGTCCGGTGGAGGAAGCAGAAAATCCGGCGGTCAGGGCCATCTGCACCGCCGTGAACGCCGATGTCGGCAACCTGATGGCCGAACACAAGGTTCCATTCCAGATCGCCAAGAGCTCGTTCGACCGGCATTTCCTGCCGCACATGTCGGGACAGCTGCTGCTCGTCGTCGACCTGGCGGCGACGCCGGCCGGCGAGCAGCCCGCGGCGATTTCGGCCGAAGTCCAGGGACTGGCACACTACGCTCATGCGGTGAACTGGTCGTCCGAGCTCTATCCCGAGTCCGGCGGCAAGGAGAAGAGCCCGCTGGAAGTGCCTCAGCACGTCGATGCGCTGCTGTGGGAGAGCAACTTCATTTTCGCTACCGCCGGTGATCAGTCCACCTTGGTGGAACAATCGAAGGCTGCGATCGAAGAAAGGGTCAGGAATTTTCTCGCTGAGTTCGACCGGATCAACCACAAGCGCTGAATCGGGACTCCGCCAGCGGAAGAGCAAAATCAAATGTCAGAACGATACGATATCGCCATCGTGGGCGGTGGAATGGTGGGCGCGACGCTGGCCTGCGCGCTGGAAGGAACCGGCCTGCGCGTTGCCGTGATCGAAGGGGCGCCGCCGCCCGCCTTCTCCCCCGAGCAGCCGCACGACCTGCGGGTCTCCGCGGTCAGCATCGCTTCGGTCAGCATCCTCGACTCGGTCGGCGCCTGGGCCGGTGTCGTTTCCCGCCGCTGCTGTCCGTTCCGGCGGATGCGGGTGTGGGAAGACCGCGGCGACGTGCTGTTTTCGAGCGAGGACATCCACGAGGAAGTGCTCGGCTACATCGTCGAAAACCGGGTGCTCCAGCTCGCGCTGATCGACCGGTTCCCGGCATTGTCATGCGTCGATTTCCTCTGTCCGGCCAAAACCCGCAAGATCGATTATGGCTCGCAGGGTTCGCGCATCGGGCTGGAGGACGGTCGCACGATCGAAGCGCGGCTGCTGGTGGCGGCGGATGGTGGCCAATCCCAGGCACGTCAAGCCTGCGGCATGGGGGTCAGCAGTTGGGACTACGAGCATCATGCCCTGGTGCTCACCGTCGAAACCGCCTATCCGCAGCAGGACCTCACCTGGCAGCGTTTCACCCCGCACGGACCCCAGGCCTTCCTGCCGCTCGATGGACCCAACGCATCGCTGGTGTGGTACGAAGCGCCGGAACGGGTGAAATGGCTGCTCTCCCTCCCCGACGAAGCCCTGCTGAGCGAGCTGGGCCGGGAGTTCCCTGTCGAACTGGGCGAGATCAGGAGCATCGTCAGCCGCGGCTCCTTCCCGCTCCGACGTCAGCACGCCTTGCGCTATTACAAGGAAGGCGCGGTCCTGGTGGGCGACGCCGCCCACATGATCCATCCGCTGGCGGGGCAGGGCGTCAACATCGGGCTGCTCGATGCGGCCGCCCTGGCCGAAGTGCTCGCCAAGGCCAGGTGTGCCGGCCGCGACATCGGCTCCAGTGCGGTGCTGCGCGAATACGAAAGCATGCGCCGCAACAGCAACCTGCTGATGATGACCGCCATGGATTTCTTCTACCGCGCCTTCGGCAACGCCAACGTCCCGCTGCGCTTCGTCCGCAATCTCGGCCTCGGCCTCGCCGAACGTATCACTCCCGCCAAGAAGCTGGTGATGAGGTATGCGATGGGATTGGACGGGAGTCTGCCCAAATTGGCGAGGGGCGAGAGCCTGGGAGGCTGAAAACGCAGGGGGTTTGGTATACCCCCCGCATATTCCATGGTCCTGTGGATACGTCGCAGCAATCTACTGGAGGGATCTGATGGGAGAAAGGTGCAGTTTCTCAGGCGATGTCAAGAATGGGGTGGCGGTCTTGGGGTTTTCGCTATTGCTCGGTTGTGCCGAACAGGCACAGAAATCCGAAATCGACATACAGGCGGCCAACGCCTTGAAAGAGCGCGAAACCCGGGTATTTCTCAGCTCACATCCTTGCCCGGCCACTGGAAAGATATCGGAGAACGGAGTATGTGACGGCTTTACCATCGGGATGGTCGTGCCGGAGCGATGTGGCGGGAAAATGAAGGCTTCCAACCTGTATTGGCAAAACGAGGAGCTCGCCAGAGAGGCGGAACTGGAAGAAAAAGCGAACTGCGGCAGACCTACTGCGGACGAAGAAGAGGATGCATTGATAAGAACTCAGATGCGTAGAACGCTCGATCAGAGTATCTATAATTCGATGCCCCGTTGAGGCTGACTTACACGGCCAGCCTCGACCACGCTTCGCCGTGATCGGACCTGCGTGGTATGGGCTCCAGGCAGGAACCCGCCGGCAGGATAACGAGGGTTCCGTTCATTCGGGATGGGACGCCGATCAATTACGGCAGGTCTTGATTTTGCCGTCGGGGCTATATGCCACCGATGCGCCGCTGGCGAACTGCACATATTCGACGCCATCGATACATTGCATGGTGTGTCCCGTGACCGCCGTGTTGATTCTTTCTCCGACGGCGCACGCCGATAAGACGCTCGTTGCCACCATGAGTATCATCCGCATCATGAGGTTGCTCTCCTGAAGTAAATAACCGATAAATGAATAGCAGTATTACGGCCTCGGTATCCCGGTGTCAACTCCTCGATATCGTCCTCGGGTGATATTCGCCGTGATACGGAAGATGAATGCCCGCCAGGAATATGCCGGCCGAGTGGGTACGAGGCAGTCCGATCCGAGGTATTCGAATCATCGGCCAGTTCGATGTTTCCTTCCCTGGACGGTTCATGGGGTTACCCCGATCACCAAAGCCTTATTCGGCAGCTCCCCGAACATTTCCGGCGCATACATGGCCTCGACGCGCGTCGGTGGCAGTTCAAAGCTGCCTGGGTTGTTGTAGCGCACGGTATATTCGATGTTCCATTTTCCCTTTGGCACATAGTCGTAATACGCGCGATAGGCGTCGAAGCGGCGCTCCTCGTAGATGGGCCAGGTCCAGCCGGTCTGGCGTTCGCCGCGGGTCAGCAGGGCGGAGTCGCGTCCCAGGCCGCCGCCGAGGATGCTGGCGCCGGCGGGAATGGGGTCGTCCACCACCACCCAGCTCATGTCGGACTGGGCGTCGAGTTCCAGCGTGACGCGTGCCACGTCGCCCCGGTTCCAGGCGCCGGGCTGCTTCCGTTCGACCGGGGTGACCGTTCGTTTGATCGAGAAACCGGTGAACAGTGGCTCTTTCAGGGGGATCGCGGCGCGGCTCTGGACGATGGCCCAGGGTTTGCCCGTGCCCTGATGGCGCACCTCCAGCGTGCCGGGGCCGTCGGGCCAGGGCAGGTTCAGGGCGCTGCGCCGGGTTTCCTCGGTCCATTGCATGCCTTTTTTCACTGCGCCGAGATTCGCCTCGGTGTAGCCGGTGACCGGCACCGATTCGAATGCCTCGCTGAACCTCTCCATCGCCAGCCGGCCCCAGGCGTTTGCCGTCGTGGTGTTCCAGCGGCCCTTGGTCTGGCGGCCCAACGCGCCGGTCACCAGCCGGGGAATGTCTTCGCGCCAGCCCGGCAGTTCCATCACGCCCAGGACGGCCCGCACCGCATTGAGGTCGGGCGAGATCATCAACCACCAGAGGGCATCGTTTTTCTCGCTGGAGAAGTTCAGGGTAGTGCCCTGGAAGTTGAGGCGGGCACGGAGAGTTTGTTCCGCTTCCTTCAGCTTGGCGCTGCGATCGGGGATGGCTTCGACCCGCTGCAACACCGACAGCCAGTCCAATACCGCCGAGGTGGGCCAGAGCCTGGGCTCGATGCGGATGCTGTCCAGCAGCTCCGGCGTCGCTTCTTCATAGCGGGCCAGGGCCTCGACGGCCGCCAGCTTGCGAATGGAGAGATCGGCGGTGGGCAGGGCGGAGTCGCGTAGCACACGGCCCTCGACGAAGCCTTTCAACGCCTCCTTGGCCCGGCCCAGGGCATTCTCGGGCAGTTCCCAGCCGGCTTCCTGCGCGATCGCCAGGACATAGGCGGTCAGCACGTCGCTGCCGTGGATGTCGTCACCCGGGAAATAGCGGAACAGGCCGTCGGCATCCTGGTAGGCGGGCAGGTCGGCGACGATCTCGTTCCATAGGCGCTCGTCGCGCAGCGCGACGGCCTTGGAAACCTTCTGCTCCAGGCAGGAGTAGGGGTAGTGCGTCATGTATTCGATCACCCCGCCGAGGCCATCGCCGAGTCGGGCGCGCAGCGAGACGCGCACGCCGCCGCGGCCCGGCACGGCGTCCTCGGGCCTTTGCACCGCGAGCGAGAGCGGCTTGTCGATGCGGGTCAGCGTCGCCTGGAACACCCGGACGGGCACGGCGGGCTGCACCTGCTGCGAGGTTTTCAGCCGGTCGGTGGCGGCCCCGCCGTCTTCCGCGGCGGCGATTTCCCAATCCAGCCCGGCGACGTCGACCGGGACGTCGACTTCCCAGGAGAAATCGCCCGCCGTGCCGGCCTCGAGTTCGAAGGGCCGGGGCGGAAGGTCCTGGCCCGCCGCCGCGCCTTTCGGCGTCAATCGGGCGCTGAGCCGGCCCGCGATCTTGCGGTCGGTGGCGTTGCGCACGTTGAAGATGGCGTGGAAGCGGTCGCCTTCGCGGACCATCGGCGGCAGGCCGGAATAGAGCATCAGGTCCTGGGTGGTGCGGATCGAGGTCTTGCCGGTGCCGAACAGGCCGCTGCCCGCGTTGGCGATGGCCACCAGCCGGAAGGCGGTGAGCGAGTCGTTGAGCGGCACCTCGATCTCGGCTTCGCCCCTGGTGTCCAGCGCCACCCGGCCTTTCCACAGCAGCAGGGTGTCGAACAGCTCGCGCGCCGCCTGGCGGCCGCCGCCGCCGCCATGCGGCACGGCCTTGCGGCCATAGTGGCGCTTGCCGACGACCTGCATCTGCGCGGTGGAGGTGAGCACCTCGATGCCGCGCCGGCCCATCATCTTGTCCAGCAGGTTCCAGCTTTCGTTGGGCTTGATCTCGAGCAGCCCCTCGTCGACGGCCGCCAGGGCGATCTCGGCGTCGGCCGGCGCGCCGCCCGTGGCCCGCTGCACCGTCACCTTCACCTTGGCGGTTTCCCGGACCTTGTAGGTGTCCCGGTCGGCCTGCACTTTCACATCGAGCCGGTTGGGTGCCCAGCCCACGTCGATCTGGGCGAGCCCCATGCGGTAGGCGGGCTTGCTCAGGTCGATCATCGTCGTGGCCTTGCCGCCGTCTGGCTGCCACGGCAGCCTGAACTTTCGGGCCATGTCCGCGATCCAGGTCTGCACCGGCCCCACCCGACCCCGCACGGCCAGCACGGAGACGAACACGTTGGGCGCGTAGGCTTCCTTGATGGGCACTTCGACCACCGGAGAGCGGCCGGACAGCGGGGTGATGAAGCTGTCGACGATGCCTTCCCGTTCGATCGTCACCAGAGCCGTGGCTTCGCGGAACGGCATGCGCACCTGCAAGCGGGCCTTGTCGCCCAGCTCGTAGGCGCGCTTCTCGGCAATCACGTCCATGCGGTCGCTGGGGCCGTTCTCGAACCACCATTCGTCCTCACTGGCGACCCAGATCGAAGCCGTGCCCAGCGCCTGGTTGCCGGTGCCGTCGTCGGCCGTGGCCTGGAGCAGGATTTCGCCGGATACGCCGGGAGCGAGGACGCAGAGGAGGAGGCCCTGATCGTTGGTCTTGCCTTTGCACTGGCTGCCGAGGCGTTTGACTTCGGTCTTGTCGTCATAGGCGTAAAAGCCGCCGATCAGGCGCTTGCGGTGAGAGTAAGTGGTGCGCGAGTACAGGTCGACCCGGACCTCTTTGCCGACGGCGGGTTTCCCGGTCAGATCCAGCGCCAGTACCTGGAACCGCACTTGGTCTCTGGTTGCCACCCAGCCATCGGTCTTGATTCCCAGGCTGAGGCCGGCCGGCCACAGTGGGATACGGCGGGCCACGGTCAACAGTTCGCCGTTGGCATCCTGGTATTCGAGTTCGGCCACCAGGTCCTGCGGCGTGTGCTGGCGCGGCAGGTTGGGAACCGTCACCCGCGCCGCGCCGCCCTTGTCCAGCGACAGCGGCAGCACCTGGGCGGGACCGCTCGCCCCGGGGGGTTTCTCGGCTTCCTCGCTGTAGCCGCTGTCGCGCAGTCCTTCCTCGATGGCCTGCACCTCGAAATCGAAATCCGGATAACCGGGGAATGACACCGCGCGCGGCTCGACCAGGGTGCGGACTTTGACCGGCGCATTGGCCGCGCCGCCGCCGGAAAGATAGCTGACGTGAAGGTCGAGTGTGGCTTCCCTGGCGTTGATCAGCGCATCGGACTGCGGCTGGATGTCGGCGCGCATGGTAGGCACTCGGAACTGCTCGACGCGGAATTCGGCCGAGGTGGCGGATTCGCTGCCGTCGGCATAGACGAATACGATTTCGTAACCGCCGAGCTTGGCTTCGGCCGGAATCGCCCAGGTATTTTCTGCGATTCCGCGCGCGTCGAACTCGGCCGGCAGTTCGTATTCCTGGCCGCTGCCGGTGTGGCGGACCTTTATTTTCGCGGGTCGGGTATCCGGCAGGCCGAAGCCGTTGGACGTGCGCAGGCGCTGGAAGTGCTTCATGGACACGGTCTCTCCGGCTCGGAACAGGCTTCGGTCCAGCACCGAGTGGACGATTTCCGGGTTGCCGTAGAAGCCCACCGCCAGGCCGAAGTTCTGCGGCGAAATGCCATTGGTCCAGCTGCTCAAGGTGAAGCTCATGTCGTCCTCGGTCCGGGCGCTCACCATGAGGGGGCCGTCGCCCCAGTCGCAGCTCTCGCCGGAATCCGAGGGATTGGGCAGGGCCGGGCCCTGGATGAGCGCCACGCCGTTGGCATCCGTCCGGCCCTGCCACAACGTTTCGTCCTTGCAGTAGCGGCTGATGCGGACATCGGCGTTCGGCACCGGCCGGGCCGAATCCAGGGTCGTCACCCAGACCAGCGAGGATTCCCGGCCCCATTTGAAGTGTACCGACAGATTGGTGACCAGCGCCGAGGTCGCCACGTAGCGGGGCCTTTCCTCCCCCAATAAAGCGGCGCCGAGCCGTGGGCTGGCCAGTTCGACCACGTAAAAGCCCGCGTTTTCCAAGGGAATGCCGAGCACCTCGAACTCTTTCTGGGCTTCGGCACGCGGCAGCTCGAAAGTTTCCGCCGGAGTATCGGCGAACACCGATTCGGTACCGGTGAGTTCCTTCCATTCGGTGCCGCCGTCGGGCAACTGGACCGATTCGCCCCGGCGTTCGGCGGCCTTCTTCACCTTGCGCATCCAGGCGGCGATGTCCTGGTCGCTCAACGCCACCCGCTTCATCTTGCCGGGGATGGCCGGGCCGCCCGAGGCCAGTCGTTGGCCGGTCATGGGGTTCTCGATGTGGCGCACGGTGACGGGCAGGACGCCGCCCTCCTTCAGCTCCAGAATGCCGAACTCGCCGGGAAATTTGGCCAAAGGAGGATATTCGTCGGTCTTGACTTCCAGCGGATAACGGCTGGCGTTTTCCAGCGGACGTCCGGCATCGTCGACGAACCCCGGGGGCAGTTCGATGCGGAGCGTGGACTTTTCCGGGAAGGGGCCTTTCCAGCTCAGTTCCTCGACGAAAGGTTTGCGGCCCGGGTCGAGTCCGTCAGCCGGATAGACCTTGCCGGCGGCATCGACCAGGCGCACGGCCGCGGCCTGGTCGGCGGGCACGGGCGCGCCGAAGCGCAGGGACATCGGCAGGAGCGGAATGCAGTCCGCCTCGGCATTGATCCGCTCGCAACCGAAGCGGGCGGTGAAGCTCGGGCGGGACTTGAAGCTCAGTTCCTGGTCTTCGGTCGTCGCGACGCCGCTGGGCGCGGCGATGTCCCTGCCCCAGAAGATGCTGACCTTCGTCTCCGGCGGGATGGCCCGACGGCATTGCACCAGCACCAGCCGTGCTTCGCCGGCCTTGATTTCCTCCGGTTCCAGCGAGTCGAAATCGGCGTCCGGCCAGAGCAGGTCGGTGTAGCCCCAGCCCAGTTTCCGGCGCTGGGCCAACACTGCATCCCGTCGCTCGCCGGTCAGGACGTCGACGCCGATCGCCTCTTCCATGCCCTCGATCCGGCAGCGCGCATGGGCGGTGACGCTTTCCGGCGTGGCCGGAGCGGCGGCGGCCAGCAGGAAGACCTGGTTTTCATCGACGTTCTCGCTGCCTTCGCTGGGATAGGAACCCATCACCACCGGACCGCCGGTGTCGAAGCGGTATTCCCTGGCGAGATCGACCGGCGCGCCGCTCAATGCCTTCAACTGCGCCTTCGGTCGGAATCGGCAGGAAAGGCCGGCGGGCAGGTCGGCTTCGAAGTCGTAGACCCAGGTGCGGGGTTCGGCCCAGCGTCCGCGCCCCCGGACCGGGCAATCCACCGTGAACGGGTCGGCGAGCCGGGGATCGCCGAACGCAACCATCGGTTCGGAGAATCGCGCCGTCACCTGGCGCACGTCCTTGGCCGTTCCCTCGGGCGAAAACAGCTCCAGCCGCGCGGCACCGGCCGCCTGAATCCAGCACAACGTCACGACCCAGAACACTGCGCGCATGCTCATCACGTTTCCTCGTCACGGATCAGGGCGACCGGGGACCGGTCGGAGCGGGTTATCGGATGTATCGTTCCAAAGGCCGCAATGGTCTCATCCCTGGAGGATGAGTTGAAGCTCCCCGTTGTCCCGCAGGTGCTTGACCAAGTCATGGCCACCCAGCTCGCGTTCGGTGATACGGACATTGCCGAACGGCGCGAGATTTCTAGCATGGACGACGTCCAGGCCATCCAGCGATGAGACGAAGATGTCGATCCGGTTGTCGCCGGTGGCCATTTCCAAGACCCGTCGGAGGTCGAAGAACTTGGGCTTGAACAGTGCTGCGCCGTAGGTCCGGAGTATCCTGGAGCGCCACCGCCCGTCTCCCGATGCCCTTCTCTTGGACGGGGAGATGAAGGTCTGGGGCGAAAAACTGACGACCCTGCCGCGGCCGATCAGCGTGGAAAACAGGATCGCGGCGTACCCCCCCATGGAATTCCCGATGAAGACGACTTCCTCCGCCGGCGATTTATCGATGATGCGTTCGATGTAGCGGACGGTTTCGGGGATGTTCGAGCTGATGCCGGGCAGGCCGGCGTGGTACCAGGTCTGCGACAGATCGCGGAAGAACACCCGGCTTTCGTTCAGAATCCGAGCGCTCTCGTAGAACTCGAAGGGAGGGATGCCCAGGGCGCCTCGCATTCCTCCGAAAATCAGGTACAGCTTGCGTGAGCCCGGGATCAACTCTTCCAGAACGGGTGAGGCATTGGTATCCATGGATCGGCGGTCGGGAAAGGAAGGTTCGAGGATCACTTCCGTTGGGCGTTACTGGCATCGGAGTCCCATTATCCCCGAGACGCCGTTGAAAGATAAACGAGAACCGGCCAAGACCACCGCCGTTCCGGAGCAGGGGAATCCCGGCGAAAGCTTCCATGGTCCCGCCTCCCTCATGCCGCCGAGCCGGAAACGCGCCTCGAGCCGCCTCGGGGAGCTGCCGCGGGACGTCGGCTTTGAGGTCTATTTCCTTTACGGTTTGTGATACCCTATCGAAATTTTATACGATGCTTCACTTCGACGATGAAAGCACGAATCAAGTGGGTCGATCACATGGCATTTCTCGGCGAGTCCGGTAGCGGCCATGCCGTGCTGATGGACACGGCGCCAGAGAGCGGAGGCCGTAACCTGGGAGTGCGTCCGATGGAGATGCTGTTGCTGGGGATGGGCGGCTGCACGGCTTTCGACGTCGTCCATATCCTGAAGAAGGGGCGGCACGACGTGCGCGATTGCGAAGTCCAGCTCGAAGCCGAACGGGCCGAGACCGATCCAAAGGTCTTCACGCGGATTCATGCCCATTTCGTGGTCAAGGGGAAGGGCCTGAGGGAAGAGGTGGTGAAGCGGGCGATCGAGCTATCGGCGGAAAAATACTGCTCGGCGTCGATCATGCTGGGCAAGACGGCGGAAATCACCCACGATTACGAGATCGCCGACGGATAGGCTGGCAAAGCATCGCGGCGAATTTTCGGCGGGCGCAAGCGCCCGTTAATTTTTTGTGGCAGATATTCCTGGCGGGGTCATATCGGAAATTGATGGACAACAAGCTGCAATTACACGGGTTCAACAACCTGACCAAATCGCTGAGCTTCAACATCTACGACATTTGCTATGCAAAGTCGGAAGCCGGCCAGCGCCGCTACATCGAGTACATCGACGAGGCCTACAGCGCCAAGCGTCTGACTCAGATACTCACCGATGTCAACGCCATCATCGGCGCGGAGATCCTGAACATCGCGCGCCAGGATTACGAGCCGCAGGGTGCCAGCGTGACGATGCTGATCTCGGAAGGGCACGAGGCTCCGGCGGCCATCACCAATTCCGAGTCGCCCGGCCCGATGCCGGAGGCCGTGGTGGCGCATCTGAACAAGAGCCACATCACGGTGCACACTTATCCGGAGAGCCACCCGCATGCCGGTATCAGCACCTTCCGCGCCGACATCGACGTCTCCACCTGCGGTCGCATCTCGCCGCTGAAGGCGCTGAACTACCTGATCCACAGCTTCGAATCGGACATCGTGATCATGGATTACCGGGTGCGCGGCTTCACCCGTGACATCAGCGGCCAGAAGCATTACATCGACCATGACATCACCTCGATCCAGAACTATATCTCCGATGCCACGGCGGACCGCTATCAGATGATCGACGTGAACGTTTATCAGGAAAAGATCTTTCACACCAAGATGATCCTGAAGGACTTCAATCTCGACAACTACCTGTTCGAGACCGACAAGGACCAGCTGGTGCCGGAGGAACGCGCCCACGTGCAGAAGCAGCTTCAGCGGGAGATGGCGGAAATCTTCTACGGCCGCAATTACAAGCTGCGGCGCTGAGGTCGGCCAGGAAAGGCTTGCCGGGAACCGGCGCCGCGGCGCCGGTTTTTCGTCTTCCAGCGGATCAGACGCGCTGGAGCCGCGCCAGCAGCTGGACCGGGTGGATCACCGGAATGTCGGCCCGGCCCTGCAAGCCGGCGCGCAGATGAAGGGCGCAGCCGATGTTGGAAGTCACCAGGTAATCCGGGGACTGCGCCAAGATGGCGTCCACCGTTTCGGTGCGGATGGCTTCGGCCATGCGACGGTGCTCGATCATGTAGCTCCCGGCGGCGCCACAGCAACGCCCTTTGACGGGTAGGGTCTTCACTTCCGCGCCGGGAATCCGGCGCAACAGTGTTTCCACGCTGCTTTCCGTCTTGCAGACGTTGCGCAGCGAGCAGGGATGATGGACCAAAATCCTGGCCTCCAGCGGCGCAAGATCCCAGCGTTCCTCGGGGATGCGATCGGCCAGGAAGCGGCTGACGTCCTGTACCTTCGAAGAAAGGGTTTCCGCCGCCCGGGTTTCGGAATGGCAGCGGTATTCCAACAGGGTCGCACTGCAGCCGCTGGCGAAGCCGATCACCGCATCCAGCGGCCGTTCCCCGAAGACTTCGATGTTGCGGGACATCAGCGCATGTGCGGTTGCCGCGTCGCCGGCATGAAGGTCCATGGCCCCGCAACAGACCTGGTTTCGCGGTACGCTGAGGCCAACCCCCAGTCGTGGCAACAGTCCGAGTATCGCCGTCACCGTGGCCGCATCGGCCACCGCTGCCGTGCAGCCCAGGAACAGTCCGGCATGGGCGAGAGGGTTCCCGGCGGCCGGATGGTCGCCGTACCAGCTTTCCGGGTTTCCCGAGGGCGGGAGGGATTTCCAGGCAGCGCCGCCCGGCAGGCGACCCGCCACATCCAACATCCGCCGTCCCAGGCTCGCCAACGTGGGATGGCGCAGTCCTTTCCGTACCGCCGACGACAGGGCGCGGGCGGCCAAAGGCTTACGCCGCTGCCCCGTCTCGGCGCGGAACCGGTCCACGAGCCGGCTGTAGGGAACCTTGGCCGGGCAGACGGCTTCGCAATTCCGGCACAGCAGGCAGTCGTCCAGTGGGCCGCGCAAGGCCGCTGTCAAAGACAGCCGGCCCGTGGCCCAGCCCTGGATCAGGGCGATACGGCCGCGGGGGGATTCGTTCTCGTCGGCCGTCTGCCGATAGGTGGGACAATGCGGAGAGCAAAGGCCGCATTTGACGCACAGGTCGGCGTCAGCCAGGAGCGATTCCAGTGCCGGGTTCACGGCTGCTAATGGCGGAAGTGACGGATGCCGGTGAAGACCATGGCCATGCCGTGTTCGTCCGCCGCAGCGATCACCTCGGGGTCCCTGACCGAACCGCCCGGTTGGATCACCGCCGTGACCCCGGCTTCGGCGGCGGCGTCGATGCCGTCGCGGAACGGGAAGTACGCGTCGGAGGCGACGACCGAACCCGCCACGCTCAAGCCTTCGTCCTGCGCCTTGAGCGCGGCGATGCGGGCGGAGTAGACGCGGCTCATCTGGCCGGCGCCGATGCCGACCGTGCGGCGGTCCCTGCAATAGACGATGGCGTTGGACTTGACGAATTTGGCCACCCGCCAGGCGAACTGGAGGTCGATCAGCTCCTGTTCCGTCGGCGAGCGCCGGCTCACGACCCGGAAACGTTCGCCGGTCACCCGTTCGATGTCTTTGTCCTGCGCCAGCAAGCCGCCGCCGACGCGCTTGAAATCCAGCTCCGCTGCCGGCTCGGCGGGCCAGGGGCCGGTGCTCAGCACGCGCACGTTGGGCTTGGCGGCCAGAACGGGCAGGGCATCGTCGGCGATCGCGGGCGCGATGACGACCTCGACGAACTGCCGTTCGACGATGGTACGGGCGGTTTCGGCGTCCAGCGTCCGGTTGAACGCGATGATGCCGCCGAAGGCGGAGGTGGGATCGGTGGCATAGGCCAGGTCGTAGGCCTGGGACAGGGTGGTGCCTTCGGCTACGCCGCACGGATTGGCGTGTTTGACGATCACGCAGGCGGGGAGATCCGAGAAGCCCTTGACGCATTCGAGCGCGGCATCGGCATCGGCGATATTGTTGTAAGACAGCTCCTTGCCCTGCAACTGGCGGGCCGATGCGATGCAGCCGGGGGGGGCGCCGGGTTCGAGGTAAAACGCCGCGCGCTGGTGTGGATTCTCGCCGTAGCGCATCGATTGGATACGGCGAAAGCGCAGCAGCAGCGGATCGGCGAAGCCGTCAGCCCCTTGGCGGCCATCGAGATAGTCGGCGATCGCTGCATCGTACCAGGCCGTATGACGGAAGGCCTTGGCCGCCAGAGCGAAGCGGGTGGCGTGTGACAGGCCGCCGCCGGAGGCTTCCAGCTCAGCCAGCACCGCGGCGTAGTCCGCGGGATCGACCACCACCGCGACGGAAGCGTGATTCTTCGACGCGGCGCGGATCAGGGCCGGGCCGCCGATGTCGATGTTCTCGATGGCGGTGTCCATGTCGCAATCGGGCCGGGCGACGGTCTGTTCGAACGGATAGAGATTGACCACGACCAGGTCGATCGGGCGGATGCCGTGTTCGGCCATGACCGCCTCGTCGATGCCGCGCCGGCCGAGGATGCCGCCATGAACCTTGGGGTGCAGCGTCTTGACCCGGCCGTCCATCATCTCCGGAAAGCCGGTGTAGTCGCTGACTTCGATGGTCGGGACGCCGTGTTCGGCCAACAGTCTGGCGGTGCCGCCGGACGAGATGATTTCGACGCCGATGCCGGCGAGGCCCCGGCAGAACTCCACGCAGCCGGTCTTGTCGGAAACGCTGACGAGGGCGCGGGCGATAGGATTGCTCATTGGATCTCTCGGGTCGGAAAGGCTGGGAAATTGCTCACTCGATGCCGTGCTGCTGCATCTTCTTGCGCAGTGTGCTGCGGCTGAGGCCCAGCAACTGGGCGGCGCGGGTCTGGTTGTGACAGCAGTGCTCGAGCACGGTACGGATGAGCGGTCGTTCGACTTCACCCATGACGAGGGTATACATGTCGGTCACGCTGATGCCGTCCAGCTGTGACAGATAATTGACCAAGGCCGCACGTACCTGCTCGCTGAGCACCACGGGCGCGGGGGAGGGATCCTTGGGCGGAGATTCGAAAGATTCAAGCAATCGATTGTCCTGTCTCATGCAGCGGTCTTCTCGAACTGAAATTTCAACAGGGCTTCCACAGCGGAGAGCTGCTGGGGGGCGTTGGCGAGGGAAAAAATCCCCGGTACCGGCCGGTCGTCCAGACCCGGGATCCGGGCGGCGTACCAGCCGATATGTTTGCGTGCGATCCGCACCCCCTGCTTCTCCCCATAGAAGGAATACAGCGCTTCGAGGTGGCCGAGCACGGTGCGGCGGATCTCATCGAGCGTAGGGGGCAAGGGCTGGCGACCGTCCTTGAGCCGCGCGTCGATTTCCCGCAGCAGCCAGGGCCGTCCCCAGGCGCCACGGCCGATCATCACGGCATCCGCGCCGGTCGATCGGAGCACGGCCTCGGCTTTTCCGGGAGAGTCGATGTCGCCGTTGGCGATGACCGGAATGCCGATGGCTTTCTTAACTTCGGTAATTGTAGAGTATTCGGCTGCCCCCGCAAACCCGCAGGCGCGGGTGCGGCCATGAACCGTGAGCGCCCGGATTCCGGCGCTTTCGGCGATTTTTCCGATGCTGACCGCATTTCGGGACGCCGAATCCCAGCCGGTCCTGATCTTCAGGGTGACCGGAACCGGTACGGCCTGGACCACCGCTTCGAGGATGTTCGCCACCAGCTTCTCGTCGCGCAGCAGGGCCGAACCGGCGGCGACGTTGCAGACTTTTTTCGCGGGGCAGCCCATGTTGATGTCGATGATGTCGGCGCCGAGATCGACAGTGCGGCGCGCCGCCTCGGCCATCTCCCTCGGATCGGCGCCGACGATCTGGACGCTGATCGGGCCAGGCTCACCGCGGTGATCTTGCCGCAGCCTGGACTTGCGTGTGGCCTGCAACGCCGGGCTGGCGGATATCATCTCCGAGACCGCGAGCCCCGCGCCGAATTGCCGGCAGAGCCTGCGAAAAGGGAGATCGGTGACGCCCGCCATGGGTGCGAGGATGACCGGGCTACTGAGGCGGTAGGGTCCGATTTGCATAGCGGTGGAAAAAAGCGGGGAAGTCTACCGGGACGCGCCATCGCTGCCAAGGACTGGCGCCGTCGGCGCTGGCATGGTATGGAACCGCCTAGCCCAGCTCGTAAGTCGTGATGCCGAAGGTGCGTTCCAACGGCAGGGAGGGTATCCGCGGTGTATACATGCGCGCGGTTTCGAAGACCCGCCGCATGCCATGCCGGGCGGCCAGCTGCAAGGCGGCGGTATTGGGTGCCGGCATGTCGATGTAGATGGGGGCCGTTCCCGCGTGAGGACGGAAAGCTTGCAGCAGGCACGCCGCGATTCGGGGTGTGTCGGCGAACAATGGACCGAGCTTGTAGCCCCTACGGCAAGGGCGAAGCAGTCCGTATCCGGCGATGTCGCCATCGTCGGAGCGGTAGAGCAGGCCGGTACACTCCGGCTGTCGGGTCCAGACGCGCAGGAATCCATCCCGGCTCCCCGGGAACAGTGCGGCGTCATAGGCCAGGATCGCGTCGAACTCGGACGGTTCCAGCCGGCCCACGGCGGTATCCGTTTCCACGGCCGCGGGACCGTTCCACTCGAAACGGATGTTGCGGTGGGCGGTGACGAAGCCGGAACGGGCATAGCTGGACTGCCGTTCGATTACGCCGTCCAGGCCGACCGTCCGCTCTCCCAGATGCTCCACGGCAGCATGCCAGAGCTTGAGGCCGAAACCCTTGCCACGGTGCTCCGGCCGCACGATATAGAGCCCGATGAAACCGAAGTCGCCGGGATAGGATACCGCGCTGATGCTCCCTACCGGCTCGTCGTCCAGAAAGCCCATGAAAAATCCGGAAGGGTCCGCGGCGAAGAAGCTCGCCGCATCGTGCAGGCCGGGGTTCCATCCTTCTGCCGCCGCCCAGTCCAGCGCCAGCTCCAGCCGTTGCCGGTCCATGCGTTCGATATGGAATTTCTGCTGCATGGCGAATACCTCCGCATACTCATCGGACGATGATAGCGGACGCGGACCATGGGGCCTATCCCCCCGGAGGCCGGTCGGGCGGACAGCGCAGCAGAAAGGTCACAGGACCGTCATTGACGAGAAAGACCTGCATGTCGGCGCCAAAGCGCCCGGTTGCAACGGGGGAATGCCGGCGCTGGGTGGCATCCACCAGTGCGTCGAACAGCCGGCGGCCGGTTTCGGGATCGGCTGCGGGGGTGAAGCTCGGACGCATGCCTTTCGCGGTGTCGGCGGCCAGGGTGAACTGCGAGACCAGCAGCAGGCCGCCGCCCGTTTCGGCCAGGCTCAGGTTCATGCGGTTTTCGCTGTCCGGGAACATCCGGTAGCCGAGCAGGCGCTCAGCCATCCGCGACACCTGGGTCGCGCCATCGCCGCGCTCGATAGCGACGAGGGCCAGGGTGCCCCGGCCTATGGCGCCGACCGTCGCGCCGTCGACCCGGACGCTGGCCTGGGTGACCCGCTGGATCAGGGCGATCATTTCAATAGCGGGGCATGCCGGGATCGGCTTCCCGCGCCCAGGCATCGATGCCACCGGCAAGATTGATGACCCGCCCGAAGCCCTGGGTCTCCAGAAACCGGGCGACCTGAAAGCTCCGCATGCCGTGGTGACAGACCACGACGGTCGTCCGGTCGGGGTCGAGTTCGCCCAGCCTCGATACGATCTCTCCCATGGGGATGTGCAGACTGCCTTCGATGTGGCAAAAGGCGAACTCGCCGGGTTCACGCACGTCCAGCAGCAATGGGGCTGCCTCGGGTTCGTCGAGGAGTGCTTTGACTTGATGAGGGGTCAATTGTCGCATGGTGGGAACGGGTAGGGGGCCACGGCGTACCGCCGAGAGCCCCGGTTCGTTGATCTCGGGAACCCGGCAATCAGAATCTGATTCCGTGTTCCTGCGCGGCGCGTAGCACGGTCTGGCCGATCTGTGCCGGGTTGCGGGCGACATACAGCCCCAAGGCTTCCATGGCATCCATCTTGGCACCGGCGGTGTCGGCCTCGCTGGAGATGATGGCGCCGGCATGGCCCATGCGTCGGCCGGTCGGTGCGGCAAGGCCTGCGACGAAACCGATGACCGGCTTTGTCATGTTTTCCTTGGCCCAGCGGGCGGCGGCGACTTCCTGGGGGCCGCCGATTTCGCCGATCATCACCACGATCTCGGTTTCCGGGTCGGCTTCGAAGGCGCGCAGGACGGTGACGAAATCGGTTCCGTTGATGGGGTCACCGCCGATGCCGACCGAGGTGGTGATGCCCAGCCCCAGCGCGGCCATCTGTTCGGTCGCCTCGTAATTGAGGGTGCCGGAGCGCGACACGATGCCGACGTTGCCCTTCTTGTAAATGTGCGAAGGCATGATGCCCACCTTGCACTCGCCCGGCGTGATGATGCCGGGGGTGTTCGGTCCGATCACCACGGAATCCTTGCCCACCCGGTAGCGCTGCAGTCGGATCATGTCGTGTACCGGGATGCCGTCGGCGATGGTCACGGCGACCCGGATGCCGGCGTCTATGGCTTCCATCAACGCGTCCGCATTGAAGGGCGGCGGCACGAACACGGCGGAGACGTCGGCGCCGGTGGCGGCCACGGCTTCAGCCACGGTGTCGAACACCGGCAGATGAGCGAGTTCGGGATCGGGATGGCGGGTGCCGCCTTTGCCAGGGGTGACACCGCCGACCACCCGGGTGCCCATCCGCATGGCGTCCTTGGCGTGGAAGGTGGCGTGCTCGCCGGTGAAGCCCTGGAAGATGACCTTGGAGTGCTTGTTAACGAATACGCTCATGAGTGTTATCCCTTGACGATGGCGACGGCCTTGGCGGCCGCGTCGTCCAGATTTTCCGCGGTGATGAAGGAGAGGCCGGATTCGGCCAGGATCTTGCGGCCCTCGTCGACGTTCGTCCCGGCCAGGCGCACGATCAGCGGCACCTTGATCTGCAGGCTGTCGCAGGCCTGGATCAGGCCCTTGGCGATCCAGTCACAGCGGTTGATGCCGGCAAAGATGTTGACCAGGATGCAGCGGACGTTGGGATCTTCCAGTACGATGCGGCAGGCATTGGTGACCTTCTCGGGGGAGGCGCCGCCGCCCACGTCGAGGAAGTTGGCCGGACGGCCGCCATGCAGGGTGATGGCGTCGAGCGAAGCCATGGCGAGGCCGGCGCCATTGACGATGCAGCCGATGTTGCCGTCGAGGGCGATGTAATTGAGACCGTGGCCGGAGGCTTCGACCTCTTTCGGGTCTTCCTCGGCCAGGTCGCGCATCTCGGTGATGGTGCGCTGCCGGTACAGGGCGTTGTCGTCGAAGTTGAACTTGGCATCCAGGACCATGAGCGATTCGTCGCTTTCGCCCACGATGGCCAGAGGATTGATTTCGGCCTGCAGGGCATCTTTGTCGCGCATGCAGCGGTAGATGGCCTTCATCAGCCTGACGGCCTGGGGCATCAGCTTGCCTTTCAGGCCGATCGCCGTGGCGACCTTGCGGCACTGGAAGTCCAGCAGGCCTATGGCCGGATCGACGACTTCCTTGACGATTTTCTCCGGGGTTTCCTTTGCGACTTCCTCAATTTCCATGCCGCCCTCGCTGGAGGCGATCAGGGTGATGCGTTGATTGCCGCGATCGATCACGAAGCCCAGGTAGTATTCCTTTTTGATATGGCTGGCCTGTTCCACCCACAGACGCTGAACCAGCGAGCCTCCCGGGCCGGTCTGATGGGTGACGAGGTGGCTGCCGAGCATGGCGTCGGCGTATTGGCGGACTTCCTCGATGGAGTGGGCGACCTTTACGCCCCCGGCCTTGCCGCGACCGCCGGCATGGATCTGCGCCTTGACCACCCAGCGGCTGCCGCCGATCTCCTCGGCGACGCTGGCGGCCTGCGCGTCGGAATAGGCAACGGCGCCGTCGGGCACGGGCACGCCATAGGTCTTGAGCAGCTCCTTGGCCTGGTACTCATGGATATTCACGGACGATCTCCTCGTTCAACTCGAAATATGCATCGCGCGAGACAGGGGGGATTCCTACCGACGCGACTCGATCTGCTTCATCTGGCGGACCACGTTCTCCGCCATCCGGATCGAGGCGGCATCGATCAGCCGCCCATCCAGAGACACCGCGCCTTTGCCCTCCTTCGCCGCCTGCTCCATGGCTTCCAGGATGCGGTAGGCCCGCGTGACCTCTTTTTCCGTGGGTGTGAAGATTTCGTTGCACAGTGGAATCTGGGAGGGATGGATCGCCCACTTCCCTTCGCAGCCCAGAGCCGCGGCACGGCGGGCTGCGGCGCGAAATCCTTCCGGATCGCTGAAATCGCCGAAGGGGCCGTCGATGGGGCGAAGTCCATAGGCGCGGCAGGCCGCGACCATGCGGGAAATGCCGAAATGCCACTGGTCGGCCCAGTGATAGGCGCGGGTACCGCTTTCGTCAGGGTCGGTCAGCATGCCGTAATCCGGGTTGGCGCCACCGATGTTGGTCGTGCGGGCGCGCACCGAGGCAGCGTAGTCGGCCACGCCGAACACCATGGCCTCCATGCGTTCAGGACAGGTGCGGGCGATCTCCTCCACGTTGGCCATGCCCATGGCCGTTTCGATCAGCACGTGGATATTGATCGGTTTGAAACCTTTGTAGGCCTCGATCTGGGAAAGTAAAGTCGCGACGAACAGAACGTCCGAGGCGCTGCCGACTTTCGGCACCAGAATGGTGTCGAGCTTGTCGCCGCAGGACTCGACGATCTCAACGAGGTCCCGGTAGGCGTAATGGGTGTCGAGGCCGTTGATGCGGACGGAGACCGCGCATTTGGACCAGTCGTAGGTGTTGAGCGCGAAGACGATGTTCCGGCGTGCCTGCTCCTTGTCATCCGGCGCAACCGCATCTTCCAGGTCCAGAAAGACGATGTCGGCGCCGGCTTCCGGCGCTTTCTCGAGCATGCGTGGATTGCTGCCCGGCACCGCGAGTTCGCTGCGGTGTAGACGGTTCTTGACAGCCATGTGACCTCTTGAGTTCTCAGATGTATTCAGGGGGTTGTGATCTTGTGCGTGGTTAGTGCGCATCGCTTCGCGAGCGTGCGTCGCCGTTGCGGGGGCGCATAACGGCGGCCGGAAATCGCCGGCATGGCGCATCTCCCGGCGTTCGGGTTGTTGTAAATCGTATACGGCGAACTCTGAATTATAAACCAGGCCATTGGGATTCACTAATATGCCCTTTCGGTGGCGATGTTCTATACTGCGAGGTGCACTCGCTACGGTGGAAATCGATTACCCCTGCCGGGTGCGGATGGGGCTGAATCTTTTGGGGCGCGTTCGCGTCGGAACGTAAAGCGGCGATGCTGACTCGGGTCAACAAAATCACACAAGGAGAATTGTTACCGCCGTGGTTTTTTGCTAGCATCCTACCGGCAAGCAACTAACTGTTGCTCCGGAGCAACGCTTTATCCAACTAACAATATTTTGTCGAGGGGATTTTCATGAATCAGATCAAGAAATCGGGTGGTTTCACCACGCTGCTCACCGCGTCGATCGCCGCCGCTCTCGCGCCTTCGGTTTCCATGGCCGCTCCGAAAGCCCATGCTTCTTCGGCCCAGGCTTCGCTGGAACGGAGACTGCAGGTAATGGAACAGGAAATGCAGGCGCTGCGTGCTGAACTCGAGGCGTCGCGCTCAAAGGCCGAAGCGGAAGCGGCGGAAGCCAAAGCGGAGGCAAAGGATACGGCTCAGCAGGTACAGGCTCAGCAGGCGAAAGTGAATCAGGGGCTTGCCGAGCTGGCCAAACACGAAGAAAAGAAGGATGACATGGTCTTCTTCCGTGGTGGCTGGGCAGCCATGAATCATGCTCGTACCAGCGAACTGCTGGTCAACAACAATCTCCTTTCGTCGAACAATTTCGGTTCCGACAAGGCCGGCTGGTATGTCGGCGCAGGTCTGGATCACCGTCTGAGCGACGACACCTTCGGCATTTCCGACGACCTGGCGCTCGATGCCGAAATCATGTTCGACTACAAGAACTACGGCAGCGTCAACAACTCATTCGTCAGCAGCGTGACGGGCACGCGGATGCAGGCGCAGGTCACCATGTTCTCCCTGTATGCATCTCCCAAGCTGAAATACACCGGCATCGAAGGATTCCGTCCCTGGATCGTGCCGTTCGGTCTCAGCGTCAACGTCATCAGCCCGCCCTCCAGCGGCGTGACCGTGTTGAATCCCGGTCTGATGCTCGGTACCGGTCTGGAGTACAATATCTTCAAGAACCTGTGGGTGGGTGCCGACTTCCGGTACAACTTCACCGGCGGCGACCTGAACTACAGCGTCAGGACGAACAACGGCAAGACCATCTTGAACAGCACCGATACGGACAACTACACCGCCGGTGCTTACGTCGGCATCGGCTTCTGAAGCCCGTCAGGCTCCTGGCCGGCCGCAGGGGGATCTCAGGATCCCCCTTTTTTGTGCGACCCGTTTGCAAACCTCTGATGAAACCGCTTTATCCACCGCTCGAGCCCTACGTCTTCCACCGTTTCGGAGTGGGGGGCGGGCATGAGATCTATGTCGAGGAATGCGGCAATCCCGAGGGCATTCCCGCGGTGTTTTTGCACGGGGGGCCAGGCTCTGGTTGCAGACACCACCATCGCTCGTTTTTCGATCCGGAACGTTACCGGGCGATACTCGTCGATCAACGGGGCTGCGGGCGATCGACCCCGCATGGTGCGCTCAAGAACAATACCACCCGTCATCTGATCGACGACCTCGAATCGATCCGAGGGCGCTTGAATATCCCGAAATGGCTGCTTTTCGGTGGCTCCTGGGGGGCGGCCCTGGCGTTGCTCTATGCGCAGGCCTTTCCGGAGCGGGTGAGCGGGCTGATCCTGAGGGGCAGTTTCCTGGCGCGCAAGCGCGACGTGGACTGGTTCGTGCGCGATGGTGCCAGTCGCTTCCATCCCGAGGCATGGCAGCGGTTCAGTGACAATTTCGATGCCCGGGAGCGGGCCGATCCGGTCCGGGCTATCCACCGCCGGATCAAAGGCGCCGATGAGCTTGAACAGCGGCGAATGGCGAAGGAATGGTGGCTTTGGAGCAGCCGCGTCACGCTGGGTTCCGGGTTCAACCCGGCGGATGATGATCCCCTTCCCCCCGGAGCCTTGGCGCAGTGCCGCATCGAACTCCATTATGCGGCGGCCCGCTATTTCATCAGGGAAGGTCAGATCGTCGAAGACTGTCCGAAGATCGCCCATCTGCCCGCGATCATCGTGCACGGCCGGCAGGACCTGGTCTGTCCTCCCGAGGCGGCCTGGCTGCTGCATCGGGCATTGCCGCGATCCGAGTTGACGATTTTGCCGAACGCCGGTCATCTTGCCCAAGGCGAGGAAATGACCGATGCTCTGGTGAGAGCGCTGGACGGCATGGCGGAACGGCTGGGGAGCTGATTCCCCCGCGCGGCGGGCAGCGCATACCGATGCGCCGCTATGGTATTCTAACGGCTCTTCCCGTTGTTCCCTTCACATGATACTCCCCGACTTCAGCCTCGCCCGCGTATTGGTCGTCGGAGACCTCATGCTCGATCGCTACTGGTTCGGCGGAGCTTCCCGCATCTCGCCGGAGGCGCCGGTGCCGGTCGTGCGGGTGGAAAGCTCGGAGGAGCGCATAGGCGGTGCCGGAAACGTGGCGCTCAATCTGGCGGCACTGGGCGGGGAAGTCGATCTGCTGGGTTATGCCGGCGAAGACGAGGCGGCTGCCGCGTTGGAGAGGCTCCTGGCCGTGGCCGGCATCCGCAGCCACATCGAGCGTTGTCCGGCGGTTGCCACGATCACCAAGCTGCGCGTCGTCAGTCGCCAGCAGCAGCTCATTCGGCTGGATTTCGAGGACGGCTTCGCCCACCTCGATCCCGCTCCCTTGGTCACCCGGTTCCGTGCGCTGCTGGAGGAGACCGGTGTAGTGGTGCTTTCCGACTACGCCAAAGGGACTCTGGCCTGCGTTGAGGAATTCATCGCCGCCTCGCGGCGGGCCGGCAAGCCGGTTCTGGTCGATCCCAAGGGGGTGGATTTCGATCGCTATCGAGGCGCGACGCTGTTGACCCCCAACCTTTCCGAATTCGAAGCCGTGGTCGGTGCTTGCTGCGACGATGCGGAAATCGAACGCAAAGGACGGGCGTTGATGACGCGGCTGGATCTCGAAGCCCTGCTCGTGACCCGGGGCGAGCACGGCATGAGCCTCCTGAGACCGACGGCGGGAGCGCTGCACCTCCCAGCGCATGGCAAAGAAGTGTACGACGTGACCGGTGCGGGCGACACGGTCATCTCCGTGCTCGCCGCGGCCCTCGCCGTCGGTCGGCCGCTGACCGATGCGGTGGCCCTGGCGAATCTGGCCGCCGGTATCGTGGTCGGCAAGCTCGGTACGGCATCGGTTTCGCCCGAGGAACTGGCCATTGCGATTCACGGCCAGCGGGCTCCCCGGCGGGGAGCGATCACATTGGCGGAACTGCTGGACGTGCTCATTCCCTTGCGAAGGGCCGGCGAGCGGATCGTGGTCACGAACGGCTGTTTCGATCTGCTGCATCCCGGCCACGTGCATTATCTGGAACAGGCCCGCGCCCTGGGTGACCGTCTGATCGTGCTGGTTAACGGCGACGACTCGGTGCGCCGCTTGAAAGGGGCGGGCCGCCCGGTCAATCCGCTGCCGCACCGGATGGCCATGTTGGCGGCGCTGGAGAGTGTCGACTGGGTCGTGGCCTTCGATGGCGATACACCACGCGACGAAATCTGCGCCATCCGTCCCCACGTCCTGGTCAAAGGAGGCGATTACGCCGATATCACGGCGATCGTCGGCCATGATTGCGTCCTGGAAACCGGTGGCGAGGTGAGGATACTCGACTTCGTCGAAGGCCATTCCACCACCCGCATCATCGAAGCCATCCGCAACGGCTGACTGAACTCGAAATGTCCGAATACGCCCGATCGATCGACAAGCGCGTGGAAGCGCTCAAGATCCCCCCCCATTCGATCCAGGCCGAGCAGGCGGTGCTGGGCGGCTTGCTGCTCGACAACCAGACCTGGGACGTCGTCGCCGACCGCATCGTCGAGGAAGACTTCTACCGGCGCGACCATCGCCTGATTTTCCGTGCGATCCGCCAGCTTTCCGAGCGGCAGGCGCCGTTCGACGTCGTGACCCTGTCGGAAGTACTGGAAAAGACGGGAGAGCTCGAAGAAGCCGGCGGCCTTGCCTATCTCGCCGTGCTGGCGCGGGAAACGCCCAGCGCCGCCAACATTGCCGCCTATGCCGACATCGTGCGCGAGCGCGCCGTGTTGCGCCAGCTCATCCATGTGGGTACCGAAATCGCCGATTCGGCCTATCAGCCCGAAGGGCGCGGCATGAGCGATCTGCTCGAACAGGCCGAGCAGCGCGTGTTCCAGATCGCCGACCAGCGTCAGCGCGGCAGCGCCGGTTTCAAGCCGATCAAGAGCCTGCTGGCCGCCGCCGTCGATCGCATCGAGATGCTGTTCCACAAGGAGGGGCACATTACCGGCGCAAGCACGGGGTTCACCGATTTCGACGACATGACTTCGGGTTTGCAGCCGTCCGACCTCATCATCATCGCCGGTCGGCCGTCCATGGGCAAAACCACCTTCGCGATGAACATCGCCGAGAACGTCGCGATCAAAGAAAGGCTGCCGGTCGCCGTGTTCAGCATGGAAATGCCTGGTGAGCAGCTGGCCATGAGGATGATGTCTTCACTCGGCCGCATCGACCAGCACCGGGTCCGCACCGGCAAACTGGAGGACGACGAATGGCCCCGCATGACCTCCGCCATCAACATCCTGGCCGAAACCAGACTTTTCATCGACGATACACCGGCTTTGTCTCCCACCGAAGTCCGCGCCCGCTGCCGCCGGTTGGCGCGGGAGAACGGCCAGCTCGGACTGGTGGTGCTGGACTATCTGCAGCTCATGCAATGTTCGGGCGGCGAGAACCGGGTTGCCGAAATTTCGGAAATTTCCCGTTCGCTCAAGGCGCTGGCCAAGGAGCTGAACGTGCCTGTGATAGCCCTGTCCCAGCTCAACCGCAACCTTGAGCAACGCCCCAACAAGCGACCGGTACCGTCCGATTTGCGCGAATCGGGCTCGATCGAACAGGACGCCGATCTCATTGTGTTCATCTATCGCGACGAGGTCTACCATCCCGACAGCGCCGACAAGGGCACGGCGGAAATCATCATCGCCAAGCAGCGTAACGGTCCGATCGGTACGGTGAGGATGACCTTCCTGGGCCAGTACACGCGTTTCGAGAACTTCATCGCCGATCCCTATTCCAGCGAGGGATACTAAACCGTGGTGCCCGCAGCCCGTGCCGTCCTGGACATGGCGGCCTTCGCCCACAATTTCGCCTGGATTCGCGCCGCCGCGCCGGATTCGAAAATCATGGCCGTGATCAAGGCCAACGCCTACGGGCACGGACTGATCCGGGCCGCGCGAGCGCTGCCGGCAGCGGATGCGTTTGCCGTGGCGCGGGTGGAAGAGGGCATCGTTCTGCGTCAGGCCGGTATCGCTCAACGCATCGCCGTGTTGCAGGGTTATGGCGACGAAGAAGGGATGAGGCTGAGCGCCCGCCATGGTCTCGAACCGGTGATCCATTCCGGCTTCCAGCTTGATCTGCTGGAGCGGCTCGATACTTCCGTCCCAGTGGGGGTGTGGCTCAAGGCGGACAGCGGGATGCATCGGCTGGGTCTGGCCGACGAGGAGTTCGCCCGGGCGCGGTTGCGGCTGGCGCGGATGCCTCAGGTGCGCCAGCCGGTGCCTGTCATGACCCATCTGGCCAATGCCGACGCCACCGATGATCCGACCACCGAAATCCAGCTGCGTTGTTTTGGGCGGATGGCAGGCGGGCGGGGCGAATTCAGCATCGGCAACTCGGCGGGGTTGATGGCCTGGGCGGCGGCCCGCAGTGCCTGGGTCAGGCCCGGCATCCTGCTGTATGGCGTATCGCCGTTTCCTGGACGGAGCGGACCGGAAGAAGGTTTGATGCCGGTCATGACCTTGCAGAGCCGCCTGATCGCGGTCAAGCAACTGAAGACCGGCGATGCGGTTGGATACGGCGGCGACTTCATCTGCCGCCGCCCGACCCGCATGGGCATCGCGGCCATAGGCTACGGCGATGGTTACCCCCGCCGCGCGGCCACCGGCACGCCGGTGCTGGTCCGGGGCAGGCGCGTGCCGCTGATCGGCCGGGTCTCGATGGACATGATATCGGTCGATCTGACCGACTGCCCGTCGGCGGAAATCGGCGATACCGTGACGCTATGGGGACAAGGGCTGCCGGTGGAGGAAATCGCGCTTCACGCCGACACCATTCCCTACGTGTTACTGTGCAATGTCACCCAGCGGGTGAACATGGTGGAGACAGTCGCCTGAAACAGCCGCCCGCTATTGTTTTTTCGCGATGGCGAAAACCAGGGTGGCGCCCCCCTGATCGGCGGGAGTCCCGGTGCCTTCCCGTCGGGTGAACATGAATTCCTTGCCGTTGTTCACCAGCACGAAAAACGTCTGGAACGACTTCCCGCCCAGCACGGCATCGACTTTGCCGGTACCGTCGAGATAGACCTCATAGGTGCACTCCGAGGTGTCCTGGGTCACCGCGGCCTGGAGGCCAGCCTTGTTGGCCATGCTGTGGATGCTGCAATGGCCGTCGCCGTCGAATTTGAACACGCCGACGCGGATGGCGATCGCGCCGGTAGTGAGTCTGGTCGCGGCATCGAAATCGGCGCCGAAATAGCCTTGCGCGGCGAAGCCGTAACTGCCTTTCAGCCGCTTGTTGACGAGGGTCTTGCCTTCGCCGTTGTATTCGAAAGCGCTTGCCTGGCGGAGACCGAGGGCGGCGAGAGTGGCGGCGGCTAGGAAAACCAGGGAGTGGAATTTCGAACGGCGGAGCATGGGAGTTCTGGTGATCATCGAATGTCCGAACGGAAGCGAAGGTGGTTGTCGAACCCTCCAGGATGCAAGTTCGTTGCCACGAAAAAACCATACATAGAACGAGGAATGGGAGGCCAGGATAATCGAGATTTGTGCCATATCGCTCGGCGACTGCGTGAAATGAAGCATTTTGTCCGCGGCCTCGCGGTCGTAGCCGTGGACTTCATCGCACCGGAATCTCGATGCTCCTGGGCAACCTGGCCGCAGCCTTGGGCAGTTCGATCTTGAGCACGCCGTTGCGGTAGGACGCCTGCACCCGGTCCGCGACCACCTCCGCCGGCAGCGGAATCACCCTGTGGAAGTGTCCGTAGGCGCACTGCAAGACCCGGTACCGGCCTTCGCTGGTTTCCCGTTCGAGGCGTTTTTCACCCTGCACGATGAGCAGGTCGCCGCGCAGCTCGAGGTTGAAATCATCCTTCTCCATCCCGGGTACTTCGAGCCGGATGACCACTTTGCGATCGTCTTCGTACACGTCTCCAGCCAGCAAGGCCCAGGTGGGGGAAGCCAAGTAGAAATCCTCCTGGCGTCGGGGCACGGCGGGTACCGAGGCTCCGGGCTTGAATCGGGTCAGCGCGCCCGCCGCCCGTTCGCGGAGGCGATGCCAGCCCTCTGCCAGTGATTCCCAGGCCTCTTCCAAGCCGTGCTTGAGTTCATTCAATGTAGTCATGACTGTTCCCCTTCAGCGATGGATGGCGAGGGCCGGCCGCGGCCCGTTTGCCGGGCCACGCTGGCCATTCAGAAAAGATCAGTCCACGCTGACCGTGATCTTGCGTGGTTGAGCATGCTCGGCCTTGGGGATCCGCAGGCGCAACACGCCGTCCTTGAACTGGGCGTCGATCTTGGAAGGGTCGAGGTCCCGGCTCAGGCTGAAGCTCCTGCGGTAGGCGGGAGAGCGGATTTCGGCGTAGCTGGGCTCCATCCCCTCCGGTGTCTCCAGGGCGATTTCCCCCTCGATCGAAAGGTTCTGGCCATCCATGCGCACCGTCAGTTTCTCTTTGGGCACACCCGGCATATCGGCAGTGAGGGTGATGCCGGTTTCGTCCTCCACGATGTCCACCGCCGGCAGTAGGGCCGGGGCCGGACGAACGTCTTCGCGCCTGGCGATGTCTTGTTTACCGTCGCTCATGATGATTCACCTTCCGTCACTCATTTGATTTCGATACGCTTGGGTTGTGCGGCTTCGCTGCGCGGCACCGATATACGCAGCACCCCGTCCCGGTAACGGGCCTGGATGCCCGAGGGGTCCACGTCTTCCGGCAGACTCACCACTCGCTTGAAACTGCCGGAAAAACGCTCATCGGCGTAGACACTCACCTTTTCAGCCACTTCGGACAATTCGCTCGGCCGTTCTCCTGCGATGGTCAGCAGTCCGCGGTCCACACTGACTTCCAGTCGGGAAGCATCGATGCCCGGCGCGAAAGCGTAAACCTCGATGGACTTGGGCGTGGTGCCGATGTTGACGGCGGGAAAGCCTCGCGCCACCGCGCGGATGCTGGTGGGCATGCCCAATGCCCCGAACATCCGTTCCATCTCCTGTTGCATCCGGTCGAATTCTGAAAAGAGATCGGTTGGAAACCGTAACAAGGATTCGTACATGGTTGACCTCTTGAAAATGCGTTGAAGGAATCGCCCATTCGACGGCCTTTCGATCCCGAGCCGTGGCCGGGAAGGCGGCACCGGTAACTATAGCTCACCGCTACGGCGTCTATAATGGCGGGGCGCGCCGGAATCGGCGATTTTCGTCGGGTCGTTGCTGGATTGTCGGAGCCTTCATGTCTGAGACGAAAGAAGCGATCGTTTTACGGGATGCCCAGGACCGGATGACCGACGCGAACTTCGAGCGCGTGGAGGCGCAGCGCTCGGCGATCAGGGATAAGATTTTCGGGATTCCTTTGTTGCGGGACATCCTGGAACAGGTCGAGCTGCTGATGGATCTGGTGCGGGACTATTGCTCGGGCCGTTATCGGGACATTCCCCGCTGGGTGATCGGCGCATTGAGCTTCGCGCTACTGTATTTCATCAATCCCATCGAGCTGATCCCGGAATTCGTTCCGGTGATCGGCTATCTGGACGATGTGGCCCTGCTGCTTCTGGTGTTGCGCTTGACCCGCGATCACGTGGAAAAATACAAGCTCTGGCGAGGTCAAGGCGCATGACGGCGGGCGGGATCGCCGGCTTGCCGCCGTTCGCCGAGTGGGGCCCGATCGGGCAATCCTTCGGCGCGGGCCTGGTGTCCTGGAGCGGCACGGCGCTGGGAGCCTCACTGGTATTCTTCACCGCCCGGGTCCATCAAGGTTTTTTGGATGTGGTGCTGGGGTTCGCGGGTGGCGTCATGCTGGCGGCCAGTTTCTGGTCGCTCCTCCATCCGGCCATCGAGCTGTCCGCTGACTATGGTCCCTGGCGCTGGCTGCCCGCCAGCGCCGGGATCTTGCTGGGCATCGTCTTCCTCCACGTTACCGATCAGGTGCTGCCGAGATTGCAGCTTGCCGCACCGGCCAAGGAAGCCAAGGGATTGAGCAGCCACTGGCGGCGGACCACACTGCTGATCCTGGCCATCGCCCTCCACAACATCCCGGAAGGGCTCGCCCTCGGCGTCGTGTTCGGCGCCATCGGCGATGGCGCCAGCCCGGTCAGTCTGGCAGCTGCGGTGGGCTTGATGGCGGGCATCGCCTTCCACAATCTGCCGGAGGGTATGGCGGTGGCTTTGCCCCTGCGGCGGGAGGGACTTTCACCGTTGCGCAGTTTTCTTTACGGGCAGCTCTCGGCCGCGGTCGAGCCTCTGGCGGCGGTGGCCGGCGCCGCCGCGGCCCTGACGGCTAGAGCGGTGTTACCCTATGCCATGGGATTCGCCGCGAGTGCCATGCTGTACGTGGTAGTGCGGGAAGTGATCCCGGAAACCCAGCTTAGCGGCCACCCCGTCGCCGCTACCTTGGGGATCATGTTGGGGTTCACGCTCATGATGGCGTTGAGCGTGAGCCTCGGATGAGGCGCCACCACCTGCTCCGACACGATCATCTGGATGGCTAACACCATGGAATTCAAGGATTACTACAAGATACTCGAGGTCGAGCGCTCGGCCACCGAGGACGAGATCAAGAAAGCTTACCGCAAGCTGGCCCGTAAATATCATCCCGACATCAGCAAGGAGAAGGGGGCGGAGGCCCGGATGAAGGAAATCAACGAGGCCTACGAGGTGTTGCGCGATCCGGAAAAGCGGGCGGCTTACGATCGTCTGGGGGCTGGCTACCGCAGCGGCCAGGAATTCCGGCCGCCGCCGGATTGGGATGCCGGCTTCGAGTTCGCTCGCGGACCCTTTGGGCACGGCGCGGACTTCAGCGATTTCTTCAACACCCTGTTCGGCGGTTTCGGCCGGAGCTCCGGGGCCTTCCGCGCGCGCGGCGAAGATCATCACGCCAAGGTTTTCATCGATCTCGACGATGCCTTTCGCGGCGTCAGCCGCACTCTCAGCCTGCGCGTGCCGCAGCTCGACGAACAGGGTCGCCTGGTGATGCGCGAACGCACGCTCCAGGTGCAGATCCCCAAGGGCATCCGCGAGGGCCAACTCATCCGTCTGGCCGGCCAGGGTGCCCCGGGCCTGGGCGGGGGGCCGCAGGGCGACCTTTACCTGGAGGTGCATTTCAAGCCGCATCCCTTTTACCGGGTCGATGGCCGCGATCTCTACCTCACCCTGCCGGTGGCGCCCTGGGAAGCGGCCATGGGGGCGACCGTCAAGGCGCCGACGCCAGCAGGTGCGGTCGAAGTTCGCATTCCCGCCCGGTCACAGAACGGACGCAAGCTGCGCCTCAAGGGACGGGGCATTCCCGCTGATCCGCCCGGCGACCTCTATCTCGTGCTGGATATCGTTCTGCCTCCGGCGGACACCGAACAGGCGCGGGATCTCTACCGGCACATGGCGCGGCAGATGGCCTTCGATCCGCGCCGCTCCCTGGGGGTTTAGGCCATGAGCAACAGTATCATCGTAGCGGGCGTCGGCGTCTGGATCGGGGACGAGGGGGTGTTGTCTCTGGAAGAACTGGCCTTGGCTTGCGGAGCGGGGATCGATTGTATCGCCGATCTGGTGGAGCTGGGGGTATTGACGCCACAGGGTGCCGACGCGACCGCCTGGCGCTTCGCAGCGGCCGATATCCAGCGATGCCGCCGCCTGCTGCGTCTGAGGCGCGATTTCGAAACCAGTCTGGAAGTGGCGGCTCTCATCCTCGACCTGCTGGAAGAAACCGAAAGGCTGCGGTCCCGTTTGCGGCGGGCCGGACTCACGGATTGACGAAGGATGGGACGAGCCCGGCGCATCGCCACACTTGCTCGACGGCCCGCCATGGGTACCGGGGCGAAGGGCCGGTTGTCCCGGTTCCCGCAGGCCGGTGCATCTGTCCTGGGCATCGAGTAGTCTGTATCGAAGCAGGAGAAGAACCGATGGTGGATGACTCGGAAATCCCCCGTATGGAAAGACGTCCGACCTTTGCCGAAGAATGGCGTTTGATGAATCTCTATGAGCGTTTCGAGCAGGTGGTTGCAATCATTCTGGCGAACGTGATCGCGGTGGTCATCGTCATCTCGCTCTATCAGCTCATTCGCACCGTCGCCATGCTGATCACCAGCCGGGTTTTCGAATCGCTCGATCATGCGGTGTTTCAGGAACTGTTCGGCATGATCATGACCTTGCTGATCTCGATGGAATTCAAGCATTCCATCCTGCGGGCGGCCTTGCGCCGCGGCAGCGTCATTCAGGTCAAGACGGTGGTATTGGTCGCCTTGATCGCGCTGTCGCGCAAGTTCGTCATTCTCGATCCGAATGTCGGTGCCGCAACCATCGGTGCCTTGTCCGCGGCTTTGCTGGCCTTGGGGGCGGTATATTGGCTGCTCAGCGCCTGCGAAAAACCGTAAAGACCCCTTACCCTCAGTTTCGGAGACTCCCATGAAACCCATTCAAGAATCCCTGTTTCCTCGTCGGCTTTGGACCGCGACCGCCACGTTGCTCCTGGGGTTCGGTATGGTCGCAGGCGGTTTTCAGGCCGCTTCGGCGCGGGACGTAGCACCTCGCCCGATCAGCCCGCGCGGAGAACTCGCGCTGGAAGAGAGAGCCACCGTCGAGTTGTTCGAAAAGTCGAAAAATTCGGTGGTGTATATCTCAACCCTGCAACAGGTCATGGATCCCTGGACGCGCAACGTACTCAGCATCCCCCGGGGGACAGGCTCCGGCTTCATCTGGGACGAAGCCGGCCATGTGGTGACCAATTATCACGTCGTGGAAGGGGCGAGCGGGGCCACCGTGAAGCTCGCCGACGGACGCGATTACAGGGCCGCCCTGGTCGGGGTGAGCAAGGCCCATGACCTGGCCGTGCTGAGAATCGACGTCGGTCAGGGCGTACCGGCTCCATTACCCATTGGCGTCAGCCACGATCTCAAGGTGGGGCAGAAGGTGTTCGCCATCGGTAACCCCTTCGGCTTGGACTGGTCGCTCACCACCGGCATCGTTTCGGCCCTGGATCGCTCCCTGACCGAGGAGACCGGCGTCACCATCGAGCATTTGATCCAGACCGACGCCGCCATCAATCCCGGTAATTCCGGCGGACCGCTATTGGACTCGGCCGGCCGGTTGGTTGGCATCAATACCGCCATCTACAGTCCTTCCGGGGCGTTTTCCGGGGTGGGTTTCGCCGTGCCGGTGGACACGGTCAACCGCGTAGTGCCGCAGCTCATCGGCCGCGGTCAATACATCCGACCGGCCTTGGGCATCGCGGTGGACGAGGGGCTCAACCAGAGAGCCGTTCAGCGGCTGGGTGTGACGGGAGTCCTGGTGTTGAAGGTGAATCCGGGCTCCGCCGCCGAAGCGGCCGGACTCAAGGGCGCCACCTTGCTGCCGGATGGCCGCCTGATCCCGGGCGACATCATCGTCGCCGTGGAAGGTAGGCCGGTCGATAGCGTGAGTAAGCTCTCGGCCTTGCTGGACGACTACCAGATCGGCCAGAAAGTGCGTCTCTCGGTGCGGCGCGGCGACACAGAGATGGATATCGCCGTGCAGCTGCAGGCCGGCAATTGAGCGACCGGGAATCCCGTGAAGCCTCCCATCTGACCGGATCGCCGCATGACACTGGCCCAGGTCGCCGTATTGTTGTTTCTGATCACTGATCCTTTCGGCAATTTGCCACTGCTGCTGACAGTACTGCAACGGCTGGGGCATGCGGCTTACCTCCGTGCCGTGTTGCGTGAAACGGCGATCGCCTTCGTGGTGCTGGTCGTGTTCGCCTGGAAGGGCGATCTGTTGCTGGGTTACCTCAACGTGACCCAGCCGTCTTTGAACATCGCGGGCGGGGTGATCCTGACCATCATATCCCTGAAAATGATTTTCGGCGGGGCTCAGGAGACTTTCGATGACCGTTACGCGAATGATCCCCTTGTCGTCCCCATCGCCATACCCGCCATTGCCGGGCCTGCAGCATTGACCACGGTGATGCTGCTCAGCAAACAGCAGGGGATTCCGTTTCCGACGCTGTTCACCGCCCTGACACTGGTTTTTCTGGCGAACTTGACCACCTTCCTGCTCGGTCGGCTGCTCGGAGAATGGCTGGGACCGCGGGGTTTGACTGCCCTGGAGCGGCTGATGGGACTCCTGCTCAACCTGGTCGCCGTGGACATGACCATGGCAGGTATCAAGCGCTTCTTCACCTGAACCCGCGCCGTCGGCCGTCAGCGCAGTTTGCCTATCTGATAGTCCAGCTCGGCACAGCGTACCTGGTATTCGACCCGGGCTTCGATTTCATCGATCGCGGCGCGGGTGAGGTTGAGCTGGGCTTGAGTCAGTTCGACAATGGAACTCAAACCCATCTGGTAGCGCGATTGGGCCAGTTGGAACGATTTGTCGGCCTCCAGGAACTGCTGATGTGCCGGCTTCATGCGCTCGAATGCGGTTTTCGCCGCCATCCACGCCACCCGCACGTCGCGCAGGACGTTGTTTTCCGCATCGGTGACGCCATGGGCCGCCGCCTGGTATTCCTTTTTCGCCTTGTTTTCGCGAGCCTCCAGGGCGAAGCCCTCGAAAACCGGAACGTCGATGAGGAGGCCGCCGATGACGTTGAATTTCGGATACTTGCCTGCTTCGATGTTGACCCATGGCATGTAATTGATGTCGCCCACCAGCTCGATCTTGGGGCGGGCGGCGGCTTTTTCCGCTTCCGCGAACTTTTCCGCTGCCTGTAACTGCAGCCGCAGGGTGCGCAGATCGGGCCTCAAATAGAGCGCCTCGGTGATGGCGCTCTCCAGCTCGCCGACGGGCGGCGGCAGAGGTTCCTCCCGCACGTCGAAAACTTCTTCGTCACGGCGGCCCATGGCAGTGGAAAGCACGGCGCGGGCCGAGGCCAGATCGTTCTGCGCCTTGAGCAGCAGCAACTGAGCATCGCTCTGGTTGACTTCGGCGAAGCTGACGTCGAGAGCGGATTTGAGTCCGGAGGTGGTCAGCGCCTTGACCTGCCGTAGATTGAGCTCCCGTTTCGCGAGAGTGTCCTCGGCCACTTTCAGCACGGCCTGCGCTTGGACCATCTGAAAATAGGCGGCGGTCACCAATAGTATGATCTGCGCTTCGTTGGCGGCCCGGTTCTCCTCGCTGGCTTTGGCGTTCAATTCGGCGCTGGCGATCAGGTTGGAAGTGCGGCCGAAATCATAGATCAACTGTTTCAGGTAGGCGCCGGTCGCGGCGCGCGACGCCACCGGCGGCGGTGCCAGGCCGTAACCCGCGGCCAGACGCGCCGGTGCGTTTTTCGAGCTGTTCGAAACCGCACTCACGGTCTGCTGGGTGATATGCGGCAGGTAGGCGGCCTTGGCCTGGACGACCGCCTCCTGGGAGGCCTGGGCCTGGAGGTCGGCAACCTGGATACGCGGGTGACTCGTGCGGGCGATGTCCTGCGCTTCCCGGAGTGACAGGGTGAGGGCGTCCGCCGGGCCGGTCGTGCATGCCAGCAGCAGCGCCGAGGTGGCGGACAGACCATACAGCCCGGGTCTCATGTGGTAGCCTCTGGCGGCGAATCGGCCGGTTTTTCGCCGTTCCGATCGCGGAACAGGAGCACATAGGTGGCGGGTACGATGAATACCGTCAACACCACCGAGGCACTGAGGCCGCCGATGATGACGCGCGCCAGCGGGGCATAGGCCTCGCTGCCGGTGCCGAGCTTCAAAGCCATGGGAATCAGGCCGATGATGGTGGCGAGAGAGGTCATCAGTACGGGCCGCAAGCGGGTCCGGCAGGCTTGCGAAACGGCGTCGACGACCGTCATGCCGCCGGCGCGCAATTGGTGGGTGAATTCCACGATCAGGATGCTGTTGGAGACCACCATGCCGCACAGCATGAGCACGCCCATCAGAGACATGACGTTGAGCGTAGTCCCGCTCACGAGCAGCATCAGGATGACCCCAGTAAGACCAGTGGGTACCGCCAGGAGGATGATGAAAGGCGTCACGAACGAACGGAACTGGGCAACCAGTACCAGGTAGACCAGGATGACCGACAGGCTCAGGCCGAGGGCGAAACTGTGGAAAGACGCCCGCATACTTTGCACGGCCCCGCGCAAGGTCACCGTCACGCCTTCCGGCAACTGCATTCCCGCCACGGTGTCTTCGATGGCGGTAGCCAGCCGTCCCAGATCCTCGCCTTGCGGAGTGACGTAGATGTCCATCACGCGTCGGATCTGGTAGTGGTCAACTTCGTTGGGAGTGTGCATCTCCTCGATCCGGGCGACGCTGTCCAGGGTCGTCGGGCCTTGCACGTTGGGGCCGCGCAGCACCAGGTTTCTGAGGTCATTGATCGAGCGGATCAGTTCCAGCGGATATTGAACCGAAAGGAAGTAATTGTTGCCGGATTTGGGATCGATCCAATAGTTCGGCGAGATCATGACGTTTGACGTCAGCGCCGAGATCAGGCTGTCGACCACGTTCTTCTCCGTGAGGCCGACCTGACCGGCGCGGATGCGGTCCACCTCGATATTGAAAGCGGGCAGATGGTTGTCCTGCGGGGTGAAAACGTCGCCGGTGCCGGGAAGCTTCCGAATCTCCGCGGTCAGGGCCTTGACCACACGATCGGCAGTCTCGAGGTCGTTGGTGCCCACTTGGACATCGATCGGCGCCGGCATTCCCTGGTTCATCACCGCGTCGATCAGACCGCTGGTCTGGAGGTAGGTGCTCAGCTGGGGCATTTCCTCCCGCAGTGCTTCCCCGATCCGGTCCATGTATTCGAAACTGCTGGTCTTGTGGCCGGCCTTGAGAGCGACCTGGACGAAGGCGGTGTCCTCGGTCGAATTGGTGGTGTAGAGCGCCGGTAGGTCGGCCACCGAGCCGATATTCGACAGGATGAGCTGGAGATCTTCCGGTGTGACGTTGCGGCGGATCAGTGCCTCGACCTGGCGGATCTGGTCCTCGGTCTTCTCCAGCCGCATTCCGGAGGGCGCCTTGATCATGAGGGTGAACAATCCCGGATCGGTGCGGGGGAAGAACGAAAGGCCCAGCAGCGGAAACAGCAATAGGCTGGCGGCGAACAGGCCCGTGATGCCCGCGAGCGTGGCACGGGGACGCTGCAGGGCGCGGGCCAGCAGGGCCTGGTACCGGTCGAGAAAGGCCTGGAAGCGTGCATCGAACCCGGCATTGAAGCGGCTCAATAGGGAGGATCGGGCGTCTTGGCCATTGCCATGGACGTTCGTGATGAACCGGGAGCAGAACAGCGGTACGACGGTCATGGCCACGACGTACGATGCGAATTCCGACATGACGACGGCCAGGCCCAGCGCCGAGAACAGGAATTTGCTGACGCCCTGCAGAAAGCTCACCGGGAAGAACACGATGGCCATGGTGAGGGTGGCGGCGAGCACCGGGAGTGACACTTCCATTCCGCCTTGCTCCGCAGCCTTCGCCGCAGGCTTGCCCATTTCCATATGACGGAAGATGTTTTCCAGTACGATTACCGAGTTGTCGATCAGGCGCGAGAATGCCAGCGCCAGGCCGCCCAGGAGCATGGTATTGACGGAGCCGCCGCCGAGGAACATGACGAAGAACATGGTCAGCGCCGACAGTGGGATAGACAGCATCACCGCCCCGGTGGCGCGCGGACTGCCGAGGAACATCAGGATCATGAGGCCGGTCAGGCACAGGCCCGTGAGTCCTTCGTGCATCAGGTTCTCGATGGCGCTTTTGACGAACAGGGACTGGTCGAAGATGACCTCCGTCATCAGGGTCTTGGGTACATCCAAAAGGCGGGAGACGATGTCCTTGATCCCGTCGACAATGGCGATCGTATTGGTGTTCCCGCCCTGCTTGAGCACCGGCACGTAGACCGAACGCTGGCCGTCGATGCGTACGATGTTGGTCTGGATCATGGTGTCGTCCTTGGCCCGGCCGACGTCGCCTACCATCACCGCCCCCTGGCCTACGGTGCGCAACGGTACCTGGTCCAGTTCCCGCATCGTGGCGACCTGGCTGTTGGTATAGATGTTGTACGTCAGATCGCCGATGCGGGAGAAGCCGGCAGGGAGGATCAGGTTGGCGTCGTTGACCGCGTTCACCACGTCGTCGATGCTCAAGTCATAGGCCTGCATCTTCATGGGGTCCACGTAAACCTGGATCTGCCGCATCTTGCCGCCGAACGGCAACGGTACCGAGGCGCCGGGTACGCTGGCCATCTGGTTGCGCACGTTGAAACGGGCGATATCGAGCAGGTCCTTTTCGGCCAGACCCTGGCCTTTGAAGGTCACCAGGCACACCGGCATGCTGGACGCGTCCGATTTCAGGATCACCGGCGGGAGGGTACCTTGTGGCAGGCGGCGGAGTGTCGCCATCGCCAGATTGGAGATGCCGGTCAGCGCCGAGTCCGGATTGGAGCCCGGATGGAAATGGACTTTGATCAGACTGACGCCGGGCAGGGACCGCGATTCGATGTGATCGACGTCGCTGGCGAGGGTGAACATGCGCTCGAACGGTGCGGTGATCGCCGTTTCGATCTGCTTTGGCGGCATGCCGGAGTAGAAGGTGGCGACCATGACCACCGGAATGTTGATGGCGGGGAACAGGTCGACGGGCATGCGCAGCAGGGCCGAAATGCCCAGTACTCCGGCCATCAACCCGCCGACGATGATGAAATAGGGGAAACGGAGCGCGAACCGGGGCATCTCGCAGCTAGCTTCCGTGGCCGTCTAATGCCCGCCCTCGGCGGGCGGGTCGTCGAACGACACCGTTCTCGTCTGGACCGTCTGTCCGGGGAGGAAGGCGGAACGTCCAGCGACGATGACCAGCTCGTTTTCCTCGAGGCCCGAGATCACTTCGTAGCGGTCCGGCGATCTGATGCCGAGCTTCGGCTTGCGCTCTTCCACTTTGCCGTCCGGACCGACCACCAGTACCGTCGATTCCTTTCCGTCTTCATCCACGGCTTCGACCGGTATCGCTAGAGACCGGTCGCGCCGCGCCAGCACGAACTCCACGGAGGCCAGCATGCCGGGCTTGAGTTCAAAGCGTGGATTGGGGACCAGGAGTTGGGTTTCCATGGTGCGGGTGACATCGGAGGCTTTCCCCGTGAAGCGCCAAATTTTTCCTTCGAAAGTGCGGTTCAGGGAAGGAACGTGGACGGTCACCGGAGTGTCCGGGTGAACCAGCGGAACCAAGGATTCGGGGACGGGGAAGGAAAGCCTGAGCGGATCGACCTGAGTGATCCGGACCACCGGCATGGCCTGCTGGCTGGACTGGATACCCTGTGGCACCATGGCGCCGGTATCGGCATAACGCTTGGTGACGATGCCCGCGAAGGGTGCCCGGATCGTCGCATAGTCAGCCAGCGTCCTGGCCTTGAGTTCCTCGGCCTGGGCTTCTGCGAGTTCCTGTTCGGCCACCAGGGCGGCGGCTTGGCGGGACGAAAGTTCCGCCGCCGTGGCATCAGCCTGGGACTGGGCGAGGTCGACCTCCTGCTGGGCCACCAGGTTGGGGGTGGTCTGGTTGACCGAATACATGCGCTGATAGGTCAGCGCTGCCTGACGGGCTATCGCTTCGGCGCGGCGGATGTTGCTGCTGACCAGCCGGATACGCTCTCGGGCCCGCAAAACGGCGGCATGCGCACGCGCCAGATCTTCCTCGAGTTCAGGAACCTCGAGGACGGCGAGAACCTGCCCTTCCTTGACCGCATCGCCGATGTCTACGTCGATTCTCTTCACGTAGCCCGCCACCTTGGCATGGACGTCGACCTGCTGATACGGCTCGAATTCAGAAGCGATATTGAGCGTGCTCACCAGGTCCGTCCGCACCACCGGTGTGACTGCCGCTACGTTTGGCATGCCCGCGGCGTTCTTGTGGGAGCCGGTGTGATCCGAGCAGCCGGCCGCCGACACGAGGAGAAGGAAAACGATCGAATGGAAAGAGAATTTGAGGTATCCGGGCCCGGGGGGAGTGCAGGTTCCCCTCGAGGCCGATGTCTTATTGCACTGGGACGGGTGGGGGCACATCTTGCCGAGCCGTGAATAAAGAGCGGACCGGCCGCGAAAGCCGGCCCCGTGTGTCGGACTACTGTCTGAATGCGCGACTCTTGTGGTGACCGCCCTGACTCAGGGAAACAGTGGGCATGGTAGGGGGGACGACTTCGAACAGGTTGCAGCGTTCGTCGTCAGCCTGATAGGGCACCCTGGTCAGGGTGCTGACGCCAAAGTAATCTCCCCAGGCGTTGTAACTCTCGCAGCTCCACTCGCTGGGAAGGACGCTGGTTTCGGTGCTTCTGCAGTCCAGCGTAACGGGCAGGAACAGAGCCTCGCCACCCGTCCCTTCGACGATGTGTACCGTCAGACCGAGGCGGGCCCCGGTCTGGGTATGCACGGCGCCGGGATTGACGTTCTTGCCGAAATAGCGGGTGCCGATGTCGATCGTGCCGGTCGCGGCTGCCATGTGCACGACCCAGGGATCGCCTTCTTCCTGATAGGCGTAGACATATTTACCGTGGACGCTGTAAGCGGTTTGCTTGCCGCCGAACAGCAGTGCGGCCAGGTCGTACCATGAGCTGACCAGCACACCCTGGGTTTCTGCGTCGATCACGAAGCGCTCGTCCGGAAACAGGCTGTCGGTATAACAGGCGGACTGCGCATGAGCGACTCCGGCGGACGCAATCAGCGCACAGGCCGCCGCTAGTCCGTTCCTCGCCGATGAAAGAATCGATCTTTTCACTCGGAAGCTCCCGGTTGTTGAGTGGAGGCGGCCGGACCGGTCATGCGCACCACGACCGGACGAGCGCCGGTGGCATTCTGGCACGCCACGCCGTTGAACGGAAGCCAAACCTAGCGTTTCAAGAGCCTGAAACCGTGTGTCCTTTGATCCAGGCCGATGCCATCCACGGGATGACGGGTACTTCCCCGTTCACCCCTCCTGATCGAGCCCGGTTTTCGGCGGAAAGAACCGGATCGCCTCTCGACCTCGACCGGCGGGTCGATGCCGATCGGCCACGGTCTGGCATAGGTCGGGGCGGAGCGGTGGGAGGCACGCCTGCCGAAGCGCGGCGAGATCCGAACGTTCCGATCCGGGACCCAAGCCGACCTCTTTCGGGAGCGGCTGCCTCCGGGCGGTTTCGATTGCAACGACGCGATCCTCCCCCTCGCCAGGTTCGCCTACGACGGCCCGCGCCCGATCGGCCGGCTCGTTCTCGCCGGCGCATTCGCTGCGGGCCGTCAGCCGGCCAAGCGCCGCCGGGTCGAGACCGTGTCGCAGGAACCGCGGCAGCGGGCGGCCTCATTGCATCGCAAGGCCCGGCGGCGGATTCCCGATTTTGGCCGAACCTTCCCGCTCGCCGCGGTGTTTCGTGCCGTTCAGGAGGATCTCCCGACCGCGGGTCGCTTTCCCTGAAGAAGCCCCGCGCGCAGAAACCGGCGTTCCGCAACGGCGCTGGCGACCCCGTCGTCCCATGACCGGAGGGGACCCGGGTCGTCAGATCCAGTTATCGTCGCTTCCTCCGAGATCGTCACCCGAAAAGTCGTATCCGGTGTCGAGGAACGAGTCGTCCAGATCGGACCAGCCGTCTTGATCTTCTCCGGTGGGAGCCTGATCCGAACCGTAGTAGTTGTTGATGGTGGTATTTTCCGTGAGGTGACCGCCGGCTGACGCGCCCCAGGGATCGTGCTGCCCCCCATGGATGAGGTTCTCGATGCCCTGGAACAGGAACGAGCCCGCAACCACGCCGGCGGCGGTCGAGGCCATGTTGCTCAGGAAGCCGGGAGCCGCCGAGGGCGGCGGCGCGGGTTGGCGGTAGCCCGCAGGGGTGGCGTCCCAGGTGCGGCCGGCCGGTGCCGAGGCCTGCGCCCAGGGATCACCGCCCAGAAAGCTGCCGTTGCTGCGACTGACCGGGGAAGGCTGGCGCTGGAGCTCTTCGATGCGGGCCTTGGCGTTTTCCAATGCCTTCTCCAGCAACAGGTTGCGCTGGATCAGCAGATAGGCGGCATCAGGCTGTCGTGCCACGGCGTCCTGGATCAACCGGTCGGCTTCCGGGTTTTTCTCGATGCCTTTGATCTCTGTCAGCCGTGACAGAAAACGTTCGAGTGCTTGGCGTTCTTCAGTGTTCATGGGGTGATGGTTCGATGGCGGGCATGAGTCCCAACATCGCCCATTTTCGGGATGGATCCCGATGATTTCAACGGGGTGGCGGCGATGACCATTCCCCGGCGGATGAGCGCCAGGATCGCGGCCGGTCGGCGGCATCCGCGTCCAATTGGACGTTTCTGTGAAATGTCACTTAGGAATCAGTAGTGATTCGTGTATTCGACGCCGGAAAATGGTGCGGGTTGCCGGAACGGAGTTTAGCGGCGCGCACGCTCAGGACTTCGGATGAGCCAGGCAGGGGCAGCCGGTGCCATCGCATTCGCCGCGAGCACAGCGCCGGGAGAGGAAGGAACGAGGGCCGGCGAAAAGGATCGTGGTGCTCGAAAGGCATGCTATCGTAGGGGCAAACTGGGTTCCGGCGAGAGCCGGGGATTTTCGATGCGAGGAAGGATTGCCAACCGATGTCCGACGAAGAGTCGATCAAGACTCGCCTGAAGCTCCGGCCGGTGGCGATCGATACGTACCGGGAAAACGTGGCGTACCTGCACCGCGAATGTTCGGTGTATCGGGCGGAGGGCTTTCAGGCGCTCGCCAAGATCCGGGTGGGCTGCAACGGCAAGCAGATCGAGGCGGTGCTGAACGTGGTGGACGATGTCTGCATCGTGGCCCCGGACGAGCTGGGCCTGTCGGAGCAGGCATTCCAGCGTTTCGGCGAACCCGCGGGCCAGCTCGTGAACGTGGCGCAGGCCGAGCCTCCACTATCCATGGACGGCGTCCGGCGCAAGATCGGCGGGGAACGGCTGGATTACGGCGATTATCAGGCCATTACCAGCGACATTGCCAAAGGGCGCTATTCCAAGATGGAGATGGCCGCGTTCCTGGTGGCGACCGGCCAGAACGGGTTGGATCGTGACGAAGTGCTGTCGCTGACGCGTGCGATGCTGGAAACCGGGGTGAGATTGAGCTGGAATGAGCCGCTGGTGGCCGATAAACACTGCATCGGCGGTATTCCGGGCAACCGGACGTCGTTGTTGATCGTGCCCATCGTGGCGGCGCACGGGATGCTGATCCCCAAGACCTCCAGCCGCGCCATCACTTCGCCTGCCGGGACGGCGGACACCATGGAAGTGCTCGCGCGCACCGATCTGGCGCCGGAATCACTCGACCGGCTGGTGCGGATGGAACGGGGTTGTCTGGCGTGGGGCGGCACCACTCGCCTGGCTCCGGTCGACGATATGCTCATCTCGGTCGAACGTCCCCTCGGCATCGATTCTCAAGGCCAGATGGTCGCTTCTATTCTGTCGAAGAAGTTGGCGGCCGGCGCCACCCATCTGCTGTTGGACATTCCGGTCGGCCCTACCGCCAAGGTGCGGCAGATGCGCGATGCCATGAGGCTCAGGAAACTGTTCGAATACGTCGGTGACCGCGTCGGCCTGCATCTGGAAGCCGTGATCACCGACGGTGCCCAGCCGGTCGGCCGCGGCATCGGTCCGGTGCTGGAGGTGCGGGACGTCATGCAGGTGCTGGAGAACGATCCGGAAGCGCCGGTCGATCTGCGCGAAAAATCCTTGCGCCTGGCCGGTCGCATCCTCGAGTTCGATCCCGACGTCCGGGGCGGCTTCGGCTATTCGATCGCTCGAGACATCCTGGAATCGGGCCGGGCGCTCGCCAAGATGCACCGGATCATCGATGCCCAGGGCCGGCAGGAGCGGCGCCTGGAGCCCGGCAGGCTGGTCTTCGAGGTGCGGGCGGAGCGGGCCGGCGTGGTGGTCGGGATCGACAATTTTTTCTTGGCGCAGACGGCCCGCCTCGCCGGCGCACCGATGAGCCGAGGGGCAGGCGTGGATCTGTTGAACAAGCTGGGCGATACGGTAGAGGAGGGGCAGCCGCTCTACCGGGTCTACGCGGAATTCCCTGCCAATTTCGAATTCGCCCGGGAGTTCACGCGCACGAGAAGCGGTTACAACATCGGAGATGCCGCTTTCCTGACCAAGACTCACATGGAGTTCTGATCGTGGTCGTCATGGGCTTCGACGAAACCCTGACTCAGTCCCAAGAGCTTGCCGGGGCCTTGGGTTGTCCGTGGCGCGCAATTGAGGTCCACCGGTTCCCGGACGGTGAAAGTCGCGTAAGGGTTCCTCCCGACGTGCGGGGGACGGGTGTCGTGCATCGCAGCCTGGATCGCCCCAACGACAAACTGGTGGAACTGGTGTTGGCCGCCGAGACCTTGCGCGGGCAAGGCTGCGACCGGTTGGTTCTGGTGGCGCCCTATCTTTGCTACATGCGCCAGGACATCGCATTTCAGGCCGGTGAGGCGGTCTCCCAGAAGGTCGTCGGAAATCTGTTGGCACGTTATTTCGATGCGCTCATCACCGTCGACCCCCATTTGCACAGGATCGACCGTCTGGAGCAGGCGGTACCGCTGAAACGGGTCCTGAGTGTGTCGTCGGCGACGCTCGTCAGTCGCTATCTGGCGACGGATCGCAAAGAGTGGCTATTATTGGGACCGGATCAAGAGTCCAGGCAATGGGTGGAGGCGATTGCCGCGCAGGCAGGTCTGCCTTGCGCCGTCGCCTCGAAGCGACGTTTGGGAGACAGAGAGGTCGGCATCTCCCTCCCGCAGGAGGCCGGAGCGTTCAAGGGCGTGGTGCTGGTGGACGATATCGCGAGCACTGGAACGACCTTGGCGGAGACGGCGAGGCTGCTCGCCCGAGCCGGCGTCGCCCGAATCGATGTGATCGTGACTCATGCGCTGTTTACCGGTGATGCCTGGAGCCGCCTCAAACAGGCGGGCGTCGGTGCGATAGCCTCGACCGACAGCATCAGCCATCCCACCAACCGGATGTGTCTCGCACCTCTGCTGGCCGATGCGGTGCGAAAATGCGCGTTTTGAGCGGCCCTAAGCAGCAGGAATCTTTCGTTGTACAAATTCCGTTTTCCTTCGCTGTCGGTCAGCAAACTGGTGCTCGGCGGCTTCGTGCTGGCGGCTTTGCCGCTGTTGGTCGCCATCGGTTCGACCGTCGGTGCCGTGGATGATCTCGCCGCGCAGTCCCGAAAAACCGTCTATTCCGTCGCGCAGCTCAGCCAGAAAAGCTTCATGCTCATGGAGCGTTTGAGCGATCTGGAACGAAAAGGGAAGCAGCTCCTGGTGTTCGACGATGCGGACATGCGCAGCGCCTTCGAAGCCATGCATGAACAGGTGCAGGACATCGTGCTGGACTTGCGGGTCCGCACCGAAGATGAGTCGCTGACTGCCCAGCTCGATCAGTTCGGCTCGGAGGAAGCGGCCGCCTACCAAAGTGTGATGGAGGCACAGGAAAGCCGCAAGGCGAAAACGCAAGGGACGGTGCCGCGCCGTGGTTCGCAGGGTCCTTCGGCAGGACTGGAAAAGTTCGACGGCTTGTTCCAGTCCCTGGGGAGGAAAGCCAGGACCTTGTCGCAGGCCTATACCGTGCTGATCGACCAGGAGGTGGCGCGGCTCGACGGGCATTCCAAATCGGTCCAGGACCGCATCCTCGTGAGGTCGGCGGTGCTGGTCCCCGGCGCGGCCTGCCTCGTCGCCCTGTTCACCGTCCTCATCACCCGCCCGATCCGGCAACTGGAATCCGCGATCCGTCAGTTGGGGAGCGGCGATTACCAGCAGCCGGTCAGCGTCACCGGCCCGTCCGACCTGACTTTCCTGGGCGAGCGCCTGGAATGGCTCAGAAGCCGGCTGAATGCGCTGGAGGAGGCCAAGCAGCAGTTCATGCGCCACGTCTCGCACGAGGTCAAGACACCACTCGCGACCATCCACGAGGGCACGGGGCTGCTGGCGGATGAAGTGGTGGGCGAGCTCAACCCCGAGCAGAAGGAAATCACCCAGATACTGGTCAGCAATACCCAGCGGCTCGAGCGCTTGATCACGGCGCTGATCAACTTCAGTCAGGCCAATGCCGACCCGGCCGCGCTCCGGCGTGAACCAGTGGACATGCACGCGCTGGTGGGCGAGGTGCTGGACGAGTATCAGTTGCGTCTGCGGGCGAAAGATCTCCGGCTCGATGTCCACCTGGCGAAGATCGAAATAGAAGGTAACCGTGAACAGCTCCGTACCGTGATCGACAATCTCCTGTCCAATGCCGTCAAGTATTCTCCGGCCGGTGGCCTGATTTCACTGCGGCTCGGCGCCCTGGATCACTACATGGAACTCGAGGTCGGCGACGAAGGGCCGGGAATTGCGCCGGAAGAACGGCAGCAGGTGTTCGAGCCTTTCTTCCAGGGCAGCAAGGGACGCGAACTGGGTATTCCGGGTACGGGGCTCGGTCTGGCCATCGTCCGCGAGTGCGTCATGAGCCACCATGGCAGCGTCGAACTGCTGGATCCGCCGACCGGCAACGGCACCCTGGTTCGGGTCAGAATCCCCTGGTGTGAAGAATCGACGCCGCGGTTGCGCGTGCGAATTTCATTTCCTCGGCAAGGAGAACCCGCCGATGTCTAAGGCACATGTATTGCTTGCTCTGCTTGCGGGGCTGGTCGCGGGATGCCAGCTGTGGCGGCCGGCCAAACCTCCGGAGCAGCCGGTTGCGCCAGCTCCCCGCGATTACGCGGCGACGGATCTGGACGCGCTGGTCCGCTACGGCGAAGACCTCGCCAGGATGGCTCCGGCCGAGCGTCTGCCGGAGTGTCAGCAGGTCGACCGTATGCAGGCATCCAGTCCCCGCATGGGATACCGGTTACACCTATTGCTGGCGCAGATGGTGACGACGGGGTGCGGCGACGCCTCGGTGACGCTTGGGAACATCAAGGTGGTGATCAGCGAGATCGAGGACCTGCGGGTACGCGCTTGGCTGGCCTACCTGAGCGAGCTGGTGTCGCGGTCGCAGAGGGAAGCGGCCGAAAAGGCCGAGCTGGATCGACAGCTCAAGGAAGCACAGAGCGGAAAGCACAAGGTGCGCAAGGATGTCCGGGCCAAGGACAGCAAGATCCAGAGCCTGGAAAGCGAAGTCGAACAGCTGCGCAATAAATTGAACACGCTCAAATCGATTGAGCAGAAATTATAGTGACTGGGTTTTTCAAACGATGAGTGAAGCGCGCAAGCGAGTGTTGCTGGTGGACGACGATCCCGACCTGTTGCGTCTGATCGGGCTGCGCCTGACGGCGGCGGGGTTCGATGTGGCGAAAGCGGCGAACGGCCAGTCGGCACTGTCGCAGGTGGTGGTATTCCGGCCCCATGTCGTCGTCACCGATCTGAGGATGGACGGTATGGACGGCATGGCATTGTTCGACGCCTTGAACGAACGCCATCCCACCTTGCCAGTGATCATCATGACGGCACACGGTACCATCAACGACGCAGTCGCGGCGACCCGGCGGGGCGTATTCGGATTCGTCACCAAGCCGGTGGACAAGAACGAACTGATTGAGCACATCTCCGAAGCGATCCGCATCAACGGAAACACGACCGTCATTCCCGACAAGGAGGAGTGGCGCGCCCGGATCGTCACCCAGAGCCCTTTGATGGAAGAGGTCCTGGGGCAGGCCCAGCGTGTGGCCCAGAACCGGGCCAGCGTGTTCATCGGTGGTGAAAGCGGTACCGGCAAGGAACTGCTGGCTCGGGCCATTCACGACCTCAGTCCTCGTGCCAAGGGGCCGTTCGTGGCGGTCAATTGCAGCGCCATCCCGGAAAATCTGCTCGAGTCCGAGCTGTTCGGTTACCGCAAGGGGGCGTTCACCGGGGCGACGCGGGACCACCAGGGCCTGTTCAAAGCGGCCGACGGTGGCACGCTGTTCCTGGATGAAGTCGGTGACATGCCACGATCCTTCCAGGTGAAACTGTTGCGCGCCCTTCAGGAGATGAAGGTGCGTCCCGTCGGAGCGACCCATGACGAGCCGGTCGACGTCCGGGTGATCTCGGCCACCCATGTCGACCTTGAACAGGCGATGGCGGAGGGGAACTTCCGCGAGGATCTGTATTACCGCCTCAACGTCGTGACCCTGCTGTTGCCGCCCCTGGTCAAGCGTCCCGAGGACATTCCCTTGCTGGCCATGCATTTTCTTCGGGAGCTGGTGAGTTCGTACGGCGACCAGGTCAAGGGCTTCTCTCCGGAGGCGATGGAGGCGCTGGTGAATTTTCAGTGGCCCGGCAACGTCCGGCAACTGCGCAACGTGGTGGAGCAGTGCGTGGCGCTGTCGACCACGCCACTGATCCCCGTGACCCTGGTGCAACGTGCTTTGCGGGAGGCGCCGTCGTCTTTCCCTTCGTTGCAGGAAGCCAGGGACCAGTTCGAACTCAACTACCTCATCCGCCTATTGCAGATGACCCGAGGGAACGTGACCCAGGCCGCCCGTCTGGCTAAGCGCAACCGTACCGAGTTTTACCGGCTCTTGAGCCGGCATGGCATGAATCCGGCGATGTTCAAGGGAGGCGGAGATGCCGCCGGCGATGCGCAGCCGCCTTCGTGATATGCTCTACAGTCGGTTTCTCACGATTTCCTCATGAGCAATCCCATTTCGCAGGTGACGGCGATCGACTTCCGCCGTTTGAATTCGCCTATGACGGCCTTCCGCTGCCTGATCACCGGCTTGACCTGGTTGGCCAAGCCCGGTATCCGGCGCTACGTCTGGATTCCGCTGGCCGTCAATCTGGTCCTCTACGGCCTGGGGCTGTGGCTGGGGATCCGCTATTTTTCCGCGTTCCTGAACTGGATGCTGCCGGGATGGCTGGATTTCCTGCGTTGGCTGCTGTGGCCCGTGTTCGCCGTCGGTTTCTTCACGTTGATGTATTTCACCTTCTCGGTGCTGGCCAACATCATCGGCTCGCCGTTCTATGGCGTCCTGGCCGAACGCACGGCGGAACTGGCGACGGGTCGCCGGATCCGGCCAGCTGGGTTGGCGGGCGAGGTCGGCATGTGGTCGGCCCTGAGGAGCGAGTTCCGGCGCCTGGCCTACCTGGGGCTACGCATCGTGCCGCTGGCGGCCCTGTTCCTGGTTCCGGTCGTCAACCTCGTCGCGCCGGTGCTATGGATGATCTTCAATGCCTGGTTCATGGCACTGGAATACACGGCTTATCCGCTGGAAGCACGCGGCTACGATTTCGACCACCAGCGGAGCCTGCTGGGGCGGTTCCGACTCGGGGCAGCGACGTTCGGTGGGACGGTCTTGCTGGCTCAGACGATCCCTCTCCTCAACGTGCTCGCCGCGCCGGCGGCGGTCATCGGCGCCACCTTGTATCTGCTGGAGCTGCCGGTGGAAGAGTAACCGGTCCGCACCAGAGGAATTCGCCGGAGGCATCCACCTTCACGAGGCGGACCGGCGTGATGCGGTTGGTCAGCCCGGTTTCCGGAGTCTGTATGGCGACGCGGAGATAGTTCGGCGTGTAGCCGCGATCGGCGCCGTCCCTCCGGTTTTCCCAGAGCACGGGCATTTCCCTGCCGACGAACCGACCTAGCAGCGCCCGTTTTTGACCCAGAGCCAGTTCGTGCAGGACCCGGCTGCGTTCCTTCTTGATTTCGGCAGGGACGTGCCCTCCCATTGCCGCCGCTTTCGTGCCCTCGCGGACGGAATAGGTGAAGACGTGGATGTCGCCGAAACCGATGGTTTCGATGAACTGCAGGCTTTCCTCCCATTCCCGTTCGGTTTCTCCTGGAAAACCGACGATGATGTCGGTCGTGATGTTGATGTCGGGCACCTGACGCCGGGCGTGGTCCGCCAATCGAGCGAATTCTTCCGACTTGCAGCGCCGCGCCATGCGTTTGAGCACTGTGTCACTGCCGCTCTGCAGCGGCAGGTGCAAATGCGGCATGAAACGGGGGTTCTCGAACAGGTCGAAAAAGCCCGGAGGCAGATCCCAGGGTTCCAGAGAGCCCAGCCGCAGGCGCGGAATCTCCGTTTCCTGCAGAATGGAGCGGATCAACGCATCCAGCGGCAGCCCAAGGTCGCTGCCGTAGCCGCCGAGATGCACGCCCGTCAGCACTACCTCCTGAACGCCTTCTGCCTGCAACCGCCGGATTTCCCGGATGACTTCCGCGGGCGGGCGGCTGCGCTCTTCGCCCCGCGCCACGGTGACGATGCAGAACGTGCAGCGGTAACGGCAGCCGTCCTGCACCTTGACGAACGCGCGCTGCCGACCCAGAGCGAACAGGGCGGTCTCGCCGGGCTCGGTGGAAAATTCCGGCATGGCTTCCAGTGCGAGTTCCCGTGCGGCGATTTCAACCAGGCGTGATTTGTCTGCGTTGCTGACTACCAGATCGACGCCGAGCGCTGCCGCTTCGTCACCATGCAGCGTGGCGTAGCAGCCGCTGAGCACGAGGCGTGCGCGGGGGCTTAGCCGCTGGGTGCGTCGTATCATCTGTCTCGACTTGCGTACTGCTTCGGCGGTCACGGCACAGGAATTCAGGACGATGAGGTCGGCATCGCCTGTTTCACTGACGAGACGGTGGCCGGCGGCCTGGAATTCCCGGGCCCAACTTTCCAGTTCCGCCTCGTTCAGGCGGCAGCCCAGACTTTGAAGATTGATTCGCATGGTGAAGGGATGTTGCAGAATCGCCGCTCACTGGTCGTCGGTGTGGGCGGCGTGTTTGGCGGACAAAAATTTGCGGTAATCGATGGACAGCTTGAGGCCGATGAATTTTCCGGCGAATTTCCGCAAGGTCTGGGTGGCCGGATCGAACCAGAGTCTGGCCACCGCAATGCGCCGGCTTCCATCGTCATCTTCCATATGAGGGGTATTGACCCGGTAGCGGTACACCCAGAGCCGACCGTCTTCATGGTCCAGTTCCAGCGCCGGCTGTCCCAGGCCTTCTTTTACACGGGCCTGGTTGGGAAGTTCCGCGCCGATTTGCGGCAGGTCTTTCGGATCGACCTTGAGCTGGCGCTGATCCTGGAAGATTTCTCCCTTGCCCAGCGACCGTAATGAAGCTTCAAGAAACTGCGGAGGCGCGGCGGCGAGGAAAGGAGGTGGAAAATCCCAGACCTCCAGCCGCGACTTCGCGTTGAAGCCGAGCACAAACTCGAGATCCCGCTGGTCGGGATCCCGTTTGCCATTCATATCGATCTTTTCGAACAACACATGCCAGCGGCTGCCTTTGGGCAGTGTTTCGATCCGGGTTGGCTCCATCCGCGTCAGCTCGCGAAAATCGTCGGCGTAAAGGACCGGGTGGAGGAATTCGAGCAGAAAATGATCGGTCGAGACCACCTTGAAATGATCGTCGAAATCCTCGAGCTGATTCTTGACTTCCAGCAGCCGCAGCCAGACGCATCCGAACAGCGTGAGCATCGTGGCCAGAAGCAGACAACGCAGGAGGAGTCGCATGATGCGGAAATCGAAGCCGAGCGGGGGAACCATTGTCCGTCGCCGAGCGAAGTCGGTCAATGTGAAGGCGGGGCGTGTGTGCCGCTCGACTGCATAAGCGCGGCCCCGTCCAGTGCGCCCCAGACAAATGCGCTGGCGTTCCCGCCGTCTCGATGGCAAAGGGCGTAGCGCCATCCCAAACCGGGCAAGTCCAAGGAGGCAAGGAGCGCCCAGCCCGGCTCCTCTCGGACGACGGCTCCGAGTTCGAGGCTGGTCTTGCTCAAACCCTCGAGGCCCACGGTATCGGACGCCGGTATTCCTACCCCAAGCCGCCCAAGATCACTGCCCACATCGAACGCTTCAACCGCACCCTGCAAGAATCCTTCGTGGATTACCACGAAGACCCGCTATTTACCGGCTTTGGCCTCTTCAACCAGAAACTGGCCGATTGGCTCGTCTTCGACAGCACCAAACGACCTCACCATCGCTTCGGCCAGCACCCCCTCTCCGATTCCTCCTCCCACATCACCCCGGGTGCCAGAGGTGAGGGAGGCCTACATCGACTTGCTTCATTACCCATGCCTTCTTTATAATGGCCGTCTTCCTGGGGCCGTTAGCTCAGTCGGTAGAGCATTGCACTTTTAATGCAGTGGTCATTGGTTCGAATCCAATACGGCCCACCACTTTCTTGAAAAGTCGCACGACTTTTCATTCTTCTCCTTCTTCATTGCGGCATAGCAGCCAGAGCGCGTCCAGCATCCGGCGGACGTTGACTGGGCGGTAGATGTGGGTGACGCTGGTGTAGCCCATGAGCGCTTGCCTCACTTCAAAGCCTACTCCGTTTTCTTCCACAAGGCGGCAGGCACGCCGCGCCTGTGGGGCTAGCGTTTTACCCAAGGTGCGCCTCGGCCAGCAGGCGCTCGAGCTTGGCGTTCTCGCTCTTCAGCTCGCGCAGGCGCCGGGCTTCGGAGACCGGGATGCCGCCGTACTTGGTGCGCCATTTGCAAAACGTGGCCTGACTGAAGCCGCCGCTGCGGCACAGCTCGGGGATGGCCATGCCGGCCTCGGCCTGCCGCTGGAAGCCAATGATTTGCTCTTCTTCATGTCCGTCATTCTCCGGGGTTGACGGACTTCTCTCGTTTTCCCTGGTACGGCTGGCTCGGAGCGGGTCAAGATTCCTGTCGTTCCCGGCATTTGAGTCGGTCCGGCCAGTCGTCGAGGTCGCGCATGTCGTAGAGGATGGCGCGGATATTTTTGAAGGGGGCGGTTTGACGTTGACGTTTTTTGTCGAATGCTTCGGTGCTCAGACCCAGGCAGGCGGCGGATTCGGCCTTATTCAGAACACGGCGCGGGGTCATCGGTTGATTCCCTCCACACGTAATCGCCTTTGTCTTCGACCATGATGGGTTCGCGGTCGTTGCAGGGCATTCGTAGGCGGATGGGCGACCGGCGACGAGGCGCCGGAAATTCAGGAGCGTGGTTTCATCCGGCAGCGCGTCATCGGCCGACTCCAGACCCACAAAACGCCGCATCGATTCGATCTCGTACAGGGCATCTTCCAGGCCCGGGTCGGACAAGGCATACCCTTGTTGGAGGAAGTAAAGCCTGAGCATCGTCGCCAACGGGTACGGTTGACGACCGCGCCGACCCGCTTTCGGGTAATGCGGTTCGATCACCGCCAGCAGTTCCGGTCACGGGACCGCCTGCTCCATCTCGGCCAGGAACTTCTCGCGCCGGGTCTGCTTCTTCTTCCGGTCAAAGGCCAAGGAGGCGAAGGTGGTCTGTTTCATGGGGTTCCGCGTTCGGAGATTCCTTTATGGGAGGCATACAGAAGGCCGGTCAGTCATGGGCCTTGAAATCAGGTTCCGTGTCTCTATATCGTCGGCAGCACCCGCCTGAGAGTGCTAATCGCTGAATTCCGTGCATTTCGCACCATTCCTTGAAGCAACATAGTTAAAGGAGTTCCAAGTCATCATGAAAATCCGTCCCTTGCATGACCGTGTTGTGGTTATCCGCCGGGAAGAAGAGAAGACCTCCCCGGGGGGCATCGTGATTCCCGATACTGCAAAGGAGAAGCCGATCAAGGGCGAGATCGTCGCCGTCGGCACCGGCAAAGTGCTGGACAATGGTCAGGTGCGCCCCTTGGCTGTGAAGGCAGGCGATACGGTACTGTTCGGCAAGTATTCCGGCACCGAGATCAAAATCGACGGTACGGAGTACCTGATGCTCCGCGAAGACGACATCATGGGTGTTATCGAATCCTGATCTTTGACCAAGCTTTTGAAGTGAACACTGGAGGAATGAACTGATGGCAGCAAAAGAAGTACGTTTTTCGGACGACGCCCGTCACCGCATGCTGGCCGGCGTGAACATCCTCGCCGACGCGGTGAAGCAGACCCTGGGGCCGAAGGGACGTAACGTCGTTCTGGAAAAAAGCTTCGGCGCTCCGGTCGTGACCAAGGACGGCGTGTCCGTCGCCAAGGAAATCGAGCTGAAGGACAAGTTCGAAAACATGGGCGCGCAAATGGTGAAGGAAGTTGCCTCGAAGACTTCCGATGTGGCCGGTGATGGCACCACCACCGCCACCGTGCTGGCCCAGGCCATCGTGCGGGAGGGCCTGAAATCGGTCGCAGCCGGCGCCAATCCGATGGACATCAAGCGCGGCATCGACCAGGCCGTCGGCGTCGTGGTGGAGGAATTGAAGAAGCTGTCCAAGCCCTGCACCGATAGCAAGGCCATCGCCCAGGTTGGCACCATCTCCGCGAACTCCGATGAAAGCATCGGCCAGATCATCGCCCAGGCCATGGACACGGTCGGCAAGGAAGGCGTGATCACGGTTGAGGAGGGCTCTGGTCTGCAGAACGAGCTCGACGTCGTCGAAGGTATGCAGTTCGACCGCGGCTACCTGTCCCCGTACTTCATCAACAAGCAGGACACCATGGGCGTGGAACTCGAGAATCCTTACGTCCTCCTGCACGACAAGAAGATCTCCAGCATCCGCGACCTGCTGCCGGTACTGGAGAAAACCGCCAAGGCCGGCCGTTCGTTGTTAATCATCGCCGAAGACGTGGACGGTGAGGCATTGGCCACCCTGGTGGTCAACAACATGCGCGGCATCCTCAAGGTCTGTGCGGTCAAAGCGCCCGGTTTCGGCGACCGCCGCAAGGCCATGCTGGAAGACATCGCCATCCTGACCGGCGGTCAGGTGATTTCCGAGGAGCTGGGTCTGAGTCTGGAGAAGGTCGAACTCACCGACCTGGGCCAGGCGAAGAAAATCCAGATCAACAAGGAAACCACGACCATCGTCGACGGCGCGGGTTCCGCGGATGCCATCAAGGCCCGGGTCGAGCAGATCCGCAAGCAGATCGAGGACACCACCTCCGACTATGATCGCGAGAAACTCCAGGAACGTGTGGCCAAGCTGGCCGGCGGCGTGGCCGTCATCAAGGTAGGGGCGGCCACCGAGGTCGAGATGAAGGAGAAGAAGGCGCGCGTCGAAGACGCGCTGCATGCCACCCGTGCGGCCGTCGAAGAAGGCATCGTACCGGGCGGCGGCGTGGCGCTGATCCGGGCCCAGCAGGCGCTGAAGACGTTGGAAGGCAAAAACCACGATCAGACGGTGGGAATCGCCATCCTGCGCCGGGCGATCGAAGAGCCGTTGCGCCAGATCGTAGCCAATGCCGGCGAGGAGCCATCAGTCGTACTCGCGAAAGTCCAGGAAGGCACCGGGACCTTCGGCTACAATGCCGGCACCGCCGAATACGGCGACATGATCGAGATGGGTATCCTGGATCCCACCAAGGTCACCCGTTCCGCCCTGCAGAACGCGGCTTCCGTCGCGGGTCTCATGTTGACCACTGAAGCGATGGTCGCAGAAATGCCCAAGAAGGAAAAAGGCGGCATGCCGGCCGGCGGCGGCATGGATGACATGATGTAATCAAGGAGTTCCTCTTTTGGAATTCTCCCGAATTCCAAAAGCCGCAAAGAAGCGGGAATGCCCATTCCCGAATCGGCCCCCGGTTCTGGAGCCCTCATGGCACGGAACCGGGGGTTCGCTTATGGATCGATCGGTGATCCGTCCATGCGAGTCCTACGGTGCCTGGCGAAAAGTGAACCGCCCCGTGTTTTCCGGATGAGAGTCACGGAGCCATGGCGGACCCGGGAAGGCTACGGTAATGGGCGGCTTCGGCCTCGGCGGGCGGGAGGTAGCCGATGGGCTCCAGCAGCCTGCGATGGTTGAACCCGTCCACCCAAGGTCTGGGTAACCCAGTCCACCGCCTCCCGGTTCTTCCAGGCTTGCCGATGGATCACCTCGGCCTTGTACAGCCCGTTGAGGGTTTCGGCAAAGATGGTGTCATGCGACCCCTCCCACGCCGCCCCCCGGGTTCGAGGCCAGCCTCGACCGGGCGCTCGGTGTGCCGGATCGACGGGTACTGGTTTTCCCTATCGCCTGAGGGACCAGGCTGCCGGGGCCGAACGGCTTGCGCGCACGCAGCGCCTGTGCCAGGGCATCCAGTCCGAAGTCGGCCCGGACCGAGCGGGAGACCTTCGCGCCGCGATTCTGCCAGACCTTGTCCGCGCCGTAGACCTGGAAATTCTCCGCCCAGACCCGTCGGATTTACCCGCATCGGCACTCGTCGCGCCGGGAGCGGGCCGACCTCTGCTGGGATCGGCCTGACGGGCCGCATTCCGCCAGTCCGTCGATGGAGCGATCGGCAGCACCTTGCAGATCGGCACGACTCCATAGACTTCGCGGTGCTGGTCGATGAACGCCTTCATCGCTTGAACGGGCTTTCGAACTCCGCCTGGGCAACATACGCCGATGCCTTGCGCAGGATCTCGTTGGCCTGGCGCAGTTCCCGCACCTCCCATTCCAACGCCTTGATCCGCTCATGCTCGCTGAGCGTCGTTCTCTCGCGTTCTCCGTTGTCGTTCGCGGACTGCCGTATCCAGCGCCGCGGCGTCTCCGCCGTACCGCCGATCTTCTGGGCGGTTCAGTTTTCTGAGAGGGAACGGTCAAGGCAGGGAGTTTGTCCGTGCCGGAATCTTTTTACGTACTTTTTATCTCCGCGCAGATAAACTGCCCTCGTTTTTTTCTTCGGATGACGAATGTTCATGGCACTGGCGAGGCTGGTTCGCTTTGCGTGGGCTTACGCTCTCCTTACGGGCCTGTTCTCGACCGGTTTCCAGGCATCCGCCACGGATACCACCTCGGGCCTGCTCGATTATCTCGGCGCCGGGATCGATCAACGCACGGGATTCCAGCGGTTGGGCATCCGCCTGGGAGGATGGGTGAACGCCAGCGTGACATACAATGCGAGCAGGCCGGCGGACAATTTCAACGGCCCGGTTTCTTTCAACGACCGTGCCGGCGAACCTCAGATGAACCAGTTCTATCTGTATCTGGAGCGGGCCATCGCGGGCGGTCCCAACGAGTGGGACGTCGGCGGCCGTTTCGACTTCATGTACGGTACCGACACGATTTTCACCCAGGCCTACGGCATCCCCTACGTCGACCCGAGAACGGGTCGGCCACTGAACCGCGGGCATTGGGACCTGCATCTATCGAGCTGGTCGGACCGCTTCTACGGCATCGCTCTGCCCCAGGCCTATGCCGAATTCAATCTGCCGATGGGCAACGGCATCGTCGTCAAGGCCGGCCATTTCTATACTCCGCTGGGGTACGAAATGGTGACGGCGCCGGACAACTTTTTCATCACCCGACCTTATACCTTTCAGTTCAATCCTTTCACCCATACCGGCATTCTGTCCCGTTATGCGATCGACGCCAATTGGGCTGTGTCGGCCGGCGCGGTCACCGGCAGCGCCACCGGCGGCGGCGACGGCACCTGGGATGAGCAGCTGGGAAACTGGGATTTCCTTGGGGGCGGCGTCTGGACCAGCGATGACAAGAGCGATTCGCTCAGTCTGACGGCAATGGCAGGAGGGCGTTCCGAACGGTTCGGTGACCTCTGGGCGATATACAGCCTGGTGGGTAAGACGAGTTTTCTGGACGACAGGCTCCATTACGTCATCGAACATACCCACGGTTTCGCGGATCAGGTGCAGACCACCAATTACACCCGCAACGGCGGAAAGCTCGAGAACGCCCAGTGGTACGGCATCGCCCAGTGGCTGACCTATGCGTTGGAGGAGCATTGGTCAGTAGGACTCAGGGCCGAATGGTGGCGCGACAACAATGGCTTCCGGGTGTCCGGACCGCCGCGCTGCAGCGGTAGCATGAACGTCAACGGCGCCGGGGAGGCCCGGCCCTATGCCTGCAACCCGGATTTCTCCACCGTCTATCCGTTCCAGGGCAGCGGGTATTACGCGCTGACGGTGGGTTTGAACTGGAAGCCCCTGAACTGGGTCATCCTGCGTCCCAATGCCCGCTACGACTGGTCGGACGCCATCAAGATTTTCGATGCAGGGAAGCGCTCGGACCAATTCCTGTTTTCCGCCGACGTGACCGTGACTTTCTGACGCCGACAGCCCCGTCGGCGACGGAGCGCCGTTGTTCCAGGACATTTCCCTTACACTGCGCCGTTTTTGAAATAGGACATCCAATGAATCCGCTGGCGAAGAAATTGGCCTTGCCGTTGCTGGGACTGCTTGTCGGGCTTCCATCGGCCGCCTTGGGCGATGCGGAGACATCGCCGGTGCCTTTGGATCTGACTCACCACTGGGCAGGGTATTTCTCGCTGGTCGTGATGGTGTCGGCCTACGCCGCAGCCATGCTGGAGGAAGTCACGCATCTGCGGAAATCCAAACCCATGCTCCTCGGTGCCGCTCTCGTCTGGTTCGCCATTTCCCTCGTCTACCGGCAGCACGGGCAGGTCGCTGCGGCGGTGACGGCGTTCACCTCGAATCTCCTCGCCTATATCGAACTGCTGCTGTTCATCATGGTGTCCATGACCTATCTGAACGCCATGGAGGACATGGGTGTCTTCGACGCCTTGCGGCTCGCGTTGGTGAGGCTGCGGCTGGGCTACAAGGCATTGTTCTGGGTCACCGGAACCCTGGTGTTTTTCATCTCCAGCGTGGTCAATGGTCTGACGGCCGGGTTGCTCATGGGCGTGGTCGTGGTCGCGGTGGGAAGGAACAGTCCCCGTTTCGTTTCGCTGGCCTGCATCAACGTCGTGGTGGCCACCAATGCCGGCGGTTCGTTCAGCCCCTTGGGCGGCATTTCCACCCTGTTCGTCTGGCAGAAGGGGATGCTGGAGTTCACCCAGTTCTTCACCTTGTTCGTTCCCTGTCTGGTGAATTTTCTGGTGCCCGCGCTTGCGATGCATTTCGCGGTGCCTCACGACACGCCGCGGGTGGAAGCGGAGAGTATCGCGATGCGGCGCGGAGCCGTGCGGGTGATCGTCCTGTTCGGGGTCACCATCGGGTTGGCGGTGTTCTCCGATATGTATCTTCGCCTGCCGCCGGCCGCGGGGATGATGGCCGGGCTGTCGCTGTTGCAGTTCTTCACGTTTTATCTTCGCAAGACCGAAAATCGCATCGCTTCGAGTGCCCGGGATGCCAAGCCGTCCCCACCCGAGCCCGATATGCCGGACGGCATTCTCGAAACGCAGCGTTTCGATATCTTCGAAAAGGTGGGGCGGCTGGAATGGGACACGCTCCTGTTCTTTTATGGTGCGATGACGGGCATCGGCGGGCTCGGCTTCATCGGCTATCTGGATGCCGTCTCGGCCTGGCTGTATGGCCAGCACAGTGCCACGCTCGCAAACGTGCTGATCGGGCTCTCCTCCGCGTTCGTCGACAACGGCACGCTGATGTTCGCCGTTCTGAGCATGCGCCCCGAACTGCCCGAAGGACAGTGGCTGCTCGTGACCCTGACCTTGGGGGTGGGGGGCAGTCTCCTGGCCATCGGGTCGGCACCGGGCATCGCTTTGCTCGGGATGACCGGGGGACGATACAGCTTCAGCAGCCATCTGAAATGGTGCCCTGTGATTCTCCTTGGTTATTTTGCGGCCATCGGGGTCCATTTCATCGTCAACTCGCAATACTTCTGACAGTCCAGGCTTCTTTGGCAGGCGCCGTGGATGGCGTTTGGCACTTTTTGCGTGCGATCCTGGAAAAGCTCTGAACGTTGTAGAAATGTCCTTGTATATCAATCTGATGAATCCTGATTGCCCGGTGAGCCCACATCCTTATCCACAGATTCTGTGGACATTTTCCGACCCTGGAAACCGCGTCAGCGCCTGTGAGCCGGGTTTTCCCTATAAATGGTCTGGTTATTGCTTCATTCTGGTCGATGCCTGAACCGCTGGTGGGTGTCGCGGAGTCGTGCGCCGCGGTCCTGGTTCAAGAACCGCCCGGATGCGGAACTTTGCCGGCTGCGGCCAATCGGGCCAAGGTCGGTTCGGGCGCAACATTATCCTTGTTGAACAATATGTTATAGAGGAAACAGTCATGGGGAAGATAGGGATCTTTTTCGGCTCCGATACCGGCAATACCCGCCGCGTCGCCAAGCAGCTTGCCAAGAAACTGGGTGAGGACGCGGATGCTCCGGTCGACGTCAAAAAGGCCGACATCGACGATGTGCTCAAATACGATGCACTGATTCTGGGTACACCGACCCTGGGGGATGGGGAACTGCCGGGCCTGGATTCCGGTGCTTCGGAGGAGAGCTGGCTCGAGTTCCTGCCGAAGTTCAAGGGCAAGGACATGTCGGGGAAAACCGTGGCGCTGTTCGGTCTGGGCGATCAGCAGGGGTATGGCCATGAATTCGTCGACGCCCTGCGCGAAATCTACGATCAGGTGGTCGAGTGCGGGGCGCGGGTGGTCGGCGCATGGCCTACGGACACCTATGAGTTCGAAAAGTCCAAGGCGGTGGTGGACGGCAAGTTCGTCGGCCTGGTGATCGACCACGAAAACCAGAGCGAAATGACGGACGAACGCCTCGACGAATGGCTGGAGATCGTCAGGCCGGCCCTCGTCGGCGCCTGATGACACCGGGTTGCGCCGGCTTGCAACGCTGCGGGGAAGCTCCGAGTCGATCGGGGCTTCCTCGGATTTCCGCCGGTCGACCCCTATGAGCCCGGCGTGTTCCGGAGGCTGAAAGGCCGAGGTTCGTGAGATCGACGAACATCCGCTTCATCCGGTCGATTTTGAGCGAGGTTCGGCTTCGATCCAGGCGGTGAACTGCTTTATCATCTCGAGTTCCGGTGTGCGCCGCGTCTCCAGACGGAGGAGGCCGGGCGACCGTCGAATTTTCGAGGGAAATGATGCCGACAATAGCGACCAGCGTCTGCGTGAATTATACGCAGGACCAGATGTACGAGCTCGTCAACGACGTGGCCGACTATCCGAAATATCTGCCGCTTTGCCGCGATGTCAGAGTGCTGTCTGCGGCGGATCGCCATATCAAGGCGACCATCACCCTCGCCAAGGGTGCCGTGAGGCTGAATTTCACCACGGCCAATACCATGGAACCGGGCCGGCATATCCATATGAAGCTGGTGGACGGGCCGTTCAAGTATCTGCGCGGGAACTGGCGTTTCGACGCCAATCCTCACGGCGGCTGCGACGTTTCGTTCCGGGTGGATTTCGAATTCGCGAATCCCCTCCTGCAGATGGCTCTGGGCGGGATTTTCAGGGAGGTGATGGAGTCGCTGGTGGCCGCCTTCTGCAATCAGGCTGCCAAGCGCTACGGCAACGCCGGGCCGGCGTTGCCGCCAGGGCAGGCACGGGATGGCGTCGGAAGGAGCGGGTCTGTCTGAGGAAGGGCGGATTCCTTCAGACCGGTGGTGGTGGCGGAGCCAATACCTGGCGGCTGCCGTTGGTATCGGCCGGCGTGACCACGCCGGCACGTTCCATGTCCTCGATCATCCGCGCGGCACGGTTGTAGCCCACCTTGAAGCGGCGCTGCACGGAGGATATGGAAGCCTTGCGGCTTTCCGTCACGAACCTTACCGCTTCGTCATAAAGGGCGTCGCTTTCATCGCTTCCTCCGCCTTCACCGTGCCCCCCGCGGAATCCTGATCCGTCTGCGGAGTCTTCGCTGAACCGCGTGATGTCCTCGATGTAATCCGGCTCGCCGGTGCTCTTGAGGAACTCCACCACCTTGTGGACGTCGTGGTCGGACACGAAAGCGCCGTGGGCGCGCTGCGGGAAGCCGGTGCCAGGAGGCAGGTAGAGCATGTCGCCGTTGCCGAGCAGCGTTTCGGCGCCGCCCTGGTCGATGATGGTGCGCGAGTCGATCCGGGAGGAGACCTGGAACGCGATGCGTGTCGGAATGTTGGCCTTGATGAGGCCGGTGATCACGTCCACCGAGGGCCGCTGGGTGGCCAGGATCAGATGCAGCCCCGCGGCACGCGCCTTCTGCGCCAGCCGGGCGATCAGCTCCTCCACCTTCTTGCCTACGATCATCATCATGTCGGCCAGTTCGTCGATGACGATGACGATGCAGGGCAGGGGTTCGAGCAGCGGCGGCTCCTCGTCGCCCAGGGCCAGGTTCGGGTTCCACAACGGATCACGCAAGGGGTTGCCGGCTTCGGCGGCTTCACGAACCCGCTGGTTGAAGCCCTCGAGGTTGCGCACACCAACCAGCGACATCAACTTGTAGCGGCGTTCCATCTCGGCGACGCACCAGCGCAACGCATTGGCGGCCTCCTTCATGTCGGTGACCACCGGCGTCAGCAGATGGGGGATGCCTTCGTAAACTGAAAGTTCCAGCATCTTGGGGTCGATCATGATCAGCCGGACGTCAGCAGGCCCGGCCTTGTACAAGAGGCTCAGAATCATCACGTTGATGGCGACCGATTTGCCCGATCCGGTGGTGCCGGCGACCAGGAGATGCGGCATCTTGGCCAGGTTGGCCACCACCGGCTGGCCGCTGATGTCCTTGCCCAGCACCAGGGTGAGAGGGGAGTGGGCCTGCTGGTAGGCTTCGGAGGCCAGGACCGAGTGCAGCAGCACGATCTCGCGCTCCCGGTTGGGGATTTCCAATCCTACCACTGACTTGCCCGGAATGACTTCGACCACCCGCACGCTGGTGACCGACAGAGCCCGCGCCAGGTCTTTCGCCAGGCCGCTGATCCGGCTGACCTTGACGCCGGCCGCTGGCTGCAGCTCGAAACGGGTGATCACGGGGCCGGGATGGACCGAGACGACTTCCACATCCACACCGAAATCCGCCAGGATCGTTTCCACCAGTTCCGACATCTGCTCCAGCACCGACGGAGAATAGGCATGTACCTTGGCCGAGGTGCCATTGAGCAGGGCCAGCGAGGGCAGGACTCCGCCAGCCGGCTTGCGGACCGCCGGCTTCCTGGGTTGCAGGAAAGGGATGACCGGCGCGCGCTGCGCGGGCTGTCCGGCAGATTCGCCAGGAGGGGGCGGTGCCGCCGGCTGCTCCTGTGGCTTGGCCGGCCGAGACGGGGCCGTGCGTGATTTCACTGGAGCGGGCGTCGCCAGCGCCGGTTCGGGCGTCACCGCGGGCTGCTCTCCGCCCCTGGCGGGAACGGTCGTGAGCCGCCGGACCAGCAGCAATACCGCCCGACCGATGGCATCCACCAGCTTCAGCCAAGACAGACCGGTGGCCAGGGACACTCCGGCCAGGAAGATGCCGCCGAGCAAGACCGAAGCACCTTTGATGCCGAACGATCCGGTCATGAGATCCGCGAGTTCCCGCCCGACGATGCCTCCGGTGGTTTCCGGCAAAGGCAGCGGCACCCGCAGCAGCTGAAGATCGACGATGCCGGAACCGGCAGCGATGGCGGCACCCAGGCCGAGCCAGCGCAGGCTGGAGCCGAGCAGGGAGAACCGGTAGTACGCGCCGCGGCCGCGGTAGATTCGGTACCCATAACCGGCCAGGAGCAGTGGCAGCAGAAAGGCAACGATCCCGAACAGGGAAAACGAGAAATCCGACAGCCAGGCCCCCACCGCTCCGGCGCCGTTGGACACCGGCCGGCGGCTGCCGATATGGGTCCAGCCGGCATCCTCCAGATCGAACGTCACCAATGCGATGAGGAAGAACGAGGCGAGCGCCAGATAGGCCAGAAACGCTCCCTCTCTCAATGTCCGCACCAGCGAAGAGCGCAGATCGTCCACCGGCTTCATTGTTTTGTCCGCTCTCGCCAAAAGGCTCACCAAATCAATCAAATATGGAAATCCGCTATTGTTCCAAATGTGCGCGCCGATTCGCAAGGCGCACCGTTCGTGGCGCCGGCGTTCCCGTGTGTGGCCGGTTAGAAATCGCGCGCGGTCGCGCCGTATAATGCCCTCATTTTCATAGCAGGATAGAGGATTTCATGAGCGAACCGAAGCATTCCAGAGTACTGATCCTGGGATCGGGTCCAGCCGGCTATACTGCGGCGGTCTATGCCGCGCGTGCCAACCTCAGGCCGGTACTGGTGACCGGCATCCAGATGGGTGGGCAGCTCACTACCACGACCGAGGTGGACAATTGGCCGGGCGATGCCGACGGCGTGATGGGACCGGACCTGATGGAGCGGATGCGGCGTCATGCCGAGCGCTTCGACACCGAGATTGTCTTCGACCATATCCACACGGCCGACCTTTCCGGGCGCCCCTTCACCCTGACTGGCGATGCCGGGGTCTATACCTGTGATGCGCTGATCATCGCCACCGGCGCATCCGCCCGCTACCTGGGGCTGCCTTCGGAAGAAGCCTACAAGGGCCGGGGCGTGTCCGCCTGTGCCACCTGTGACGGATTCTTTTACAAGGGCAAGCACGTGGCCGTGATCGGCGGGGGCAACACGGCGGTGGAGGAGGCGCTGTATCTGTCCAACATCGCGGCGAAGGTCACCGTGGTCCACCGCCGCGACAAGTTCCGCTCCGAGAAGATATTGTCGGACAAGCTGCTGGAGCGGGCGGCGAACGGCAACGTCAGCATCGAATGGAACAGCGTGCTCGAAGAAGTCCTGGGCGATGACATGGGCGTCACCGGCATGCGTATCAGGAACGTGCGGGACGGCACGAGCAAGGACATCGCCCTGGAGGGGGTGTTCATCGCGATCGGTCACAGTCCGAATACGGAGATCTTCGCGGGGCAATTGGGAATGCGCAACGGCTACATCGTGGTCAAGGGCGGCAGTGAGGGAGGCGCCACGGCGACCACCGTGGAAGGCGTGTTCGCGGCCGGTGACGTGTCCGACTCGATTTACCGCCAGGCCATCACTTCCGCGGGTTCGGGCTGCATGGCCGCGCTCGATGCCGAGAAGTTTCTCGACAGCCTGGGATGAGTATTCGTGTTTCCCCGGCAGCACATTTGAGGGCTCGTGAATGAATATGCCTGTCAGGCATTCAACGGCGGCATGCCGGTTCGCGCTTTCATGTCTGGCCATGGGAGGGTTGATCGCATGTGCGCCCCACTACGATTCCAACGCTCCGGCGCTGAGGACGGGCTACACCTGTTGCAATCTGCATTTCGAGGACGACTGGATCAGTGACGGCAACTACGGCGAAAACCCGTTCATCGCCGCCGGAACACCGGTCAAGGTGTACGGATACAGCGGCGACCGCGCCTATGCGGAGGTAGGCGGCCGCAAGATGCGGCTTGGCCATGACTACGGCCGCAAGGAGGAAACGCTGCAACAGTGGATCGAGAAAATCGTCGTGACGAAGGATCCGAAGATCCCTCTCGCCGCGTTTCCGCCCGAGGTGCGGGAGGCGATCCGGGCAGGCAAGGTGTCGGAGGGCATGACCAAGGAACAGGTCATTCTGGCGGTTGGTTATCCTCCCACCAGCGAAACCCCTTCGCTGGACGCCCCGGTGTGGAATTACTGGCTGTCCAGCTTCGATCGGTACCAGCTCATCTGGGACAAACGGGGCAGAATGCGGGTCTCGGCTGATCCCGGTGTCAAGGCCAGAGTCGTGTACTCACCCGGGAAATGATTTCTCCGCAGCGGGTCGGCCGCCGGCCGCGATGATAGAGGAAGTGCGCCCGCATCCCGTGTTCGCAGGCGTACGGAGAAGACTCGCCGGATGAGCGGCGTCGAACTTCTCTCCGCCCCGCTCCGCATGCGCATCCGCCGACTTCCTCCCCAGCTGATCAACCAGATCGCCGCCGGCGAGGTCATCGAGCGACCGGCTTCCGTGGTGAAAGAGTTGGTCGAGAATGCTTTCGACGCCGGCGCCCGCCAGGTCGAAGTGGACGTCGAGCAGGGAGGAGTCCGGCTGATCCGGATACGCGATGATGGTTGCGGCATCGACCGTGAAGACCTGGGGCTGGCCCTGTCGCGCCACGCCACCAGCAAGATCGCCTCGCTCGAAGACCTGGAGCGGGTGGCGAGCATGGGTTTTCGCGGCGAGGCCTTGCCCAGCATCAGCGCCGTGGCCCGGTTGACGCTGACCTCCCGCACAGCAGATGTCCCATGCGGCTGGCAGGTGAGCGCCGACGGCAGTGAAAGCGACTTCGATATCCAGCCTGCCCAGCACGCTCAGGGCACGACGGTCGAGGTGCGGGATCTGTTCTACAACACGCCCGCCCGCCGCAAGTTCCTGCGGGCGGAAAAAACCGAGTTCGGCCATATCCAGACTCTGGTACAGCGCATGGCTCTGGCACGGTTCGACGTCGGCTTCAGGCTCCGGCACAACCAGCGCGAAGTGCTCCGGCTGCAGCCGGACGCTGAGGAAGGCGGCCGGCCCGAGCGGATCGGCGCGCTGTGCGGGCCGGACTTCCTGGAACAGGCGCTGCGGGTAGAGTTCGAGGCATCCGGTCTGCGCCTGCACGGCTGGGTGGGATTGCCGACTTTCTCGCGCAGCCAGGCCGATTTGCAGTTCTTCTACGTCAACCACCGGCCGATCCGCGACAAACTGGTCGGTCATGCCATCCGTCAAGCCTACCAGGACGTGCTGTATCATCAGCGCCAGCCGGTATATGTGTTGTACCTCGAGATCGATCCGGCCCTGGTCGACGTCAACGCCCATCCGGCCAAACTGGAAGTGCGTTTCCGCGAAGGACGGATGGTGCACGATTTCCTGTTCAGCGCTCTGCACCGCGTCATCGCCGGCCATCGGCCGGGGCGGACGGCAAGCGTGGTCGCTGCGCCCGCCACGGAAAACCCTGCCCCGCTTGCGGAACAACCGCAGCAGAGCCAGCAGCCTCTGTTCCGCGTGGCGGAGACACCGCAGCGGCCATACCTGTCCAGCGGCGACAGCGAGACCCTCGGTGATCTGCGCAGGCTGTATTCGGTTTCCCTGCCGAATCCGACGGAGACCCGGGCGGAGCAGGAGATCCCGCCGCTGGGTTATGCCTTGGCCCACCTCAAGGGAGTATACATCCTGGCTGAGAACGCGCAGGGGCTGATCCTCGTCGATGGCCATGCCGCTCACGAGCGGATCACCTACGAGCGCATGAAACGGCAATACCAGGCCGGAGGGATCGCCAGCCAGCCCCTGCTGCTGCCGGTGAGGATCAGGCTGAGCCGCGCCGACGCCGATCTGGCCGAAGAGTACGGCGAGCATCTGGCGCGGCTGGGGATAGAGCTGCGGCGCACCGGCGAGGGCAGCGTGCTGGTCCGTTCGGTGCCGGCTTTGTTGGAGGGGAGCGATGTCGAACGCCTGGTGCGGGATACGCTGGCCGATCTGCGCGAACACGGGTCTTCCGGGCGTTTGCAGGAAACCTTGAACACCGTCCTTGCCTCCATGGCATGCCACGGCTCGGTACGGGCCGGCCGCAAGCTCACCGTGCCGGAGATGAACGCGCTGCTGCGCGAGATGGAGGCCACCGAACGCGCCGGTCAGTGCAACCACGGCCGGCCGACCTGGGTGCAGCTCGACACTCAGGCGCTGGACCGTCTGTTCCTGCGTGGCCGATGAGCGCAGCCGAATTGCCGCCGGTCGTGGTGCTGATGGGGCCCACCGCATCGGGCAAATCGCAGCTGGCGATCGAGCTCGCCAATGCCCTCGATGGTGAGATCGTCAGCGTCGATTCCTCCTTGGTCTACCGGGGCATGGACATCGGCACTGCCAAGCCCACTCCCACCGAGCGCGCGGCTGTGCCGCACCACCTGATCGATGTTCTCGACCCGAGCGAGGTCTTCTCGACCGGCCGATTCCGCGATGAGGCCTTGGCCCTGATTGCCGACATCACCGCCCGCGGCCGTCTGCCGGTACTGGCGGGGGGCACGATGTTGTACTTCAACGCCCTATTGCGGGGCCTGGCGGAGCTGCCTTCGGCCGATCCGGATCTCCGTCGGGAGATCGAGACGCGGGCGGCACGCGACGGCTGGCACGCGCTCCATGCGGAACTGGCCCGGATCGACCCGCCCGCCGCCGCCCGCATCCATCACAACGATCCCCAGCGCCTGCAACGCGCCCTGGAAGTGTTCTACCTCACCGGTCGGACGCTGTCCGATTTGTGCGAAGGCAGCCGGTCCCCCGAGCTGCCGTTCCGGCCCTTGCGCATCGTACTGGCGCCTGCTAGCCGGGCCGTGCTGGCGGAGCGTATCGCCGAGCGGTTCAGGCGGATGTTGGAGGAGGGTTTTCTGGAAGAAGTCGAGGCCCTCTATCGGCGCGGCGACCTGAACGAAACCCTGCCCTCCATCCGTGCCGTGGGTTACCGCCAGGCCTGGGGCTATCTCCAGGGCGACTACGGCTTCGATACTTTCGTGGAGCGCGCCATCATCGCCACCCGCCAGTTCGCCAAGCGGCAGTGCACCTGGCTGAGGAAGGAGACCGAGGCGACCTGGCTGGAAACCGGAACCCCCGGATTGAGTGAGAGAGCGGCGAAGGAGGTGAGGGCACGGCTATAGCGTCTGGGGGTGTGGCCGTGATCACGACGGACCGCCTTTAAGATCGCACGATCTTCGGGCATCGGACTGTGCGGTGGGCGCAAGTGCGATTGTCTGGCGTCTGCCTGCGGCCTGATCGTGGGAAACCTCGGCACAACCGGGTCGAATCGGTCAAACCTAAGATATCATCGGCCATTCAATACCGCCCTGCAGACGCGGGGCAGGGCGGGCGAGGGGGCCGGCCCGTGATGGTTGTCGGGCAGTGGCCGGAGGGGCGGGAGGGACAGCCACCAGTCCAACGAAGCGTCACAGCCGTCGCCGGGTTCGAGCGGTTTTTGCGGTACACAGTCGGGACTGTCGGCGGGACAGGCGAGACGCATGTGGAAGTGGTCGTCGTGGCGGTGCCAGGGACGGATTTTCCGCAGCCAGGAGCGGTCTCCCCGTACCGAGCGGCAGAGTTCCTGTTTGATGTGGGCGTTGACGAAGATCCGGTCGACGTGCGGGTCGCGGGCGGCGGTTTCCAGGACCCGGGCATGGCGGATGTCCCACAGCATGTGGTTGAGCCGGGTCTGGTCCGGAGTCAGCAACGACGGTGCGGGAATGTTGCTGCGTAGACCGTCGGCGTTGCGGATCAGATTCGGGTCGAGCGCGAACCAGACATCTGCATCGATGCCGGTCTGGTGGCTGCGGTGGCCGAACCGCATCGGTCCGCCCCGGGGCTGGGACAAATCGCCGACATGGAGTTCGCCCCAATGCCCTTGCACGGTCGCGTGTCCCAGGTCGATGATGCTGCGGATCAGGTCCGGATGGCCGTAGTTGCGGTTGCGTTCGAGGTGCATGACCTTGTAGCCCTCGCCTTCGGGCGGGAGGCGGACGCCGCCGGCCAGGCATCCCGCCCCCGTTTCGCCGATGGCTTCGGGTGTCGCTGCGGTGGGGGATGAGACGTCTCCCCAGTCGCGGCTCGCTGCGGAGTGGCTGACGAAGGCGGACAGTACGACGAACAGGGCCAGGCGGTTCGATGGCATCGGTGTTTCACGTTTCCGGCAGTTCGGGGGGAAGGCCGGGCGGTTCAGGATCGTCGAATTCGGCGTCTTGACCGAGCTGGAACCGGCGCGAGGCGTTGATGATCCAGCCTTTGGCCTTGGCGAGCTTGATGTCCCTGACTTCTTCCTCCAGCAGCAGGCGCTGGCGCTCCAGGGCGAGCAGCTCGATTTCCCGGCGCAGGCGGGCGTCGGCGTCTTCCATGGCTTCGGCCCGCCGGGCCTTGGACTGCAATTCTGCTTCGATTTCCATTTCCCGCAGTTTTTGCTCGTGGCGTACCTGTTCTTCCTTCTGACGTGCCTCTGCGGCCCGCCGTTCCGCCTGTAGCGTCTCCTCCGCGGCGAGTTCGGCCTTCAGACGCTCGGCTTCGAGGGCATACTTCGCCTTCCGCAGCTCGGTTTCCCGCTGTTCCAGCAGCAGTCTGGCACGTTCGCGCTCCATCCGGACCGCCTCTTCCTCGGCTTCCAGCTCCAGCCGCCGCCGTTCTGCTTCGGCGGCGATGTGGTGCTGGCGCTGCAGCAAAGCCTGATACAACGGTCGATACGGCGACCACGACGGCAGATTTTCGAGTTCCGCTTCATCCAGAGCCTGGAATTGCGGGGAAAGGACGCAGCGGGTCCGGCAGCGTATGCCCTGTCCCGCCAGCGTCTCGTTGATCAGGGTTTCGACGCGCCGTTCGATTCCGGCATATCCCTCCCTCAGCCAGAATGGGTCTTCCAGCACCCGCAGCTCTTCCAGGACCATGTCGAGCAGGACCCGCTGGTGATGCAGTTTGATGGTATGGGAAAGCTGGTCCAGGCTGTCGGGATGGCTGCGGGCATAGTCCAGGGTCGGCTGGAATCTGACCGAAAGGTCGACACTGATGCGCACCGCCTCACCCAGCCTCAGGTCCGGTACCGGGAGGCTCCAGTCCTCGATGATCAGTTCGGTGAGGCGGTGATAGAAGCGCGGAGTGAACTCCCGCGGCTTGAGGAACAGCTTGCGGAACGGGCCGAGCCGGGCGGTGACGAGGTAATGGTCGCCGACGAAGCCGGGGTCCCAGCGCTCGGCGTCAGACTCTCCGCTCATGGCCTTTTCTCTCGATGAACTGCCGTACGTTGCCATCGTGGAAAGCCGAGCCAGCCTGCGGCAGCTCCTTTCTCATACATTCGGCCACGATGGGGTAGAGGTTGGGTGCGAATTCCACGCTGCGTTCACTCACCTTTCGCAGGAACCCGCGGTTGAGCAGAAAGGCGACGGCGAACATGCGGTTCCAGTCGGGATAGCGTTTCGCCCGCTCGAGCTCGGATTTCTCGAAGACGAATTCCAGCTCGTCGTTGTCGTTGATGGCGAACTGTGAGAACTCGCGCAGTCCGTGGAAGGCCAGCACTTTCTCCTCCTCGGTCAACGGGCCGGGCGCACTGAATTCCAGCCGGTAGGACAGCACGAGTGTGAAGAAATCCACCATGGCGGCGCAGGCGAGCGCGAACAGGGAAAGGTCTTCCCACATGGCGAAGGAGGGGGTGATGCCCCGGACGAATTCGGCATGGCTGCCCCAGGGCGGTGCGAGAACCGGTGTGGCGCCGTGGACCGATGCGAGATTGTCCGCCTTCGACTGGACCTGCCGCACTTGTTCCATGAGTTCGGCGTAAAGCGCCGGATTCTTGAGATCGGAAGAAAATTTCTGCATCGTGTCCCGTGCGGCCGTGATGCGCTGGTCGAGCTCGCCGAAGCTCGTCTCCATCTGGCGCAGCCGGTTTTCCTCGGCGCGCTGGAGTTCGTTGTAGTGGCTCCACATCGGTCCCTTGCCCACCCGTTTCCGGCTTTCATCGCGTATGCCCTGCAAGGTGCCGAGATAGGCCTGAGTGGCCTCCTTGGCCGCCGCTTCGGCCCGTTTCTGCTGGTGAGCCATCAGCGCGCTTTTCAGTTTGTTGACTCGGTCCAGATAGTCGTTCAGGTTCTGATCCAGCGCACGGTAGCGGGCCAGCAAGGTATTGTCCTGCTGCGAAAGTTCGTAGAACTTGAAATAGGAGAACGACACCGAGACCAGCAGGGCGACCGCCAGCGTCACGCCGACGGTGAGGAAGCGCACCCGATTGGCGCGCCAGTGGCAGCCCGCCAGTTCCAGGGAGCAGATCACGATGACCGACTGCACCGCGACGGTGATGATCAGCGCGATCCAGTCCGTGATGAAGTAGGACAGGCCATAATATGTCGTATAGCCGGAAGCGAGGCTGAGCAGCAGTACCAGCGGAATGGACCAGATACGCAGGAGCCCCACGAAGGTGCTCTGCACCGAGTTCAATGTCTGTCCGATGCGCCAGACCGATGTGTTCATGTCGTCCTCGTCCGGGCAGAATGGAAACCTTGGCGGCCGGTCATCGATCGAATCTGTGGGCGAAAGAGGAATGTCATGGGATCGTTCTTGATCTTATCCATTATTGCTTTCCTGGCCATCGTCGGCAACGCATTGCTCTTGTTGCGCACGGCGCGAAAGCCGAAGCTGCCCGAGACGGTGCGTCCCCGACCTTGGGGGGACGATGAAGATTGAGGGCTCGTTGCACCCACGGAGCCGGGTCGCCATGGATGCCTCCGATGATTCACTGATCGGTCGCATTACCGAGGTTCGGGCCGGACGCTTCGCGGCCCGCCTGTTGTCGTACGAGGAGGGTTTCCGAAACGAGGTATCGTTGGGGGACGAAGTCCAGCATCCCGGTCAGGTGGGGACCTATGTGTCGATCCGGAATGGCACGTTCCGTATCCTCGCCCTGGTTCGGGAGGTCTCCGGCGGGGCAGCCGGATCGGCCGCCGGCAGCGCGATGCAGTTGGTACCTTTGGGCGAATTCAACGACAAGGGCGCATTCAGCCGCGGCGTGCGGCGCTATCCGGTGCCAGGCGCCGAGGTCCACGCCGCGTCTCCTCAAGAGATCAACGCCGTGTTCGCCCGCACCCGCAACCTACGGTTCAATCCGGGCTATCTGCCGAATCATCCCGCGACCGGCGTCTATCTCGATCCCTCCGCTTTGTGCAGCCGTCATTTCGCCATCCTCGGCCAATCCGGCGCAGGCAAGTCCTGGACCGTGGCCAGCCTGCTCCAGCGCATGCTCGCCTCCGCTCCCAGGGCGCATATCATCCTGCTGGACCTGCACGGCGAATACTGTTGGCGCGGCGCCGATGGCGTGCTCCACAGCGCGTTTCCGCCCATGGCCACCCGGGCGATGGACGCCCGCGAGCTGGAAATTCCCTACTGGCTGATGAGCTTCGCCGAGCTGGTGGACCTCCTGATCGAGCGCGACGATCCGGCAGCGTCGATCCAGACGGCGTTCCTCCGCGAAACGGTGTTCGAACTCAAGCGGCGGAGCGCCCGTGAATTGGGTCTGGAAGGGGTGTCGATCGATGCGCCGGTGTATTTCTCGCTGCAGGAGGTGTACGAGCGTTTCAAGGAAGCCAACGAACACCGGACCGATTTCGGCAAGACCAAGGGCCCGTTGTTTGGGCAGTTCGACGATTTCCTGCTCAAGCTCGGCAGCCGGCTACACGACGTGCGCTACGACTTTCTGCTCAATCCGGCCCGCCGCACCCGGTCGGAGAGCCTGCCGGATCTGTTGCGGGATTTTGTCGGCTTGGGCGAGCCGCGCTGCCAGATCAGCGTGATCGACTTGAGTCCGGTGCCGTTCGACGTGCGCCCGACCGTCTCCGCCCAGATCGGCCGGCTGGCTTTCGAGTTCAACTACTGGAACCTCGACCGGCGTGAATTCCCCATTCTGCTGGTTTGCGAAGAGGCGCATACCTACATCCCTCGCGAACGCGCCACCCAGTACGAAGGTACGCGGAAGTCGATGGAGCGCATCGCCAAGGAGGGCCGTAAATACGGCGTCGGGCTCGCCGTGGTCAGCCAGCGCCCACACGAACTTTCCGAAACGGTGCTTTCGCAGTGCGGCTCCTACATCTGCCTCAGGATCAGCAACCCGGACGACCAGGCCTACGTCCGCAAACTGGTGCCCGAAGGCGAAGCCGATTTGGTGGACGTCCTCACCGCGCTGGGCCGGGGCGAGGCCCTGATTCTGGGCGAGGCGACACCCCTGCCGGTACGCTGTCAGATATTCAGACCGGATCCCCCGCCCAACAGCAACGACGTGGATTTCCACAAGGCCTGGAACGCCGACACGGCAGACCTCGACATAGGGGCGATCGTCCGGCGCTGGTGGAACCAGGGGCGGTGAGCCGGTACTTGTCTGCCTGCCGCCGCCGGTGTATGAGTAAGCCCACGTCAATGGGACGAAGTCTTTGGCAGGACGGGGAGTCCGGAGTCATGAATCTCGCGACCGAAACCGTGGACGGCAAGACCGTCCTGAGGCTGGGCGAACCGCGCCTGGATGCCCACAATTCCGGCGAACTCAAGGACTTCATGCTCAGGTTGCTGGAAGGCGGCGGACGCCATCTGATCGTCGATCTGAGCCCGGTGAGCTTCATCGACAGTTCGGGGCTGGGTGCCCTGTTGTCCGGCCAGAAGAATGCCGCTCTGCGCTCCGGCGCCTTCATGCTGGCGGGTCTCCAGCCGCGGGTGCATGCCATGTTCGAGCTGACCCGCTTGCACCGGGTGTTCGAGATTTATTCCACCGTCGAGGAAGCATTGCGCGGCGAGTAGCCGGGAGGTGGTCATGCCAGGCGAAACCGATGTCAATGTCGACATCGTGGTCCCCAACCAGACCCGTTACCTCGGGCTGATCGGGAACATCGCGGAGCAGATCGCCAGGGAATTGGTGGATTACCGCGGCGACCGCGATACTCTGGGCTATCACATGAATCTGGTGTTGACCGAGGCCATGGTCAACGCCATCGAACATGCCACGCCGGGCGAAACGGGAAAGACGGTCCGGGTATGGATCCACATCGAGGACGAGGAACTGTGCATCCGCGTCTACGATCAGGGGCAGGGCTTCGATCTGGAGTCCGTTCCGATGCCAGATTTCGATGCGCCGGGCGAACACGGCCGTGGCATTTTTTTCATCCGGGCGCTGATGGACACGGTGACCTACCGTCGTACCGAAAACGGCAATGTCCTGGAAATGCGCAAAAAGCTGGCCTAGGGCAGGGGAGGCGCCGGTATGGACGGTAAGGGGGCGGCTGCCGGCGGAAACTGGGAAATCACCTATGCCGCCATACTGATGCGATTTTGCCGGCGCCGGCGAATCGCCGCGGAACCGCTGCCCATGGCCGAGATTTTTCCGCACGAGTACCGCTCGCAGGTTTCGCCGAAGGCGGCGGTGCGGGATGCGCTCCTGCTCGAAAAAGCGGCCCGGACGAAGTCCTGTGTCGCCGATCTGTGGCGGCCTTCGCCGCAGTTCGGCGATGCTTACTGCCGTCTTCGGATCTACAGCCTGGTGGAGGATGACCTCGACCGGATCATGCCGCTGCTGCAGAATCTGGGACTGCGCATCGTCGACCAGATCCGGTTCAGGCTGGAGTTCCGGGGGCTGCGCTGTTCGGTCCGCAGTTTCGCCGTGGCTGCTGGCGAAGCGCCGGGCGGTGATCTCATGTCTCTACGCAAACCGTTGCTGGATGCCCTGGCCGCCGTGACGGCAGGCCGGGTGGAGAATGACGTGCTGAACGCCTTGATCCTCGCCACGGGGCTTTCCTGGAAGGAAATCGAGGTCTTCAGGGCCTATCACGACTACCGGCGCCAACTCGGCGGCCGGTTCGGGCGTTCGCGTTTTTTCCGGGCGCTGTTCAACAATCCCGAGGCCACCCGTCTTCTTTACCGATATTTCGAAGCCCGGTTCCACCCGGATGCGCGAGCGGACGAGGAGGCGCAGTCGGCGCTGCGGCAGGATTTCGTCGCGGTACTGACCGCTGTGGCGGATAGCGGCGAAGACCACATCCTACGGGATTTGTTCAACCTGATCGACGCTACCGTACGCACGAATTTCTACCGGCGCCGCGCCGACCCCGATTTCTTCGTCGCTTTCAAAATCAGCAGCCTGGGTGTCATCGACATGCCCGCTCCGAAACCGCTGTTCGAAATCTACGTTCACTCGGCAGCGATGGAGGGCATACACTTGCGCGGGGCGCGCGTGGCTCGGGGCGGCATCCGGTGGTCGGACCGGCCGGACGACTTCCGGGTCGAGATACTGGACCTGATGCAGACCCAGATGATCAAGAATGCCCTGATCGTGCCGCAGGGCGCCAAGGGCGGCTTCGTCCTCAAGTCGCCCTGCCGCGATCCCGAAGAGTGCCGGCGTCTCGCCACGGGAGCCTACGCCACGCTCATCCGCGGCATGCTGGATTTGACCGACAACGTCACGGCCAACGGCGTCATGCGTCCGCCCTTCGTCATCGCCTATGACGACCCCGACCCGTATCTGGTGGTCGCGGCGGACAAGGGTACCGCGCGTCTTTCCGACACGGCCAACGTCATCGCGCAGGAATACGGCTTCTGGCTGGGAGACGCCTTCGCCGCCGGCGGTTCACAGGGTTACGACCACAAGCGTCTCGGCATCACGGCGCGCGGTGTGTGGGAATGCGTGAAGCGGCATTTCGTGGAGTTGGGCCGGGACATCGAGAAAGAGCCCTTCACGGTGGTCGGCGTCGGCAGCATGGACGGCGACGTCTTCGGCAACGGCATGCTGTATTCGCAGAACATCCGGTTGCTGGCGGCTTTCAGCGGCCAGCACATCTTTCTGGACCCGGACCCGGATCCGGAGGTGTCGTACCGGGAGCGGCGGCGCTTGTACGATCTGCCGGGGTCCAGTTGGGCAGATTACGACCACCGGGCGATCTCGGCCGGTGGCGGCGTGTTCCGGCGCGACGCGAAGGACATTCCCCTCGCCCCGCCGGTCCGGGCCTGGCTCGGCGTACGCCACCGCTCCGTGGACGGCGAAGGGCTCGTCCGTCTGCTGCTGACCGCCCCGGTCGATCTGCTCTGGCTCGGCGGCATCGGCACCTATGTGAAGGGCAGCGCGGAGAGTCATGAGGATGTCGGCGACAGGGCCAATGACGCGGTACGGGTGGACGGTATCCAGCTGCGAGCGGCGGTGGTGGCCGAAGGGGCCAATCTCGGCTTCACCCAGCAGGGACGCGTGGAGTTCGCGCTGGGCGGTGGTCGCATCAATACCGATGCGTTGGACAATTCGGCCGGCGTGGATCTGTCCGACCACGAGGTCAACTTGAAGATCCTGACGGGTCTCCTGCAGGCGCAGGGTACGCTGGGCGACAGGGAGGCGCGCGACCGGTTGTTGGCCGAACTCACCGGGAGCGTTTGCGATTCGGTGCTCCGCGACAACGCCTCCCAGAGCCTCGCCATCTCGCTCGACCGGGAACGTTGTCTGCGTGACGTGGAACCCTTCCTGGAACTCGCCGAGCGGCTCGAAGACGCGGGCAGCCTGGATCGGGGTTACGAAGCATTCCCGGGCCGGAAAGAGGTTCAGGCACGCGAAGGACGGGGACTGGTGCGGCCGGAACTGGCGGTCCTGCTCGCCCACGCCAAGCTGGTCCTGAAACGGGCACTGCTCACTGCGCCGGGTTTTCTGGACGCCGAATGGTGTCGCCCGGTCCTGGCAGATTATTTTCCGCCGGAGCTGCGGCGGCGTCATGGAGCGGCTCTCCCGGGCCATTCCCTGGCCCGTGAAATCACCGCCACCGTCATCTGCAACCGCATCTTGGATCGGGCGGGATCGTCTCTCCTGGTTCTGGCCGAAGAATTCGAGGCGGGGACCGTCGCCGATCTGGCGGGCGCCTACTTGTGCTTCGACGCCGTGGTCGGTGGCGAAGCGTTGCGGGAAGCAGTGTCGGCGATGCGGGGAAACAGGGGGGTGACCGCTGCCTACCACCTGCTCCTGGAGCTCGAGGATCTTCTGCGGATCTGGTGTGAATGGGCGGTCCGCGAGGGTTTGGCATTGCGTCCGGCCGAATCCGAAATCCAGGCATGGCGGTCCGATCTCGCGGCGTATCTGCCCCACCGACTGGCATCGTTTGGCGACACCGAACACACCGCCTGGAACGGGCGGCTGGCGGAATTGGTGAATTTCGGCTTGGACCAGGAGCAAGCCCGGGCCGGGGCGTCGCTGAGAGAACTGCGGGACTTTCCGGTACTGGCTCATCTCGCCCGGTCGGCCGGTGCGCCGTTGGAGCGGGTGGTTGCCGCGGACGACGCCATCGCCGGACATCTGGGGATTCGCCGCATTCTCGGCCTGCTCCGCGGTGTCCGGCCGCGCGACCGCTGGGAGCGGCGCGCGCAGGCCGCGCTCCTCGAACGGTTCCGCCGGGCTGCGGCGTGTCTGACGAGGCAGGCCTTGCAGGCGGGCACGGAGGAACCGCTGGCGCTGTTTGCAGGGGAACGGTTTCGGCGTCGGCTGATGCGTTTCCGGCGGTTGCGGGACGAACTGGAAGACGCCGCCTCGCCTTCTCTGACACCGTTCACCGCACTGGGGGCGGAGCTGGATGCCTTGGTCGATCTGGGCCACTCGCCGGGAGTATGAACGAGCCCTCCCTGGCGCGACAGGAATTCCCGCGGGCCCTGCTGGACGCCTTCGACGAGGCGCTCTGTCTGGTGGATTCCGCCGGCAGTCTCGTGGAAATGAACGCTGCGGCGGAACGCCTCTTGGGCTGCGGCCGCCGGGATCTGGTGGGGAAAAAATTCTTGCCGGCGCCGGTGTCCGGGGCATCGGCGCGGCGGATGCGGGTCAGCCTGGGGAGCAGGAAAGACCGGCTACTCGAAGGCGAAATTCGTCCACTGGCCGGCGCCGGCAGTGCGATCAGCCTGGTGCGTCTGTCCGACCCCGCGTTGGAGAGTGGCCGCGGCCGGGACAGCGAAGCGACCCTGCGGGCCGTGCTCGATACGCTGGTCGACGGCATCATCGTCATCGACGAGCAGGGCGTCGTCCAGTTGTTCACACCCGCCGCGGAGCGCATGTTCGGCTACCATGCGGACGAGGTTCTCGGCTGCAATGTGGCGCTGCTGATGCCCTCGCCCCACCGTGAGGAACACGACGCCTATATCGGTCGTTACCTTCGCACCGGTGAGCCCCGGATCATTGGGATCGGCCGCGAGGTCCAGGGGCGCCGGAAGGACGGCCGACTGTTTCCGCTCCATCTGTCCGTCGGCGAGTTTCGCCGGCACCAACGCCGCTGGTTCGTCGGCGTCACCCGCGATCTCACCGTGAGAAAACAGACCGAAGACCGGCTACTCATGCTCTCCAGTGCCGTCGACCAGAGCCCTTCGGGGGTATTGATCGCCGATTCTCAGGGCTGCATCCAGTATGTGAATCGCGGTTACACGACGCTCACCGGCTACGGAGCCGAGGAACTCGTGGGCACGCGCTGCAGCGGTGCGGGGAGGGCGGACCGGTTGGGACGTCTGCGCGAGGTCATTCGGTCGGGCGCCGCCTGGCGCGGCGAGGTCCAGGACAGGAGGAGGAACGGGGAGGTTTACTGGGCGCTCGAAAGCATCACCCCGATCCTGGATGGTCACGGCGAAGCGACCCACTATCTCCTGATCCAGCAGGACATCACCGAACAGAAGCGGGACAAGGAAGCGCTCGCCGAGAGTGAGGAGCGATTCCGGCAGGTAGCCGAGATGGCGGGAGAATGGCTCTGGGAGCAGGACCCCGAAGGACGTTACCTCTACAGCAGCGCTGCGGTCCGGGCCATCCTCGGTTTCGAGCCGGAAGAGGTGCGCGGCAAACATTACTTCGACCTGTTGACGCCGGAGGACAGGCAGCACTGGATGAGCGCCCTCCCACCGGCCAAGGCGAGCGAAAAGCCGTTCTTCCGTCTCATCAACCGCTATCGCCACAAAGACGGCCACGAGGTCTATACCGAATCCACCGGAGCGCCGATCTTCGGTGAGCGGGGCGAACTCGTCAAATGGCGGGGCGTCGACCACGACATCACCACCCGCAAACGCTATGAGGATGAGCTGCGGGTGCGCAACCGTGCGATCGAGTCGGCGAGTGTGGGCATCAACATCGCCGATGCACAGACCAAGGGATTGCCGAACGTTTACATCAATCCGGCACTCAGCGCCATCACAGGCTATTCCAAGGAGGAGCTCCTGCATCACAGCATGCGGATGCTGCAGGGAGCCGGGACCGATCCGGCGAGTGTCGAAGAAATCCGCGAGGCGATCCGGGCAGGCCGGCCGTGCCGGCTGACGATCAGAAACTACCGCAAAGATGGCACGCCATTCTGGAACGAACTGCTTATTTCCCCGGTGACGGACGAGGCTGGCGTCATCACCCACTATATCGGGATCCAGACGGATGTGACCGAACTCCGCCGCGCGGAGGAGGAGCGACACGAACTGGAAATCGCCAAGCAGATCCAGCTGTCACTGCTTCCGAAGGCCCCGCTGCATCTGACGACGGTCGAGATCGCCGGCTTTTGCGTGCCCGCGACCCACGTGGGGGGCGATTATTTCGATTATTTTCATCGCGGCGACTGTGTGGATCTGGTCATCGCCGACGTTTCCGGCCACAGCGTCGGTGCGGCGCTCATCATGGCGGAGGTGCGCAGCGCGTTGCGGACGGAGGCGCGCAGGACACCGGTGGAACCGTCCGGCGGCGAAGGCGTCGCTCCGATTCTCGCCGGCATCAACGACGCGCTGCACGAGGATCTGTCGGGGGCGGACCTGTTCATTACGATGTTCTATGTCCGCTACGATTGCAGGACTCGCAGGCTCAGCTATGCCAACGCGGGGCACAACTTCGCGCTGCTCCTCCCAAGCGGGGAGGACAGCTGCGTCCCTCTGGACGCGGACGGTCTGGTCCTGGGCGTCAGAAAAGGCGTGTCCTTCGAGGAAAAGGCCGAGAATTTGAAGGCCGGGGACTGGCTGTTGCTCTACACCGACGGGGTGATCGAGGCACAGAACGGCGAAGGGGAGTTTTTCGGCATCGCCCGGCTTTGCCGCCAGTTTTCGGCACGCCGTTCACTGTCGCCGGAAGCGATGGTCGCCGGGCTCCTGAGCGAACTTCGGGCGTTCTCCGGGAACGATCCGCTGCGCGACGACGTCAGCATGGTGGCACTCCGGGTGCGCTGACGCCGGGGCAGCCTCATTCGGCCTCGGCACCTGCCTTGAACACGGGCATGGCGGCCTGGAGGTACACGATCATTGACCACAGCGTGAGGGTCGCGGAAACCACTAGCAACAATTCGCCCGTCGTCTTGACCCCGCCGTGCGGTATGTCCAGACCGAGCAGCAGGAGGGTGATCGCCAGCATCTGGAAGGTGGTTTTCCATTTGCCCAGGGCCGATACCTCGACCCGTTTCCGCTGCCCGATTTCTGCCATCCATTCGCGCAGCGACGCGATGGTGATTTCCCTGCCGATGATGATGGCGGAGGCTAGTGCGATCAGCGGCCGGGGTTCGGCCTGTACGATGAGGACCAGCGCGACCGCGACCATCAGCTTGTCGGCCACGGGGTCGAGGAATGCTCCGAAGCGGGTGGCCAGACCCATTCGCCGCGCGAGGTAACCATCCAGCCAGTCGGTGATCGCGGCGATTGCGAAAATGACGCCGCTGACGACGTGGGCGCCGCTCCAGGGCAGATAGAACGCCACCGTGAGGACCGGGATGAGGACGATCCTCAGCAGCGTCAGATAAGTGGGCAGGTTGAAGTGCATGGGTCAGGCGCCATGATCGTGAAACAGGTCGTAAATCCGCTGAGCCAGCTGCCGGTTGATTCCCTCGACGCTGCTCAAGGCTTCCACGTCGGCGCGACTGATCTGCCGTAAGCCGCCGAACTGCCGCAGCAACCGCTGGCGCCGTTTGGGGCCCAATCCCGCGATGGCCTGCAGCGGGGACCGGGTCGCGGTCTTTGCCCGCCGCTGCCGGTGCCCGGTGATGGCGAACCGGTGCGCCTCGTCGCGAATGTGCTGGATGAGCAGGGAGCCGGGGTTGTCGGGTTTGACCACGATGGGATCGCTGCATCCCGTTTGGAACAGGGTCTCCATGCCGGGCTTTCTGTCGGGCCCTTTGGCGATGCCGATTATACGGATATTTTCCACGCCGAGTTCCGCGAGCGTCCGGGCCGCTGCGTGGATCTGGCCCTTGCCGCCGTCGATGAACAGGATGTCTGGCGCCTCGACTTCACCGGCACGGATCCGCTGATAGCGGCGCGACAGCGCCTGAGCCATGGCCGCATAGTCATCACCGCCGGTGATGCCTTCGATGTTGAAACGGCGGTAAGCCGACTTCAGCGGGCCGGTGCGATCGAACACGACACAGGACGCGACGGTCTGGTCTCCCTGCGTATGGCTGATGTCGAAGCATTCCATGCGTTTGGGCGGCTCGGCGAGCCCCAGCATGTCGGTCAGGTGACGCAGGCGATCGGCAATGGTCTGCTGGCTGGCCAGGCGGGTCGTCAGCGCGCATTCGGCGTTGGCACGAGCCAGTTCCAGACGCTTGGCGCGCTCACCGCGCAGCCGCCAGGAAATCTTGACGGCGCGCCCGGCCTGTTGGCCGAGTACGGACTCGAACAGCTCAAGTTCGCGGATCTCGTGGCTCAGCAGCAGTTCGCGCGGGATCTCCTTGTCCAGGTAGAACTGAGGGATGAAGGCTCCGAGCACCGCGGCAGCGTCGTGTTCGTCCTGCATTCTGGGGAAAAAGCTGCGGTCGCCGATCTGCTGTCCGTTGCGGACGAATACGACGTGGACGCAGGCGATATTGCCCTTGATGGCGCAGGCGATCATGTCGAGATCGCCCTGTTCCCCGGCGACGAGCTGCTTCGCCAGAACGGTGCGGAGGTTGGAAATCTGATCACGGTAACGCGCCGCTTTCTCGAACTCGAGGCGCTGGGCGGCTTGTTCCATACGCTGGGCGAGCCGGTCGATCAATGCTTCGCCCCGGCCTTCGAGGAACAGCAGGGTGTTGGTAACGTCCTCGCCGTAGGTCTCCGCTCCGACCAGTCCCACGCAGGGGCCGGTGCAGCGTTCGATCTGATACTGCAGGCAGGGGCGGGTACGGTTGACGAAGTACGAGTCCTCGCACTGCCGGACCGGAAATATTTTCTGCAGGGTTTTCAGGCTGTCGCGTACTGCGGCAGCACTCGGGAACGGTCCGAAGAAGCGCCCTGGCCGTGCCCGGCTGCCCCGATGGAAGGCCAGCCGTGGAAATTCCTGATGGGTGGAGACGTAGATGTAGGGATAGCTCTTGTCATCGCGCAGGTTGATGTTGTAGCGCGGCTTGTGGCGTTTGATGAGCTGGTTTTCCAGCAGCAGCGCCTCGCCCTCGGTGCGGGTCACGGTGACTTCGATCGCCTGCACCCGGGCTACCATCGCGTTCTGCTTGGGCGAGCTGCCCCGCTGGGCGAAGTGGCTGGCCACGCGCTTCTTCAGGTTCTTGGCCTTCCCGACGTAGATCACCTCGCCGTTCCGGTCCAACATTTTGTAGACGCCGGGCGCGCCGGTGAGGGTCGCGAGGAAAGTCTTGATGTCGAAAGCCGCCGGCGCGGTGCTCATGGTGGGGGTAAGCCTGGGAGAATGCCGACATCCATTATACCTCTCCATCCGCCCACCGGGCCGCTCCCCGCATTTCTCCAGGGGTCGGGTTTTGCGGTATCATGCGCGGATTACGTTTTCGTCCGGAATCCACCGAATCATGCTTGGCAAGCTTGTCAAAAAAGTCGTCGGCAGCCGCAACGACCGCATCATCAAACGCAAGAGGCGTCTGGTCAAGAAGATCAACCAGCTCGAACCCACGATTGCGGCGCTGAGCGACGAGGCGCTCGGACGGAAGACCCTGGAGTTCCGGGAGCGGCTGAGCAACGGTGAGACGATCGACGATCTGCTGGTGGAGGCATTCGCGGTGGTGCGGGAGGCATCGCGGCGGGTGCTGAACATGCGCCATTTCGACGTTCAGCTGATCGGCGCCATGGTGCTGAACGACGGTAAGATCGCCGAGATGAAAACCGGCGAAGGCAAGACCTTGGTCGCGACTCTCGCCGCCTATCTCAACGCGCTGCCAGGCAAGGGCTGTCACGTGGTGACGGTCAACGATTATCTGGCGCGGCGCGACGCCGAGTGGATGGGCAAACTTTACGGTTTTCTGGGGTTGAGCACCGGCGTCATCGTCAGCAACCTGGACCAGGAGCAGCGCCGGCGGGCCTATGCTTGCGATATTACCTACGGCACCAACAACGAATTCGGCTTCGACTACCTGCGTGACAACATGGCGTTCACCCTGGATCAACGGGTGCAGCGCGATCCGTTTTTCGCGATCGTGGACGAAGTGGACTCCATCCTCATCGACGAGGCGCGAACCCCTCTGATCATCTCGGGTCCGACCGAGGATCGCAGCGACCTCTATCACAAAGTCAATGCCCTGATTCCTCATCTGACCCGCCAGGAAAAGGAGGGCGGGCCCGGCGACTATTGGGTGGACGAGAAAGCGCGCCAGGTCTATCTGACGGAGAGCGGCCACGAGACCATCGAGCGGCTGATGGTGGAACAGGGATTGATCGGCAGCGATGAAAGCCTCTACGACGCCGTCAACATCCGCCTCATGCACTACATCAATGCCGCTCTGAAAGCGCACGCGCTGTTCCAGCGCGACGTGGACTACATCGTGCGTGACGGACAGGTCATCATCGTCGACGAATTCACGGGCCGCGCCATGCCCGGCCGGCGCTGGTCGGAGGGGCTGCACCAGGCGGTGGAGGCGAAGGAAAACGTTCCGGTGCACAACGAGAACCAGACGCTGGCCTCAATCACCTTCCAGAATTACTTCCGCCTGTACGAAAAGCTGGCGGGCATGACCGGTACGGCGGATACCGAGGCGGCCGAGTTCCACCAGATCTATGGCCTCGAAGTGGTCATGATTCCGCCTAACCGGCCGATGATCCGGAACGACATGGGGGATCTGGTCTATCTGACCGCCCGTGAGAAATTCGCCGCGATCGTCGAGGACATCAAGTATTGCGTCGAACACGGCAAGCCGGTGCTGGTCGGCACCACGTCGATCGAGAACTCGGAACTGCTGTCCGGCATCCTGCGCCAGGCCGGTGTGCCGCATCAGGTGCTCAATGCCAAGCATCATGAGCAGGAAGCCCACATCATCGCCCAGGCCGGTCGGCCGGGAGCGGTCACCATCGCCACCAACATGGCCGGTCGTGGTACGGACATCGTGCTGGGCGGTAGTCTGGAAGAGGATCTGGCGCATGCCGATCCCGCCATGGCCGAACAGGTTAAGGCCGAGTGGCAGCAGCGCCATGATGCCGCCGTTGCTGCCGGCGGTCTCCACGTCATCGGCTCCGAGCGCCATGAATCGCGTCGCATCGACAACCAGTTGCGCGGCCGTTCCGGACGTCAGGGGGATCCCGGTTCCAGCCGCTTCTATCTTTCACTGGAAGATCCCCTCATGCGCATATTCGCTTCCGACCGGGTGGCGGTGCTCATGCAGCGCCTCGGCATGAAGGAGGGGGAGTCGATCGAACATCCGTGGGTGACCCGCGCCATCGAGAATGCCCAGCGCAAAGTGGAAGCGCGCAATTTTGACATCCGCAAGCAGTTGCTGGAATACGACAACGTTGCCAACGACCAGCGCAAGGTGATCTACCACATGCGCACCGAGCTGATGCGGGCCGACGATATCTCCAGGACCATCGAGGATATCCGTCACGACGTGCTCGGTCGGATGTTCGCCGAGCACGTGCCTCCGCACAGCCTCGAGGAACAGTGGGATGTCCAGGGCCTGCAGGAGGTGATCGAGCGTGAGATCGGCTTGAGTCTGCCCATACAGCGCTGGCTGGATGACGAGCCTGACCTCCACGAGGAGACTTTGCTGGAGCGTATCATTCAGGAAGCCGACGCTGCTTACGCAGCCAAGGTCGAGGCGATCGGGACGCAGGTCATGCGCCATTTCGAGAAGTCGGTGATGCTGCAGGTGCTCGACAACGCCTGGAAGGAGCATCTGGCCTCGATGGACCATCTGCGCCAGGGAATCCACCTGCGCGGCTACGCCCAGAAGGATCCCAAGCAGGAATACAAGCGGGAAGCCTTCGAGATGTTCACCGGCATGCTCGACGGCATCAAGCAGGAAGTGGTCGGCATCGTCTCCCGCGTTCAGGTCCATTCCGAGGAAGAAGTCCAGGAGATGGAGGAGCAGGGCCGTCAGCCCCAGGAAATGCAGTTCCAGCATGCCGAGGTCAGCGCGCTGACCCTCGAGGAACCTGCCGCCGCACCGCCGGAAGAATCCGAAGGCTATGCGATTCCCGAAGGTCCGCGGCCTTTCGTGCGTTCCGGCGAAAAGATCGGCCGCAACGATCCTTGCCCATGCGGTTCCGGGAAAAAATACAAGCAGTGCCATGGCCGCCTCGCCTGAGGACAGAAATCTGTCAGACATCCGCCTCTGTCCGGTAGCCGGGATTCGTTTGGGTACGGCGGCGGCGGCCATCAAGCACGTCGGCCGCGACGACGTGCTGCTCATCGAAATGGCGGAAGGTTCGGCCTGTGCGGCCGTATTCACCCAGAATGCCTTCTGCGCAGCGCCGGTCACCGTGGCGCGCGAGCATTTACGGCAGGCACCGCGCTGGCTGCTGGTCAATTCGGGCAACGCCAATGCAGGCACCGGGACGCGAGGTCTGGCGGATGCCCGTGCGAGCTGCGAGGCGGTCGCCGCGCTGGTCGGCGGCCGGGCCGACCGGGTCATGCCTTTTTCCACCGGCGTGATCGGCGAGTATCTGCCGCTCGACAAGATCCGGGCCGCCTTGCCGAAAGCCTTCGAGGCATTGTCGGAAGATGGTTGGGAGGCGGCCGCCCGCGCCATCATGACCACCGATACCCGACCGAAGAAGGCGGTCCGCCGAATCGAGATCGCAGGGCGTCCCGTAGTGGTGTCCGGTATTGCCAAGGGCGCCGGCATGATCCATCCGAACATGGCGACCATGTTGGCCTTCGTCGCCACTGACGCGCGGATCGGGGCCGGGCTGTTGCAGAGCGTTCTCGAGCGGGCGGTGAACCGCTCCTTCAATTGCATTACCGTCGATGGTGACACCTCGACCAATGACGCCTGCGTGCTGATGGCGAGCCAGCGCTCGGAAGCTCCGCTGATCGAACCGGGCAGTGCACATGTCGAGGCATTCCAGTCAGCCGTGGACGCGGTGCTCGCGGAACTGGCCGAAGCGATCGTCCGCGACGGGGAGGGAGCCACCAAGTTCATCCGCATCCTGGTCGAAGAAGCGGCTTCGGAAGACGAGGCCAGACTGGTCGGCAAGACCATCGCGCATTCGCCTCTGGTAAAGACCGCGTTCTTCGCCAGCGATCCCAACTGGGGTCGTATCCTGGCGGCGGTCGGACGGGCGGGATGCAAGGACCTGGACATCTCGCGGGTGGCGATTTGGCTGGACGAGGTCCGGATCGTCGCCGCGGGCGCGCGCGACCGCGAGTATACCGAGGCGCGGGGTATCACGGTGATGCGGCGGCCGGAGATTACCGTGCGTGTCTCCCTGGGCAGAGGGCAGGCGTCCGCACGCGTAATGACCTGCGATTTGTCTCTCGATTACGTCCGTATCAACGCCGAGTACCGGACCTGAAGCTCCGTTGACAGATCTCGGAAACAAGGAGATTCGCGTGGCCGTTGGCGTCGTCGAAGATGCCGGCGGGCGCATACTGATCGCACGACGGCCGGCCGAAGTGGATCAAGGCGGTCTGTGGGAATTCCCCGGCGGCAAGATCGAGCCCGGCGAGACGCCGTTCGATGCTCTGCGCCGGGAACTGATGGAGGAGACAGGCATCGCCGTGGATGGCGCAGAACCAATGTTGGTGGTGCGCCACGATTATCCCTTGCGGCGGGTCGTCCTGGACGTCTGGCGGGTTCGGCGGTTTTCCGGCATTGCGCGAGGTCGCCTGGGGCAGCCCGTCCGCTGGGTCCGTCCCGATGAACTGGTCGATTTCCGGTTTCCGGCGGCGAACCGATCCATTGTGACGGCGGCCCGGCTGCCGTTCCACTACCCGATCGTCGAGGATGCAGCGGGCGACCTCGGGGCCATGCGCCGCCAGTTCCGGCACCTGGTGGCCGAAGGCCACTCCCTGATCCAGTTGCGGGCCAAGGCGCTGTCGCGGACGGACTTCCGCGCGTTTGCGCGGGAATGCTTGTACCACTGTGCCGACAATCATACTCGATTGATTCTGAACGCCGAGCCGGAGCTGGCAGTCGAGCTCGGTGCCGCCGGCGTTCATCTCACCAGCGCGCGCTTGAACAGCCTGGATTCAAGGCCGCTGGACGACCGGTTCTGGGTCGCTGCTTCGTGTCACGATGTGAGCGAACTGGAAAAGGCGGAGTCTCTGCAACTGGATTTCGCCGTTTTCGGTCCCGTGTTGCCTACCCGGTCCCATCCGGAGTCGGCTCCACTGGGCTGGGAGCATGTCTCCCAATGTCTCCAGTCCGTCAATATCCCAGTCTATGCATTGGGTGGGATGGCGGCAGAACATCTCGCCAGCGCCAGATCGGCCGGTGCCTGGGGGATAGCAGGCATTCGGGGATTTCTGTGATCGCAATGCTCCATAGAAGTGCCGTCGGCACTATGATAGTGCGCCATTCGAAACGAATGGCACTTAACTCGGGCGTAAAATCAAGAAGATATTTGCCCGGTACCCTTGGTACAATTCCTGTGTAACTGTTGAGTTACCCAATCCTAGCTGGAGGAGACGACTTTACCATGACACCGAAAGACGTATTGCAGATCATCAAGGAAAAGGAAGTCCGCTACGTGGACCTGCGTTTCGCCGACACCCGCGGCAAAGAACAGCACGTGACGGTCCCCGCCTCGACCATCGACGAGGCCGCCTTCGAAGAGGGCAAGATGTTCGACGGTTCCTCGATCGCCGGATGGAAAGGCATCAACGAATCTGACATGATTCTGATGCCGGATGCATCCACGGCGGTCATGGATCCGTTCTTCGACGATCCGACGCTGATCCTCCGTTGTGACATCGTCGAGCCGGCCACCATGCAGGGTTATGAGCGCGATCCTCGCTCCATCGCCAAGCGGGCCGAAGCTTACATGAAGTCCACCGGCATTGCCGATACCGCGTTGTTCGGGCCGGAAAACGAGTTCTTCATCTTCGACGACGTCCGCTGGGGCGCCAACATGTCCGGCTCGTTCTACAAGGTCGATTCCGAGGAGGCGGGCTGGAACTCGGAAAAGGTCTACGAAGACGGCAACATCGGCCATCGTCCGGGTGTGAAGGGCGGCTACTTCCCGGTGCCGCCGGTCGACTCCTTCCAGGATCTGCGCTCGGCCATGTGCAATACCCTGGAGGACATGGGCATGGTCGTGGAAGTCCATCACCACGAAGTAGCCACCGCAGGCCAGTGTGAAATCGGCGTCCGCTGCAATACCCTGGTGAAAAAGGCCGACGAGGTACTGTTGCTCAAATACGCCGTTCAGAACGTGGCGCATGCCTATGGCAAGACCGCCACCTTCATGCCGAAACCCCTGGTAGGAGACAACGGCAATGGCATGCATGTTCACCAGTCCCTGGCGAAAGACGGCAAGAATCTCTTCAGCGGTGACCTTTACGGCGGGTTGTCCGAAACCGCATTGCACTATATCGGCGGTATCATCAAGCATGCCAAGGCGCTGAACGCGTTCTGCAATGCCTCCACCAACAGCTACAAGCGGCTGGTGCCGGGTTTCGAAGCGCCGGTCATGCTGGCTTATTCCGCCCGTAACCGCTCGGCTTCGATCCGTATCCCCTACGTCATGAACCCGAAGGCCCGTCGCATCGAGGTCCGCTTCCCGGATTCCACGGCGAATCCATACCTCGCTTTCGCGGCGATGCTGATGGCCGGTCTCGACGGCATCCAGAACAAGATCCATCCGGGCGATGCGATGGACAAGGACCTGTACGACCTGCCGCCGGAAGAGGAAAAGGCCATTCCTCAGGTATGCTATTCCTTCGATCAGGCCCTGGAAGCGCTGGACAAGGACCGCGAGTTCCTCACGAGGGGTGGTGTTTTCACCGATGACATGATCGATGCGTACCTCGATCTCAAAGGTCAGGAAGTGACCCGCCTGCGGATGAGCACTCATCCCGTCGAGTTCGATATGTATTACAGCCTGTAATACAGGGTCTGAGGTCGTGGAGGACCCGCTCGGTCTCGGACCAGGCGGGTTTTCTCCCATCGGCCTGATTTTCTGGAGAAAAATGGACCGTCGTAGGCCGACGGCAGCGAAGGAGCCATTCCCGCGCCCGGATCTTGATCCGGGGTGAAGCGGAACCTGGCTCGGTAAAACCGAGTCGGGGAGCGATTAGTCCCGATCGTGCGGGGGAAAGATGGAGGCTGAGGTCGGAATCGAACCGGCATAGACGGATTTGCAATCCGCAGCATAACCACTCTGCCACTCAGCCTTTGAAGGCAAAGCAAAAAGCCGCGACGTGAACGCGGCTTTTCCCAAAAAGCGTTTGGAGCGGGAAACGAGACTCGAACTCGCGACCCCAACCTTGGCAAGGTTGTGCTCTACCAACTGAGCTATTCCCGCAATCGATTTGCAACATTATACTGATCCCGAGTGGGATGTCAACAACCTTTATTTGGGCACTACCTTGATGGGGCGTTCTGCTACCATCTGATTCCTTTCCAAGACAGTCTTCCCACCACCTCTCATGAATGACGACCTCTGTCGTGACATCACCCGGATTTCTCTGGCCCATGGTAACGGCGGCCGTTTGACGCGGGAAATCATCGAAGAAATTTTCGCTTTCCACCTGGGCCGGCAAGAACTGGACACCACGGCTGATGCAGCGAGGCTTCCGCTGGAGGCCGGGAGCGGCGGCGAGTGGATGATCACCACGGACGGCTTCACGGTCGAGCCTTTGGAGTTCCCGGGCGGTGACGTTGGGAGTCTCGCTGTGCACGGTACGGTCAACGACCTCGCCGTGTCCGGCGCAGTGCCCCGCTTTCTCAGTCTCAACGTGTTCATAGAGGAAGGGCTCGATGTCGAGATTCTCCGGCGGATCGTTGCGTCCATGGCGCGTGCCTGCTCGGATTGCGGCGTGAGGGTCTTGGCCGGGGATACCAAAGTGGTCCGGCGGGGGCAGGGTGGCGGGCTCTATCTGGCAACCACCGGCTTAGGGCAAAGGCGGGCGGGCGTCGATCTGGGCTTGCACTGCATTCGCCCGGGCGACCGGGTCATAGTGAGCGGACCGGTGGGCGATCACGGCGCCGCGGTCCTCTTGGCGCGGGAGCAGTTTGGGTTGGCCGGGAGCCTCCGGTCCGATGCCGGCAGCGTTCTGCCGATCACCGGTATCCTACTCGCCCTTTCGGGGCTGCGTTTCATGCGGGATCCCACCCGTGGCGGCGTGGCGACAGTATCGCACGAGATCGCCCGGGCCGCCGGGGCGACCGTTCGCCTGATCGAGCGTGATTTGCCGGTCCGGCCGGAAGTCCGCAGTGTCTGCGAGATTCTGGGCTACGATCCTTATTATTTGGCTTGTGAAGGAAGAGTGGTGGCGGTCGTCGACGCCGCGATCGCGGCTGAGGCGGTGGCGGCGCTCCACCAGAGCGGATTCACAGAGGCGTGCATTGCGGGCACGATCGAAATGGGTGCGCCGCGAGTCGTTCTTCAGACCTCCCTCGGCGGCGAAAGAATCCTCCCCGAACTCGAAGACGATCCGCTCCCCCGAATTTGCTGAACCTGCGAAGGACCGCCGTTCGTGGGGGAGGTGTCGATTGTGTCTTTTTGCGTTTTGTCGATAATGCCTCAACGCCGTCCTGTTCCGGTGCCGACAGGGTGAGGTGCGGCCAGGCCGGTCGCTCCCCTGTTCACGGGTGGCCCGTGGCCGGCATCTGCGGGAAAAGCCTCGAGAAGAACAAATATGAGCGCCGAACGAATCTCAGAATATGGATTGATCCTCAAGAGTATCTTTGGCAGTGCGCGCGACTTCGCCGGCTCGGAAGTGGGCTGGAAGGCCAAGATCCTGTTTGTTTCGCTTCTCTTCTTGATGCTGGCGATCAACGGTCTGAACGTGCTGAACAGCTATGTGGGCCGCGATTTCATGACCGCGATCGAGAATCGCTACATGGGCGGCTTCGTCTGGTATACGGTGCTCTATCTCGGTGTGTTCGCTGCGACCACCGTCGCCGCGGTAATCTACCGGTATTGTGAGGAACGCCTGGGCCTGTTGTGGCGGGAATGGCTGACCCGAAGATTGGTGAATGCTTATCTGGACGGGCGTGTCTATTACTGTCTCGACGAGAGTCAGGAAGTTGCCAATCCCGACCAGCGCATCGCCGAGGATGTGAAAGCGTTCACCGTGACCACGCTTTCCTTCACTTTGATGCTTCTCAACAGTTCGTTCACCGTGCTGGCTTTTTCCGGCGTGATGTGGAGCATCAGTCCCTTGTTGTTCGGGGTCGCGGTTGCGTATGCCGTGGCGGGCTCCTACTTCACGGTTCGGCTGGGGCGGCCCCTCGTCCAACTCAATTATGATCAGCTCGACCGCGAAGCGGATTTTCGCGCGGGTCTCATCCATGTTCGCGAGAATGCCGAATCCATCGCCCTGCTGCATCGGGAACGACGGATTCAGTCCCGCCTGCTGCGGCAGCTCGAAGCACTCACCGCCAATTTCCGCAGACTGATCGCAGTCAATCGCAACCTAGGATTTTTCACGACCTGGTACAACTATTTGATCCCGGTCATACCGGCACTGGTGGTTGCTCCCTTGTTCATCGATGGCAAGGTCGAATTCGGTGTGATCACCCAGTCGGCGATGGCGTTCACCTATCTGCTCGGTGCGTTTTCCCTGATCGTGACTCAGTTCCAGTCCATTTCGGCGTACACTGCGGTGATAGCCCGCCTTCGCGGCCTGATCCAGGCCGTGGAGAAGGTGCGTTCGGGAATCACATCTCCGATAGAAGTCTGCGAGATGTGTGACCGGATCGCTTACGAGAAACTGACCCTGTATTCGCCCCGGGACGGCCGGGTGCTGATCGATCGGCTTTCCATGGAGATTCCCGCGGGCGGCCGCCTGCTGATCCGAGGCGAGAACCAAACCGCGAAAGTGGCTTTGTTCAGGGCGACGGCCGATCTTTGGACTGCGGGTACCGGAAAGATCATCCGTCCTGGCTTGGAGGATACCCTGTTTCTGCCGGAACGGCCGTATCTGCCGCCGGGGACTCTGCGTGAATCTTTGCTGCGCACGGGCGGAGAAGATCAGATTCCCGACGATCGGATCATAGCGACTCTGCGGTCTTTGAACGTCGATTCCATTCTGGTGCGGATTGGCGGTCTGGACACGGAGGCGGATTGGGATGACGTCCTGTCCCTGGGGGAGCAGCAGCTGTTGGCGTTCACGCATCTTCTTTTGCTTGGCCCCCGTTTCGTGTTCCTGGACCGGCCGGGGACTGCGCTCGATGCCGAGCAGCTGGATCGGGTGTTGCAAATGCTGCATGACCATTCGATCGCCTACATTACTCTTGGTAACAGCCACGACAATCTGTCGTTCTACGACGCCGTGCTGGACCTGGAACCGGAGGGCCGTTGGTCCTGGAAAGAGATTCGGGACGGGGTGGTCGTCGAGCCGGCTGGCTGATGCGGGGCAAGGGCAATCCCGGCCCGGGGCGGATGCAATACGCAAGGGAATGCCGTGAGCCTGTTTCCCCCATCCTGGGGGAAGAGGGACAGCTTTACTTTCTTCGTCCTCACTCCCTGACGGGGCCATCCGGTCCCCGTTCTTCACGGCGAAGCCGGGGCTGCATTTCGCGGCGCCGGCTTGGCTTTGTCTTTAAGGCTCCGACATGAGACTCCGATTTACGGTGCGCGCGCGGCTATTGCTCGCCTGCGTTCTTCCCCTGTCTCTGGCCATGGTATCGATGCTGGGGGTTGTCATTTGGAACTATTATCGAGACCTGGTCCGAGAGTCGGAGCTGAGACTTCGGGCCGAGGTGAACGAGGCGGGGCTGAGGATAGATCTCGCCAATGTCACCGCCTTGACTGTCCCGAAGACCATGGCGCTGGCGCAAGAAGCGGGGCTGTTCGGCAATCGGCTGGTATCCCTGGAGTTCGCTCGGAGGATCCTGGAGGCCTTTCCGGAGTTTACCGGTGCTTATTTCGGTTATGAGCCCGACGGCGACGGCCACGACCGTACCGCTTCCCAGACCGGCGAAGTTCCATCCGATGCAGTGAGCCGGGAAGGACGGTTTCTCCCTTACTGGTTTCGCGATCGCGAGGACCCTCTGCGAATCCGCCTATCGCCGTTGGTAAACACCGAGTCGAGTTACTATTACCGCGGAGTCAAGAATCGCCACGAAGGGAAAAAAGAGGAGGAGGGTGTCAGTCTGTCCGGAGGGATCAGCCGGCTTTACCGGAACTCCGGAAACGGGGCGCAAGGCCAGCGGTTCACGATGGTGACCGAACCTTATGACTACGAAGGGAAATACATGGTGGAGCACGCCGTTCCCTTGCTGCGGGACGGGCGGTTTCTGGGCATCGCGGGAGTGGACAAGGCGCTCAATGACATCGACGACACCCTTCGGAAGATGCATCATCATGAATCCGGGGGATTTTTCCTCTTGAGCCAGCGGGGGCGTGTCATCGCCTCGACGGTCGATCCGTCCGCGCGGGCGCGTCCCATCGAAGATACCCGGTGGTTGGCGGTATTGGAGCCGGCGTATCTCGATACGGGCAAGGGAACTTTCCAGCTGGCGCCCGATCCTCGTGACGGCGCCGAAACCTATTTCGTCTCGACGCGATTGGCGACCGGCGATTGGAAGCTGGTTCTGGTTGCCAGCCGCGAGGAAATCCTGGCCGGGCTTAGCGATACGATCAAGGGTGCGGTGGGCGTATCGGCATTCGTTCTGACATCGGTTCTGGGCTTGGCGTTTTTGGCGTTGCGGACGGTGAGCCGCCGTATCGAGGACGCGGCGCGCGTCGCGGCACGGGTGGCGGCCGGCGATCTGGGATCACGGCTGGAAGTCGCCGACTCGGATGAAATCGGTGACCTGCTGCGTGCCATGGAGGCGATGCGGCAGGCCTTGGCCGACCTGATCGGCCGTGTGAAGCGTTCCAGCGAGCAGTTGGTTGCCTTGGGCGATGAAATCACCACGGCTGCCCGGCATGATGAGAGTCTGGCGCATGAGTTCGGCGCTCTGACACAGCAGGTCGCCGCGTCGGTCCGCGAGATTTCGACCACCGGTGACGAAATGGTTCGCAACGTCGCGGATGTCGCCGGTGCGACCGCCGAAACCGCGGAAGTCGCTTCGGCCGGGAGAGCGTGCCTGGCAGAAACGGAGACCGCGATGCGCCGTATGAGCGAGAGAATGTCGTCGGTGGTGGAGCGCTTCGCCGCCATTGGTGAACAGGCGAAAGGCATCAACAGGATCATGAATGCCATGACGGACATCGCCGTACAGACCAATCTGCTCTCGTTGAACGCCTCGATCGAGGCCGAGAAAGCCGGGAAGCAGGGAGCGGGGTTCGCCGTCGTCGCCAGTGAAATCAGGCGGCTGGCCGATCAGAGTGCCGTGGCGGCCCTGGATGTGGAGGCGATGGTGCGTGACATGCAGCGGGCGGTCGCAGGCGGCATCCAGGTTCTTGAGTCTTTCCAGGAGGACATGAGCACGGCCGGTCTGTCGAATGTGCGGCGGCTGGCGGACCATTTCACCGCTGTTCTGGAGCGGATCGAGCCTCTGGTGCCGGGTTTCGGCCAGGTCTACGAGGGAATGCGGGCGCAGTCGGAAGGCGCCCGGCAGATCAATGACGCGATGGTTGCGCTGAAGGATGAAGCCCAGGTGGCTGCGGCATCGTCAAAGCACTTGAGCTCGATGGTGGTCAAACTCCACACTGCAGTACAGGAATTGCAGGCTGAAATCAGCAAGTTCAGGCTGTAAACCGCTTTCACGGCAGCGCGGCCTCACCCTGTGTTTTCGCGTTCTTTCCAGGGGTATCAATGAGTAACGAGGTAAAGGGGGCATCACACGACGCCAAGCGGTTGGCGGTGCTGCAGCCGTTCCGGCGCCCCCTCCCATGGTCGGTCGTCGTCGCACTGACGCTAGTCACCACTCTCGTCGGTGGGTTGCAGTTCTACCTGTCGCAGGTGCGGCATTTGCGGGAGCACGCCGGTGATACGCTGGCAGCAGTGGTCCAGGCGAAATTTCAGCATGTCGCGCACTGGCGTGCCGAGCGGCTGGCCGATGCCGAGCAAGTGGCCGGGAATGCGCCATTCCTCGCGGCCGCTGCCGCCTGGCTGGTCGCAGGCCAGCAGGATGCGGCGTCGACCCAGCGCATGCTGGCCCAGATGCAATCGTGCCGGGAAATGGGCCGCTACCGAAATGTTCTGCTGCTCGACGTGGCCGGCCGTATCCGTTTGTCACTGGTGCCCCACACTGGAGACGAGGCAGGCGGCATCTATGAGCGTGCTCCGCTGCCCGTGGCGGGAGAGGGCCTACAGCCGCTCCTCGGTGACTGGTACCTTTCGCAGGACGAAACGGAACTTCGGGTCGATGTGTCCTTTCCGCTGGTAGTGTACGAAGCGAATGGCGAGCGTCGGTTCGTAGGCGCCCTTGTGACGGTGGCCGAGGCTGGCGATCTCCTGCGGACCGTGCTTGAGTCGCTGTCGCAGGTCAAACCGGAGATCTCTCTGATCGGTCAGAGAGGAAACCGCTTGGTTTCCCTGAACCGTGATTTTCTGGAGCGTGGCGGGGAGCCTTCGCCGCCGCCGAAGCCGCTTGCCGAAGCGGCCCTCAGGGTCGTCTATGGTGAGCGCGGCATGGTCATGCAGGAAGGTGACGCCGGAGCGGACCTATTGTCGCTGGGGGCACCGATTCCAGGATCGGCTTGGTACGTGATGGCAGCCACCTCCGCGACTCAACTCCCTCAGGAAAACCAGTCTTTTCTTCTCGGCGCGTCTTTACTGGGACTGCTCGGCGCTCTCGCGGCCGCGGTGGCGCTGCAGGCGCGCTCGTCCGAGCGCCATCACATGCAGGCCGCTCTCGAGGCGGAGAAGGAACGGGCCGACCTGTCGAGACGCTTCGAATACTTCGTCCGCTATGCCAATGACGCCATTCTTCTCGCCGACCGGGATCACCGCATCGTCGATGTCAATGATCGTGCGCTGGATCTCTATGGGTATTCCCGGGAAGAACTGGCCGGGATGACCCTGGCGGACGTCGTGGCCGGGGATGTGGAAGGTGTCGAACATGGGCGTCTGGACGAAGCGCTCGCCCGGGGTGGAGGCGTCTGGGAGTCGGTGCATACCCGCAAGGACGGGGTTCCGGTCCCCGTGGAATTGAGCGTCCGCTCGATCAGCGTGGAGGGTTCCGATTTCGTCCAGGCGATCGTGCGGGACGTCACCGAGCGCAAGCGTATCGAACTGGCGCTCGCACGGCAGAAGAATCTGTACAGCCTGCTGGCGCAGACCAATCAGATCATCGTCCGCCATACCAGCGAACAGGAGCTGTTCGATTCGGTCTGCCGGATCGCCATAAGGAATGGCGGCTTCCTCTTCGCCTGGATCGGGATGATCGAAAACGAAACCGGCGACCTGGTCCCGGTTGCCCGCTACGGCGACGATACCGGTTACGTAGGGAGGCTGCACCTCTCCAGGGCGGATACCGCGCATCATCACGGCCCTACGCGAATGGCCGTGGCCGCCGGTCACCACGTGATCAGTGACGATTTTCTTGCCGATCCCCTGACACGGCCCTGGCATGAAGCGGGTCTGGCCGCGGGCGTGCGCGCCTCCGGCGCTTTTCCCATCCGTCGGTTCGGAAAGGTGGTGGGTGCGATCAATCTCTACGCCGGAGAACGGGGTTTCTTTTCGGAAGACATCGTCGCCGTGCTCGATACCATGGCGATGGACGTGTCTTTTGCATTGGACATCCTCGCCCGCGACGCTGAGCGGGAAAGGAGCGAAATGCGGCTCCGGGAAAGCGAGGAGCGGTTCCGGCTGGCGGCGAATTCGGCGCCGGTGCTCATCTGGATGGGGGATACCGCGCGCGGCTGCACTTTTTTCAACGACATGTGGTTGAATTTCACCGGGCGTTCACTCGAATACGAATTGGGTGACGGATGGCTGGAGGGTATGCATCCCGAGGACCGTTCCCGCTGGATCTGCGCGTACTCGGCTGCGTTCGATGCCCGGAAGCCATTCGAAATCGAATACCGCCTGCGTCGTCGCGACGGGGAATACCGCACGATACTGGGCAAGGCGACCCCCCGGTTCGACGCCGGCGGCGAATTCATCGGTTATATCGGTTCATGCATCGACATTTCCGACAGGAAAAAAGGCGACGAGCGCCTGCTGTTGGCCGGCAAGGTGTTCGAAGCGGTACGCGAGTCGATCATTGTGACGGATGCGAACCGCGTGATCGTGGCGGTCAATCCCGCCTTCAGCGACATGACGGGCTACAGTCCGGAGGAGGCGGTGGGCAGGACGCCGGCGTTTCTGCAGTCCGGCAGGCATGGCAAAGAATACTATGCGGCGATGTGGAGGGCCGTCGAACAGGAAGGGTCCTGGCAGGGCGAATTCTGGAACCGGCGCAAGAATGGCGAGCTGTTCGCGGTTCTGGAGACGATCGTGGCGGTTCGCGACGAGACCGGCGCCATGGTCAATTACATCGGTGTTGCCGCGGACATTTCCAGCCTCAAGGAGGCGGAAGAGCACATCCACCATCTGGCCTATTATGACCCTCTGTCGGCCTTGCCCAACCGGCGCTACCTGATGGAACGAGCGGAATACGCGCTGGCCTTGGCGGAACGCCGCAAGGAAGAGCTGGCCGTGGTGTTCCTGGACGTCGACCATTTCAAGGACGTCAACGATTCCCTGGGGCATCAGGTAGGTGATGAACTGCTGGTCCGGGTGGCGACCCAGATCAAGGAATTTACCCGCGAGACGGACACGGTCGCCCGCCTCGGGGGGGACGAGTTCGCACTCCTTCTGCCGGATTTGGGCCGTGACGCGGTGTCGCAGGTCGCCGATAAGATACTCGCCGCCCTGCGCAAGCCCTTCGAGCATTCGGGGCAGACCTTTGCAGTGACCGGCTCCATCGGCATCAGCCTTTACCCCCACGACGGAACCGATTTCGAGACGCTGCTCCGCAACGCGGATACCGCGATGTACCACGCGAAACAGCAGGGCCGCAACCAGTTCCGATTCTACGATCCCGGGATGAACGTGGACATCCTGGCACGCCTGACGGTGCTGTCCGAACTCAGAGAAGCCATCCCGGCGGGCGAGCTCCGGACCTTTTTCCAGCCCGAGATCGATCTGGCCAATGGCACGCTGGTCGGGGCCGAAGCTTTGGTACGCTGGCAGCATCCCACGCGGGGCCTGCTGTCACCCGACCAGTTCATTCCCGTGGCCGAGAGCAATGATCTGATCATCGCCATCAGTGACTGGGTGCTTGAGGACACTTGCCGTCATCTCGCCCAATGGAAGAAAGCCGATCAGGCGCCGATTACCGTGGGCGTCAACCTGGCAGCGCGCCATTTTCGCGATCCGCGGCTGGTGCCGCGTGTCGAGTCGTTGCTGTGCCGTTACGGCGTTCCCGGCTCGTCGCTACAGCTTGAACTGACCGAATCCACCCTCCTGGATGCCGATGCCCAGACCATGATCGTGCTGCAGGAACTGATCGCGCTGGGATGCAGCCTCTCGATCGATGATTTCGGCACGGGCTATTCCAGTCTGTCCTATCTCAAGAACCTGCCGATAGCCACGTTGAAGATCGACCAGAGCTTCGTCCGCGACATCGCTTTCGATGCCGACGACAGGACCATTTCCGGTACGGTGGTGGCTTTGGGCCACAGCCTGGGGCTCAAGGTCATCGCGGAAGGGGTCGAAACCGAGGAACAGCGGCGCATCCTGCTGGAACAGGGCTGTGACTTCGGGCAGGGTTACCTGTTCTCCCGCCCGCTGAGCTCCAAGGAGTTCATCAAATGGCGGATGGAGCACGCGCTTGCGCCTGGAGACGGATCCGCGCCACCGCGACTGACACCGCCCCTTCAACGTTCGACGTGAAAACCGGCCGGTGCGGCAGCCGGGACTGGCCGGAGCCGTCAGAACAGTCGTCGGAACCAAGAATCTCCGCCGGTTTCCCCGCCTTCGGCACAGGGTGCCCAGGCCGCTGGTTCCGAGCCTTTGATGAACGGCAATTCATGGGCGTCGGGGCAGCCGTCGTCGGCGCGCAGCCCCGTTTGTCGGTCGACTCGCAGCATGACTATATTCTCCGGCGGGATGAGATCAAGGGGTTCCTTCGCCAGCTTCTGCATGGTGGCGCCCCAGATCTGCAGCGCTCCCCGGGCCCCGGTCAGACCCGCGGGGCGGTTGTCGTCGCGCCCCACCCAGACCACCCCGGTGTAGTCGCCGCTAAAACCCGCGAACCAGCTGTCGCGCATGTCGTTGGTCGTCCCCGTCTTGCCGGCGACATGGAAGTTTTCCGGAAGGTAGGTATAGACAGAACGGCCGGTGCCCTCGCTCATGACCTCCTGGAGGATGGTATTCAGCAGATAGATTGCTCCCGGCTCCACGGCCTGTCGAAGTTCCAGCCCGAACCGCTGCAGAGTCTCGCCGTCGTGCGAGAGCACGGCCTGGATACCCCGCAGCGGTGTGACGAAACCGTCGCTAGCGAGCGTCTGATAAAGAGTGGCGACCTCGATCGGCGACAGGTTGGCCGCGCCCAGCAGCAGCGAGGGATAGGTTTCCACCTCGCGGTTTACGCCCAGTTTTCTGAGCGTCTCGGCGGTGCGTTCGACGCCGACGGCAAGGCCCAGCCGTACCGTCGCCAGGTTGTACGACTGGGCCAGAGCCGTGTGGAGCGGCACCTGTCCGTGTTCCCTGCCATCGTAATTCCTGGGCGTCCACGGTTTGCCGCCGCCGTCGATTTTGATGGTTTCGTCCAGCAGGGGGGTGGCGACGGTATAGCCGCTGGGCTGTTCCAGGGCAGTGAGATACACCACCGGTTTGTAAAGGGAGCCGATCTGACGGGCGGAATCGAGCGCGCGGTTGAAGCCCGACGACTCGACATCGCGGCTGCCCGCGAAGGCTGCGATCTCGCCGTTGGAGCGCCGGGTGAAGATGGCAGCGGCTTCCAACCGTTCTTCCGGCCGGGTGGAGTGGTCGAGCCGTGCCAGGGTCTTGGCGATCGCCGAATCCAGATGCTCCTGGGCGAAGACGTCGAGTGTGGTAAAAATGCGCAGCCCTTCGGAAGTCAGGTCCTCGGGACGGTACTGTTCCTGAAGCTGGCGCCGGATCAAATCGAGAAAGGCCGGATAACGGCTGATGGCCTGGTGTGGGTTCTTGACCACGTCCAGCGGCCGTCGTTTGGCGGCGTCGGCCTCGGCGGAAGTGATGAAACCCTGTTCCGCCATGGCATCCAGCACGCGATCGCGCCTTTCCCGGCTGCGCTCGGGGTGTTTGTGCGGATCGTAATAGGTCGGTCCCCGCACCAAGGCGACCAGCAGCGCCACGTGATGCAGTTCCAGTTCGTTGAGGGCACGGCTGAAATAGTACTGGCTCGCCAGACCGAAACCATGGATGGCGCGGGTGCCATCCTGGCCCAAGTAGATTTCGTTGAGATAAGCCTCGAGAATCGCAGCCTTGCTGTAGCGGGCTTCCAGAATCAGCGCCATGAAGGCCTCGCTGATCTTACGCCCCAGCGTACGTTCGGCACTAAGAAAGAAATTCTTGACCAGTTGCTGAGTCAGCGTGCTGCCGCCCTGGACGAAGCCGCCTGCCTTGATGTTCTGCCAGGCGGCCCGCAGGATGCCCTTGGCGGAGAGGCCGAAATGTTCATAGAAATCACGGTCTTCGACCGCCAGCAGTGCGTCGATCAGCGGCCTGGGCACGTCGTCGAGCTTGACCAGTATCCGGTCTTCCTTCAGCGCGGGGTAAAAGCTGCCGATCTGCACCGGATCCAGCCGTACCAGGGAGGGGTGGTCGTCAGAATCCAGGCTCTCCAGCGCGCGCACGCTACCGCCGGCGAATTCGACGCGGACTTCGCTGGAGGGTTCGGATTTGTCGGGAAACAGAAACTCCCGGGTTCGGAGCCGTATCTCGTTGCCCTTGCGGGTGTAGCTGCCTTGCGAGGTCAGGCCGGGGTCGTTCCGGTATTTGAGCTGATCCAGCATCCACACCAGTTGATCTGCAGCAATCGGTGCTTCGGCATAGAGCTCCACCGGCATTGCGTATACCCGGGCGGGCAAGGCCCAGCGTCGCCCCTCGAATTTTTCGCGGATCACGGCATCCTGATGGGCGAGATAGACGGTCAGGGCGATCGTCGAGGCTAACACCGACAGGTAGAGGAGCTTGCGGATCATGCGCGTAGAGGGGACCGTCAAAAGGGAATCACCGATGAAGGCTTCCTGGCGATGGAGATGCCGCGCTGCGGCCTGCGTGTCAGGCAGTCAGCGCCAGATACGGCTCCAGCAGGCCGATGAGGATGTCGGCATGTGCCGGACTCGCATTCAGGGCTGGAATGTAACGATAGTTTTTTCCGCCGGCGCCGAGGAATTCATTGCGGTTGGCGATGGCGATTTCTTCCAGGGTCTCCAGGCAATCCACGGCGAAACCGGGGCATACCACATCCACATGTCGGATGCCCTGGCTCGGAAGCTCCCGCAGGGTGTCGATGCAATAGGGCCTGAGCCATTCGGCCCGGCCGAAGCGTGACTGATAGGTCAGCAGCCATTCGTCATCGCTCAGTTCGAGCAGGCGGGCGATGCCTTGCGCCGTTGCCTGACACTGGCTGGCATACGGGTCGCCCCTGTCGATGCAGCATTTGGGCAGGCCGTGGAAGGAGAACACCAGGCGCTCGGGACGGCCGTGTTCCTGCCAGAACGAGCGGATGCTGGCGGCGACGGCTTCCAGGTATTTGGGCGAGCGGTGATAGTCGCCGATGAAATGCAGGCTGGGAATGTGGCGCCAGGTTTTCAAGGTGTCACATACCGCATCGAACGCCGAGCCGGTCGTAGCGGCCGAATACTGCGGGTACAGCGGCAGTACCACGATCGTTTCGACTCGGTTCCGGAGTTCCTCCAGCTTCAACCGGACGGAGGGATTACCGTAACGCATGGCAATTTCGACGGCGGCGAACCTGCCGTCGGCGGCCAGCCGGTCGCGCAGGTCTTGCGTGTAGGCCAAAAGCGGCGAACCGCGTTCGGTCCAGATGGTGCGGTAGGCATGGGCCGATTTTCTAGACCGGGTACGGAGCACGACGAGGTTGAGGATGGGCCACCACAGCACGCGGGGAATTTCGACCACACGCGGATCGGACAGGAATTCGCGCAGATAGCGCCGGACGGCCTTCGGCGTCGGCGCTTCCGGTGTGCCGAGGTTGATCAGCAGGACTCCGGTTCGGGCGGCGGTGGGATGCATGGCCCTATTTTCGGCCGATGAGGTCGAGGAATTCCGCCCGCGTGCTACTTTGCTTGCGGAAGAGGCCGAGCATGGACGATGTGGTCATCACCGAATTCTGTTTCTCTACACCGCGCATCATCATGCACAGGTGTTTGGCCTCGACCACGACGGCGACGCCACGCGGGTTGACCGCGGTCTGGATCGCGTCTGCGATCTGTTTGGTGAGGCGTTCCTGTATCTGCAGGCGGCGGGCATACATCTCGACGATCCGGGCGATCTTGGACAGACCGATGACCTTGCCCTGGGGTAGATAGCCGACGTGGCACTTGCCGATGAAGGGCAGCAGATGATGCTCACACAGCGAATACAGCTCGATGTCCTTGACGATCACCATGTCCTCGGAATCCGCCTCGAAAACCGCGTTGTTGAGGACGTGATCGAGCGACTGGTGATAGCCGCTGTTGAGGAACCGAAAGGCGCTCGCCGCCCGCTTGGGCGTGTCGACGAGTCCCTCGCGGGAGACGTCTTCGCCGATTTCCTGAATAAGCTGGCTGAACAGTGTTTCCATCACGCTGTGCATCGGGTTGGCCTCTAGAATCGGGTTAAGTGAACGAGCCCTGCCGGCCCTGGTTTCCGCGAAGGCCGTTCGCGCCGAGTGCATGCGCGGCCTCCAGCAGCAGTGCCTCGCTGGCGCCCCGCCGGGAGGCGCCTTCGCTGATGTGCCGACGCCAGCGTTTCCCCCCTGGCGTTGCATGATAAAGGCCCAGGATATGTCGCGTGAGGGCATGCAGCCGGCTACCTTTGGAGAGTTCGTTCCGGACGTAGGGCATAAAATCTTCGATGACCTCCTCCCGGGTTCGGGGCCTGACGTCGCTGTGCCCGTAGCAACGGCGGTCGGCCTCGGCAAGAAGGTAGGGGTTGTGATAAGCGGCTCGACCTATCATGACGCCATCACACCACGACAGGTGCCGTTCGGCTTCGTCCAGCGTCTGGATACCGCCATTCAGCACGATCGCGAGTTCCGGTAGCTCGGACTTGAGCCGGCGGACCACGTCGTAGCGCAGTGGCGGGGTTTGGCGGTTTTCCTTGGGTGAAAGACCTTGCAGCCACGCTTTGCGGGCGTGGACGATGAAAGTGCGGCAGCCGGCTTCGGCAACGATCGTCACGAAATGAAGCAGGTCTTCGTAAGAGTCGCGGTCGTCGATGCCGATGCGGGTCTTGACGGTGACCGGCACCGAGACGGCCTCGCACATGGCGCGGACACAGTCGGCCACGCGCTCCGGTTCGGCCATCAGGCAGGCGCCGAAGCGGCCGGTCTGGACACGGGGGCTGGGACAGCCAACGTTGAGATTGACTTCGTCGAATCCCCTGAATTCCGCGATTTTTGCGCATTCGGCCAGAGCCTCGGGATCGCTGCCGCCGAGCTGGATCGCCAGCGGGTGCTCCGCCGGATGGAAGCCAAGGAGCCGCTCCCGGTCGCCATGGAGGATGGCGGCGGTCGTCACCATCTCGGTATAGAGCAGGGTATGGCGGGAAATCAGCCGAAGGAAAAAGCGGCAATGCCGATCGGTCCAGTCCATCATCGGTGCCACACTCAGACGGTGCCGGAATGGCCGAACATCGGCCGGTATCGCTACTGCCCCGGCGAGATCGCGGCTCGAGGGCCGGACGTTGAAAGCGCTCAAGGAACAGTCACGATGCGGAATCGTCTTTCGCAGGGCCCGTCAGGAACACATCTTGGCGGGACGGCAGGTATTGTACCGAACGTGTACTCAGCCAGGCTCCCCCCAGCATCAGGGTCCCCGCTCCCAGGGCTCCGGCCCCGAGGTAGAGCAGTTTCTCGAATTCCACCCATTCCCGCACGGTCCTGGCAGCGGCCGGATCCTCGGCCGGTTCCGATGACATCCGGTAGCGCTCGTGTTCACCGGCGGATTTGAGCTGGCCGCCCTGAGTGGCGTAGCTTTGCAGGAACCGGAGTTCATACTTCAGGGCTTCGAGGAGTTCTGCTTCGTCCGCGCCGAAGCGTCCATTCTGAACGCTTCTTTCCAGCGTTCTGAGTTTGTTCTCGACCGAGTCCTTCATCAAACCGGCAACCCTGCCCTGGAGGGAATCGAGTTCGTTCTGATATTGCTGCAGATCCGGGTTCTGTAGGGCGATACGTTCGCCGGGAGACATATTCAGCGCTTTGATCAGGGCTTCTCCTCGCCACAGGATCAACGCCATGATCACGAGCGTGAGCCACAGGAAAAGCATCCCCCCCACGCGCAGCCAGGACGAACCGCGCGGCTCCAGCAGGATGGGCCGGGCGGGCATGCTTCCGCCGAAATCCGGGCGGAGACGGTCCTCGGATGCTTTGCTTCCCTTGTTATCCATGGACGTTTGAGGTGGGATTGCGCGCACTCACAGCGGTTCAGCCGGACCGGAACTGATTTTCAAATATGACAGATCACAGGCGAGCGGTCAATTTCATCGTCACGTGCAAACTGTCCGCCGAGGTCGCATGCTGTAAAGGGCATCGTCCGATGCCCCGGGCGGAAAGACGGGGGACACAGCGCAAACGCCGGGAGCGTGGCTTTTTTTGGGATGCTGCCGTACCAGGACGGCTCGACCCATGAATGGGGAGCTTGATCGTGACCCTGGACGCTGCCCCGCTATCAATCAAAAAGCGGTCATCCATCTGCCACAAGACAGGACCAATCCATTTGTGGCCGACATTTCATCCCCACCGGGCCGTATGCAGTAGCGTCACCATGTCGGCCACTGCTTCTTTCAGGCCGGAGAAAAAGGCGCGGGCGACGATGGCATGGCCGATGTTGAGCTCGACGATCTGCGGTATGCGGCAGATCGCTCCCACATTGGCGTAGGTCAGGCCGTGTCCCGCATTGACCTGCAGCCCCAACGCTTCCGCTACCGACGCGGCATGGCGGAGTTTTTCCAACTCGATGGACCGTTCCTGGTCGTTCCTCGCATCCGCGTAACGGCCGGTGTGCAGTTCGATCACGGGCGCGCCGGCGCGGGCTGCGGCCTCGATCTGAGCGGGCTCCGGGTCGATGAACAGGGACACCTCGATGCCGGCGTCGCCAAGGCGCCGGCACGTCTCGCCGATCCGGTCCAGGTGTCCTGCGACGTCCAGTCCTCCCTCGGTCGTCAGCTCCTCCCGCCGTTCCGGGACGAGGCAGCATGCGTGAGGGTGAATACGGCAGGCGATGGCGACCATTTCGTCCGTGACGGCCATCTCCAGATTGAGCCGGGTCTCGATGTGTTCGCGGAGCAGCTCGATGTCCCGGTCTTGGATATGCCGGCGGTCTTCGCGCAGATGTGCGGTGATCCCGCCTGCTCCTGCCTGCTCGGCAACGAAAGCGGCGTGCAGGACCGAAGGGTAGGGGGTGTGCCGCGCCTGCCGGATGGTCGCCACATGGTCGATATTGACACCGAGTCTGATGGGCTGCTTGACGTTCACGGGGTTTCCAAGGTCTTGCCGGGTTCGAAGATCATGAGTTCCTCATGGTCGTTTTTTTGCTGTGGCCTGGTCGCTCTCTTTCCAGGGTCAATTATACGTAAAACGCCCCCCAGTCGAATATGTCACAATCCGCTTCTGGAAAGATAGGCTTTGTATCCAATCGGTTCATGACATAGTATGGGGTGACGTTAAGGCGGATATCATTAAAGTCGGAAGCAGCCTGCTTGATTGCATAATCGAGAGATTGGCAAATCTTTGCTTCTGTCGAGAGGCTGGGTGCCGACCGTTGATGGGCGCAACCTGAGCAAAGCATTCCACCGGCCGCATTTCAATATGGCGCCATCTATGCGTGGATGGTTTTTCGGCCTCGGCGCCGGTGGTGTATGAAGACCCCATTATCATCGATCGGTTGTTATCGGGCCGCAGTTCTATTGTGTTGCAAGGAAACACATGCGTGTGAATATCCCTCGTTGAACCGGCATGTCCGGTTCTCGCCCAAGCCGTATGACCTGCTGTCAAACACCAGCGATTTTCATGGGTGCTTTCCTACTGGAGTGGAGCGAACGTCTTACTTACCGCAACGACATTTGTCCCGTCCCGGCGCTGGTAACAAACCGAATCCATCATCCTCATCACTAGGAGAATCCCAAGGCCGCCGATGGCGCGTTCCTCGAGCTTGCTGTGGATGTCGGGAGATGGCGCGACCGTGGGGTCGAACTCATTGCCGTCGTCGGTGACGGTGAGCGAGGCGCGACCGCCATTCAGGGTGAGGCAAACGCCGATTTGTCCCTGTTCACCGGCTCCGTATCCGTATTTGATGGCATTGGTCGCCAGTTCTTCCAGCACCAGATTCAACTGGACCGTGACCGGCTCGGGTACGCCCGCGGCCGAGCAGAAGGCTTCCAGCTGCTCCATGACCTCGATCAGAGGCTCTATGCCGGCTTCGATGGTGCGCTCGAATTTGGCGCATTGCACGTCGGCCTCGTTCTGTTCCATGGCGGCTCGATGTGGATTGGGTTGGGGAAAACCGGTGTAGAATGACGCCGCTTTTGAGCGAGCGTCTTTCGACGCGACGGGCCGTGCGCGGACCGCATCCACCTTATCAAGGACAGAAATCGTGCAAGAGTCTGACAGCAAAGGCAAGGATGAATGCGAGGTCGAAGGCATCTGCTGCGATCTCGAACGTTTCATTTCCGGCGTCAAAGGATTCAAGGAACGTTTCTACCGGCGTTACCCGGAACACATGCAGCAGCTCGTCGAGCGGGGGCAGCGGCCGGTCGCGCTCATGATCGCCTGCAGCGATTCGCGGGTCGATCCGGCTTTGCTCATGAACGTGGCGCCGGGCGATCTGTTCGTGGTGCGCAACGTCGCCAATCTCGTTCCGCCTTACCATGGCTCGTCCGCCCCCGATGGTGTAGGCGCAGCGCTGGAATATGCCGTCCGTCATCTCCATGTGCCCCATGTCATCGTCCTCGGTCACGCCCAGTGCGGTGGTATCAAGGCCTTGCTCGACATGGCGACGGGAGCCGAGTTCGAGAGCGACTTCATCGGCGAGTGGGTCTCGATGGCCATGGAAGCCTGCTGGCAGTATGTGCCGGATGCCAGCGGGGAGGGACTCAGACGGGTCTCACTGGAGCGGCTGAAAGACTACTCCTATCTGGTCGAGCGTGCGGCCATTCAAGGTTCGCTGGGGAATCTGCTGACCTATCCCTGGGTCCGGGAGGCCGTGGAGAAAGAGCGGCTTTTCCTGCAGGGCTGGTGGTTCGATCTGGAGTCTGGAGACCTGTGGGTCACCAGCGGCGACAACTCGCAGTTCTTGCCTGTGACCGATTGACCCCATCCCGGATGAAGCGGCCCGAGAACATCGTCTATTGGCTGAACGACAGGCCGCCAGCAGCGATCGCCGCGTTCGTGGGCTTGCAGCAGATGTCGTTTCTGGGGGTTTACCTCGCGATTTCGCCGCTGTTCGTGAGGACCGAAAATATCGGTGACCACGATTCGCAGATTCTGATGGCGACCACACTCCTGGTTTCTGGTGTCGGGGTGATGTTGCAGGCGGTCGGGCGCCTGGGCATCGGTTCCGGATATTTTTGTCCTTTGCAGACCACGTCGGCGTCGTTCGCGACCATGGAACTGGCGCGGCTTGCCGGGGGGCTGGAGCTGGCCTTCGGCATGGTGGGCGTGATGGGGATGGCGCAGATCTTGTTTGGTGAGGTGTTCCGGCGGTTGCGCAGCGTATTCTCGGTCGAACTCGCCGGGGTGGCCGTGACCCTGATCGGCTTGGGCCTCGGCTACAAGGGCGTCACACTGCTCGGTGGCATCGATGCGCCCGGAGGGCTATGGAAGCACGACATCGCCGTCGGATTTCTCGCGCTTGCGGTCATGATCGTCTGCAACGTCTGGTCGTCCGGCAGTCTTCGCTTGTTTTCGGCCTTTGCCGGCTTGGCCGTGGGTCTGGCCGTCAGTGTTCTGGTCGACGGCATTCGGCCCGAAGACGCCGAGAATTACAAGGCGACGCCTTTGCTGGCGCTGCCCCAGTTGCCCACCTTCGGCTGGGCATTCGATCCGAAGCTGGTCGTGCCTTACGTCGTACTGGGTCTGGCTTTTTCCCTGCACGGATTCGGTGCGCTCGCCGCGGCTCAGCGCTTCAACGACTCGGAATGGCGGCATCCTGATATGGCGCAGATTTCCCGTGGCATCCGTGCGGAAGGGGTTTCCAATCTCATAGCCGGGTTGGTGAACGGTCTGCCCCTCACCTCCAGCGGCGGTGCCGTCTCCCTGGCCGCCGCCACCGGCTGTACCAGCCGCCACATCGCCTATTGGCTCGGAGGCATCCTGATTGCCCTGGCGTTCGTACCGAAGGTCACGGTATTGTGGTTCGTGCTGCCCGTACCGGTGATCGGAGCGGCGGCGGTATTCCTGTCATCCTTCACCCTGCTGGCCGGCCTGCAGATGATCGCGTCGCGCATGCTCGACAACCGCAAGATTCTCACCGTCGGCATCGGGCTCTTGCTGGGGGTCAGCCACGAGCCTTTGAAGCACTATTACCGTGAAGAACTGCCGTCCTTCCTTGTGCCGGTGACCCAGTCGAGCGTCGCTCTCGGGGTGGCCGGCGCGACCTTGCTGTCGGGGGTGTTCCGCATCGGCGCGGGTACCCGGCGGCGGCGATCGTTCGTCCTGGGGGAATCGCAGCTCGACGACGTGATCGACTACCTGGACCGGCAGGGACGGGCCTGGGGCGCCCGCGCCGATGTCGTGCGGCGCAGCGAATATGCGATGTGGCAGGCGTTCGAAATCCTCCATGATTATGGTTTCGTGGTGCGGAACGAACGAGGCCAGGGCATCGTCGAGGTCGAGACCCTGGTGGACGAATTCACATTTGCCGTCATTGCCCGTTATCGTGGCGAGGTGATCCCGCTCGCCACTCATGCTCCCAGCCACGATGCGCTGCTGGAGTCCGATACGGGTATCCTGGAAATGGCAGGCTATCTGCTTTATAAGCTCGCGGACCGGGTGCGTTCGCGAGCGCTTTCCCATGGGATGGCGGAGTTACGCTTGACTTTTGTTGAATGATTTTCCGCATTTCGACTCGTTGCCTGGAGCAGACCGATGCTTGATATCACTTGTGAAACCCGCGGCGCGGTGCTGGTCGCGCATCTGAGCGGCCGTATCGACGCCGCCGCGTCCCGTGCTTTCGAGGAGCAGGCGCTGGCCTGGCTGGACGCGGGAACTCGCAACCTGGTGATGGATCTTTCCTCCATCAGTTACATCAGCAGTGCCGGGTTACGGGTCTTTCTGCTGATCGCCAAGAAACTCAAGGAAGCGGAAGGCTCGGTGAAACTCTGCGCCTTGACTCCGGCGGTCAACGACGTTTTCGAGATCAGTGGATTCAGCCGGCTGTTTTCCATCTATCCCACGCTGGATCACGTGATCTGAGCAAGGATGCCAGTGCAGGGCTCCGGGTGTCAGCCATGAAGAAGCTGATCGTTTCGAGCGCGGTGCTCGCGGTCCTGGCCGCTTTGGTAGGCGCATGGGCATTTCGTGAGCACACCCGGCCGCCGATCAGGATCGGTATACTGCATTCGCTGACCGGTGCCATGGCCATCAGCGAGAAATCGGCGGTGGATGCGGAGCTCATGGCGATCGACGAGATCAATGCCGGTGGCGGTCTGCTGGGGCGCCGTGTCGAGGCGGTGGTGGCCGATGGCGCATCGGACTGGGGAACCTTCGCCAGGCAGGCGGGCCGGTTGATCACCGAGGAAAAGGTCAGTGCGATCATTGGCTGCTGGACCTCGGCTTGCCGGAAAAACGTCAAGCCGGTGGTGGAAAAACATGACCATCTGCTGATCTACCCCATGGCCTATGAAGGCCTGGAGATTTCCAAGAACATCATCTACACGGGGCTGGCTCCCAACCAGCAGATCGTTCCTGCCCTGAAGTGGAGCCTGGACAAGCTGGGCCACCGGGTTTTCCTGGTGGGGTCGGATTACGTCTGGCCGCACAGCGTCAATGCCGTCCTGCGGGACTGGATCAAGGGGCTGGACGGCGAAATCGTGGGCGAGGAATACGTTTTCTTCGGCAGCAGCGACGTCGGCAGCGTGGTCGAAAAGATCGTCGCCCTCCGCCCGAGCGTCGTCATCAGTACGATCGCGGGAGAATCGAATCTGGCTTTCTACCGTGTGCTGCGGGAGTCCGGCATCCAGGCGAAAGACGTTCCCGTCGTTTCGCTTTCGGTCGGGGAGGAAGAGCTCCGCGATATCCCGCCGGCGGATGCTGTCGGGCATTATTCCGCCTGGGGTTATTTTCAGGCAGTGGGCCGCGAGGAAAACACCTCGTTCGTCCGCCGCTTCCGGGAGCGTTACGGCCAGGACCGCGTGACGGCGGATTTCCCGGAGACGGCGTATTTCAGCGTGCTGCTTTGGGCCGAGGCGGTGCGGGAGGCGGGGTCGCCCGAGGCCGCCCTGGTGAACGAATACATGCTCGGCCAAAGCATCGATGCCCCCGAGGGGGTGGTGACGATCGATCCGGCCACCCGCCATACCTGGCGGTCGTTCAACATCGGGCGGATTCTCGACAACGGCCAGGTCGAAATCGTCTGGTCGACGGATCATCCCATCCGGCCCGTTCCGTATCCCAGGACCCGCAGCAGACGCGAGTGGGAAAGTTTTCTCAACGAACTCTACCTGGGCTGGAACCACAACTGGGCGAATCCGGTGCCTCCCGTCGCGGCCGCCGGCCGCAAGGACAAACTGCGGTGAAATTTACGGTGTCGTGGCTCGAACAAGGCACCATCGGAGGGCGCATACTCCGCTGGTTCCTGGTCCTGGCGACGGTTCCAGCCATTGTGTTGACCGTGGTCACCAACAACCTTTCCGCTGAGGCACTGCGCGACCGCGTCCAGGGAGAGCTGATGTTCATCGCCCTTTCCAAGGCCGAGGACGTCGAAACCTATGCTTATGAGCGGATACGGGCTGCAGTGGTGCTGCGCAACGACCGTTATCTGGTCTCTTCGATCAACGCCTTGCAGAAGTACCGGCGCGAACCGGGACGCTACGCCAGGGAACTTCAGGCATTCGATGGAGAGATACGTCCCGTGCTGGACTTCATGATCGAAAATCTCGCTTTCAGGAATCTGATCGCCTTCGATCCGCGTGGGGAGGTTCTGTACCAGTCGCATCCGGTCCAGCAGCTCGGGAACAACCTCTTTGAAGGTTTGCTGAAGGAGTCACCGCTGGCCAAAGCAGTGCTGCACGCCACCACCTTGCTCGATGCCGAAATCTCCGATTTCGGCGCCTATCCGGGGGGCGATAAACCGGTGGGATACGTCGTGACGCCACTGTTCGACAGTGGGGGAGAACTCGTCGCCATCATCGCCCTGCAGTTGGATACGGACGAGGTGTTCGCACCGTTCCTGGACTACAGCGGCCTGGGAAACACCGGGCAGACCATCGTGGGCCTCCTCGACCACAACGAGATACGCATCATTTCACCGCTGAGGAACCAGCCCGACGCGGCGCAGAAACTCCGTATCCAGATGGGGGACAGTCAAGGCCAAGGCATCCAGAAAGCCGTCCTCGGAAATCGTGACTTCGGTGAAATCCCAGGGATATTCAAGGAGCCGGTGCTAGCGAGCTGGACCTATCTCCCGTCCTTCCGCTGGGGCCTCTCGGTGCAGATGGACGTGGGCGAAGCCTTGGCCCTGGTGGATACCCAGCGCCTGGTCAACGGCGGGCTGCTGGCGCTGCTGCTGATTCCCACCGCCCTGGCGGCGTCTCTGGTCTCGCGTACCATCTCGCGCCCGGTGGGCGAAGCCATTGCCGCCGCCGAGACGGTCGCCGCCGGCGACCTGACGGCGAACCTCGACAGCGACCGGAACGACGAAACCGGCAAGCTGCTCCGGGCTCTGGGGCGGATGACGTCCTATCTCAATTCGCTGGTCGGACAGGTGCAGAAATCGATCATCGAGCTGGTGTCGACTTCCAATACGCTGACGGCGATGAACCGGGCCCAGGAGGAGGACATATCGGCTTTCGGTGCGACTACGAATCAGATCGCCGCGGCCTCGCGGGAAATTTCGGCGACCTCGGAGGAGCTGTTGCGCACCATGGCGGATGTGACGCGCATGGCCGGGAGTACGGCCGAGATGGCGAACGCCGGACGGAACGAACTGACCGACATGGAACAGGTGATGCATACCCTGGCCGAGTCCACCGGTTCCATCGCCGACAAGCTCAATGCGATCAGCGCGCGTGCGAGCGATATTTCCGCCATGACCACCACTATCAAGCGGGTGGCTGAACAAACCAATCTCCTGTCGCTCAACGCCTCGATCGAGGCCGAGAAAGCCGGAGAGTTCGGCCTGGGATTCTCCGTCGTCGCCCGCGAGATCCGCCGCCTCGCCGATCAGACCGCCGTGGCCACGCTGGACATCGAGACCGTGGTGCGGGAGATGCATGCCGCAGTATCGATCGGGGTCATGGAAATGGACAAGTTTTCGGAGCAGGTCCGGCGGGGGGTCGACGAGACCCGCCGGATCAGTCAACAATTTTCCCGAATCATCGAACAGGTGGGCGAGCTGACGCCCCGCTTCGACGCCGTGCACGAAGGCATGCGCTCGCAGTCGGCCGGCGCGCTCCAGATTCGCGACGCCATGGTGGCCTTGTCGGAGAGTGCGATGCAGTCCGCACGGGCATTGGAAGAAACCAACCGGGCCTCCCAGCGGCTGGAAACGGCGATCGCTGAGCTACGCAAGGAAATCGCCATTTTCCGCTTGTCGTGAGCCGCTGGGGGTAAGGCGATTCCCGGGAACGCGTTTGGAAGCCTGCGACCAATCAGTGTAAACTCTCGCGTTCGATCTTGCGCTGCCAAGGCGCGTTTTTTCACTCCGACGGAAGAGGTTTAGGTTCCCATGTTCAGCAAGGGTATGGAAATTGCCGGATTCGACGACGAACTCTGGGCTGCGATCCAGGAAGAGGAACGCAGGCAAGAGGACCATATCGAGCTGATCGCATCGGAGAACTATGCCAGCCCGCGGGTGCTGCAGGCACAGGGAACCGTGCTGACCAACAAATACGCGGAAGGGTATCCGGGCAAACGCTACTACGGAGGCTGCGAGTACGTCGACATTGTGGAGACACTGGCCATCGAGCGCGCGAAACGACTGTTCGGGGCTGATTATGCCAATGTCCAGCCGCATTCCGGTTCGCAGGCCAATGCCGCCGTGTACATGGCTTTGCTGAAGCCGGGCGATACGGTGCTGGGCATGAGTCTGGCGCACGGTGGACATCTGACCCATGGCGCCAAGGTCAACTTTTCAGGCAAGATTTACAATGCCGTACAATATGGACTCAACCCGGAAACCGGGGAGATCGATTACGACCAGGTCGACGAACTGGCCCGGGAGCACCGTCCAAAGATGATCGTGGCCGGTTTCTCGGCCTACTCCCAGGTGGTCGACTGGCAGCGTTTCCGGGCGATTGCCGACTCGGTCGGTGCTTGGCTCATGGTCGACATGGCCCACGTCGCGGGGCTGATCGCGGCCGGCCTGTACCCCAGCCCGGTGCAGATCGCCGACGTGACCACGACCACAACCCACAAGACGCTTCGTGGCCCGCGCGGTGGCCTGATTCTGGCCAAAGCCAATCCCGAGGTCGAGAAACAGCTCAACTCGCTGGTTTTCCCCGGCATTCAAGGGGGGCCGCTGATGCATGTGATCGCGGCGAAGGCAGTGGCATTAAAGGAGGCCTTGCAGCCGGATTTCAGGCACTACCAGTCAGCGGTGATGGAGAACGCCGACGCCATGGCGAAGACTTTCATCGAGCGCGGCTACCGTATCGTGTCGGGCGGCACCCGGAATCATCTGTTCCTGGTCGATCTGATCCAAAAGGGCCTCACCGGCAAGCTGGCGGAAGAGGTGTTGGGCAGAGCGCATATCACCGTCAACAAAAATGCGGTGCCGAACGATCCGCAGTCGCCCTTCGTGACCAGCGGCATCCGGGTGGGGACCCCCGCGGTGACGACGCGCGGCTTTGGGGTCGAGGAGTGCCGGCTGTTGGCAGGCTGGATGTGCGATATCATGGACTGCCCGGGAGATGAAACGGTCATAGGCCAGGTGCGCGAGGAGGTGACCCATCTGTGCCGGCGTTTCCCGGTCTATGCCAACTGAAAGTGCAGGCCGCTCAGCGGAGTCGCGCCGCTTGTGAGGGGTGAAGTACGCCTGTGCGGTGCCCTTTCTGCGGTGCTCAAGATACCCGAGTCGTGGATTCCCGCCTGTCCCACGAAGGGGACCAGGTGCGCCGCCGCCGTGAGTGCGGCGAGTGCAAGGAACGCTTCACCACCTATGAGGCGGCGGAACTCAACATGCCCAGGGTGGTGAAATCGGATGGCAGCCGGCAGCCGTTCCGCGAGGAGAAGCTGCGGGCGGGCATGCTGCGCGCCCTGGAGAAGCGTCCCGTATCCAGCGACCGGGTAGAAGCCGCCATCACCCGGATCGAGAAGCGTCTTCTTGCGACGGGTGAACGTGAAGTGCAGTCCCGCTTGGTCGGCGAATATGTGATGAACGAGTTGAGCCAGCTCGACGACGTGGCATATGTCCGGTTCGCCTCTGTCTACCGCCGGTTCGAGGACGTCAACCAGTTTCGTGAAGTGATCGACCGCCTGGAGAGCGAACCGGATTCGGAAACCGCCGGCAGACAGGCGGATGCATTCGACGCCTAAAAGAACAGGCGATCCGTGTCTTCATCGATATTCCCTTTGTCTGATGGCGCCGGCTGGTCTCCCGAGGATCACTGCTTCATGGCGCATGCCTTGCGTCTGGCCGAAAAGGGTATGTATACGACCGACCCCAACCCCCGGGTGGGTTCCGTCGTGGTGCAAGGAAACGAAGTGGTCGGCGCGGGCTGGCACCAGCGGGCCGGCGGCCCCCATGCCGAGATCGCGGCGCTGCGGGATGCCCGGGGGCGGGCGGCAGGGGCCACGGTCTATGTGACGCTGGAGCCTTGTTCGCATCATGGCCGCACACCGCCCTGCGCCGATGCCCTGATCGAGGCGGGGGTGCATCGGGTGGTGGCAGCCATGCAGGATCCCAATCCACGGGTGGCCGGGCAAGGTCTCGAACGGTTGCGGCGGGCGGGCATCGAAGTGTCCTGCGGTTTGCTGGCGCGGGAGGCGGAGCGCTTGAATCAGGGCTTCGTCAAGCGGATGCGTTCGGGTTTGCCGTTTGTCCGGAGCAAGCTGGCCATGAGCCTCGACGGGCGTACCGCCCTGGCGTCCGGTGACAGCAAATGGATCACCGGAGATGCGGCTCGGCGCGACGTCCATCGCCTGAGGGCGCGCAGCTCGGTTATCGTGACAGGGATCGGCACCTTGCGAGCCGACGATCCTTTTCTCACCGCCCGGCCGAATGATGCGACCGAGCTGGAGCAGCCGGCACGGGTGATTCTGGACAGCCGTCTGCAGTCACCGCCGAACGCACGGGTTTTCCAGCAGCCCGGACGTACGCTGGTGCTGACCACGGCGAGCGATCCCCGGGCGCGGCAAGCACTGCTCGATGTCGGCGCCGAAGTGCTGGAGGTCGAGCCCGATGGCGCGGGAAGGCCGGACGTGGCAGCCGTCGTGCGGCTGCTGGGACGGCTGGAGTTCAACGAGGTGCTTTTCGAAGCCGGTGCTAGCCTGAACGGAGCGCTGCTGTCGGCCGGCGTGGTCGATGAGTGGGTCGTCTATCTCGCTCCTTGTGTCTTGGGAGACGAAGCGCGTGGGCTGTTCCGTCTGCCCGGTCTGGCCGGGATGGCGGACCGTCCGGAACTGGCGATCGTGGATGCGCGGCGGGTCGGCAGTGACATGCGGCTGATCCTGCGGTCGAGCGGCTGAAACGGGTGGTGAGTTCCGGGGAACCCTGAAACCATGTTTACAGGCATAATACAGGCCATGGGGCAGTTACAGCGCAAGGAGCCCCGCGGCGGCGATTACCGCCTGACCGTCGCCGCCGGCAAGTTGGCCATGAGCGATGTGAGGCTTGGCGACAGCATCGCGGTCAATGGCGTCTGCTTGACGGTAGTCGGGTTCGGCGAGGGCGGTTTCCGCGCCGACGTCTCCCGCGAGACCCTGTCACGTACCACGCTCGGGGAGCTCCGGACCGGGACTGCGCTCAACCTGGAGCTGGCACTGACACCGGGCAGCCGCCTGGGTGGACACATCGTCAGCGGCCATGTCGACGGCATCGGTACCATCATGGCACGGGACGAGGATGGACGGTCGGTCAGATTCCAGCTCGATGCGCCTGCGCACCTGGCGAAATACATCGCCGAAAAGGGGTCGATCTGCATCGACGGAATCAGTCTGACGGTCAATCGCGTCGACGGCAGCGTGTTCGACGTCAACGTCGTTCCCCATACGCTGGCGGTAACGACGCTGAAGGACGCCCAGGCTGGCCGACGCGTCAATCTTGAAGTCGACCTGTTGGCCCGGTACCTGGAGCGCTTGATTCAAGGCGGGGACGCGGCGCGGCCCGCCGGTTCACTCACGCGCGAATGGCTGCGCGGTCATGGATTCATCCCGGAATGACGCTGAATACGATCGAAGAAATCATAGAAGACATCCGCCAAGGCAGGATGGTCGTCATCATGGACGATGAGGACCGGGAAAACGAAGGCGATCTCGTCATGGCGGCGGGGCATGTGCGGCCGGAGGACATCAACTTCATGGCGCGTTATGGCCGGGGTCTGATCTGTCTGACACTGACTCGTGAGCGCTGCCAGCAGTTGCGGCTGCCCTTGATGGTGAATGAGAACCGGACGCCGCATTCGACCAATTTCACGGTGTCGATCGAAGCCGCCACCGGTGTCACCACGGGTATTTCGGCCAGCGACCGGGCGCGTACCATCCAGTGCGCCGTCGCTCCGGACGCCAGGCCCGACGATCTGGTCCAGCCGGGCCATATCTTTCCGCTCATGGCGCAACCCGGCGGGGTGCTCAACCGTGCCGGACACACGGAGGCGGGCTGCGACCTGGCGCGCCTGGCCGGCCTGGTACCGGCGGCTGTCATCGTCGAAATCCTCAACGAGGACGGTTCGATGGCGCGGCGTGCCGACCTGGAAAAGTTTGCGGCCGTCCATGGCCTCAAGATCGGCACCATCGCCGACCTGATCCATTACCGGATGCAGAACGAGCAGACCGTGGAACGCATCTGCGAATGCGATTTCCCGACCGAACACGGTCGCTTCCGCCTCCACGCCTATCAGGACCGTCTGGACAACAAACTGCATCTCGCCCTGACGCTGGGCGACGTCGCCGGCGGCGAGCCGGTGCTGGTAAGGGTCCATGGCCGCAATCTGCTGACCGATTTGTTCGGGGTGAGGCGCGGCGACATCGGTATCTCCCTGCGCGCGGCGATGAAGCGGATCGCCGACGAGGGGCGTGGCGTGCTCGTCGTGATCCGCAACGAGGAAGACGATCGTTGCTTGGTGGAGCGCATACATCAGTACCAGATGGAGGACCACGGTGTGGACATCGGCCAGCGCGAGGACCCGGGCGTGGACTGGCGCACGACCGGAACCGGGGCGCAGATTCTCGCCGACCTGGGCGTGCGCAAACTGCGGGTACTGGGCGCGCACAAGAAATATTTGGGGCTTTCCGGCTACGGGCTGGAAGTCGTGGACTACGTGACAACCGACTGATCGGGAACCGATATGGCTCATATCAAGATTTTCGAAGGTGGCATGAATGCCGCCGGGCTGCGTGTGTGCATCGCCGCTTCGCGCTTCAACAGTTTCATCGTGGACCACCTGGTCAGCGGCGCGGTCGATGCCCTGATCCGCCACGGCGCCAGCAGGGAGGACATTTGCATCGCCAAGACACCGGGTGCCTATGAGCTGCCACTGGCCGTCAAGAAGATCGCCGATTCCGGGCGTTTCGATGCGATCATCGCGCTGGGTGCGGTGATCAGAGGCGCGACCCCGCATTTCGATTACGTCGCCGGCGAATGCGTGAAAGGCCTGGCGGGCGTTTCGCTGCAGCACGGTCTGCCAGTCGCCTTCGGCGTGCTCACCGTAGACACCATCGAGCAGGCAGTCGAACGGGCCGGGACCAAAGCCGGCAACAAGGGCGCCGAAGCGGCGTTGTCCGCGATCGAAATGGTCAATCTGCTGCGGCAGTTGGGGGCCGAATGAGTCTGGCGCGGACACTGGCGCGCCGTGCCGCCGTGCAGGCCGTCTACCAGTGGCAACTGGCGCGGGACAGCCTGCCGGACATCGAACGTCAGTTCGTCGAGGAGTTGCAGCTAGCCAAGTCGTTGTACCGGCGCCATGCCGAGGGTTTTGAACTGAGTCCGCCCGAACGGGAACAACTCGAGGAGTTGCTGGAGAAGTTTGGCCGTTCCCAAGGGACGGACGAGGAAGAGGATGTGACGCTGGAGCAGCGGGCCAGTCAATGTCAGGTGCCCGACGTCCAGGTCGGCTATTTCAAGGAGCTCCTCCATGGCGTGGCGAACAATCTGGCCCTGCTGGATGCCGCGCTGGCGAAATATCTCGATCGTCCCATCGATGAAGTCGATCCGGTGGAGCGAGCGATCCTTCGCATCGGTTGCTACGAATTCATGCGCCGGCCGGAGACGCCGTACCGGGTGATTCTGAACGAGGCCATCAATCTGGCCAAGGAATTCGGCGCTGCCCAGAGCTATCGTTATGTGAACGGCATCCTCGACCGGGTGGCACACGAATGCCGGGCGGTCGAAATGGCGGCCCGCCGACGGGGGTGAACTTGCCCGGTTCCATGCAACGGCCGGGTGAATTCGAGATCATCCGGCGCTTTTTTTCCAGACAGCGGGTAGCGGACGTGAACACCGAGATCGGCATCGGCGACGACTGCGCGGTCCTGAACTTCACGGCAGCTGCGCGGTTAGCCCTGACCACCGACACACTGGTCGCGGGCATCCATTTTTTTTCCGATACCGATCCGACAAGGCTCGGCCATAAGGCGCTCGCGGTCAATCTCAGCGACCTGGCCGCCATGGGAGCCAGACCGAGATGGGCTTTGCTGGCCTTGACCCTGCCGGAAAACGATCCCGAATGGATCGCGGCTTTTGCGCAAGGCTTCTTCCGCCTCGCCGAGCGCCACAGGGTACAGCTGATCGGGGGGGACACCACGCGGGGGCCGCTGGCCATCACGGTCCACGCCCTGGGAACCGTGGACGGCAGGCCTGGAGTAAAGCGTGCGGGTGCCAAACCCGGAGATGCCATTTATCTCACCGGCAGCATCGGCCTCGCCGGTCTGGGGCTGAGGATCAGGCAGGGGGCCTATCTTGTCCCGGACGAGGAGGCGCTGGATCGGCTGGAAGCCCCCCAGCCCCGGACCGACTTCGGCATACGCCTCGGAGAATTTGCCAGCGCCGGCATCGATGTCTCGGATGGTCTGGCGGCAGACCTCGGGCACATCCTCGAGCAAAGTTCCGTTGGCGCCGAGGTGGACTGGGAGTCTCTGCCGTTGTCGGCAGGCGTCGGCCGTTACGTGGCCGACTCCGGCGACTGGCAGATGCCGTTGGTCGCCGGTGACGACTACGAACTGTGTTTCACCGCGTCCCCCGCCTATGCCCAGGCGATCGCGTCTGCCGCCGATGCAACCGCCACCCCGGTGAGGCGCATCGGGACGATCCGTACCGGATCGGGTCTGATCATCCGGCGGCGCGGCCGTCCGGTCGAGCTGTCACGCTCTGGGTATCTGCACTTCGTTTCCGGGGAGGCGCGAAGATGAGGGGCCGTCGCGTCGGTTTCCGCCAGGCATTCCATAGTCCCTGGACTGCGATCGCCGTTGGCTTCGGGGCCGGGCTGTCTCCCTGGGCGCCTGGCACCTTGGGGACCCTGGTGGCAATTCCGCCATATCTTCTGCTCGTCGGCACCGGTCCGGTGGTCTATTCGACCGTCGTCGTCGTTTCGCTGGGGCTGGGCGTGGTTGCCTGCGGGCGCTGTGGCCGCGCGCTGGGAGAGATCGACCATCCCGCGATCGTATGGGATGAGATAGTCGGTTTCCTCGTGACGATGTGGGGCCTCCCGACCTCTTGGCAGAACGTGCTGCTGGGCTTCATCCTCTTCCGGTTCTTCGACATCGTCAAACCCTGGCCCATCCGGGCCATCGACCGTGGAACGGCGGGCGGCTGGGGCGTCATGCTCGACGACGTGGCTGCCGGCCTGCTGTCGTCCGTGATCCTTCATGTCTTGGTATCACCATCGTCGGTAACCGGCCTGTTTCGCTGATCATGGACGGTCGGTGGGTGTGGGATTTGACCCGTCGATCCAGGAAGGAGTAAGTTGTTTGACACAGGTAACCGGGTTACCCGCACCAGTCCACAAACAACAAGAACGGGGAATCGCCATGGCCAGACGCATCACCAAGGATTGCGACGACAAAGCGGCAGGGATCCGCTTTCACATCAGTTCCGCCCGCATGTCGATGAACAAGATCAGCTTCGTTGCGTTTCAGCGTTTCCTGGACGAAATGGAGCGATCCATGTACCTGTGTCCGGAATGCGGCTGGCGCGGGCGGGGTCGGGAACTCGTGCCGATGGAGCAGGACGGGAACGGTGCTTATGCCTGGGGATCAGACGCCGAAACCTGGTATGCCTGCCCGAGATGCGAGAGCGAGATCAGCGTCGAGACCCCGTTGATGCGGCCGACGGATTGATGGCAGTCCAGCGGTTCGGTATCACGCGAGCTTCTCGAAGAATTCCGTGGCCGGAAGCGGCGGGCTGAAATAGTATCCTTGAAAGCGCGTGCAGCCCCTGGCCTTCAGAAATTCGAGCTGGGCGCGGGTTTCGACACCTTCGGCCACGGTCTCCAGGTTCAAATGGTAGGCCATCGACAGGATGGTCTGGACCAGCGCGACATCGCTGGGGTCATCCGGCAAGTCATTGACAAAGGTCTGCGCGATCTTCAGTTCACTGAGCGGCAGGCGTTTCAGATAAGCCAGCGAAGAGTAACCGGTACCGAAGTCGTCCACCGAAAACCGGATGCCCAGCCTTTCCAGGAAGCTCATTTTCGCGATGGCGTCGTCGAAGTCCGAAACCAGCAGACCTTCCGTGATTTCGAAGATCAGATCATGAGGATTGGCACCGGTTCGTTTCAGAATCCGCTGGACGTGGTCGAGGAAATCAGCTTGCTGGAAGCGGCGGGGGCTGATGTTCACGGACAGGCTCAACCGGTGTCCCGCCTGTGACAGACGCACGTTTTCGTGGCAGACCTGTTCGAAGACCCACTCCCCGATCGGCAGAATCAGTCCGGTTTCTTCGGCCAGGGCGATGAACTTGTCAGGCAACAGTATTCCCTCGGTCGGGTGCTGCCAGCGCAGCAGTGCTTCCGCGCCCACGATTCTGCCGTTCCCATCGACCTGGGACTGCAGATAGAGGCGGAACTCCCTGCGTTCCAGCGCTGCATGCATGTCCCTTTCCAGGGTCAGACGGGTCTCGGCCGCGGCCTGCATGGTCGATGCATAAGCCCTCACCGTGTTGCGTCCTGAGGCTTTGGCCTCGTACATGGCCATGTCCGCCGCTTTCAGCAGATCGTCTGCCGAGTCCGTATCGAACGGATAAATGGCGGTACCGATGCTCGCGGTGACGTAGTGCTGGCCGCTGGAGAGGACGAAGGGCCGTTGCAGTATCACCCGGAGATTTTCCGCAACATCCATGGTACGTCGGCAGGCGGATTCGAATTCTTCATCCAGGCCATTCAGCAGGATCACGAATTCGTCGCCGCCCAGCCGGGCGACCATGCCGCCCCGGCCGACACCCTCGGACAGGCGCTCGGCGACTTTGCGCAGCAGTTGGTCACCCACCGTGTGGCCGCGTGCATCGTTGAGATGCTTGAACCGGTCGAGATCGACGAACAGCAGTGAGCAGCGGGATCCGTTGACACAGCTTTCGCCAATGGCCTGATTCAGCCGTTCGAGAAACAAGCGGCGGTTCGGCAGGCCGGTCAGAGGATCGAAATAGGCCAACTGCTCGATTTCCTGCTGCGCCCGCTTGCGCTCGCTGATGTCAACGAAGGTCACGACATAATGGGTGAGGATCTGCTCGTCGTTACGTACCGCCTTGATGGAAAGCCATACCGGACAGACGTCGCCATTCTTGCGCCGGGCGGTCAGTTCGCCCTTCCAGCAGTCTGTCCCTTTCAAGGCTTCGAGGATCGCCCGTGGGGAAGTTTTGCCTTCCTCTCCGCCAGGGTGAAGAAACTCCGAAGGCGTGCCCACGATTTCATCGGAGGTGTAACCGGTGATCGCGGAATAGCCCGAGTTGACCCGCTGTACGATACCGGCAGCATCGGTGATCATGATGGCTTCGCTGGTCTCGAAAGCCGTCGCCGCCAACCGGACGGCTTCTTCCGCCAGTTTACGTTCGGTGACGTCACGCGTGACCGCCAGTACTGCATCGGGGGCGCCGGGGCGGCTGGCGAAAGGCACTGCATGGCTTTCCAGCCAGCGTCTGCCGCCCTTGAGGCCGATGATTTGGAATTCCAGTATGCCGCTTTCGCCTGCCAGCACCCGCTGGTTGAAAGCCTTGAACCGTTCGACGTCCTGGGGAGCGACGAGCGATGTGATGGGCTTTCCCCGCACCTCTTCGATCGATTCGGCCTCGATCATCTGAAGACCTGCTCGGTTCATATCGAGGAGGGTGCCGTCGGCGCCCACCGTTTTGACGCATTCGGGCTCTGCGTCGATGAGCATGCGCAGGCGTTGTTCCGCCTGTTTTCGCTCGCTCACCTCGCTCGCCAAATGCTGATTAAGTTCGAGCAATTGTCTGGGAGACGGAATTTCCAGGGCTCGGGGTATCAGCGGCCAGACCAGAATCGCGGTGCCGAAGGAGACCGCCGCAGTGATGACCTTGATGGCACCGTCCGTCCAGTAGGCGGGGTACCAGACCGTCCAGGCTCCCATGAAGTGCGTACCGGCGCATGCCAGGATGAATAGGCCGAACAGGAGGAACACGCTGCGGAAAACCACGTCCCGCCGCCGTTTCGCGAAATAGAGGAGCGCGATGGAGATCGCGCAGTAAGCGGCCGCGATGACCAGATCGGAGATCACGTGCAGCCAGAGCAGTTCCGGAACCCATGCGTAGCAATAGCCATGGGGCAGGTAACCCAGCGAGGATTTCAATGCCGTGATCGGAGCCATGGCCGCGTATCTCCTCCCGTCCGCAGTTCATTCCGGGACGACGGTGACATCGGCGGTCCCGCTACGAGACCGCACGACGCAGCCGTGCCGGAAGCACATCAAAGTCGGCCGGATGTCGCGCTGCAGGCCGAACACCACGTTATCGAGACCAAGCTTATCACCCGCTGGCCAATGTTCCACCTCGAGTTTCGTCGTTTCTGGAGTGCCGGTCGTGCGCGAACCAACCCATCAACTGCGGCATATGCCTCATTTCGTGAAGCGGGACGGGACCCGCTTGCTTCATTTCCGCTGTCAAATCGGACGGGAGGCCGGGCGACGACCAGGGCATGATAGCTGCTTGCGGTATGCCCACGCGACATCGCGTGAAGGAAATTTCGCCTCTCATCGAGGCGGTCGAACCCGACAAGAACAAGACGAGGCATCACGAAGATGAAAAAACTGCTGCTTGCTGCTTTCCCTGTTGCCCTGTTCAGCGCGCAACTGCAGGCCGGATGCAAGACCCCGGACCTCAACGGCACATGGATCATGTACCAGTCCAATCTCGCCGAACAACATACCGGACGATGCGAAATCAACGTCGCTCGAGGCGCATTTACCGGCCATTGTGTGATGGGGCATCACATGGAATTCGATGTGACTGGAACGGCCAGCGTGGACAAGAACTGCAGTGCGTCCCTGCAGATGGATTTCAGCGGTGGCAGTTCGACGTTTGACCTGCAGCTTGCCAGGAACAAGCTGGCGTTCGTGGGGCAATGGAGCAACACCTTCGGTACGGGCGGCATCTCCAACGGGGTGAAGCGGTAGCGGATGGGGCCGAGCGGTGTATCTGGCTGGTCTCCTCACCGGCATTGGAGGGGGAACGGCAAGATACACTGCCTAGGAATGAAAGGCGCTCGGTTGGAAAGCTCGACGAAAAAGCCCGCACAGCTGCGGGCCGGGGGACTGTCTGGAACAGACGGATGGCGGAGAGAGAGGGATTCGAACCCTCGATACGGTATCACCGTATACACACTTTCCAGGCGTGCTCCTTAAACCACTCGGACATCTCTCCGTTGAAGGAGCGCATTCTATCCGAGATTTTTCCGACTGTCAGCTCTTGTTCGCGGCGGCCGCTCTGCGGCGCGGGGGAATCCGACGTTTTTCCTTTCGCTCCGCGCTATCATCTTCCGTGCCGGCTGTGCTTGCCGGCCATGATGGCGATCTACGAGCAAAAAGGAGCACGAGACCATGCGTATTTTGCATACCATGCTGCGAGTCGGGGATCTTCAGAAGTCCCTCTGGTTTTACACCGAAGTTCTGGGCATGCGACTGCTGCGGCAGATGGAATTTCCGGACGGCGAATTTACTTTGGCGTTCGTGGGCTACGGTGACGAGGCGCACGATGCGGTGATTGAACTGACCTACAACTGGGGCGTGAGCAAGTATGAGCTGGGTACCGGCTTCGGTCATATCGCACTGGGGGTGGATGACATCCATGCGGCCGTGGAGCGGATCCGGGCATTAGGGGGCGAGATCGTGAGGGAGCCCGGCCCCATGAAGCATGGAACCACGGTCATCGCGTTCGTTGCCGACCCCGACGGCTACCGGATCGAACTGATCGAACACAAACCCGCAGGCTAGGCCGATGGGGGCCGTCTGCGCTTCTGTTTTTCCTCATATTGCCGTAGTTGTTCGGGCGTCGCCTCGGTTTGGAAGCGGGTTTTCCATTCGTCGTAAGGCATGCCATAGACGGCGGCAAGTGCGTCGGCATATGCCAGTTCCGCGCCGATCTCGTCCGCCGCCGCCTTGTACCATTTCGCCAGGCAGTTGCGGCAGAAGTCTCCCGTGATCATGAGATCGATGTTCTGGACTTCGGTATGGGTTCGAAGATGGGCGATGAGGCGGCGGAACGCCCGCGCTTCGATTTCTGTGCGTTGCTTTGGGTCCATGAAACAAAGTGTAGGGAAGCGTGAAGCCGGATGAAATGAAGATCATAATGCCCACCGCCACCGGGACGTGTAAACTATGGGCCTCCGTGACTGCCTCTGTTTGGCGACTGCGATGCCGTCCGATACCGCAGACGGCCGCGCCGGAAGGCAAGGACTGGTTCCGGCGTCTTCCCAAATGCTCGAGTACCGATGAAACTGTTGTCCGATTTTCTTCCCATCGTCCTGTTTTTTGTCGCCTACAAGTTTCAGGGCATCTTCATCGCCACGGCGGTGGCCATCGCAGCGACCTTGTTGCAGGTTGGCGTCGCTTGGTACCGGACACGCAAGGTTGAACCGATGCACCTCGTGACGCTGGGTCTGATCGTCGTGTTCGGCGGAGCCACCCTGGTGTTCCGGGATGAGCTGTTCATCAAATGGAAGCCGACCGTGCTCAACTGGGCATTCGGTCTGGGCTTCCTGCTCAGCCGTTTCGTCGGCGAGCGCACCTTGATCGAACGGATCATGGGGCAGCAGATCGACCTGCCCAAGGAAATCTGGCAGCGGCTCAATCTGGCCTGGGTTCTGTTCTTCCTGACCGTGGGCGCAGCCAACCTGTTCGTCGTCTATAGTTTCGACACCGAGACCTGGGTTAACTTCAAGTTGTTCGGCATGGTGGGCTTGACCCTGGTGTTCGTCGTGGCCCAATCGATCTTCCTGGCGCGCCATGTTCCCGATGCCAAGACCGAGGAGTGAGAAGTGCTGTATGCCATACTTTGCGAAGATCGCCCCGGCAGTCTCGAGATGCGGAAGGGGGCCCGCCCGGCTCATCTGCAGCGGCTCGACCGGTTGCAGGACGAAGGCCGGCTGGTGCTGGCGGGGCCGCACCCTGCGATCGACTGCGAGGATCCGGGTGAGGCCGGGTTCACCGGCAGCCTGATCGTCGCGGAATTTCCGAGCCTGGAAGACGCGCAACGCTGGGCAGACGAAGATCCTTACGGTCGCGCTGGCGTCTATGCCCGCGTGGTGGTCAAACCCTTTCGGCAGGTATACCCGAAATGAGCAGCCGGGTCGAACAGATTCGCGAACGCCTTCAGGGGGCACTGGCGCCCCTGCATCTGGAAATCATCGACGAAAGCGCATCCCATGCCGGTCATGCGGGGGCGATGGCGGGCGGTGGACATTTCCATGCCACGATCGTGTCAGCCGCTTTCGACGGGAAATCTCTGGTGCAACGTCACCAGATGGTGTATTCGGCGCTGGGCGACATGATGCACAACGAAATTCATGCCTTCAGCATGAAAGCCCTGACTCCTTCTGAACATCCAACAACAGGAAATCTTTGATGAAAAAGACTCTCGCCAGCGGCGCAGCGATCTTGGCGGTCGCCTTGACCGGTTGTAATCAGCCCGCTCCCGAAACGCCGAAGTCCCAGGCGTCTGCGGCCAAGGCCGGCATCACAGCGACGCCGGAGAACTCGGTGGCCGTCGTCAACGGCACGGCCATCACCAAGGCCGAAGTCGGCGCGATCAAATCGGAGCTCGCCCAGCGTCGCAGCGGCGAGGTTTCGGAGGAAAAAATCGTGGACGAGCTGGTCAAGCGCGAACTGCTGCGGCAGGATGCGGTGGCCAAGCAATTGACCAAGAATCCGGAATACCAGGCGCGGATCGACAACGCCGAAAGGGTGATTCTCTCGCAGATCGCTGCCGAGGACTTCATGAAAAACCTCACCATCTCCGATGAGGAGCTCCAGAAGGAGTACGACAGCCGCATTGGCGCCATGCAGCGCGCCGAATACCGGGCCCGCCACATCCTGGTCGACAAGGAAGACGTGGCGAAGGATATCATCGCCAAGCTCGGCAAAGGTGCGAAGTTTGAAGACCTCGCCAAGAAATTTTCGAAGGACCCGGGCTCCAACAACGAAGGTGGCGAACTGGGCTGGTTCAGTCCTCAGCAGATGGTTCAACCCTTCTCCGAGGCGGTCGAGAAGCTGAAAAACGGCGAGATCACCCAGGTGCCCGTTCAGACGCAGTTCGGCTGGCACGTGATCCAGCGCGAGGAGTCGCGCGAGTCCGCTCCGCCGGCGTTCGATGCCGTCAAGGAGCAGATCAAGTCCATGTTGCAGACGCAGAAACTGCATCAGTACATCGATGATCTGATGGCGAAAGCAAAGGTCGAGCGCTTTGCGACGCCGACGCCGACGCCCGAGGCTTCCCCTGCAGCGGCTCCGGCTGGCTCGTTGGAGGGTAAGGAGTCCGGCGCGGCCGAGCCGGCGGCAGTGCCGGCCGGGACTTCCGCTCCCACGGCCCCGCCCAAGAAATAGTCGGCCGTACTCGGGACACCCGTCCCGATGTCTCCAGGTCCGGCCGGTAGCGCAACGGGCGCTACCGGCCGGAGAACCACCACAGTTTTTTCGAGTCTTACGTCGCTGAACCGCCCCGTGTTTTCCGGAGGCTGTTTGCTTTGAGTCACGCGGCGATGGCGGAATCGGACAGGCTGCGGTCAAACGTCGTCCCCTCGCGTTGGCCGTCGTCCTTCTCCGACTGCCATATCCAGCGCCGCAGCGTCTTCTCCGTACGACCGGTCTTCGTGGCAATGGAGCGGATCGCCGCCAGGCGCGATTCATGCCTCCCCTGATGCTCCCGCTCCCTGACTTCGTGGGGAGGGAATTTCATCGCTTTCTTCAAGGCTTCCTACTCTCAAATGTGAGAGCCTCCGAGAAAGCCGGCGCGGTTCGATCGACTCATCAGGCATCTCGAGGCTCACGGTCAAGTATTCTTTTCAGTTTCCGCTCCGGGCCGACCGACGGTGGAGCCGCCAAGCCAGGCGCGATGCGGCGGTGTAGAGTGAAAGATAGCCGGTCCAGATCCGCTTCCAGAGCTGGCACGAAACCTTCCGTCCGCCTTTCCGTTCCATTTCGTCCAGGTAGATCATGATGGCTTCCCGGGCCAGGGCGGCATGGCCGGAGGCGAGATTGTCGATGCTGAGGTGCAGTTGAACGATGGCGGAATCGATGCCGTGGCTGCGCAGCAGGTCGATCATTCGCATGTAGCCGGCGCCCAGGCCGCTGAGTTCGATGGCGAGGTTGAGCCCCAGCAGCTCGGGAAACCAGCGTTGGGGGTGTTGCCCGACGGCGAGGAGATAGACGGGAAGGTCGAAGGCATCATCGAGAAAGCGCGGATCGCTGGCGAATGCCTCGCTGTCAAATGGCGGCAGCTCGATGCCGAGCCGGCCAAGCAGGTAGCGGTAGACGTTGGGATGGTTGCGTTCGGGCCGGCCGTTGCCCAATTCGTCGGCGTATATCTTGAGGAGGTGGCGGCCGGCGGTATCCAGGCATTCCGCCGCCGTGCCGATTCCGGCCAGCCAGCAGCCGTCCACCAGGATCGTCGGGGCCAATTGGAGGATGACCCAGCGGCAGAACGCCTCGCCGATTTGGGGGGGCTGGTCTGACGGCCGATAGCGTCCGATTTCGTGGGCATGGATGGCCTCGATCCGGTCTTGGAAACCGGATTCGGTATAGGGGAAGAAGCGCCGGTGCCCGCGCTGCAGAGGCAGTATGAGACGGGTCAGCCGGAGTACCCTGCTCACCGTGCCTGCGGCCCGTCCCGGAAGGTCCGGGGTCGATTCGGCGCCCAGCAAGGCGGTGTAAAGCGCGCGTTTCGATCTGAGGCCATGTCCCCGGGGAGGAGCGGTCTCGGCGGGGCGTGGCACGAATGGCGGAGCTTGCGGGGCAAGCGGTAGCGGGTGCTTGTCGTCTTGGATCCAGTCCAGGCAGATCCGTTGCTCGGCGCGGCTGAATACGCCGAACATCGGCCCACCAAAGTCCATGGCCCGGATCAGGCGGCTGGACGGGGGACAGGTCCGGTCCACCCAAGCCGATTCGCGCAGGGCCCGGAGCAGCGGGCCCGGATCGGGGTCCGTCAGCCATTCATCGAGGCTGCGTCCGTCCAGCAGGATTCTTCCATGATGGCCGACGGCATGGCTGCGCCTGGCCTCGATGATCAGGGCCAGCGCCTCGTCGGCCGGAAGCTTCCGGTCAGCCGTGGCGGCAGCCTGATTCAACAGTTCGGCGAATAGTCGGCGATAAAGGTCCCAGCCGGCACGGATGCGCTCTTCGTCCCTTGCGCCGAAAGCCTCCAGCGCCGCATGGGCCAAGGCGCGGTTTCGGGCCATGTCATTTGGGTCGGCGCTTTCCGATCCGTCCCACCAGGCGGGTTCCCGCAGATTGTGCGCAAGGGTCCAGCCCAGCAGCTCGGGAAAGTAGCGGCGCGGCCGGTGGAACAGGCAGAGCTGGACGGCGGGCAGGTTCCAGGCGAAATCGGGAATGCCCGGAGTTTGGAAAAAACCGGGATCGTTCAAGGAAGGCGCGGCCACCCCGGCCAGGGCGAGTCGAGCCCGAAATCGGATGGGAGCCGAGACCGCGGGATCATCCAGGCCGATGCTGCGGCAATACAGATCGAACAAATGGCACTCGGCCGGACGGTGGGCGGTGGCGGGCCGTGCCGCACGGGCCAGGCAGATCTGGTCCAGCAGCATGACCGGTGCCAGCGCGAGAAGAATGTTGCGGCGTTCGGTCGGATCGTCCGGCGGAGGTAACGCCGGTGCCCGCCAGGGGTGCCCGAAATCCGGAACCGGTCCGTTCCGGCCGGCCAGCACGGACTGGAAAAACGTCTCGGCCGTCCTCAGTGATCCGGCATCGGCGGGGCCGTGCAGCAGGGTCCGGCACAGGCTACGCATACAGGTCACGGCGGTGTCTCCGGTTTGATGAAGAGGTAATCGCCGATCGCCAGGGCGTCCATTCCAGACCCCAGGAATACGCCGAATGCGTCCTCCAGGCCGTGCACGATGGGTTTACCCATGACGTTGAAACTGGTGTTGAGCAGCAGCGGGACGCCGCTTTGGCGGTGGAAGCGAGCGAGCAGGTCGTGGAAGCGCGGGTTCCATTCCGGATTCACGGTCTGCAGCCGTCCGGTTCCATCCACATGGACCACCGCCGGAACGCTCTCGCGCACCTCCGGCCGGAAACGCAGGGTGCGCTCCATGTAGGGTGATTCCTGATAAGACAGAAACCAGTTCGGGCCATGTTCGTGCAGGACGGCCGGGGCGTAGGGACGGAAGCGCTCGCGGAATTTCACTTCGCGGTTGATCCGTTCCCCCGTCTCCCCGCGGCGGGGATCGGCCAGGATGGAACGGTTGCCCAGGGCGCGGGGACCGAACTCGGCTCTTCCCTGCACCCAACCGAGAATCTTGCCTCGGACCAACAGCTCCGCGGCGGCGTCGATGAGGAGCTCACCGGGAAGGTGCCGTACCGGTAGGCCGGCGTAATGGGCGAAACGCTCGGCGTCCATCGCCGGGACCGCACTGCCGAGATACGGTGACAGTCGGCCGGCTGCGAAGACCTCACCGGGATGATCTTCCCGGTACGCCAGCCAGGCGGCGCCGAGGGCGGTGCCGTCGTCGGCCGGGGCCGGCGGCACGTAGAGTGCCTGAAAGGGTGTCGACTCCAGAATCCTGCCATTGCAGACCGAATTGAGGGCGCAGCCGCCGGCCAGGGCGAGATGCGGCGAGCCGAGGCGGTCATGCAGATGGCTGAGCAGGCGATGAACGGTATCGCTGAAATAACGCTGACCGCTGTGAGCCAGGTTGGCCACGGCCTCCGCCGCTTGGCCGGGACGGCGTCGCCGGGCCTCCAGTCGGCGCAGGCGGTCGAAAAAGACCGGGTACCGCGTCAGGAGTTCCAAGCCATCCACGGTCATCATGTCATGCAGGCATGCCAGGATTTCAGGATCGTTGTGGCCGTAGGCAGCCAGCCCCATGACCTTCCATTCCTCGCCGCCCGTCCAGTCGAATCCGCACAGCTCGGTGAGCTTCATATAGTAGAATCCGAGACTCTGCGGTCCCCGCTGCCGGGCGATCGGGCGCAGTCTGCCGTCGCGGTAATCGAAGAAGGCCATCGAACCGGTTTCGCCATAGGAATCGATCACGGCACAGGCGGCGGTGTCGAAGGGGCTGGCATAGCAGGCCAGGGCGGCATGGCAGAGGTGGTGGTCGTAGCCGCGAATGCGGACCGGAATGCCGGGGAAATCACGGCGCAGGGTCCGCGCCAGATTGAGCAGACGGCTCTTGAGGGCGTGATGCTGGGCGGCCTGCATGTGGTAGATCTGGTAAGGTTCCAGCCAGGTATGCACCCGCCGGCCGGCATTGGTGAGGATGCCGCGGGGGGACAGCCAGCCCAGCCAGTGCGCAAGGTGCTCATGCAGGGGGCGGGTGGCCCGCCAGTTGCTGGCGACGACGAACTCGCGGGCATCGGCGCAATGCTCCTGCAGCAGCAGGGGCAAGTGGAACGGGTCATCGGGCGGAGTATTCAGGGCCCGCTTGCTTTGGAGCCGCCGTTCGGCGGCTTCGGCGAACAGGACGCCGCCATCGGGGCCGACGATCGCCAGGGCCGGATCGTGATAGGTCAGGCAGAGGCCGAGATAATAGGTTCGCGCTTTGGATGGCCGCATCGTGAGGTTCCGCAAAGCTCATGAGCATTCTATCGAAAACCCGGTTGGGGGCCATTCGGCCGCTGCCGTGGTGGACCGGCTACAGCCTCAGTCTGGTGTTTCCTCTGACGGTGCTCGGATTCCTTGCCAGTGGCCCCCACCGTCCGCTGGTGGCATTGCTGTGGACCCTGCCCATGCTGCTCCTGCTGCTGGCCGAATATTTCGGGCCGGCGGAGACCCGGGTCGTGCCGGAACCGGTTCCGGCTTCCTTGTTTGATGCTCTGCTGTATCTGCTGTCGGTTCTGCAACTGTTGAATCTGTTCGCTTTGGGGCGGATGGTTTCCCAACTGGGCTGGAGCGGCATGGCGGAAGTCGGGGCGAGTCTGGCCGATCTGCTGGTGGTCCGGACGATGGTCTCGGCGGACTTCGTTTCCGCCGGCATTTGCCCCGCGCATGAGTTGATCCACCGCCGCTCGGCCGGACAGCGCCATCTGGGACGGCTGTTGCTGGCTACCTTGGGCTACGATCACTTCTACCTGGCACATAAGCTGGGGCACCACGCCCGCCTGGGAAGCGCCGACGATCCCTCCACCGCGTTCAGAGGAGAGAGCTTCGAAGCATTCTACCGGCGCGGCCTGCGCCAGCAATGGCGCATCGCTTGGTCGGCTCGGCGTGGTGCGGTTCTGGCGGGGATGGCGTTCGAACTGGGATGGCTGGGGGTCTACACGATGTTGTTCGGCCCGCTGGCGATGCTGGTACTACTGCATCAGGCGAGGGGGGCCATACGGACACTGGAGTCGGTCAACTACTTCCAGCACTACGGTTTGACCGAAGATTCCGGTCCCGGGAGAGTCCTCGCCTGGCGTAACGATTCGGCCGTGAGTCTGTTCATGTTCCTTGCGCTGACCCGGCATGCCGACCACCATCGCCGTCCCGGCGTGAGCTTCTGGGCACTGCGCCCTGCGGTGGAAGGACCGCAGATGCCTTACGGCTACATGGTCATGGCGCTGTGGGTACAGCGGCGCAACGAGAGCTTCCGGACGTGGGCGGAACGTCAGCTCGATTTGGGGCGGGGAGGGGTGGAACCGCGCCTTCCGAAGGCAGACACGGCAAGCGGTGCTATTCGGACGGCGTTTCCAGGCAGCGGGAAACGAGATCGTCGAAACGGCGCAGGCCGGATGCCAGCGGGGTAAAGCTCAGACCGAGACCTATGGATACCCCGATGCTGTTGGCCAGTATGTCGAAAGGGTCAGTGGTCCTGATGCCGGTGAAGCCTTGCAGCAGCTCGAGCAGGGCTCCCAGGGCGACGAAGAAGGCCGGCCAGCGCCAGTGCCGTGAATAGGCCTGGCAGAACCATGCGGTCAGCACCGCATAAGCGAGAAAATGCTGGGCTTTGTCCCAGCCCAGCAGGGACGGAGCCTTGGGTAACTGGGGGACGAGGGATAGAACGACGACGGCGGCAACCATGATCCAGCCCAGTCCTCGCCAAACGGTGGCGTAGCGGTAGGGGTTCCGTGTCGGATCATTCATGCCCGTTCCCTTGCTCTGGCAGAAGAATCCGCCGGATTTCCCGCACGGGCTAGACGGGGGAAGCCTATGCGTGGAGCGGAAATCACGGCGGACGCGTTGCTCGTTCGATGCCCGTTCAGTCCCAGCTCAACGTGCCACCGGTCTGGTACTCGGTCACCCGGGTTTCGAAGAAGTTTTTCTCCTTCTTCAGATCCAGCACTTCGCTCATCCAGGGGAAGGGATTGCTTGCCCCGGGATACTGCTCCGGCAGGCCGATCTGGGCGCAGCGGCGGTTGGCGATGAACTGGAGATATTCCTTGAACATCGGCGCGTTCAGCCCCAGGATGCCGCGCGGCATGGTGTCGTAGGCATACTGGGTTTCGATGTCCACCGCCTCGCGGATCATCTGCACCATCTCCACCTTGAAGCCGTCCGTCCACAAGTGGGGATTTTCGACCTTGATCTGGTTGATGACGTCGATGCCGAAATTCATGTGCATGGACTCGTCGCGCATGATGTACTGGAACTGCTCGGCGGTGCCGGTCATCTTGTTGCGCCGGCCCATGGAGAGGATCTGGGTGAAGCCGACGTAGAAGAAGATGCCCTCGAAGATCACGTAGAAGGCGATCAGCTCGCGCAGCAGTTTCTGGTCGTTCTCGGGCGTGCCGGTTTTGAAATAGGGGTCGGCGAGATACTGGGTGAAGGGCAGGGCCCACTCGGCCTTGCGTGCCACCGCCGGTACCTCGCGGTACATGTTGAACACCTCGCCTTCGTCCAGCCCCAGAGACTCCACCACATACTGATAGGCATGGGTGTGCAGGGCTTCCTCGAAGGCCTGACGCAGCAGATATTGGCGGCATTCCGGGTTGGTGATGTGGCGGTAGACGGCCAGTACCAGGTTGTTGGCCACCAGAGAGTCCGCTGTGGAGAAGAAGCCCAGGTTGCGCTTGATGATGATGCGTTCGTCCGGGGTCAAGCCATCCGCGCTCTTCCACAGGGCGATGTCGGCGTTCATGTTGATTTCCTGCGGCATCCAGTGGTTGGCGCAGGCGTCCAGGTACTTCTGCCAGGCCCATTGATACTTGAACGGTACCAGTTGGTTGAGGTCGGCACGGCAGTTGATGATCCTCTTGTCGTCCACCTGGATACGGCGGGCGCCCATCTCGATGTTTTCCAGGCCCGTTGCGCCGGTGGCAGGCACAATGCTATCGAGCCGGGCCGCGGTGGCCAGCGGCTCCGGCGTCGGAGCGGGCTCGACGAAGGTTTCGAGATCCAGGGTGAGGGCGGTATTGGCCGGCGGATTCGACCGTGGCGTCAGGCCAGCCAGAGGATCGTCCCAATTCAGCATCGTTGTCACTCCCTTAGAGGTAGTATCGAGGTCACGGATAAGGAAAAAGTCCGGCTCAGTCGGAGGTCGGGCGGCGGCCCGGCAGCATCCGGTGCAGGATGCCGTTGCGGTCCACATGATGATGTTTGATCGCCATGACGACATGACCCACCACCAGCAGGGCCAGACCCCAGCCCAGGAATTCGTGGATCTCCACGAAGGTCTGTGCCAGGACCTCGTTCTTTTCGACCAGGGCGGGCAGTGTAATCAGGCCGAACAGCTTCACCGGATAGCCGTTGGCGGAGCTGACGGCCCAGCCGCTGAGGGGCTGGGCGATCATCAGTCCATACAACGTCCAGTGTGCCGAATGCGCTGCCCGTTGCAGACCGGGCGACAGGGTGTCCGGCAGCCGCGGGGGCGGATGGAGCAATCGCCAGGCCAGCCGGACGGTTATCAGTGCCAACACCGCCGTGCCCAACCCCTTGTGCCAGGCCATGATGGCGGTTTTCTCCGGTCCTTTCGGCAGATCCGAGACGTAGAAGCCGATCAGCCATGCCAGCGCGATCAGCGCGGCCATGAGCCAATGCAGCCATTTGGCGGTGGTGGTGTATTCGCCCTGGGTCGTATTCATGGACGCACTTCCCTATCGTGGATCAGGTGACGGTCTCAGTGGCCGGCGTCGTGCTTGCCGTTGGCCGCACCTGCAGCGCGCGAAGGCGCATCCGCCCCCCGGTCCACGCTGACGTTGCCAACCGGAGCGCCGTCGAGCGTCATTTCGGTGATGCCCTTGTCGCGTTCGTAGCGGCAGGTCAGCACATGGTCGCCGTTGTTGGTGTAGTTCCAGGTCAGGCTCACATAGCTGTTGCCGTCGCTCTGCGACTCGCTCGGCATGTAAAGGTGGGTGCCGGCCTTGGCTTCGCCGGCCTGGGTGCAGGATTCCCGAGCATAGGTGTTCAGCATGTTGCCCGACATCAGCAGTGCCTGGCCGACTTTGTCCTGCTCGGTTTCCTTGGAGAAATACACGATCCCAAAGCCGACGATCATGATGCCGACGAATGCATAAATGAGTTTGGTCAGTTCGCTCATTTGCCTCTCCTTGCCTCTCTTATGGTTTCAGTTGTTTTCAGGGAGCCTTCCGCCAGGACCCGACGGCCTTACCGGATGCCGGGTCCATGATGCACAAGGATGAGCGTTCCGGCTACTGGCACGCTTCGCAAGTCGGATCGTCGATCAGGCAGGCTTTGGGTTCGGCCGGCCGGGTGTCGGCGTAGACGGTTTCCAGCGGTCGCAGACCCGGAATCGCATCGTCGATCGGATCGGTCTTCACCGCATTGAGTTTGCCGTCGAAGGCCGTGCTTTTCTCCACGTGGGTCGCCCCCAGTGAACGCAGGTAATAGGTGGTTTTCAGACCGCGCACCCAGGCCAGTTTGTAAAGCGTGTCGAGCTTCTTGCCGGAGGGTTCGGCCAGGTACAGGTTCAGTGACTGCGCCTGATCCAGCCATTTCTGCCGGCGAGAACCGGCCTCGATGAGCCAGCGGACGTCGATTTCGAACGCAGTGGCATAGAGCTGTTTCAGGGTTTCCGGGATGCGTTCGATCTTCTGCACGCTGCCGTCGTAATACTTGAGGTCGTTGATCATGACCGCGTCCCACAGACCCAGGGTCTTGAGGTCCCGGACCAGATAGGGGTTGACCACGGTGAATTCGCCCGACAGGTTCGATTTGACGAACAGGTTCTGGTAGGTCGGCTCGATGGACTGCGAGACGCCGCAGATGTTCGAGATGGTTGCCGTGGGGGCGATGGCCATGGTGTTGCTGTTGCGCATGCCGACCGTGCGAACCCGCTCCCGCAGGGCGTTCCAGTCCAGCGTCTGGCTCCGGTCCATCTGCAGATAGCCGCCGCGGCCCTCTTCCAGCAGGGCGATCGAATCGATCGGCAGGATGCCGCGGCTCCACAGTGAGCCGTCGAAGCTGCTGTAGCGGCCACGCTCGGCGGCCAGGTCGCACGAAGCCTGGATCGCGTAATAGCTAACCGCTTCCATGCTCAGGTCGGCGAAAGCCACTGCTTCCTGCGAGGCATAGGGCAGCCGCAGCTTATACAATGCGTCCTGGAACCCCATGATCCCCAAGCCTACAGGACGGTGACGCAGATTGGAGCGGCGCGCCTGCGGCACGCTGTAGTAGTTGATGTCGATGACGTTGTCCAACATGCGCATGCCGGTGGCGATGGTCCGCTGTAGCTTCTCCGTGTCCAGCGCGCCGTCCGGCGTGATGTGCGCCGCCAGGTTGACCGAGCCCAGATTGCATACGGCGATTTCGTTGTCGTTGGTGTGCAGGGTGATCTCGGTGCAGAGGTTGGACGAATGCACCACGCCGGCATGCTGGTTGGTGTAGCGTAGATTGCACGGGTCCTTGAAAGCCAGCCAGGGGTGGCCAGTCTCGAACAGCATCGACAGCATCTTGCGCCACAACTGGACGGCGGGGAGGCGCTTGTACAGCTTGATTTCGCCGCGGTCGGCCTTGGCTTCGTATTCCTGATAGCGCCGTTCGAAGGACTGGCCCGTCAGATCGTGCAGATCGGGCGTGTCGTTCGGCGAGAATAGGGTCCACTCCCGCTCCTCCGCTACCCTTTTCATGAACAAGTCCGGAACCCAGTTGGCGGTGTTCATGTCGTGGGTACGACGGCGGTCGTCGCCGGTGTTCTTGCGCAGGTCGAGGAACTCCTCGATGTCGATGTGCCAGGTTTCAAGATAGGCGCAGACCGCGCCCTTGCGCTTTCCACCCTGATTGACCGCGACCGCCGTGTCGTTGGCGACCTTGAGGAAGGGCACCACGCCCTGGGATTTGCCATTGGTCCCCTTGATGTGGGCCCCCATGCCCCGCACCCGGGTCCAGTCGTTACCCAAGCCCCCGGCGAACTTGGAGAGCAGGGCGTTGTCCTTGATGGCGCTGTAGATACCGTCCAGGTCATCCGGCACCGTGGTCAGATAGCAGGACGAGAGCTGCGGCCGCAGTGTACCGGCGTTGAACAGCGTCGGTGTTGAAGACATGAAGTCGAAGGACGACAAGAGATCATAGAACTCGATCGCGCGTTCCTCACGGTCGACTTCCTGGATGGCCAGCCCCATGGCGACGCGCATGAAGAAAGCCTGGGGCAATTCGAAGCGGATATCGCCGCTGTGGATGAAATACCGGTCGTACAGGGTCTGGAGACCCAAGTAGTTGAACTGCAGATCGCGTTCCGGTTTGAGCGCTTCCCCCAACCGCTGCAGATCGAAGCGCGCGAGTTCCGGCGACAGCAGCTCCAGCTCGACGCCGCGCTTCACGTAGTCCTTGAAATATTCGCCGTAGCGTTCGCTCATCTCGTCCTGGGTGGCCGAAACGGCGCCGTGGCCGAGGAAGCTCAGAGCTTCCCGCCGCAGCGCATCCAGCAGCAGGCGGGCGGCGACGTAGGAATAGTTGGATTCCTGCTCGATGCGGGTGCGGGCGGTCATTACCAGGGTCGGCGCAACCTCTTTTTCGGGCACGCCGTCGAACAGGTTACGACGGGTCTCCTCGATGATCCATTCCGGTTCGACGTCCGAGAGGCCGCGGCAGGCCTCCTCCACAACGTGGCGGAGGCGAGCGGTGTCCAAGGGCTTACGGGTGCCGTCTTCCAGGGTGACCTGGACCACATCTTCTGCACCGCCCTGCGCTTTTCCCTCATTCTGTTTTTCGGCGCGCAGACGGGCACGCTCTTCCCGGTACAGCACATAGGCGCGGGCGACCTTCTGGTGGCCGGCTCGCATCAGTGCCAGTTCGACCTGGTCCTGGATGTCCTCGATGTGGATGGTGCCACCGCCGGGGAGGCGCCGCAGCAGTGCCCTGACCACCAGGTCGGTCAGCTCTTCCACACTTTCATGGATGCGCCGGCTCGCCGCCGCATTGCCTCCCTCCACGGCGAGAAACGCCTTGGTGATGGCGACGCTGATCTTGGCGGCATCGAAACCCGTCACTTTGCCATTGCGGCGGATGACCCGGACTTCGCCGGGAGAGAGGCTGCGGAGCTCGGCCGAAGTGGCATCGAGCGGAATGTCGGAGAGGGGACGTGCGGCGTTTTCGGTAAGCATGAACAGGACCTCCTGGGTTGTGGTCGTGCGTATGAACACTATAGACGGTGTTTTTTGATCACGTCAATCACATGATATTGTGTCCAGACAGTGGATGACCTGTGGATGACCTGTGGACAAGCTACGCCGGCCCACGCCGGTTCGCATGTCCGGGCGATCGGGTGATACAGTTGCATCTTCCGTTTCCTTCCCTGATGGAGCCCCGATGAGCGCAAATTCCGAGCCGATGCCCCCCGAATCGCTCAGTCCGCCGCAACCGGTCCAGCCGGTCGACGCGGCGCAGGCGGCCGGCATGGTCCGGCTGGAACCCGAGACCCTGGCGAAACTGGACATGAAGGTGGAGGACTTCATCGCCGCCGTCATCGGCCACCCGCTACAGAGCGAGGAGTTCAAGGCCCGACTGGCCGGGGCGCACACCCTGGGGAACGAGGAAATCCGGGCAGCGGCTGGCATTTCCAACCGCCTGCTGGAGAAGCCCATGCGGGCCATGAGCGCCGGGGTGTTCGACAGCGGCTCGGACATTTCCCGCGCCCTGCTGGATCTGCGCGCCAAGGTGGAGGAACTCGACCCCGCGCGCCAGGGCAATCTGCTGGAGCCGCGCAAGCTGCTGGGGCTGATCCCGATGGGCAGCCGCATCCACGACTATTTCCGCCAGTACGAATCGGCTCAGGCCCATATCAACGGCATCATCCAGGCCCTCTACGCCGGCCAGGACGAGCTGCGCAAGGACAATGCCGCGATCGAGGAGGAGAAGATCCAGGCCTGGAAGATCATGGAGAAGCTGGAGCAGTATGCCTATCTCGGCAGCAGGATCGACGCCGCACTGGAGCGGAAACTCGCCGAGATCAAGGCGCAGGACCCGGAGAAAGCCCGTGTGGTCCGCGAGGAGCTGCAGTTCTACGTGCGCCAGAAGGTTCAGGACATTCTGACCCAGCTTGCGGTGACCATCCAGGGCTACCTCGCCATGGACATGATCCGCAAGAACAACCTGGAACTCATCAAGGGCGTGGAGCGGGCGACCACGACCACCATTTCCGCGCTGCGTACCGCGGTCATCGTCGCCCAGGCCCTGGCCAACCAGAAACTGGTGCTGGATCAGGTCGGTGCCTTGCGCGCCACCACCGGCGGCCTGATCGAATCCACCTCGGCCATGCTCAAGCAGCAGGCCGGCCGGGTGCAGGAGCAGGCCGGCGGCACAGCCGTCGATCTGAAACAGCTCCAGGCCGCTTTCCAGAACATCTACGAGACCGTGGACAGGGTCGCTGCGTACAAGCTGCAGGCGCTGGACCACATGCGGCAGACGGTGGATGCCCTGACCCAGGCTGTCGCCAAGTCTAAGACCTATCTCGACCGTACACGGGAAGAGACGGTGGCGGAAGCGGCCGGCACCCTGTCCGCCGCGAAGCAAGATGAGATCGTTCTGTAGTCAGGTCCGGCGCGGCACCATTTCGATCTGGAGGGGGCCGACGCTGTCGAGATGGACGTCGCGCTGCGGGAACGCCAGCGCGATGCCGTCCTCGGCGAAGCGTTTTTCGATCATGAAGCGGAGGTCGCTGGCGATCTGGTAGGCGCTCATGGAGGGGTGCATCTCCAGCCAGTAATAGAGCCCGAACACCAGCGAGTTTTCGCCGAAATCCTCGAACCAGACGAACGGTGCCGGATCGCCGAGAATCAGGCCGTGGCGGCCGGCGCATTCCAGCAGGATGTCGGAAACCCGGTGCGATGGAGAGCCGTAGGCGACGCCGACCTTGACCGAGCGCCTCAGCTTGGGCGTGGTGTAGGTCCAGTTGGTGACCTTGTTTTCGAGAAAGGTCGCATTGGGGAGCATCGTTTCCACCCCGTCGAAGCCGCGCACCGTGGACGAGCGGACGTCGACGTCGGTTACCGTGCCGACGATGCCGTCCACTTCCACGATGTCGCCGACCTTGATCTTGCGTTCGAACAGGATCAGGGCGCCGCTGATGAAATTTTTCAGCAGGGTCTGGGTGCCGAAGCCCACGCCGATGGCGAGGGCGCCGCCGAGGAAGGCGAAGGCGGTGAGCGGGATGCTCATGAAATCGAGCACGACGAGGAGCAGCACCACGATGAAGGCAGCGCGCAGCCAACGGCGGAACAGATTGGCCTGGGGGGCGTCCATGCCGCCGCGGGTGATCAGGACATGCTGGAACCGCCGGGTGAACACGCCGGACAGCCAGTAGCCGAGCAGGAACAGCAGCACCGCACCGACACTCTTGCCGAAAGTCACACTGCGACTGATGGCGACGGCCTTGCCTTCGATTTCGATGCTGTCGTCGACGGCGAACAGTTCGAATTGCCAGACCGATTTGCCGATACCGACGGCTGTGGCGATAAACTCGCCCGACCGCTGTTTGAAGCCGAGCACGCTGAGCTGAACCTTGTGTTCGTCCCGCCAGCGCCGTAGCGTGCGTTCGGTACGGTCCACGAAGAGCCGCAACTTTTGGACGGCTTCCTGGCGGGCGCGGTAGGCTTCGGCCGCCGATTGTTCGTAGTCCCGGATCTGGTCGGAACTGCCTTGCAGCTTGTCCAGCCGTGCCGCCTGGCCGCGTTCTTCCGCATACGCCAGATCCGATTCGCCGTCGAGGTAGGCCAATACGGGCTGCAGCCGTTCGATGCTTTGGCCGATGAGGTCGAGTGCCTGGCGCCGGGCTTCGGGGTCGGAGCTGGTCACCAGGACGTAGCGTTGCTTCCAGAGATCGGACAGATACCGGCCAATCGTCCCCCTCGTGTTTACGGTGTAGCTGCGGAACCGGAGAGTCTGCAGCCAGGCGTCCGCGGCTCTCAGGCGCGCGATGAGCGCATCGATCTCCGGCGCCGGTGTGGCGGCATCGGATTTGGCCTGCTGCAGGGCTCGCGCGGCTGCATCGCGCTCCCGGCTCCAGTGTTCGTGATCGGACAGGATGCTTTGCTGTTCCCGCTCCAGGGGCTGCTGAGACTGCCGCAGGCGCTCGAGTACGTCCTCCAGGTCCCGGGGCGTGAACGAGCCATGGTCCCTGGCCTTGGCGATCTGCCTCTGGAGCAGCGCGGCTTCCGACCTCGAAGCTTCAAGGCGGGTCTTGGCCAGGATGAATTCGAGCCCGCTCCACGCCAACCGGTTGTCCATCACGCGTTGACGCAGTTGGGCCAAGGCTTGGTTCGATTTCGCCTTGGCTCCGTCCTCCGGAGTTTTGGCCTTCTCCACGGCTTCGGCGGCCAGTCTCACTGCGGCCTTTTCCTGCCTGGCGTCCGCCTCGAACCGGACGGCGTCGCGCTGGATCTGGACCTGGGCGGATTCGAAGGCTGCGGTTTTAGTCCGGGCGGCGTCGAGCGCATCCTGAAGATCGTCCAACATCAGCACCGAATAGGGCGGCGGCTGGTCGAAACCCGACCAGGCCGCTTCCTTGGCCTTGGCCTCATCGCGGGCCCGGCTCGCCGCTTCCTGTTCCGACAAGGTCTCCAATTCGGCTTGATAGACGTACACCAGGAGGTCGGCTTGGCGGCGGGCCAGCGCCTTGTCCTCGGGCGTAAATTCCGGCGCGCTTTCCTCGCTCGCCAGTCTGTCGCGCAAGGCGGTGGCGTCTTCCAGTTTTCGCCGGATTTCCGGACGCAGTTCCGCAGGGGCCGGCATTGCGGCCGGGGCAGGGGAAGCTTCCGCCTGGGCATTGCCGCCCGGCACCGCGGGAATCTGGCCGGATGCGCCGGGCGCGGCCAGAGCGAGCAGCGCCAACAGCGCGCCCATACGGCCGCGCACGCTCAGTGTTGCCATCAGGAACCCCATCCGGTCTGCCAGCGGTCAAATTTGTCTTTCAGGAACCGGGCATGCACCGCGATGGCCTGGGCGTCGTCCCGGTACAGGCTGTTCAGCATCTGGCGCAGGGACTGGTCCAGCACGTCGAGCTGTTCATGTAGCACCGCCTGCGCCGTCTTGCCGTGCAGCAGCGGTTCGGTGCGGGCCAGGTCGGCGGGCAGCGCGAGATAGTGCTCCACCGCGTCCGGCAGATATTCCAGGGCGATGCGGCGGACGTCGTAGAGCATGGGGTCGGCCTCATGGGCCGCGCGCAGGAGCCGGTCCAGAGCCGCGAGCAGCGACTCGCCGATGCTGGCGATCCGGGCTTCCGCCTCGGGGTCGAGGCGTCCGGCGATGCGGTTTTGGAGGTTTTCCAGCCGCACCCGTACCGTCGCCGCCGGGTCTTCGTCGAACTGTTCGCGAAGCTGGTCCAGATTGCCGGCGGTGCGGGCGAAACGCTCGCTGAATGTTTCGAACGCGATCTGCCGAAGGCTCTGTTCCAGCGTGTCGAGTTCGGCGACGAGTTGCTGTTCGGGCGTCCTGCCGTCGTCGAGCCTGTGACTGGCGGCGTAGTGCTCGGGAAGTTCCAGATAATGGTTCAGCAGCGCGGGCAGTTCTTCCAGTGCCGCCTTGCGCACCGCCAGCAAGGTCGGCGACTGCTGCGAGCGGGGAAGATCAAGCTGTGGAAGCAGTGACTGCACCAAAGCCTCGGTCTCCGAAAGCCTGGCTTGCAGCGCCGGCAGCCTCGCCCGCGCGCGGGCGCCGTCGAACCGCCGGGCCAGACCCCGCGCCTTTCTCCGCAGTCCCCAGGACAAACCCGCTCCCCGCGCCGGCAGCACCAGCCAGAGCACCAGGTAGAGCCAGAACGTAAAGCTGAAGCTGAAGAAGATCGAGACCAGGAAGATCAGGCGGACCAGCGACACGTCCAGCCCGAAATAGCGTGCGATCCCCGCACACACACCGCCGATGCGGCGGCGGTCGGGATCGCGTTCGAGGCGGGAGGGACGGGGGAGGGGAGAAGGGGGTTGCATGGATCGCATCGAAACCATCGGGCGGCCGTAAACCCGCCAAGCATAGCGCAACTCGGGCCGTGCCTGTTCCCTCCAGTCCGGGATGCGTTCCCCGAAATCCGGGGGTACCCGGTCAGAGGGCGAGTATTCCCAGCAAATGGGAAAAATCGTCCCGGAATCGCGCATCGGTTTCCCGCGCTGTCTGCGCCTCACGGCAGGCGAGCAGCACCGCCGCGGCGTCTCTGCCTCCGAACCTGCGGCCAACTTCCTCGAGGCCATGATCGGTAAGCTCCAGGCACAAAGCTATGGCAAGCTGGAGCGGAAGGGCATGCCGGTTCGACAGCAGATCGCCGGGAGCGATGCCGAAATGGTCCGCCACCGCTGCCTGGACGCGTTCCACGGTGATCATCCGTTCCGGCAAGGCGATGACGTGACGCAGTTCCCAGGCCGCGGTTTCGAGCGTGATGGGCTGCCGGGCGCATGCCGCCAGCCGAAGCAGCGCCCTTTCCAGCTCGGCCAGATCCGTACGGATGCGCCTGCCGAGGAAAAACGCTACCTCCGGAGGCAAGTCGATCCCCCATGTCCGCGCCTTTTGCATGAGGACCGCGGCGCGGGTTTCCAGGTCCGGCGGTTCGATGGACACGGACAGTCCCAGGTTCAATCGCGTCTTGAGATCGCCGGCCACCCCCGTCATGTCGTAGGGAGAGCGGTCGCCCGCCAGCACAATCGACCGGAGGCTTTCGAGCAGCGCATCGAATAGCCAGACCAGTTCAGCCTGGGCGCGAACCTTCCCCGCCAAGCGCTGAACGTCGTCGAACAGCAGGAGGTCGGCACTTTCGTAGCGGCTTCTGAAGCCGGCGACAGCCCCTTCCTGCAGAGCGGCGGCCAGGTCCGCCTCGAAGCCGTCCCCGGTCTGATAGACGATACGGGCCTCGGGATTCAGGCGGAGCCTTTCGTTGCCGATGGCCTGGAGCAGATGTGTCTTGCCCAGACCGGCCGCGCCCCAGATGACCAGAGGGACAGACGCCGGTCCCAGGTTCCGGGCGACCCGCAGCGCAGCCGTTCCGGCCTTGCTGTTCGATCGCGCCTCGATGAAATTGGAAAACCGGAAAGACGGGTTCGGAGTCTCGGGATGCATCGCGGTTACCGTTCGGAAGTCTTCTTGCACAACGTCAGGTTCTCCCCGCCGGCCGCCAGCCAGGCCATGATCGCGGGAGAGAGTTTGTGCGCCTGTTCCCGCAGGCTGGAGGTGGCGCCGCCGTTGCCGCGGTCCTCGGCATTCTTCTGCAATCCCTCCAGCAGCTGATCCAGCGTTTTCTGGGCCAATTGCGCTTTCAGGGTCTGCTCCGCCAGCGCCTTGTTGAGCTCGACCACGCGCTGATCGGCGTCCAGCACCCGGCGGTCGGCCTCCTCGACCTGCCGCTTGAGCTGCTCGTATTTGTCGATCACCTCGGCGGGGGCTTGCGGCCGGACTGCCGTGACAGCGGCGGTGCTGGTCTCCTGAGACGGGGAGGGGAGCCTGACGCGAATGCCCATGAGGTCGGACAGCAGAACGGCGGCGGTGGCCAGAACCACACCGGTGAGGAGACCGGAGGAGAATTTCAGCGCCGAAGCCGGACGGCGGGGTGGGGGAGACGAGTTCGGCTCCAGCGGGAACGGTAGGTATTGGGCCGGATTTGGCCGGGCGTGGCGGCGATCGACTTCACGGATCGATTTGGGCAGGAAATAGCCGGCTTCGCGGTTCATGACGGTGCTCCCTGGAAATAAGGAGCACTCAGCCTAGCCGCACGGGGCGTCGGTTCAGGTCGCGTACGAATTTCCGCGCCGGATGCGACCTGAAACGACGCGGCTCCTCCGTAGGCTATACCCCGAGGGCGCGAACCGCCCGGATCGCAACGACAACGTCAGGAACTAACATGATGGAAACACGCAACGAAGAACACGCCAGCGAACATGCCGCCGCCGTCGGCGCCATCGCCACGGCAGCCGCCCGTGGCGAACTGGACATGGACAGGCTCGGGGAAATCCTGTCCGGCCACTATGGCGAGGTCAACTGCTACCCCGGCAAACCGACCAACGCCTGCCACAATGTGGCGTACTTCATCGCCCTGGAGGGGCTCGCCGGGAGCCGTCTCCGGAGCGACGCCCGGTGCGATGAATGGGAGCGTGAATTTCACCACCATCACCGGTTTCACGGCGGAGACTGGTACGGTTTCGCCCACATCCTCGACCGCTTCGTCCGCCACATGCAAGGCGGCTGCGCCGGCATGACCCGACAGGCCGTCATCATCACCGACGCCTGGGACCCGATCGCCTATGGCTACTGGCGGGCGAACATCGCCCAGATCCGCAAAACCGCCGCGGTCGAGATTCACCTGGTCGGCGATGGCGGCTTGAAACAGCGCATCCTGTAGGCACCCCATGAAATTCTCCGATGAACTGCTGGCCTCCCTGCGTGACGCCCGCCACATCGCGGTGTTCACCGGCGCCGGGGTGTCCGCCGAGAGCGGCATCCCAACCTTCCGCGACGCGCTGACCGGGCTCTGGGAAAACTACGACGCCTCCACCCTCGCCAGCCCCGAAGGCTTCGCGGCCGACCCGGCGCTGGTATGGGGCTGGTACGAATGGCGGCGGACGCGGGTGCTCCGGGCCGAGCCCAACCCGGCGCACTACGCCATCGCCGCGCTGGCGGCGGACTGTCCCCGCCTGACGCTCATCACCCAGAACGTCGACGACCTGCACGAACGCGCCGGCAGCGCCGATCCCATCCGTCTGCACGGCAGCCTGCACCGTCCGCGCTGTTCCGCCTGCGAGGCGCCATATAGGCTGCCGCCCGGCATTCCCGACGAACCCGAAGGCGGCCGGCGTGTCGACCCGCCCCGCTGTGCCCGGTGCGGCGCGCCGGTAAGGCCCGGCGTGGTCTGGTTCGGCGAAAACCTGCCGCAGGCGGCCTGGGACGCCGCGCGCCAGGCCGCCGAGGCCTGCGATCTGATGTTCTCCATCGGCACCTCCGCCCTGGTCTGGCCCGCGGCCCAGTTGCCGGCGCTTGTCGCCCGGCGCGGCGCCACGGTGGTCCAGGTCAACCCCGCCGAAACCGCCCTGGACGGACATGCCGGCTACAATCTGCGGGGCGCGGCGGGCAAGGTCATGCCGCTGCTGCTCCAAGCCCTCAGGAGATCACGCCCATGAAGATCAAACTCCTGGCTGGAGCCGCCCTCGGCATCAGCCTGGCGGCCGCCGCCGACGATCCCGCCCGCTGCTACAACATCCGCGATCCCGATTTGCGCAACGCCTGCCTCGCCGACACCCGCGGCGACAAGAGCCGCTGCTACTCGATCCAGGACCCCGACGCCAAACAGCTCTGCCTCGCCCGCCTCACCGGCGACAAATCGCGCTGCTACAACGTCCGCGACAAAGACCTGCGCGCGGCCTGTCTGGCGGGAATGGGGCGCTGAGCTTGCCGCAAGCCCCCGCCGGTTTCAGAATCGGCTCTCCAGACGCAGAACCGCAGAAAAGAACCGTATGACCGCTCCCGCCAAACGCCTCGCCAGTTATCAAGACCTGTTCGATCTTCCGGACAACGTGATCGGCGAGATTCTGCACGGTCAGCTGATCACCCAGCCGCGGCCCGCGCCTCGGCATGCCCGCGCCGTCTCGGTCCTCGGCGGGGACTTGATGAATCCGTTCGACCACGGCAGAGGCGGCCCCGGCGGCTGGTGGATACTCTTCGAGCCGGAACTCCATCTCGGCGCGCACATCCTGGTCCCCGATCTCGCGGGCTGGCGGCGGGAGCGGATGCCCGTGTTTCCGGATGAGGCCTATTTCACGCTGGCGCCGGACTGGGTCTGCGAAGTGCTCTCGCCGGGCACCGCCCGGATCGACCGCGTGGTGAAGATGCCGCTCTACGCCGAACACGGCGTCGGCTGGCTCTGGCTGGTGGACCCGGACCAGCGCACCCTGGAAGTGTTCCGGCTGCACGAAGGCCATTGGCTGATGGAACAGGCCTGGCAGCAGAACGAAGAGGTTGGCGCCCCGCCCTTCGGCGAATGGCGGTTTGCGCTGGCGGATTTATGGGTGCCGGATGCGACCTAGCATCCGCTCGCTCCGTTCACGGTCGGCGCGGCTACAGTTGTGTCATATGGGTCAAGGCGTCAGCTTCGTCGACCCCGGTGAATACGGTCACTTGGCGAGTTCCCGAAGCACATTGCGCCGCCGCTTCATGATTTCCTCGGCCTCGCTCATTTGCCGCTCGAAGGCAGGATCGTAGCCCAAGATGTGGAAGCCGTCGGGCGACTCGGCCAGGAACACAGCGTCGCCCTTCTCCAACTTCAGCCGCGCCAAGACTTCTTTGGGCAGAATCACTCCGACGGAATCGCCGATCTGGGTCAGTCTGAGGGTGTAGTGCATGGCGGCTCCCTGTCGATGTTATAACGACAGCTATGCTACCGATTACAGGCTGGTTGTGGAAACAAAGCAACGTATGCCAATACCCTATGCCATCCGGTTCCTATGGTACTTCAAACGCTCAGAATGTTTCCGCCCAGCGTTCCCAGAACCCCGGTTCATCGTGGTGCGCATTTTTCATGGCGCTTTCCAGCGACAAATACCAAAATTCCACCTGTGGTTGCCGCATGCTGCCATCCGGATTTTCTAGGAAATCCCGTAGGAAGCAATAGCGTTGATCGCTCTCGTCAAGCGGTATATCGATATATATCTGTCCCCGATAGGCCCTAAGGGAATTCTCATTGGCAAAATCCCCGCAGGGCTGCCAAGTGTAGCCATGTTCTTCCAGCCATGCGAGCACTCGCTGGCGTACGGCGTCATGGCGATATTCATAATTGCGCTCCGATTCGAGACGGAATCCATGAGCGCTATCAGGATGGAAAGTCAAATACAACACGCCTCGTTTCTTTTCACGGGCGATGGCATCGATGTGCTGAATGAGTTGTGGCATAGCGGCGGCTCCGAAGGGGTTACGTTATAAGTATCAAATGGATATAAGAAACATCAAGCCAAAAAACAGATACCGGGGTAGGCTTTGTAAGAAATATTGGATTAAACGACGGAACTCATATGATATTTTTGGCTATCTGTTTTGATCGCGACGTCCACCGCCGCAATGGGCGGCTATTTTTGAAGTATCCGTTTCGCCAGGTCATCTCCAATGCAGAGCAGAAGTATCCCGCCACGCTCCACGACAAAAGTCCTGAGCCCAGCGGAAAGCGCAGCCCTGCGCCGCCTCAACGCCTATTTGGCCGAACTGGAGAACCTCATCGTAAAAGAAGCCATAGCCGCAGATCGGGCCATGCAGGCGCGTAAACACGATCCCGCTGACCCGATGAACGATTACGAGTTGGAAGCGGTGATCACTTACCATCTCAGGCAAGACGATCCGGAGTATCGTTCAGACGACGACAACATCCTCGCCGAGCAGACCGAATACCTCACCGGAATTTCACTCGACGCCGGCGGAAGACTCCGCACGCTGCTGGCCGATGGCCAGAATCACAACGATCATCCGGAAGGCGAAACCCATTGCTGGCTGTATCACGATCTTTACGACCACCTGAACCTGGATTGGGTCAACATGCTACGGATCGGATCGGTATGGCTGGATATCAAGGTCGTTAAGCAATATTTTAATGTTTTCGGGACGGGCTACAGGTCAAACTGAGGAGGTAAACCTATCGTTGATGAGCTCGAATGATAAAAAGTCATGCTCTCAATGCCTCAGCTATCCGGTCGGCAAATTCTCTGTGTGATTCCTCTGTCTTGTTATTGTCGAGCAACTTGCTAACCGGAAAATTGCATAATCCAATTTTCAGATTTTCGTTGCCAGTATATTGCACAATATCATCGTTATCAGCGTTCGCCGGAGCCACAAACAAACCGGTTAACGGACGGCTGCCTTGATTGGAGTAATGCAACAAGTACGTGTTCATCTGATAGAAATCTCCAATTGCCACGGCGTATGGCACTTTTTCATTGCTGCCTAAAATACGATAGTTTTTGTATTTTGCATCAATAATCCCAACCAGTTGGTTTGAGTCTGATTTGTATACCAAGAAGTCCGGCCGGATGGGTCTTGCATTTCCTTCCAACATGAACGTTCTCGCATTACTGTAGTTTGGCGATTCGATCCTGAACTCAGGCGGAAGATGTCTTTTCAAGACGCAGAAAATATAATCCTCCCACAGCGAAGCCAAGTCGACGAAGAGAGCGGACGGCATTCCCATGCCATCGAAGCCGAACCTGTCCGCACCGGAATTTCCCAAGATCATCTTGGCCAAGGACATTGCAGGCCGATAGGTCTCAGTCACCATCGTGAAGTCGATGTCATCGATTTCATCCGGAGTAATTTCCGGGTCACACTTCACTCCTAACGACAGGAGTTTTTCGCAGTGTTCCAAGGCTTCCCATAACATCCCGTCAGGTACATTCTGCTCGTTGAGGCGTAGTGTAGCGGCTAGAACGGCACGGTTGATAGGCACATTGAAACTAAGCTCATCGAATTCGCAGCATTGCTTGACCTGATTGACGATATTCTTTCGGATATGGTCCGAAAAAACTATTCGCCCCCTCACGGTATCCAGGTTTTTTGTCGTCGTAATGTATGACTTCGGAATGATGTTATTGATCATTCCCCGCTCAAGCGCAGCCAGCCATAAAATCGCCATAAACCAAGGCCAGGAAAAGCCATTTCCATTTTCTTTCCACCGGTCTTGGCCTTCCGCCAAGTGCGCATTGTTGGCGTAGCCCAGCATGTGACAAAACAGCCTCCAGCCATTTTCATCATTCTGCGGTGTATCATCCAAAAATAACCTTGGAGCGATGTTTATACAAACGTCGTCCGTTATGAAAAAACCCACATAATGGCTGGTGAAGACATCGACTATATCGTTTGCATTTCGATGATAGGTGATTGGCGATGTCTCCAGAGCCTTTATCTTCGCCCCCGCCCACTGGAGTGCGCGAAGCTTATCTCGTGGCGCTGTGCCATGGCCTGCTGGTTCAATAAGTTCATCGAGGGTGTCGAGCGCTTGTATGATATTTCCGATGGAGCGATTAACGAGCCGTTCACCTTCGAGTTGGCTATCCTTCAGGTGGAGTTTAATCATAGAGCTAATCAACGAAACGTTGCCGAATATCATCTAATATATTTTTGCCGTCGGCGTATCTCTTTCCTAGATATTCCTCGAGGAGAGGCAGGATGTGGTAATCCCATAGGATGCCACGACAATCTTTCCAATGCTCGTCCAGGGGCGTGGTTGAGTTTTTTGGACCCTGATTGATGTAGTCCTTGATTCGAATGAAGTACGAATGGCCTATGGGGCGATCAGACGGAAGATGTAGTTCTTGCATAATCTTGTTGCTAACTGTCCTGCAACGGTCGATGTAATCATCAACCTGTGTCAGAGCCGTGGGGTTCGTGTGATATTCGTGATAAAGTACGGCATAAGCAATATCGATATCGGAGTCAAGATATTCGAAAGCAAACCTTCGCTGCAAGGCGACGTCGAATGTCACCAAGCTCTTGTCGATATTGTTCATGGTGCCGATGATGTAAAGATTCTCCGGCACCACGATGTTGCCATTATTTGGAGTCCTCACGGGTTGTCCTCGGTATTCCAGTGCATAAAGCAATTCGCCGAGAACAGCCGGAAGATTGGCGCGATTGATTTCATCGAGAATCAGTACGTAGTTCTGCGTAGGGTTCCTCCGGGCCGCGTCACAAATTTTCTTGAAAATGCCCACTACAAGCGTGTAGCGGAGAGTCCCTGCCTTCAAATCGGGACGAATGCCACCCACGAAATCTTCGTAGCAGTAAGAAGGATGAAACTGAACGATGTCCCAAGATCCGTTTCCGTTTCCGAACCGACGATTTGTTAGTTCGGCGTCGGCATTACACTGGTTCAGTTTCAGCAGCTTTGCCGCCAAGGCTTTGGCCAGATAGGTTTTTCCGGTTCCTGGTGGACCATAGAAAATAAGCTGCTTTGCGACCTTAATTACTTCTTCTAAATGCTCCGTACGAGCTTTGATCAATTGGCAACTCATTTGTTTTAGACACTCGATCCGTTTTTTATCGATCTCTTGTTGATGCTGATTTAACGCCTCCGCAGTTAGGGAATCAGAAGCCGGGGCGACACTATGCCCATACTTTTTAACAAACACGTCCCAAGCTTTCTCGATAGCCGGGGAATTATCATGATTTTCTACGATTCCTGGAATGCCCTGTCCAGCATTAAGTGCCGGCAAAGATGTGCCGTGTGGTAAATTAGAGGTAAAAATACTCCAATCTACCCAATTCACGGGGAAAAGGCAGTGCGCATATTCGCAGTGACCTGGAGTACTGCAAGTTACACAACTCGCATGATAATCTTCGTATATGTATACGAAATCATCAGGAATCTGGCATATTCCAACAATTGTATTTCCTTGGTAGCCAATAATAATATCGCCTTTCCCGATCTTACTTAATAGGTTTGTTAATGTTCGTTGTGCTTTCGCCGTATCTGGCATTGGCCGCAGCTTTTTCAACCATCTTTCAGTTTTATTTGTATCTGGTCCAAAAAGAAAAGATAAATCGCCAGTCCCATGCCATCCCTGTGCGACGACATTTCTTGCAGATAGCTCCAGGTAACTGCTACATCCAACATCAATTCCTAGTTTCCAGACTGTCATCGTTTCCTCCTGACTTTTGCGCCCGCGGTTCGTGAAAGGTAGCCCGATAGGGCCGCGTTGTTGCCTTGGTTAGAATAGCATATTGGCTATTTATTGTTTGTATATTTTTCAATCTTCTTTTGCAATTCGGCTATTTGGCTTTGTTGTTCTTTCGTTAATCTGGTGAGTTCGGCAATTTCGTTAGATGAAGCTGGCCGCTGCGCCGCTTGTTGCATCCGAAGACTCTCCATCTGCCGTCGCTGCGCTTCCTCCTGCATCGCCATGGCCTGATGCTGCTGGTAAAGGGAGGTTCCCATGCCCATGATCGACGGGATCATGTATAGGTAGGAGGCGTCGGCCTGAGTGGCCGATGAAAACTGCAATGATGCCGTGAAGGCCATTATCGTGATGGCGGAATTATACGGTTTCATGGGGTTACTCCGGTGTTCTTGATTGTTAACAAGGCAACGGCATGGTTTGATTTCCCTCACCCTGGTCCTCTCCCAGAGGGAGAGGGTATGTTGTCCGACATGGTTCCGTAACCGGTCATCGAGCCGGGAATCTTTTCCTCCCCCAGCCCTGTCATTCCTGCTCGCCGGTTTCCGGTCCCGAGGGTTTCTCGAGGTATTTCTTCGCCAGCCAGCGCGTCCGTTTCGCCATCGCCTCGCGCAGTTCGGCGGGCTCGAGCACTTCCACGTCGGCGCCGAACGAGCAGAGCCACCATTCGAGCTGGCCGGTGTGCAGGACGGTGGCGGTGAGCACGAAGTGGTAGGGATCGCAGGGCTCCACCTTCTGGTCGTCGGAAAGGGGGGTGTCCAACAGGTGCTGGCCGACGGGGTTGTAGAACCGGGCGACGAGGCGGATCGGTTCGAGGCTGCCGCCCATGCCGAACAGGCCGTCGGCGATGGCGCGGTCGAGGTCGAAACCCGCGGGACGTTCGGCGGGGGCGTCCAGCCGCTCGGCGTTCTTGAAGCGGTGGAGGGCGACGACCCGCGGGTCGTCGTAGCCGTCGTAGGTGCAGACCAGGTAGATCGAGACGCCGCGCTGGACGAGGGCGAGGGGGTGCAGGGTGTATTCCACCGGCTTGTCCTGCCAGGGCTTCTGGTAGTTCACCCGGAGCTGTTTGCCGCGGTCCAGGGCCTCGAACACGGTGTCGCGCACTGCCGCGTCGACCTGCGGCGGCAGCAGCGGCTGCCAGGCGGGCAGGGTGCGTATCTTGTCCTGCCAGTGGCGTCTTTCGGGGTTCCTGGCTTGATCGGTCTCGAGTTTTTCTTCGGCGTGACCGAACACGGCCTGCAGGGGTTCGAGGTGCGCGGGCGGCAGCAGGGGGGCGAGCTGTTGCTTGACCAGGGCTAGGGTCTGGGCTTCCCGCAGCGTCAGGCCGGGGATGTCGAGCGAGGCGCCTTTTCCCCAGCACCAGCCGTAAGGTGTGCCTTTGTCGTTGCAGTGGAGGGGGAATTGCTGGCTGAGCGTGCCGAGCGCGCGTTCGATCCAGCGTTTGTCGACGCTTTCTCCGAGCCGTTCGCTGAGCTTGGTTTGCAGTTCACTGGCGGTGGCCTGGGCGGGATGCTTGGGGATCAGCTTCAGCAGCTCGAAATACTGGGAAAGGGATTCGCCGTACTGTTTTCTGGCCATGGGGGTTCTCGTTGCGGTTCGGTTTCGGAGAGTTAGGAGTTAAAAAGGACCCTCACCCTAGCCCTCTCCCAGGGGGAGAGGGTAAGTAAGCTGTGCCTTCCAGGTACCAGGCCAGACGGACCATGGCGAGGGTGTCGAGCCGGCAATAGTCGAGCAGGTTCCGCCGCAGTTCGCCGCGGCGTTGCGGGACCGTGCCGGGGTCGATGAGTTCGGCGTAGGCCTCCTGAGCCATGGCGCCGTGCTGGACTTGCAAGGCCGTGTAATCGAGGTCCGGGGCGAGGGTGGGCAGCACGCTCTTGATCGACCAGGAGCCGTCCATGCCGGGATGATAGTAGTGTTTGCGGACGAGAGGCAGCAGGTCGACCATGCGGTCGCCGATCGCCAGCAGCGGCGCGGACAGGTCGGGGAAATCGCTTGCCAGTTCGTTCGTGCGGGTACGTTCGAAGCCGATGTTGTAGACGAATACCGGGCCGTGTTCGCCCAGCGCTTCGACCAGGGCTTGGGCGAAGGGGCGGCGCGGGTCGTCGCCGCTGCCGTCGAGGAATTCCAGGTGGCGCAGCTCGCCTGGCGCGTCCTCGACATGGCAGGACCATTGGAACACGAGCTGCTGGTAGGGGCGGGTGCCGGCCCAGCGGGGCACGGCGAACTGGATGCTCTCGAAGTCCAGGTAGTAGCGCGGGTATTGGTGTCGGGACAGGGCGGCCGCGGCGGCGGGATCGAGCTCGGCTTGGCCGCTGAGGGCGACCCGGTGGATGCGCCGGTGTTTCGGTTTGGCGAGGCGTTCGGCAGGCACGTCGCGCAGATCCCGGTAGCCTTCGGCTTCGAGTTCTTCGATCAGCTTGCCGGGGTACGGCAGCAGCCGCAGCGGGAATTCGGATTCTTCGGGTAGCCCCGCGGCGTCGGCGCAATGAGTCAGGAACGGACAGTCGTAGGGGGTATGGCATTGCGCCCCCGGCGCGATGGCCGGTTCGCCGCGTTCGAGCGTGGCGCGGGCGGCTTCGATCCAGCCGGGCACTTGGGATATCAGGGGTTCGATGGTCCCGGTCAGATCGACGTGCCGCAGCAATCCGCGGTAGTCGCCGCCGCCGGGATAGACGAAGCCGCTGTCGACGTGGGCCAGCTCGACCCGGTTCAAGCTCAGGCCGGCCTGGCGGCAGACCCAGGCCTGGATGGCGCAGTCGCTGAGGTGATAGTCCTTCACCCGTGTGCTGGCTTTCACTTCGACCAGCCGGTGCTCTCCCTCTTCCGGTATCAGCACGTCGGCCCGGATCAGCACGCCCTCATGCTCGAAGGTGGCTTCGAACAGCGTCCGGTTCAGTTGGGAGGCCAGCGCCAGCCGGGTGTCGGCCAGGGCATCCGCCAGGTTGGCTCCGTCGATGAGCCAGCCATCCGGATACAGCGTCCGCGCCACCTCGCCGATACCGTAGCCGTGTTGGATGGCGATGGACGAGGCATCGGCCCATTCGGTCAGCTCCGGCCGATGAACCTGCAGCCAGAGGCACTTCGGGCACTGGCGGTGGGCCATCAGTTTCGATTTGGACAAGCCGTAGGCCACGTAATACGCCTCCCGGGAATGAGGAGTTCAGTTTAGCCCCACTCGCGTCAGCACACGTCGCACCCGGCTTTCGACGGTGAGCAGGCAGGGCGCAGGCCTGCCGGCGAAACCCGTGCCGCAACGAGTGCGACTTCAACTGTCGTGGTGATCACATTCAATGGTTCTCCGCCACCCGGCACACGATCCACCCTGCCCTTGGAGAGACACACCATGGCCCGGAAACCTCAACATCTGTCCTCCCGCGAACTGCTCGAGCGCATCGGCCTGAGCGAGGACAATCCCATCCCTTTGCTCGAGGATGAGCCGCTGGACGGCATGCGGGGCGACATCGCCGCGGCCCTGCGAACGCGCTACCGCCTGTTCTCCCAGACTCACCGCTTTGCTCCGGGCGATCTGGTGACGTGGAAGCCCGGCCTGAAGAACAGACGGATTCCCCGGTACGGCCAGCCGGCGGTCGTGGTCGCCTTGCTGGAGCCGCCGGTCCTCGACCATGAGGAGGAAAGCGGCAGCACCTACTTCCGCGAACCGCTGGACCTGGTGCTAGGCGTGGTCTGGGACCGCGATCCCGGCCGCGGCGAATTCGTCACCTTCCACTTCGACAGCCGCCGCTTTCAACCCTGGAGGGAGAACGCATGACACCACCGATGCATCGAAGCTTGTGGCGCGCCGAATTCGCCGCCGTGCCTCCGGTCGAACGCCGTCTGGCGCGGTACGCGCTGCAGTTGTTCCGGCACGATCCGCAGCGTGCCCTGAATCTGTCGGACCATGAGGTGCTCGGTGCCTTGTGGCGGCTGACGGCGCCGCTGCTCGATCCGCGGGCGGCCCGTGAACTCATGGGTTGTTCCGAGGAAGAGGTCCCATGGGCTGGCGAGGCTTTGGAGCCGGAAACGCTCTCGGGGGAAGAGGTCGTCCGGGATCTGGAAGCGGCCTTTGCCCGCGACCGGAACGAACCGGCCCGGCCCGCGCCGGTCGTCGAACGGCGGCAGCGCTGCCGGGCGGTGTTCGAGACGCTGCCGCAGCAGATTGTGAGGCGTCTGACCGAGGCCGACGGCGTGGCGCCGACGTCCTCCACCGTTGCGACCCTGGGCCAGGCCCTGGGGCTGAGCGCCACCGAGATCCTGATCCTCGACTATCTCGAACACCGGGAATTGAGCCGACCGCTCCGTGTGTTGCTGCGTGCCGAGCCGGGCGCTCGATACGCCACACGCGCCGTTGGCCGGCTCAACCTCGTACGCCTGGCTGCCATGCTGGGCGTGGAGCCGGAGGCGGTGCGGGGCGCCCTGGCCAGGCAGGCACCTTTGCAGTCGTTGGAGCTGGTCGAGTGCGATTCGGGGCTTCAGAGAGATCTGGAGGATTTCCTCAGTCCCACCAACTTGCTGCGCCGGGTGCTCGAGGCCGCTCCGCCGGATGCCGACGCTCTGCTGGCCGAGCTGATCGAACCCGCTCCCGCCGGTGTCTGGCCATTGGAGGCCTTTCCCCATTTGCGGGACACGACGGAGCGACTGCAGGGGGTATTGGGTCGCGCCGCGGCGGAGGGGGCGGTGGGAATCAATCTGCTGTTCTACGGCCCGCCCGGCACCGGCAAGACGGAGCTGGCGCGCGCGCTGGCCCAGGCTTCCGGACTGTGCGCCTACCAGGTCAGGAGTAGCGATGACGACGGCGACGGGTTGAATCGCGAAGGCCGGCTGTCGGCTTACCAGCTCGCACAGCGCCTGCTCGCCCGGCGGCGGGGCGCCATGCTGATCTTCGACGAGGTCGAGGACGTGTTCGAAATGTCCGACCCGCTGTTTTCCTGGATGCGCGGACGCGGCGCCACCGGCCGCCAGAAGGGCTGGATGAACCGCATCCTGGAAGAGAACCCGGTGCCGGCGATCTGGGTCACCAACGCCACGGATTGCTTCGATCCGGCTTTCCTGCGGCGCTTCCTGCTGCCGGTCGCCTTCGTTCAGCCACCGCGCTCGGTGCGCCGGCAGATGGTGGAGTCTCACCTCGGCGAGTGCGCGGTCCCGCCGTCGCTGCTGGACGAGCTGGCTGATGACGCGGCGCTTGCCCCGGCCCAGTTGGGCTCGGCGCGCCGATTGTGGGAGCTGCTGCCGGAAGCGCCGCCCGAGGAGACGATCCGGGCCGGTGTGGCCGCGCTCCGCACGCTGTTGCACGGTTCGCCCTCACCCCGCCGGCGCAGGGCTGCCACCCGGTTCGATGCGGCCTTCCTGAATCTGGCCGGCGGAGTGAGTCCCGGCGCCATCGTCCGGGCCCTTTCGCAGCACGGCCACGGCAGCCTGTGCTTCTATGGCCCGCCGGGCACCGGCAAAACCGCCTTCGCCGAAATCCTGGCCGAGGCGCTCGACCGGGAACTGGTGGCGCGCCAGGCTTCGGATCTGCTTTCCCCCTTCGTGGGTGAAACCGAGCGGAATCTGGCCCGTCTGTTTCTGGAGTGCGATCCCTCGCAGTCGGTCCTGCTGCTCGATGAGGTCGACAGCTTCCTGACCGACCGGCGCCAAGCGCAACGGTCCTGGGAGCGCACCCAGGTCAACGAGCTGCTGCAGCAGATGGAGCGCTACCCCGGCATCTTCATCGCCGCCACCAATCTGATGAGCGGCATCGATGCGGCGGCCTTGCGCCGGTTCGATTTCAAGTTGCATTTCCGCGCCTTGACCCCCGCGCAGCGGCTCGCTCTGTTTGCGCGGGAGGCTTTCGGGGATGCCACGGCGCCGGTGCCGGCGGACCTGATCTATGCGCTGGAGGGCTTACAGGGCCTCACGCCCGGCGATTTCTCCGCGGTCACGCGCCAGTGCACGCTGCTCGGCGAGCGGCTGGCCCCGGAGCAGTTCCTGCGCCGACTGGCGGCGGAATGCCGGCTGAAGCGGACGGAGCCCCTGGAGGAGGCTTGATAAACCGGCAGTCGGCCCGGCATCAAGCGGGGCTGGACGCGCGGCCGGCGCCGGCGGTCTCGACGATCTGGCCGTAGGCGATCGCGGCATCGTTGACAGGAAGGCTGGCGGGCAGGACGACTTCGAATCCGTCGGCCCGCAGCAGACCCGCGGTCAGTTCGGCGAGAATACGGTTCTGGAACACGCCGCCGGTGAGGCCGGCCAGGTTTACGCCCGATTCGCCACGGATCGCTCGGGCCTGGGCCAGGACCGCGCGGGCCAGGCTGGTATGGAGCAGGGCGCTGCGGTAGCCGGCCGGTTGGCTCCCGTCCATCAAAGCGGGCAGCAGGGGGCTCCAGTCGGCGCGATACAGGCCGTTCTCACGCCGCAGCGGCAGTTCGATGAAATCCGCCGTGTCGCCGGCCAGCGCTTCCAGCCGCATACCGGCCTGGCCTTCGTGGCTTTGATTCAGCGTGACGCCGAGCAGGGCGGCGGCGGCGTCGAACAGACGTCCGGCGGAGCTCGTGTAGGGACTGTTGATCCCGCGTTCCCAGACGTGCCGATACGGCGCGGGGTCGACCGGGCAGCCGGACCAGTCCAGCCCCGCTTCCCAGCAGGCCGCGAGCGCGCAGCGCCAGGGCTCGGCGCTCGCCTTTTCGCCGCCGATGAGCCGGAACGGCCGCAGGCTTCCGACCCGCCGCCAGCCGCCGGGCCGGCCGAGCAGGGTTTCGCCGCCCCACAGGGTGCCGTCGCCGCCGAAGCCGGTGCCGTCCCAGGCGAACACCAGGATGTCGCCGTCCGGCCCGAACTCGCCGTAAAGCGCCGAGGCGTGGGCGTGGTGGTGGAGGACGCGGTGGATTTCGAGTCCGCAGGTCCGGGCCCAGCGACTGGAAAAATAATCGGGGTGGGCGTCGCAGACCACCCGCTTCGGCTCGATCCCGTACAAGGCGGACAGCTCCCGAATCAGTTGCTCGAATACGTCGAGGCTGCGCGGCGCGCCGAGATTGCCGAGGTGTGGGGAGACAACCGCGCGGTCTTCGAAGGCCAGGGCGATGGTGTTCTTGAGATCGGCCCCGAGCGCAAGAGTGGGTTCGGCCACCGGATAGCGGAGGCGCATTTCGAGCGGCGCCGTACCGCGACCCAGCCGCAAGGGCCGCATACTCCCGGCGCTGCGGCGGTAAACTGAGTCGTCGGCGGGCCGGCGGATCGGCCGGTCATGATGCAGGAAGGCATCGGCGACGTGAGCCAGCCGGCGCTCGACTTCCGCGCCGTCGGTCAGCACCGGCTCGCCGCTGAGGTTGGCCGAAGTGGCGACCAGCGGCGCGCCATAGTCGCCCGCCAGCAGGTGATGCAGAGGGCTGTAGGGGTACATCAGGCCGATCTCGTCTAGGCCCGGCGCGATGAGGCCGGACAGATCGCTGTCGGCGGCGCGCTTGACGATGACGATGGGCCGGAGCGGGGATGCCAGCAGTGCGCGTTCGTCAGGGCGCGGCTCGGCCAGGCGTGCCAGCCAGTCGATCCCTTCGCCTTCCAACCAGGGGATCAGCACCGCGAGGGGTTTGTCCGGGCGGCGTTTGCGTTCGCGCAGGCGCCCGACGGCGGCATCCGAGCGGGCATCGCAGAGCAGGTGGTAGCCGCCGACGCCTTTGACGGCGACGACCTGGCCTTGCCGTAGGGCTTCGATGCAGCCCGAGAGCGCCGGTTCGTTACCGGGTCTAGCGACGCATGCGGACGGCTCGCGAAATTCCAGCACCGGCCCGCACCGAGGACAGGCCAGCGGCTGGGCGTGGTAGCGCCGGTCGTGAATGTCTTCGTACTCGCGCCGGCAGTCCTGGCACAGCGGGAAGTCCGCCATCGCGGTGTTCGGGCGGTCGTAGGGCAGCCGGTCGATGAGGGTATAGCGCGGCCCGCACTGGGTGCAGTTGATGAAGGGGTAGCGGTAGCGGCGGGCGGCGGGGTCTCGCATTTCGTCCAGGCAATCGGGGCAGACGAAGTGGTCCGGCGGCACGTGGATGGGCGTTTCGTTTCCGGAATCGCTGAGCAGGATTTCGAACCCGGCGTAGCCCCGGAATTCGGCGGGCAGGCGAACGGGCGGCTGTGGATCGGCCAGCGGCGGGGCACGGGAGACCAGCGCATCGATGAGCCGCTCGATCGCGGCGGGCTCGCCTTCGGCATGGATCTCGACGCCGCCGCCGCCGTTCTTCACCCAGCCGGCGAGGCCGAATTCGCGGGCGAGCCGGCAGACGAAGGGGCGGAACCCCACGCCTTGCACACGGCCGCGGACCTGTATGCGCTGGGCGGTCCGCATGCGGGCGTTCAGGCGGCGGCGGAGTCCTTGCGCACGCCGGCCGCCCACCAGATGCGGCAGGCGCCTTCGTCCGAGACCATGCAGGGGCCGACCGGGCTGCGGGGGGTGCAGGGTTTGCCGTAGATGCGGCACTCGTCCGGCTGGATCCTGCCGAGCACGACGCGGGCGCAGTCGCAGCCCGCCGGCATCTCGCCGGCATGACGGCGGTCGCCCGCGTCGTAGTCGGGGAAATGCAGGCGGGCGTCGTGCGCGGCGAATCCCGGCTTCAGCGCGTAGGCCGAAGCCGCGATCGGCCCGATGCCGCGCCAGTTGCCGGCGGTGACGTCGAAACTGCGGTCCAGGAATTCCCGAGCCTTCGGATTGCCCCCCGGCTTCACCGCCTCCGGATAGCAATTGTCCAGCCGCGGCGTTTCCTCCAGCCACTGGACGATCGTCGAGTGGATGGCCCGGAGCAGGCTGGCGGGGGTGAAGCCGGCGATCGCCACCGGCAAGCGGTAGTCGTCGGCGACGAAGGCCCATTCTTCCGGCCCCATCACCGTGGCCACGTGGCCGGGCGCGACCAGGGCGTCCAGCACGCATTCGTCGGAATCGAGCAGCAGCTTGACCGCCGGCCAGGTCAACCGGCCGCTGCACAGGATGTAGAGGTTGTCGGGCAGTCCTTCCGCCATCAGGGCGGCGACCGGCGCCATGGTGGTCTCGAAGCCGACCGCGAACAGTACCACCGGCTTGCCGGCCGCCTTTTCGGCGATGATCCGTGCCTCGATGGGCGAGGCGATGGGCCGGATGTCGGCGCCCGCCGCCTTGGCCTGTTCCAGCGTGCGCACGGCCTGGCGCCCGAGGTTGACCGGCACCCGCAGCATGTCGCCGAAGGTGGCGACGACGGCCTCGCCCTCGAGACCGAGCCGGATGGCCTGGTAGATGTCTTCCTCCGGGCAGATGCAGACCGGGCAGCCGGGGCCGGGGATGAGGCGGATGGCGGGCGGCAGGGCGGTACGCAATCCCGCCATGCTGATCGAGCGCTCGTGCCCGCCGCAGACGTTCATGATGCGGATACCGTCCGGAATCGGCAGCTCCCTGATCCGCTCCAGCCAAAGCCGTGCGTCGCTCATCGCCTGGGGCCTTCAGGCCGTTTGGGGCTTCGGTGCGGGCTTGAAACGGACGTCCGGCCTGGCGAGGCCATGCAGCCTCCGGCCTTCGGACTGCACCGCCGGGCTCAGGCTGCGGTTCTCGCGCCGCAGGTTCCGGTAGTGCTCCAGCCGCTGGTTCAGCCAGTCCAGCCATTCCCGCATCCCCTCGCCGGTCTTGCTGGAGACGCGCAGCACCGGGGCATTCGAGGCCAGCCGCCGCAGGCAGGCTTCCGCCTTGTCGGGCGAAAACTCGTCGAGCACCGCCAGCAGGTCGGTCTTGCTGATGACCATGGCGTCGGCCGCCCGGAACATGACCGGGTACTTGGCCGGCTTGTCGTCGCCCTCGGTGACGGACAGCAGGGTCACATTGAGATGATGGCCCAGGTCGAAACTGGCGGGGCAGACCAGGTTGCCGACGTTCTCGATGAACAGGACATCGATGTTCTCCAAATCGAGCCTGGGCAATACATTGGCGACCAGATGCGCGTCGAGATGGCAGGCCGTGCCGGTGGTGATCTGGTGCGCCTCGACGCCCAGCGCGCGGATGCGCGCCGCGTCGTTCTCGGTTTCCAGGTCGCCTTCGATGACGGCGATGCGCAGGCCGCCGTTCAGCGCCTTGATGGTCGCTTCCAGCAGGGAAGTCTTGCCCGAGCCGGGCGAGGACATCAGGTTGATGACCAGTACGCCGTGCCGGTCGAACAGGGCCCGGTTCGCCTCGGCCTGGGCGTCGTTGTGCCGGAGCAGTTTGTTCAGGACGGAGACGGCGGTGACTTTGGCGTGCGAGCCGTCGGCGCGCAGCAGATGGCGGTTGCCGTCGGTGATGTTGCAGCCGCAGGTGTCGCACATGGTGGGCTTACCTCATACAGTCTCGAAAAGCGGATTCAGTCCGCGGTCTGCAGCAATTCGACCCGGGCCAGGATCATCTCGTCGCCGGCGATCAGCACCGTGTCGGTGCCGAAGCAGGCCGGACAGCGCAGGTCGCCCGGTCCGGCGTCCGCCTCCAGGCCGCAGGCGCGGCAGCGTATCCTCGGCTCGATCCTCTCCGTGCGCAGGCGCGCATGCTCGGCGACCGTGCCCAGCCGCGCCATTTCGAAGGCGCTTTCCAGGAGGCCGGGTTCGACGCCGGAGAGCGATCCGATCCGCAGGACGATGGTGTCCACCCGTTCGGCCTCGTGGCTGCGGGCGATGGCTTCGACCTGGTCGATCAGCTCCATGCAGACCGACAGCTCATGCATCGGCATCGCCCGCGGCGAGGATCTGGTCGAACAGCTCCCAGGTCGCCTCGGCATCCTCCCGGCTGATCTTCTGGATGGCGTAGCCGACATGGACCAGGACGAAGTCACCGGGGACGACGCCTTCGTCCTGCAGCATGAACAGGCTGACCTCCCGCTCGACGCCGCGCGCCGTGCAGCGCGCGGAAAAGCCGTCGAGCCGGGTGATCTGCATCGGTACGGCGAGACACATCGCCGCCTCCTAGAGTCTGCGGACCGGATCCGCGGTCGGTTCGATTCGGGACATGGTCAGCTTGAATCCTCGGAGCCGGTTCAAATGCCCGTCAATATACACCGCTTCGGCTTCAGCCCAAATCCAGCGGCACGAAAATCCTCGTACCGCCGCGCTGCACCAGCAGGGCCACGTGCTTGTCGGCCCGGTCCGCCAGTTCGCGCAGCTCGCCGGGATTGGCCACCGCATGGCCGTTGAGTGCGAGGATCACGTCGCCCGGCCGGATGCCGGCGCGTTCGGCCGGGCCCGCGGACGCCTCGACCAGCACACCGCCGTCGACGTCGGCCGTCCGCTGTTCTTCCGGCGATAGGGGCCGCACCGCCAGCCCCAGCCGCCCCTTGGCCAGCCCGTTGCCGGTCGCGGCGGCCTGCTGTGTGTCCGGCATTTCGCCGACCTGGACCGTGATCTCCTCGCGCTTGCCGTTACGCCAGATGCCCACCTTCGCTTCGCTGCCTGGCTTGATGTCCGCAACCAGTGGCGGCAATTGGCCGGAATTTTCGATCGGCTGGCCGTTGAGGCTCAGGATGACGTCGCCCGGCTTGATACCGGCCTTGGCCGCCGGCCCGTCGTTGGGCACCGAATCGACCAGGGCGCCCGTCGGGCGATCCAGCCCGAAGGATTCGGCCAGTGACTGGTTCAATTCCTGGATGCCGACGCCGAGCCGTCCTCGGCTGACCTTGCCGTCCGCCAGCAGCTGCTTTTCGACCTTCAGCGCGACATCGATGGGGATGGCGAACGACAGGCCCTGGTAGCCGCCGGTGCGGCTGTAGATCTGCGAGTTGATGCCGATGACTTCGCCGCTCAGATTGAACAGCGGGCCGCCGGAGTTGCCCGGATTGACGGCGACATCGGTCTGGATGAACGGCACATAGGTTTCCTCGGGCAGGCTGCGCGATTTCGCCGAAATGATGCCCGCCGTCACGCTGTTTTCGAAACCGAACGGCGAGCCGATCGCCACCACCCAGTCGCCGGGCCCGGATCGCGCGGGATCTCCCAGCGGCACCACCGGCAGACCTTCGGCCTCGATCTTGAGCAGGGCGACGTCGGTGGGTTTGTCGATACCGATGATCCGGGCCTTGAATTCGCGCCGGTCATTCAACTTCACCGTGACTTCCTGGGCGCCGTTGACCACATGGGCGTTGGTCAGGATCAGGCCATTGGGACGGATGATGAATCCCGAGCCCAGTCCGTGCGCGGGAGCATCCTCGCCACGGGGAATCTGCGGTTGGAACCGTCGGAAAAATTCCCCGAACGGATCATTGGGGTCGAACTGGGGCATCTCCGGCAGATTGACCCGGCTGGTGCCGGTGACGCTGATGTTGACGACCGCCGGTCCATTACGCCGGACGATGGCGGCGAAGTCAGGCAGAGACGGCGTGGCACGGGCTGCGGCCTCCGGCGGTTGGGTCGAGTGCGGGGGCGGCTGCATGAGATCCGATTTGGGCACCAGGGTGTAGCCGCCGTAGCGGACATATCCGGCGCCCATGGCGGCGAGGATGGAGGCGGCGATCAGGGCGGAAAGCATGACGTTTTTTGGCATGGCGGTTTCTTCCTCACGAATCAGCGGTGTTTGCCGCTGGATGAACACGATAAGAAGGGAAACTTAAAACAAGCTTAAAAGCCAAATACGGATTTCCTCGGGCGGTCAGCCCGCCCGGTCGGGGGCCGGCTGTTCCAAGTGCAGATGTTTCAAGGCAGCGATCGAAAAGCGGGCGATGTGCTCGGCGGTTCTCTCGATGTCCTCCGGCGTTGCGATGATTTCCGGATAGACGCGGTCGATCAGCGAACGCGAATGGTAGTACATCAGGCATTGCCCGACGACGCTCAGACCCAGCCGGTGCATGTCCGCTTCGCTATAGCCGGGGCCGACCAGCTCCGCGACAATCCCGTCCAGGAGTTCGCAATGCGGCTTCATCGTAGTTTCGATCACCTGATCGAGCGCACCGGTAGGAGTAGGATCGGCGAGTTCACGCGCCAGCAGCTTGCCGTGGCGGCCGAGGTAGGTATCGTCCAGCATTCGCCCCAACAGATTACCTATGAAGTGGCGCAGCCGCACCTCGGGCGGCAGACTCTTATCTCCGGCCTTGGTATAGGGATAGCGTTCGCTGGCCTCCCGGTAGGCGAAGCCGAGAACTTCGGAATAGAGCGCTTCCTTGCTGCCGAAGTGATAATTGACCGAGGCCACATTGACCTCCGCCCTGGCGCATATCTCCCGCACCGTCGCATCGCGAAAACCCTTGTCGGCGAATATCTCCAATGCGGCTTGCAACAGCCGCTTGCGGGTGGGATCGTGGCGAGGCGTGTCGTTTGATGCGTTCATACTGGCGATTCGAGCTACGGATTCGGTCGGCCGTCCCGATTTCATCCGGACCTGCCGGCCGCTGGAACGGCATGGCCACGGCTCCGGTCGGCAAGCCTTTGCAAGACATGATAAAACACCGGGGTGAACAGCAGGCCGAACACCGTCACGCCCAACATGCCGAAGAACACAGGCACCCCCAAGGCCTGCCGCATCTCGGCGCCCGCCCCGGTGGCGAACATGAGGGGCAAAACGCCCATGATAAACGCGAACGAAGTCATGAGGATCGGTCGGAACCTCAGCCGGCAGGCTTCGAGGGCTGCCGCCATCGCGTCCACCCCTTCTTCCCGCCGGGTCTTGGCGAATTCGACGATCAGGATGGCGTTCTTGGCCGCCAGGCCGACCAGCACCAGCAAGGCGATCTGGGTGAAGATGTTGTTGTCTCCGCTCCGCAGCCATACCCCGCCCAGAGCGCACATCAGGGTCATGGGCACGATGAGGACGATGGCGAGCGGCAGTATCCAGCTTTCGTACAAAGCCACCAGGACCAGGAACACCAGCAGGCTCGAGAGGGCGAACACATAGACGGCCGTGTCGCCCGCCAGGATCTGCTGGTAGGTCAACTCGGTCCATTCGAAATCCATGGACAGCGGCAGGGTCCTCCTCAACAGCTCCTCCATCAGAGCGATCGCCTGCCCCGAACTGACACCGGGCGCGGGAGAGCCGTTGATCTCGGCCGCAGGGTACATATTGTAGCGAAGCACCCGCTCCGGCCCGCTGATTTCCCTCACTGTCATTAGCGCCGCCAGCGGTACCATGGCCCCCGCGGCGTTGCGGGTTTTGAGCCGGCCGATGTCCTCGGGTTCGCGGCGGTACTCGCCGTCGGCCTGGGCCGTGACCTGGTAGGTGCGGCCGAACAGGTTGAGGTCGTTGACATAGAGCGATCCGAGATAAATCTGCATGGTGTCGAAGATTTCCGAGAGCGGGATGCCCTGCGACTTGGCTTTGACCCGGTCGATGTCGACATAGAGCTGCGGAACGTTGTTTTGGAAACTGGTGAACAGTCCCGCCAGTCCCGGTGTCTGCCGGCCTGCGTCGAGGGCGGCTTGCAGTGCGCCGTTCAGCGCGTCGAAGCCCTCGTTGCCCCGGTCCTGGATCTGCAGCTTGAAGCCGCCAAGGCTGCCCAGACCCAGGATCGGCGGCGGAGGAAAGATGCCGATGAAAGCCTCCTTCACGCCGCCGAGCTTGGGCTGCAATTCGCCCAATATCCGCTGGGCCGACAGGCCCTTGGCCACCCGCTCCTCGAACGGCTTGAGAGGCACGAAGATGGTGCCGGCATTCGAGGTATTGGCGCCGCTGACGACCGAAAAACCGGGAAACGCCACCGTTCCCTGCACGCCCGGCTGGGCCAGGATGATTTCCGATGCCCTGTGCAGCACGGCATCGGTTCGTTCCAGAGAGGCGGCCTCCGGCAACTGGGCAAATACCACCAGATAGCCCTTGTCCTGCAGTGGAATGAACCCGCCAGGCACCCGCTCGAATTCGTAGCCGGTGAAGGCGAGCAGCCCTCCATACAGCGCCAGCACGACGCCGGACAGCCTCAGCAGGCGTTTGACCAGGCCGGCGTAGCCGTTGGAGCAGGCATCGAAACCCCGGTTGAACCCACGGAACAGCCAGCCGAACAACCGGTCGATCCAAAGGCTCAAGCGGTCCTTGCGGGCATGGTGGGGCTCGAGCAGGACCGCGGCGAGCGCGGGGCTCAAGGTCAGAGAGTTGAACGCCGAGATCAGGGTGGAAGCGGCGATGGTGACGGCGAACTGGCGGTAGAACTGCCCGTTGATGCCGGAGACGAAGGCCGCCGGAATGAACACCGCACCCAGCACCACCGAGATGGCGATGATCGGTCCCGTCACCTCCCGCATGGCCTGGCGCGCCGCTTCCTTGACCGAAAGCCCGAGGCCGATGTGGCGCTCGACGTTCTCCACCACCACGATGGCGTCGTCGACGACGATGCCGATGGCGAGTACCAGCCCGAACAGCGACAGATTGTTCAGCGAATAGCCCAGCGCCGCCATGACCGCGAAGGTCCCCACGATGGACACCGGCACCGCCAGCAGCGGGATGAGCGCGGCGCGCCAGGTCTGCAGAAACACCAGCACCACCAGCACCACCAGGGCCAACGCCTCGAAAAAGGTGCGGGTGACGGCGTCCAGTGATTGCTCGACGAAGATCGTGGTGTCGTAGACGATCCGGTAATCCACTCCTTCCGGAAACCGCTGTTTCAGGGTCTGCATCTTGCTCTTGATTCGCCGGGCCGTATCCAGGGCGTTGGCGCCCGGCCGCAGCGAAATCGGCATGGCGACGGCGTCTTCGTTGTTCAGCTGGCTGCGCAGGGAGTAGCGGTTGGCGCCCAGCTCGATCCTGGCGACGTCGCGCAGACGCACCAGGCTGCCGCCTTCGCCGTACTTGACGATGATCGCGCCGAACTGCTCGACGCTGGCGAGGCGACCCATGGTGTTGACGTTGAGCTGGAAGTCCGGGCTGCCGTCCAGCGGCGGCTGCCCGATCACGCCGGCCGGCACCTGGATGTTCTGTTCGCGGATGGCGCGCACCACATCGCCGGCGGTCATGTTCAAAGCCGCGATCCGGGTCGGGTCGAGCCAGACCCGCATACTGTAATCGCCGGCGCCGAAGGTTCGGACATCGCCCACCCCCGGGAGCCGCAGGATCTGGTCGCGGATGTTGAGCAGGGCGTAGTTGGAGAGATAAAGCTGGTCGTAGCGCTGGTTCGGCGAGACCAGATGGATGACCAGCAGGATGTCGGGCGAAGATTTCTTGGTCGTCACGCCCTGCCTGCGGACGTCCTCCGGCAGCTTCGGTAGGGCATTGGAGACCCGGTTCTGCACCTGCATCTGGGCGATGTCCATGTCGGTGCCGATCTCGAAGGTGATCGTGAGCTGCATCTGGCCGTCGCTGGTCGACTGCGAGGACATGTACAGCATGCGCTCGACGCCGTTGACTTCCTGCTCGATCGGCGCCGCCACGGTTTCGGCGATCACCTTGGGATTGGCGCCCGGATAGGTGGTCGATACCACGATGGTAGGCGGCACCACTTCTGGATATTGCGCGATCGGCAGTGCGAACATCGCGATCCCGCCGATCAGCACCGTGATGACGGAGAGGACGATGGCGAAGCGCGGCCGGTCGATGAAGAAATGGGCGAATTTCATCGAGCCGCCTCCGGCATGTCGATGCGGGTCGCATCGACCGGCGTGCCGGGCCGCACGAACTGAAGCCCGTTGACGATGACCCAGTCTTCGGGCGACAGGCCATCCGAGACGATGCGCAGGCCATCGTACAGCCGCCCGGTCACAACGGGGCGGTATTCCGCACGGTTATCGGCGGTCACGACCATCACGTACTTCTTGCCCTGATCCATCGCGATCGCGCGGTCGGGGATGAGCAGACCCTGGTGGCGGCTGCCGCCGGGAATCCGGACTCTGGCGAACAGCCCTTGCTCCATCAACCCGTCGGGATTGGGGATGACACCGCGGGCACGCACGGTGCCCATCTCCGCGTTGACCTCCGGATCGACGTAATCGAGATACCCGCGATGCGGATAACCCTGTTCGTCCAGCAGTCCCATTTCAAGCGGCATTCCATCCTTGCGCTCGCCAGCCAGTTCCAGTCGGCGGTACTTGAGCAGGGCGCGTTCGTCGGCGTCGAAATAGACGTACATCGGATCGACCGAGACGATGCCGGCCAGCACCGTGGTATCCGCCGTGACCAGGTTGCCTGCGGTGAGGAGCTTGCGGGAAATGCGTCCGTCGATGGGCGCGCGGACCTGGGTGAACTCGACGTTGAGCCGGGCCAGATCGACCTCCGCCCGGGCCGATTCGACGTCGGCCAGAGCCTGCACCAGGCTCTGGCGGCGGGTGTCGTATTCCTCTTCCGAAATCGCCTGCTCCTTCAGTGGACTCTCGGCCCGCTGCAGATGGTTCCGGGCCAGCTTGAGCCTCGATCGGGCCCGCTCGAGTCCGGCCTGCGCCTGCTGGAGTTGCGCCACATAGGGCCGGGGATCGACGACAAACAGCAGATCGCCTTTCTTGACCCGGCTGCCGTCGGCGAAAAGGATTTGTTCGAGGTAACCGGAAACCCGGGCACGGACGTCCACGGATTCCACCGCCTGCAGCCGTCCGGTGTACTCGTCCGTTTCGAGGATTTCCCGGCGCACCGGCTGGCTCACCTCCACCTTCGGTGTCGGCAGGCCCGCCATGCCGCTTTCGCCGCCGCCACAGCCGGCGACTTGGAGCAGAGTGATCGCAGCCACGATGCGAGCCATCGGGACGGCGCGGGAATGTATGATGTCGTTCACGGTCGGGGATTCTCCTGCATGAAAGGCCGATTCAGCTTCCGCCGGCCAGCTTGCCCGAATCGACCAGGGCGGTCTCCCAGCCGCCGCCGAGGGCCTTGTACAGCGACACCAGATCGGCGGCCACGGATGCCTGGCTCCTCACCAGGTCGCTCTCGGCGGAGTAAACCGCCCGCTCGGAATCGAGTACGTTGAGGAACGAGGTGAGCCCGGAACGGTAACGCTCCTTGGAGAGCTTCAGCGCCAGCCGGTTCGATTCCACCGCCTGCTCCAGGGCGGCCCGACGGTCCTTTTCCTGGGCGTAAGCGACCAGGAAGTTTTCCACGTCCTTCAAGGCACCGAGCACCGCGGATTGATAGGCCAGGAAGCTCTGCTCCTGCTGGGCCTTCTTGGCGTCGATGTTGGCCCGGATCCTGCCCCAGTTGAATATCGGCGTGGTCAAGGTGCCGGCGGCCGACCAGGATTTGCTCAAGGCGGTGACGTCGGTGATCTTCATGTTCTGGAAGCCGAGGAAGGCGGCGATGTTGAATTTGGGATAGAGATCAGCCGTGGCAACGCCCACCTGAGCCGTGGCGGCGGCCAGTTGCCGCTCGGCCAGGCGGATGTCTGGCCGGCGCCTCAGCAGCTCGGAGGGCAGGTCGAGCAGGATACGGTCGGGCGCCGACGGCACCGGCTGCTCGGGATCGAGCAGGGTCTGCAAGGCACCGGGCGGCTTGCCGAGGAGCAGTTCGAGCTGGTGCATGGCCTGTTTGCGGGCCGTCTCGTACACAGGCAACTGCGCCTGGGTCTGCGCGGCGAGCGCTTCGGCCTGAACCGCTTCCAGCGAGTCCGACAGGCCGGCCTGGTAGCGGATGCGCATGAGCCGCGCGGTTTCCAGCTGGAGCTTGAGGTTGGCCTGGCTGACGTTCAGCAGGTGCTGGTTGCTGCGCATTTCGATGTAGGCGCGGGCCACGTCGCCCAGCAGCGTGACCAGCACCGCGCGGCTGTTTTCGACCTCGGCTTCGAGGTTGGCCTCGGCCGCTTCGATCGAGCGCCGGATGCCGCCGAACAGGTCGATCTCCCATTGCACGTCGAAGCCGAGCTGGAAGATGTCGATGTTGTTGCCGAAGCCGACGCCGCCGGGCTGTCCACCCGCGCCACTCTGGCCGGCATTGTTGAGGCGCCGGCTCACGCTCTCCTTGTTGGAGACGATCGGCAGACCGTTCGCGATGGCGACGATCCGTTGTTCCCGGGCGGCGCGGATGCGGGTGTAGGTTTGCTTGAGATCCAGGTTGGCGACCATCGCCTCCCGGATCAACCGGTTCAGTACCGGATCGCCGAAGGCTTTCCACCAATCCGCGCCGACTGTTTCCGACGGGGCCGCCGGCGGGGGCTCGGCTTCGTGCCAGCGTTCCGGCATCGTCGTGTCCGGGCGCCGGTAGTCCGGACCCACCGGCGAACAGGCGGTGAACACCGCGCCCAGCAGGGATGCAAAAAGGCGCAGGACCCGGTGCGTGGCTCTGCCGTGGCCATGGTCTCCAGCGGGGAGGAGCCCTGCGAAGCGCTGGCTGTTTTCGCCGCCCGGATTGTGATTAGCCGGCTGATTCAAGCGTTTCATTCGGTCAATTCAAACGTATGTTTGAATCGAAGATACGAAACAAGCGTTTGGATGTCAACCCGAATTTTTCTCAAGGCGCCCCCTTGACGTTTTTCGGGGGATGGACGATCCGCCGGCATCTGGCGGAAAATGGCCCATCATGCCTCCCGTGCAGCGCGCAGCGATCATCCGGACTCCGCAGTGGTCCATCACCAGCCGCATCATCGACGAACGTCGGGACGAATTCCTGTCGTTCATCCCCCTATCGCTTCTGTCCGACGCAGCCCGGTGATACGGTTCTTTCGACGCCCTTCCGCCGTCGCACTGACCGCCTGCCTGCTGCTGGAAGCAGCGGCCGCTTTGGCAGATACGAGCCTCAGCGGAAGGGTGTCGGCCGTGCTGGACGGCGACTCCATCATCGTCGTGGATGCCGGCCGGCGGGAGGTCGAAGTGCGGCTGGCGCAGATCGACGCCCCGGAACATGGACAGGCGGACTGGCAGGCGTCCAGACAGTCCTTGTCCGAGCTGCTGCTGGGGAGGACCGTGACCGTCGAGCGTGTGGACGCAGACCGCTACGGCCGAATAGTAGGCCGGGTGTGGGAGGAAGGGACCGATGCCGGCCTGGAGCAGGTCCGGCGTGGCATGGCATGGGTATACCGACGGTACACCGCCGATCAGGCCTATTTCCGTGCCGAAGAACGGGCGCGGCAGGAAAAGAAGGGGCTGTGGTCACAGCCTCGTCCGGTTCCACCCTGGCGGTTCCGCCACCGGGCCGCATCATCGGATTCCGACCCCAGGCGATCTCCGGCAGATCGTGTTTCCCCCTGTGGCGCCAAACACCGTTGCGCTGAGATGCTCTCCTGCGAGGAGGCGCGTTTCTATCTGCTCCGCTGCGGTGTCAAGTCACTGGACCGGGACGGCGACGGTACGCCTTGCGAAGAACTGTGTTGAAATGATCGAGGTGGTTCACACCGACGCTGCCTTGCTGGTGCTTTCCAAGCCCAGCGGCCTGCTGGCGGTACCGGGGCGCGGTCAGGACAAACAGGATTGCCTGAGCGCTCGGGTGCGCGCCCGCTATCCCGACGCCCTCGTCGTGCACCGGCTCGACATGGCCACTTCGGGCCTGATGGTCATGGCGCGCGGAATCGCGGTGCAGCGCACCCTCAGCCAGTCCTTCGCCCGGCGGGAAGTGCTCAAGCGCTACGAAGCGCTCGTGCATGGCGTCTTGGGGACACCGCCGGAAACAGAGAACGGCTGGAGCAGCATCGATCTCCCCCTGTTGTCCGACTGGCCCAATCGCCCCTTGCAAAAGGTCGATCCTTTGCGCGGCAAACCCAGCCTGACCCGCTGGCGAATCCTGGGTCATGAAGACGGTGCCACCCGCGTGGAACTCGAACCGGTGACTGGGCGATCCCACCAGCTCCGCGTCCATCTTGCCGCCCTGGGATATCCCGTGCTCGGTGATCCGCTGTATGGGCACGAAGCGGCGAAATCCCGTGCTGGAAGACTGCTGCTGCATGCCAGGACTTTGGGATTCTTCCATCCGGTGAGCGGTGAGTGGCTCGAATTCGAAAGCCCGGTGCCGTTTTGAGCCGGAGACTGCTGGCACCAGATTGTCAGAACCGGCCTTTGACATGCAGCCTCCTGGCGAACTCCGAGGAGACCTTCCCTCGGTCTTTCGTCTTCCCGGAACGCTTCGCTGGCTATCGGCGCCCCCGATCCGAGGGGGGATCGATCCGGCAGCCGGCATCAGCCGTTCCACGCGCTGCTGGCCGGACGGGAATCCGCGACCCCATGATTCCCCGACCCGGCGCGGGCTGCCGTGGGCACCCTTGAGCCCGGCATGCATGGTCTGGGTCGGCGTCGGCAGAAGTTCGGCTGCCGTCCGGGTAGCCTGAGGGGGGAGATCCGGCCGATGGACGTCGTTCGACCGTGCGGACTACCACATCAGGTCGTCCGGCACCTGGTAGGCGGCGTAGGGATCGTCCCTGTTTTCCTCGCCGCTTCGGCTCGGCGCGTTTTTCAACACGACGCACGAGGCATCCCTCGCTGCGATGCGCTCGGCGATGTCCGCCGGCACCAGCTCGTATTTGCCGTCCAGTTTGACGATGGCGATCTGGCCCTGGACGATGCGCTTGCGCAAGGCCTCGGTGACGTAGATGCGCTTGACGATGCCGCCGTCGGCGAAGTTGAAGAGGACTTCCCCGTCGGCGGGCTGGCGGTTGGCTTCGACGAGCTGGCGGATCTGTGCGATGAGCGCCTTGCGCTCGTCGGCTTCCTTCTTCTGCAGATTCAACGCGCGGTCGCGCGCGGCCTTCTCGGCCTGAGCCTGCTGAATCCCGGTCTTTTCGGCAGCCGCACCCTTGTTTTCGGCGGCATGCCGGCGTTCCTTGCGCAGATCCTTCTGCGCCTTTTTCAGTTGCTTGTCGTTGACCAGTCCTGCCTTGCGCAGTTGTTCCTGGAGAGGGTTGCTCATGGGAGGCATCCTGTTCGCTGCTCTGTCACGGGGGGCGAATGTTAAGGCTTAAAGGGATCGGGGGGAACCTTGCGGCAGTCCCAGGGTTCGGCGGACGTGGCGGGCGATCATGGCTTCCTCGTCGGTGGAGACCACCAGCACATGAATGCGGCTGTCCGGCGTATGCAGGATCGGGTAGGCAGCCGGATCGATCGCGACCCCGAGCCAGGTCGAAAGCTCGCAGATGCGGGCACGCACGGGCGCAGCGTGTTCACCGATGCCGGCGGTGAAGACAAGGGCGTCCAGCCCGCCCAGTGCGGCGGTCAGCGAGCCGATTTCGCGGGCGATGCGGTAGCAGAAATACTCGACGGCTTCGGCGGCTTCCGGCCGGTCACTGGCCAGCAGATCGCGCATGTCGCCGCTCAGGCCGGACAGCCCCAATAGACCCGAACGCTTGTACAGCAGGTCCGAGAGCGTCGCGGCATCCATGCCCGGCTGGGTCATCAGGTGCAGCAGCACGCCGGGGTCGATGGCGCCACAGCGGGTGCCCATGGGGATGCCGTCCAGGGCCGTGAAGGACATGGTGGTGGCGACGCTGCGGCCGTTTTTCATGGCGCACAGGCTGGCGCCGTTGCCGAGATGGCAGACGATGGTGCGGCCGTCCGCCGCGCAGGGGTCGATTTCGGCCAAGCGCGCGGCGACGTATTCGTAGGACAAGCCATGGAAGCCGTAGCGGCGGATGCCGGCCGCCTCGTATTCCCTGGGCAGGGCGAAGCGCCTTTCCACGGCGGATTGGCTGGCGTGGAAGGCGGTGTCGAAGCAGGCGACCTGCGGGATGTCGGGGAACTTCGCCGCCAGCAGCCGGATGGGTGCCAGGTTGTGTGGCTGGTGGAGGGGAGCCAGCGGGATCAGTGCCTCGATTTTTTCGATGATTTCGCCGGTCACTTTCACCGGCCGGGTCAGGCCATCGCCGCCGTGGACCACCCGGTGGCCGACCGCGACGGGCTTGCAGCCGTCGCCGGCGCGGGCCAGCCAGTCGAACAGCCAGATCAGTGCATCTTCGTGGTTGTCTGCTGGGATCGGTCCTTGAAACAGGGGGGCTCCTTGGGCATCGCGCAAGCTGGCGCAAGCGCCGTTGGCGGACGTGCTCCCGAGCCGGTCGAGCAGGGCGTCGAACACCCGTCTCTCGCCGTTCAGCAGGGAGAACTTGACGGTCGAGGAACCGGCGTTGACGACGGCGACGGGGTTGCCCATGGCTTTTCAGAGCCGGGAGTCCGGTTCCGCCCGTTCCCGTTCGTTCGCCATCGCCTGGTCCATGATCTCCTTGTAAAGCGCGACCGCGCGGGCGTATATCTCCTGGTACTCGGGCTGGCGGTCCACCTGCGACTTGATGAGCTGGGCGGTTTCGAAGACTTCCCGGAGAAAACCGATGTCCAGGTCATCGAGCGGCTCCTTGCGTTCGACTTTCGCTCGGATGTCCAATGCCCGCGGCAAGCGGTGAGTGGTGAATTCCGTGAGCAGAGCAACCGCCACGCCTTGATCTTTGGAAACTGGTGTCATGGGGATTCCCGTTGGCCATGGTTGAGAGAGGAGGACGGCCGGGCGTCACCACCGTGGCCGTTCAGCCCGGCCAGCGCCAGCCCGCGACCTCCGGCATGTCGATACCGTGCTCGTAGGCATACTGGCGGCAGGCGATCTGCTGTTTGCGGAACCGGGCCTTGGCGTGGGCGCCGGAGACCGCGATCTCCGGAATCCGGTCGATGACGTCGATGGCCAGGCTGAAGCGGTCGATCTGGTTGTTGATCGCCAGTTCCAGCGGGGTGTTGATGCTGCCTTTCTCCTTGTAGCCGCGCACGTGCATGTTGGCGTGGTTGGTGCGCCGGTAGGCGAGCCGGTGGATCAGCCAGGGATAGCCGTGGAAATTGAAGATGACCGGCTTGTCCCTGGTGAACAGGCTGTCGAAATCCTTGTCGCTGAGACCGTGCGGATGCTCGGACTCGGGCTGCAGTTTGAACAGATCCACCACGTTGATGAAGCGGATCTTCAGTTCCGGGAACTCCTCGCGCAGCAGGGCGGTGGCGGCCAGGGCTTCCAGGGTCGGGATGTCGCCGGCGCAGGCCATGACCACGTCGGGCTCCTGGCCATCGTCGTTGCTGGCCCATTCCCAGATGCCCAAGCCCTCCGTGCAATGGGCGATCGCGGCGTCCATGTCCATGAACTGCAGATGCAACTGTTTGTCCGACACGATCACGTTGATGTAGTTCTGGCTGCGCAGGCAGTGGTCGGCGACCGACAGCAGGCTGTTGACGTCGGGCGGCAGGTAGATGCGGGTGACGTCGGCGCTCTTGTTCACGACGACGTCCAGGAAACCGGGGTCCTGGTGGGTGAAGCCGTTGTGGTCCTGTCGCCAGACCGTCGAAGTGATGAGCAGGTTGAGCGAGGCCACGTCCTGGCGCCAGGACAGCTGGTTGCAGATGGACAGCCACTTGGCGTGCTGGTTGAACATCGAATCGATGACGTGGACGAAGGCTTCGTAGGTCGAGAGGAAGCCGTGGCGCCCGGTCAGAAGGTAGCCTTCCAGCATGCCTTCCAGGGTATGCTCGCTGAGCATTTCCATGACCCGGCCGTCGGGGGCCAGTTCGCCGCCATCCTGGTCTTCGGGGAAATACTCGGCGATCCAGAATTTCTTGGCAGCGGCGTAGACGGCGTCCAGCTTGTTGGAGGTATTCTCGTCAGGGCCGAACAGCCGGAAGTTGTGCGCGTTCTCCTTCATCACGTCGCGCAGGAACACGCCCAGCGGCTGGGTGTTCGGCGCTTCGATCTGGCCCGGTTTGGCGACTTCGATGCCGTAGTTGCGGAAATTAGGGATGCGCAGGGCCTTTTTCAGATGGCCGCCGTTGGCGTGGGGGTTGAGACCCATGCGGCGGAGACCGGCCGGCGCCATTTCCCGGATTTCGGCGATGGGGCGGCCTTCGGCGTCGAACAGTTCTTCCGGCTTGTAGCTGCGCATCCAGCCTTCCAGCAGCTTCAGGTGTTCGGGATTTTTCGCGACGTCGGCTACCGGCACCTGATGAGCGCGCCAGAAGCCCTCGACGTTGTGGCCGTCGATCTGGCGTGGCGCGGTCCAGCCCTTGGGCGAGCGCAGCACGATCATCGGCCAGCGCGGCCGTCGGGCGATGCCGCTGCCGCGGGCCTCGGTCTGGGCGGCGCGGATGTCTTCGATGCTGCGGTCCACCGTCGCGGCCATCGCCTGGTGCATGCTTTCCGGTTCCGAGCCCTCCACGAAATAAGGCGTGTAGCCGTAACCCCTGAGCAGATTTTCCAATTCTTCGTGGCTGATGCGCGCCAGCAGGGTGGGGTTGTTGATCTTGTAGCCGTTGAGGTTGAGGATCGGCAGCACCGCGCCGTCGCGGATCGGGTTGAGAAATTTGTTGATGTGCCAGGAAGTGGCCAGGGGGCCGGTTTCCGCCTCGCCGTCGCCGACCACGGCGGCCACGATCAGGTCCGGGTTGTCGAAGGCTGCGCCGCAGGCGTGCGACAGCACGTAGCCCAGCTCGCCGCCCTCGTGGATCGAGCCCGGTGTCTCGGGGGTGCAATGGCTGCCGATTCCGCCGGGGAAGGAGAACTGCTTGAAGAAGTTCAGCAGGCCTTCTTCGCTCAGGTCCTTGTCGGGGTAGATTTCGGAGTAGCTGCCTTCCAGGTAGAGCGGGCCCAGCACGCCGGGGGCGCCGTGGCCGGGGCCGGCCATGAAGATCATGTCCAGGTCGTGTTTCCGGATGGCCCGGTTCAGATGGGTGTAGACGAACGCAAGGTTGGGGCTGGAGCCCCAATGGCCGAGCAGACGGTGCTTGATGTGCTCGGGTTTGAGCGGTTCACGCAGCAGCGGATTCCCCCGCAGGTAGATCATGCCCAGCGCCAGGTAATTGCAGGCTCGCCAGAACGCATGGATTTTGCGGACTTCTTCGGCATCCAGCGGTGTTCCGCTGACAGTGGCGCGGGTCGGCCCGTAGACGGTGAGCCGTTCGAATTCGGAGGACAGGGGGAATTGGGTTGCCATCGGTCAATCTCCTGAAGTGGGCTTCGTGGCTTAAGGATCGCTTGGGCCGGGTCCACGGGGCTTCCGCCTATTATGCCGTCCCATCATGACAGCGTAAGGACTCCGGCGGTCCGCGGCGGCTCCGGAACGGTCCCACCGCCGCCAGGGTGTGTCAACGCAAGTTCACGGTCAGCCGGTTGCGGCATTCCAGCGATGTCGTCAGTGTGTCCAGGGCGACTTCGGCGCCGCCGACCCGGTACGGATTCGGTGTCCGGCGGAACGGCAGTTCGGTGCCGTTCAGGCTGACGGAAAGGGGGCCGCAGCCGCAACTCTGGATGGAGTAGACCACTTCGAAGGCGGAGCCGGCGAGTTCCAGCTCCACCCGGAGGCCATCCAATGCCTTCGGTATGACCGGGTCGATCACCAGCTTCGAGCTTTCCAGCCGCAACCCCAGCAAGCCGCGCAAGATGAGTCCCAGCCCGATGCCCGCGCCGCTCGAATAAACCCGCCAGCCGCCGTCGAGGGCGATTTCCCCTGTCCGGACCCGTTCGTATTCGGCTTGCGCCTGATAGCGGTCGGCAAAGGCGGCATCGGAACTGGAGTGATAGCAGTTGGCCTGGCGCGGGGTGGCGGAGGGAACCCGGGCGCGCAGACCGATGGGATTGGCTTTGCACAGCGCTTCGAAGAAGCCCTCTGCATCGCCGTAACGGGCCAGTGCTTCCGCATAGCGGAGATGGGCGTGGGTGTACATCAGTCCGATTTCGCGGCCGAAGAAGCTGCTGCTCTCTGCGCGCTGGAAATACTTTTGTGGCCCGCCGCGGTAGGTCAGAGGCCGGTCGAACAGCCTGGCACCGTCGGGTCCGAGCAGATGGTTTTCGATGAGTCTCAGGTGCCGTGACGCCTGTTCCGGCGTCAGCAGGCCGTTGCTGATGGCGTGGATCATCGGCAGCAGGCTGAAGGAAAGCCCGGTGGCGCGGTCGCGCGGATGCACCAGAAGAGCGATTCGTCCGTCCTCGCCGAAATGGGCGTAGCCGGCGAGGACGCCGTCGGCCATCAGCAGGCGCTGGAAGTCTTCCCGCACTCCCGCGGCCGCGGCCTCGAAGGCCCCGGCCTGGTCATCGCGCCCCAGGCGGCGCAGCGCTTCGGCCAGCGTGGTCAGCGTCTGGTAATGCAGGGTCACGGTCCAGGCGCTGCACAGCCGTTCGCGCATGGCCGGATCCACCGGCTGCAGCGAGTCGTTCCAATCGCCATGGCCGTAGGCGACCAGCCGGGTGTCGGGAATCGTCCGCGCCGCCACCACCCCCAGCGCGCGCTCAACGTGCCCCCAGAGCGTCGCCCGCCCGGTCTTGTCGCCGCCTTCCGGATGGAAGAAGGGCAGAACCTCATCCAGCAGCGCACCGTCTCCGGAGGCCAGCAGGTATTGGGCGAGGGCCAGGACCGGCCAGAACACGATGTCGCCGTGGGAGTCGCCGGGGCGGATGTTGCGCTCGCGCTCGAAGAACATGAACCACTGCGGCCAGTCGCCGTCTGGATTCTGGTTCTTGAACACCCGGCACAGCAGGTCGCGGACCGGTTCGAACCGGCCCAGCGCCAGCAGCATTTCCACCGGCCCCTGGCATACGTCGCGGACGCCCCAGCCGCCGCCGGAATACTGCTCCAGCCCGCGCGGGCTGAGATAATGGATCAGGGCGTTATGGGCGAACCATGGCAGAATCTCCCGCAGGCGCTCGATGTCTCCCCCCAATGCACTGCCGGCCGGCGGACAGACCCGCAAGGCTGCGGTCATTTCACGCCAATACCGGTCCGTGCCGGCTTCGGCCGTGGCCGGAGCCGCCGGCAGCAGACAGCCGGTGATGCGGAAGCCGGCCGACGAGACCGGGGCCGTGACCAGGCACAGGAAGGGTTCTCCCCGGGACTGCCCATCGGCGTACAGCAGCTCGTCCCCCCCGACGGTCTCGAGCGGAGTGCCGGGCAGCGGATCGATGCGGAAGCCGCCATTCGGGAAACGGCGGCCGACGTCGGACTCAGGGATAGGGTGCACGAACACTCCCATTCCGTCGCGGACGAATCGCGCCGGCACGGCCTCGGCGCCGTCGTCGCCGTTGAGGGCCACGTGGTTGCTGAGCAGGCAGCGGACGGGCGGCCCTTCCAGCACGTCCAGGGTTACCGAGAGTTCATGGCTCCCGATGGCGGCCTCGCTGCGCACCTGCAGCATGCCGCCGGCGTGTTTGTAGATCCAGCGGCAACCCTCCGGCCGCATTTCGAAGGCGGAAGACACATCCAACAGATGCCAGCGACCGTCGATCTCGACGAACAGCCGTTGGCCGTGCCCCCGGAACAGGCCCAGGTAACCGTGGGTGGTGGACAGGAAGCGGTTGATGCTCACATGCCCCTGGGTCACCATCGAATGGAACACGCCGGCCATCCAGACGGTGGAGGTCAGGCCGGCCTCGTCGGGCACCAGGCCGTTGCCGGTGCGGAGGATGTGGCCGTGGGGACGCAGCACTTCGAGTTCCTTGGCCCTGAGCACGACGTGGCTGCGGTCGCCGGTGAAGAAGGACAGCAGGCGGCCATGCTCCAGCTCCGGCTCCCGTCTTTCGCCGCCGAACAGCCCGGTGACCTCGGCATCGCCGAGGTCGAGGGCATCGAGGAGCGGTGCGGCGCTGAACAGACTGGCGGGTGGCGTGAAACCTTCGGACCGATTTCGTCTTGCCGGCGGAGGCGCCGCTTCCGGCAGGTTCAGGGCCCGATCGACGAAGGCCAGGTCAGCGGCGGATATCGCCTCCGGGTGATCCGGTTCGAACCAGCCGAAGAAACCCACCGCCGCTGCCTCGCCCGGCGCCAGTTTCAGCGGGGCGTCCTGGATCACGGCCATGGCGTGTTCGTGCTGGCGGCGCGAGCCGGGAAGTCCTTCCACCAGGCCCCGCGGTGGTCGGCCGGCACGGCGCTCCAGACCGTAGAACTGCAGTGCGTCGGTAGCGAAACTCCCGGCCCGGTTCAGCGAACCGATGATGACCCAGGGAAAACGGCCGCCCATCGCCTGGTTCTGGCGGGTAGCCAGCACCGTACCCCGTGAGGGGTGAGGGAGCGGCGTGTGGTCCAGGTACTGGCTGACGTAGTACTCGTTGAGCCGCACCGCGCCATAGTGCGCCAGTCCCAGGTCCTGGGCATAGAGCAACTCCACCGTCTCTCCGGTACCGCCGGTGTTCTCCAGGGCCACGTGCCAGAACCAGGCGGGCGCGGTTTCGGCCAGCGCCAGGAAGACGCCGAACCGGATGCCCGCCCATTCGCCCTCGATCGATAGCCCTCGTCCGTCGCACCGTATGCGACCGGGACTGCGCGGACCGAGCAGCGGCATGGCCTCCGCGGGACCTTCGGGCACGCCCAGGGGAGGCTCCGAGAGGCGGCGCAGATAGAGGTTGGCCGGTCCGCCCTCGGCCTCCGAGCCGGGGAACAGGTTCAAGAGAATGTCGCGGTGATCCATGCGCCGGACCGAACCCTTGGATGTGAGCTGGAAGATCAGGCCGGAAGGGCTTTCCAGGCGGATCGCCGGCCTCGCCGTCATCGGATGCTTTGGGTTCATGGTCCACACCGGCCGTTGCAAATGATCCGGCCCCGGAGGCCGGGATGAAAAGGCTGCGTAATCTGAAGGCGCATGCGGGGGATATTTCCGAATTCGGCTGCTGGGTACGGTGGCGTAACCGCTTCCGGCGGAGGATAGTGGATCGCAAGGGGCAAACCAAGCCGCGTTCGCTCCGCGGCGGTGTATTTGCTACCTTAGCCGGGGGCGCCCCCCGGCGCAGCCGCCGCAGCGTCTTGCCTTGCTTCTGGAGATTTCTGAATGCGTCCCTTCATCGCGCTTTTCCTTCTCACCCTCGTTGGGGGCTGTGCCGTCTATGGCCAATATCGGCTGGATCAGCGCTATGGCGCACCCGACCCCCGCCGTTTCGATCGGCCCCGGAGCACGGCGGCACTTCCCGTCGAGTACCGGCGCGATGTCAAACCCATCCTGGACAGCCGCTGCGTGGTTTGCCATGCCTGCTACGATGCGCCCTGCCAGTTGCAACTTGGCAGCTATGAAGGGGTGACGCGCGGCGCCAACGGCGAGCAGGTCTACGATGCCGCCCGCCTGCTCGCGGCCGATCCCACCCGTTTGTTTTTGGACGCCCGCAGTACGGCCGAATGGCGAAGCAAAGGATTCCATCCCGTGCTCAACGAGCGCAACTCCACCACCGAGGCCAACCGTGAGGCGGGCGTGATGGCGAATCTCTTGGCACTCAAGCGCCGGTTCGAGTTCCCCTCCTATGGCCTGCTGCCCCGGGATCGCTACGATTTTTCCTTGGACCGCAGCCAGCAGTGTCCTGCCATCGAAGAGATCGGCGATTTCGAAGCCGAGCATCCGGAATGGGGCATGCCTTATGGTCTGCCGCCGCTCTCCGAGCGGGAAAACCGCACGCTCATGGCGTGGCTGGAAGGCGGCGCTCCCGCCGCTCCGGAGCCTGCCCTCTCCGCGGCGGAGCGCGACCAGATCAGCCGCTGGGAGGCATTCCTCAACGGCGCCGATCCCAAGATGCGCTTGATGAGCCGCTACCTGTACGAACACTGGTTTCTGGCCCACTTGTATTTCGACGAGCTTCCGCCGGGCGGCTACTTCGAACTCGTCCGCTCCCGCACCGCGCCGGGCCAGCCCATCGATGCCATCGCGACCCGCCGCCCCTACGACGATCCGGGCGTAGCGCGGGTCTACTATCGCCTGCGGCCGCATCGCCCGGCCCTGGTCTCCAAGACCCACATGCCCTACGCCCTCAACACGGCACGCATGGCGCGTATCAAGACCTGGTTCCTGGATGAGCCCTACACCGTCAAGGCGCTGCCGTCCTACGAACCGAAGGTCTCGGCGAATCCGTTCATCACTTTCGAGCAGATTCCGGTGCGCTCGCGCTATCGCCTGCTGCTGGACGAGGCGCAGTTCACCATCATGAATTTCATCAAGGGACCGGTGTGCCGGGGGCAGGTGGCGCTCAACGTGATCAACGATCACTTTTGGATCGGGTTCATCCATCCCGACAACCCGGTATTCAACGAGACCTCCGCGTTCCTGGCCGACGTACTGAAGGAAGTCGGTCTGCCGACGGAACAGCAGAGCAATGCGCTGCTCACCAAATGGCTGCTGTATTCGCGCGGACAGACCGATTACCTGCGGCGCAAATCGGAACTGGTGAACCGGCGCTTCACCGGCCGCAATAGCCCGAGCCTGTCCATGCTGTGGGATGGTGACGGCTACAACCCGAACGCCGCCCTCACCGTGTTCCGCCATTTCGACAGTGCCAGCGTCGTCAAGGGGCTGCTCGGCGATCGGCCGCAGACGGCTTTAATCATGGGTTACACCTTGCTGGAGCGCATCCATTACCTGCTGGTGGCGGGCTTCGACGTCTACGGCAACACCGCGCACCAGTTGGAGGCCCGGCTGTACATGGATTTTCTGCGGATGGAGGGCGAGATGAACTTCCTGGCCCTGTTGCCGGCCGGCGACCGCAACGCGGTGCGCGATTTCTGGTACCGCGGCGCCGGGGATGAAGTCAAGACCTACCTGAACGGCAGCAAAGCCTATTTCACCCAGCGCACGGGTGTCGAATACCGGACCGGCGATCCCTTGACGGAACTGTTCGGCCTTTGGAAAGCCCATCTGGCGCCGGTGCTGGATCACCGTCACGAGTATGCCCAAAGCACGCAGGACGATCCGAACGCCGGTCTGTTGAAAACACTCTCGGGTCTGCGGGGCAGGATGCTCTCCATCCTGCCCGAATCCAGTTTCCTGACCGTCCAGGGCGAGGACGGTGTCGACCGCCATTACACCCTGATCCGTAACAGCGCCCACAGCAACATTTCCGAGCTGTTTTTTGAGGAAGACCGGCGCCTGCCGGACGAAGACACCCTGCTGGTGGCGCGCGGATTCATCGGCGCCTATCCGAACGCTTTCTACCGGCTCCGGAGCAACCGTCTGGCGGCTTTCATCGACCAACTCGGCCGTCTCCGGTCGGAGCAGGATTATGCGGAGTTCGCCGCCCGTTTCGCGGTCCGCCGCACCGATCCGCGGTTTTGGGCGCACAGCGACGCGGTGCACGAAGCCTTCCGCAAGGCCGACCCGGTGGAGGCATCCCTGTTCGATTTCAATCGCCTCGAAAACCGTTAGCTCAGCGTTGGAACAGCAGATCGAAGGTTTCCTGCTGGCGGGTGTCCAGGCCCGCGGTCGTGATCTGCAAATTGAGGATGTTGCCGTTGACGAAGGCCACGCGGCAGGGAATTTTCAGCAAGGCGTTGGGCAGGCCGGGACCACGGATGGTGAGGGTGAGTACGCCCCGGTCTCCCGGCCTGGGGCGGCGTGGACCCGGTGTCAGCAAGGCGGCGCTTTGCAGAGAGACATCCACGGGCGACAGGTCCCGTGTGTTACCGCTGATCGCCGGACACCCGGCAAACTCCACCCTGCAGGCCAGGCGGAGCGTGCGACGGCCGGCATGGGGCTGGGGCATCGCTACCTCCCCCCGCCGGAACGGCTTTGTTTCTCCGCATACATGGCGGCATCGGCCCGGCGCAGCAGGGCATCCAGCCCGCCGTCCGATGATTCGCTCACTGCCACGCCTATGCTGGCCCCGACTTCCAGTCCCTCGGTCGAAGCCGATCGCAACGCGTCGGCGATCCTGGCGCTCACCCCGCGGGCCCCGGCTTCATCCGTATCCGGCAGGAGCGCGGCGAATTCGTCACCGCCGATCCGGCCCCCCAGGTCGTCCTTCCGCAACACGGCTCGGCAGGCTCCCGCGACACGGGAGATGGCGGAATCGCCCATGTGATGGCCATAGCTGTCGTTGATGACTTTCAGGCCATCGACGTCGATGAGCAGTGCCGCCAGGGGGCGGCCGGTATCCTGCGCTTCGGCGAGCATCGCTTCCCCCCGCTCGAAGAAATAAGCGCGGTTGGCCATCCCGGTGAGGCCGTCGCGGGTGGCGCGATAGTGCAGCTCCTCCGTGCGCCTGGCCACCCGTCGTTCCAGGGTTTCGTTCATTCGCCGCAATTTTTCCTCGGCGGCGCGGCGTTCGCTGACCAGCGCCCCCATGGCCAGCGTGGAGGTTCCCAGGACGACCAGCAGCAAGCCCACGTTCAGGAGGGGTTGAGTGCTGCCCAAGAGATGGAACGGTCCGAGCCCCAGCAGCGTCCCCCCGATCGCGATGAGTGCCACGGCGGACAACAGCGCGGTGGCTGCCTGCAGGGAACAGCGCACCGTCAGCCACAGCACCGGTGCAAACAGCAGGTAAGGAAGTCCTTCGAACGGATGCACGGAGGCACGGATGCCCAAAAACACCGCCGCGGCGAAGGACAGCGTCGCGGCTGCCACGGTGAATGCCTCCCAGAAGTTTCCCGGCTGCCGTTGGCGCCGGCGGACACTGCACCACAGGATCAGCGTGGGTCCCAGGAGAAAAATGCCCCCCGCCTCTGAAAGCGTCCAGCGCCACCAAGCGCTGTCGATGCCCTGCGGCGGAACGAGGCCGGAGGCGACCGCCAGCGCAACCCCGGTGGAAGCGGCCAGGCACGCCGGCACCAGCGCGCCAAAGACGATGAAGCAGACCACGTGGCGCAGTCGGAAGAACGGTTGTTTGGAGCGAGTCGTCCATCGGACGAGGAGGGCACCGAGGACCGGGGTGGCGACGTTGACCAGGGATATGGCCGTCGCCAGCGGGAGCGGCAGGCCGAACAGTCGCCAATTGACGAAGAAGGCCCCGGCGAAGATCCCGGGCCATGCCCGGTTACCGCTCAGCAACGCTGCCGCCAGCGCAATGCCGGCCGGCGGCCAGAAAGGCGAGGGGAAAAAGCTGTAGCCCGCAAGCAGCGCCGAGGTGCCGAACCCGGCCGCGGCAAAGGCCAGGGCGACGGTTAGATTCTGTAATTCGATGCGCATCGTGACGGGCCGGCAGATGATCGGCGAATATTGGCAAGAAGGATACCCCCAGCCGGTGCCGGGTCGTCGATAGGGGTACCGAAGGAGTGTGGGTCGCGTCAAGACCGGAGGAGACCGAAAGCAACCCATCCCGACCCAGATCGGTCCCGGCTGGCTTCTCGCCGACACCTCTATCTCGCCTGCCCATCGCTCGACCCAACCGAAGGTTACGGTTCCCACCGTCCGATGGAATCGTCGGCGGCTGCGGCGGCGGTGCCGCTGTCACGGGAAATGAACATCGCCGCCATGGCGGGCATCATCGACCTGTCCCGTCATCCACCCTGAATCCGGAGTGCCGTCCAAGACCCGTGGTGTCCCGGACGGGGTCGATGACATCTCGGCCATGGCCGGATCACAGGGATGCATGGCAGAGGAGGAAGGGGGGAACGTGGCGGGACCGACCCGCATGGGGGCCGTGACGGTGTTTCATCCGTCTACGACCGCCTTTTCCCGCGGGAGGTCACCAGCCCGCTTCCTTCTCCGGGCTGGACGAAATCCTGTGCAGCGTCAAATCCGCGCCGTCGAATTCCTCTTCCGGTGTCAGGCGCAGACCGATCAGCGTTTTCGCGGCGCCGTAGACCGCGAGACCCCCCGCCAAGGCAATTGCCACTCCGAGCCCCGTCCCGAGGACCTGCGCCATGAAACTGATGCCGCCGATGCCCCCCAACGCGCTTTGGCCGAATATGCCGGCGGCGATGCCGCCCCAGGCGCCGCAGAGGCCGTGTAAGGGCCAGACGCCGAGCACGTCGTCGATTTTCCAGCGGTTCTGGGTCAGGGTGAACAGGTAGACGAACAGGAAGCCGGCGACTGCGCCGACGGCCAGGGCACCCATGGGGTGCATCAGGTCGGAGCCGGCGCAGACGGCGACCAGACCGGCCAGGGGGCCGTTGTGGACGAAGCCGGGATCGTTGCGGCCAGCGAGCAGGGCGGCGAGGGTGCCCCCGACCATGGCCATGAGCGAGTTGACGGCGACTAGGCCACTGATGCCGTTGAGATTCTGCGCGGACATGACGTTGAAGCCGAACCAGCCGACGGTGAGGATCCAGGCGCCCAGCGCAAGGAAGGGGATGCTGGACGGCGGGTGGGCGGCGATCATGCCGTCGCGGTGGTAGCGTCCGCGCCGCGGTCCCAGCAGCAGCACCGCGGCCAGGCCGATCCAGCCGCCGACGGCATGGACCACGACGGACCCGGCGAAATCATGGAACTGCGCGCCGAAACGAGTTTGCAGCCAACCCTGGAAGCCGAGATTGGAATTCCAGGCGATGCCTTCGAACAGCGGGTAGACGAAGCCGACCAGCAGGAAGGTCGCGGCGAGCTGGGGATTGAACTTCGAACGTTCGGCGATGCCGCCGGAGACAATGGCCGGGATGGCGGCGGCGAAGGTCAGGAGGAAAAAGAACTTGACCAGGCCGTAACCGTTGTCCACCGTGAGCGCCAGGGCGCTGTCGAAGAAATCGACGCCATAGGCGAGCTCATAGCCGATGAAAAAATAGGCGATGGTGGACATCGCAAAATCGCTGAGGATCTTGACCAGCGCGTTGACTTGGTTCTTGCGCCGTACCGTGCCGACTTCGAGAAAGGCGAAGCCGGCATGCATGGCCAGCACCATGATGGCGCCGAGCAGGACGAACAGGACGTCAGCACTTTTTGTCATTCTTTTCCCTAAATCGCGGTATTTCTTTGGTATCTTTGCGAAGGCAAATTGCGAGCCATCGTGGCTCACGGCGCCAGTGCCTTGTTTTGGCGCGACCTGTCGACCGTGGGGCAGGATTCGTCTGACTCGTAATGGTGCGACCCGTGACGGCTGTGTCATCAGTTGGTGCAAATAGATGTCGATAGAGGGCTTCCATCCCATCGTCGGTTCCTGGTTCGAGGCGGCCATCGGCACACCGACACCTGCTCAGACCCGGGCCTGGGCCGCGGTGCAGGGCGGCCATAACGTGCTGGTGGCCGCGCCCACCGGTTCGGGCAAGACCCTGGCGGCATTCCTGGCGGTGATCGACGAGCTGGTGCGGGAAGGGGAGGTGGTCGGCCTGCCGGACGAAACCCGTATCCTTTACATTTCGCCGCTCAAGGCCTTGAGCAATGACATCCACAAGAACCTGCAGTTGCCGCTGGAAGGTATACAGCGGATGCTGTTCGAATCCGGCCGGACCGCGCTGACGATCCGCTCCCGGGTCCGCACCGGCGATACGCCTGCCACCGAGCGTACCGCCATGACCCGTCAGCCGCCGCACATTCTGGTCACTACGCCGGAATCCATCTACATCCTGCTGACCAGCGCCGGCGGGCGGCGGATGCTGGGGACGGTGCGGACGGTGATCGTCGACGAGATCCACGCCGTCCTGGGCAGCAAGCGCGGGTCGCATCTGGCGCTGTCGTTGGAGCGACTCGAAAGACTCACCGGGCGAAGCATGCGACGCATCGGGCTGTCGGCCACTCAGCGTCCCGTCGAGGAAGTCGCGCGTTTTCTCACCGGCGGGCGCGGCGACTGTGTGGTCGTGGACGAGGGCCACCGGCGGCGGCTGGATCTGGACATCGAGCTGCCGGATTTCCCGCTGGAGGCCGTGCTGTCGAACGAGGCAGCCGGGCAAGTCTACGACCGCATGGCGCAACTGGTTCGCCAGCACCGTACCACCCTGGTGTTCGTGAACACCCGCCGCCTGGCGGAGCGGCTGGCGCGCGCTCTGGCCGAACGGATCGGCGAGGAAGGCGTCACCTCGCATCACGGCAGCCTGTCCAAGGAGCAGCGGTTGGAGGCGGAAACCCGGCTCAAGGCCGGCCGGCTGAAGGCTCTGGTGGCGACGGCGTCGCTGGAGTTGGGTATCGACATCGGTGACATCGACTTGGTCTGCCAGTTCGGGGCGACCGGGACCATCGCCGCCTTCCTGCAGCGGGTGGGCCGTTCCGGCCATTACGCTGGCGGACTGCCCAAAGGCCGGTTGTTCCCGACCAGCCGTGACGATCTGATCGACTGCCTCGCGCTGGCGGATGCACTGCGCCGGGGTGAACTCGACCGCATTCCCATCCCGGTTCGGCCGTTGGATGTGCTGGCGCAACAGATCGTCGCCATGGTGGCCTGCGAGGAATGGGGCGAGGACGAGCTCTACGATGCCGTGCGCGGCGCCTATCCGTACCGGGATCTCGGGCGCGCCGATTTCGACGCCGTAGTCGCCATGCTGGCGGAGGGCTACAGTACCCGCCGCGGCATCCGCGGGGCCTATGTGCACCGCGACCGCATCCACGGCCGGCTGCGGCCGCGCAAAGGCGCACGGGTGACCGCGGTCACCTGCGGCGGCGCCATTCCCGACAATGCCGAATACCGGGTGGTCGTCGAGCCCGGCGGGGAGGTGGTTGGCAGCGTGGACGAGGATTTCGCCATCGAGAGCATGGCGGGCGATGTGTTCCAGCTCGGCAATACGAGCTGGCGTGTTCTGCGGCTGGAAGGGGGTGCGCTGCGGGTGGAGGATGCTGCCGGCATCCCGCCCAGCATTCCCTTCTGGTTCGGCGAGGCGCCGGGCCGCTCGTACGAGCTTTCGCTGGCGGTGTCGCGCCTGCGCGCGCGGATCGGAGACGCTCTGGAGCGGATGGCGCCGGAGAAAGTCACCGCAGAGCTGGCCGCCGAACTGGCGCTGGCGCCGCGGGCGGTGGAACAGGCGGTCAACTACCTGGCCGCCGCGAAGGCGGTGCTGTGCGTGCTGCCGACCTTCGACACGGTGGTGTTCGAGCGCTTCTTCGACGAATCCGGCGGCATGCAGTTCATCATCCACGCGCCCTTCGGCAGCCGGGTCAACCGCGCCTGGGGTCTGGCGCTGCGCAAACGTTTCTGCCGCACCTTCAATTTCGAGCTGCAGGCGGCGGCGACCGAAAACGCGCTGATCCTGTCGCTCGGCGTGGCACAGAGCTTCGCGTTGGAAGAAGTCAAACGGTTTCTGGGCCCGGACACGGTGCGGCCCCTCCTGGTCCAGGCCCTGCTCGATGCGCCGATGTTCAAAGTGCGCTGGCGCTGGAATGCGGTATGTGCCCTGGCGCTCAAGCGGTTCCAAGGGGGCGGCAAGACCCCGCCCTATTTGCTGCGGATGCAGGCAGAAGACCTGGTCACCTGCGTGTTCCCGGACCAGCTCGCCTGTTTCGAAAACATCGTCGGCGACCGCGAAGTTCCCGATCATCCCCTGGTCAAGCAGACCGTGCACGATTGCCTGACCGAGGCCATGGACCTGGAGCGGCTGATCGAGGTGATCCGCGGCATCCGCGAGGGGACGATCCGGGTCGAATGTCGCGACCTGAACGAGCCTTCGCCGCTGGCCGCCGAGATCGTCAATTCCAAGGTCTACACCTTTCTCGACGGTGCGCCGCTGGAAGAGCGGCGTACCCGTGCGGTGGCCATGCGCCGCTGGCTGGAGCCCCGTGCCGCCGACGACCTGGGCCGGCTCGACGCGGCGGCGATCGCCCGCGTCCTCGACGAGATCGGGCCGCAGGGCGGGGCGGTGGAAGAGGTACACGACGCGCTGAGCGTCTCGGGTTACGTCACGGTGCAGGAGGTCGCCCAAAACGGCTGGATGCGCTTCCTGGCGGAACTCGCGGCTACCGGCCGCGCCGCCCGTCTGTCCCGGGGCGGCGCGGGATTGTGGCTCGCCGCCGAACGCTGGCCGCAGTTCCGGGCCGTCTATCCCGACACCGCGACCGAACCGGCGCTGAGTTTGCCGCCGGCCCTGGATGCCGAGCTCTGGGAATCCGGGCCGGCCCTGGTCGAGGTTCTCCGCGCCCGTCTCGGCGTAACGGGGCCGGTGACCGTGGCGCGGCTCGTCGCCGAGACCGGGCTGGCAGCCGGGACGCTCGGAGCGGCCTTGTGTGCCCTGGAAAGCGAAGGCACGGTGTTGCGGGGCGCCTTCACTCCGGGATCGGGCGAGACCGAATGGTGCGAGCGCAGCATCCTGGCGCGTATCCACCGCTACACCCTGGGCCGCCTGCGGCAGGCGGTCGAGCCGGTCACGGCCGCCGATTTCATGCGTTTCCTCCTGCACTGGCAGCATGTGCATCCGGCGGCGAAGGTCCGGGGCAAGGACGGCCTCGCCCTGGTGCTGGAGCAGCTCGAAGGCTTTCAGGCCACCGCCGCCGCCTGGGAGGGGGAGATACTGCCGGCGCGGGTCGTGGATTACGACCCGGTTTGGCTGGATACGCTCTGCGTTTCCGGCCGGATCACCTGGCGGCGGCTGGTGTGCGAAGGTTCCGGTGGCGGATCGCTGCGGGTCGCGCCTCTGGTCCTGTTGCCGCGCAGCCATCAGTGCCGCTGGTCGGCTGCGGTGGCCGGCGGGATTTCGGGTACTGCGGCCCGCTTGGCCGAGAGCCTGGAAAGGCATGGCGCGCAGTTCTTCGATGAACTGGTGGCATCGAGCGGGCTGCTCAAGACACAGGCGGAAGAAGCCCTGAGCGAACTCGCGGCGAAAGGGCGGGTGACCTCGGACGGTTTCTTGGGGCTACGGGCGCTGTTGATGCCGGAGCAGCGCAAACGACGCTACCGCGGTGTGACCGGAATCGAGGAGGCCGGACGCTGGAGTCTGGTGCCGGTCGCCGGGATGCACCCGGACCGGATCGAACACGCTGCGCGGGTCTTGCTCAAGCGTTACGGGGTGGTGTTCCGCAGCCTGCTAGAGCGGGAGCCGGCCGTGCCGTCCTGGCTGGATCTGGTGCGGGTGTTCCGGCGGCTGGAGGCGCGGGGGGAGATCCTCGGCGGGCGGTTCGTCGCCGGACGCTACGGTGAGCAGTTCGCCCTGCGGGAGGCCGTCGAGTCTCTGCGCAAGATCCGGAAAGAGGCACCCGAAGGCATCATCGTCTCCGTCGACGGGGCCGATCCGCTCAACCTCGCCGGCACCGTGCTGCCCGGTGAGCGCATCGCCGCCAACAGCGGCAAGCGGCTGGTGCTGCGGGACGGCGTGCCGGTGGCGGTGGCAACGGCACGGGGCGTGGTGTACCTCGCCGACGGAAGCGGTCCCATCGACCCGCGTCAGGCATTGGCGCGCCCGGCCGTGGCGCCGGGCTTGCGGGCTTACCTGGGCAGGCGGCGATAATCGCCTTTTCCACAGACAGGACGTTGCATGAGCAGATACGAGTTTCCAGAGCGATTCCTCTGGGGCGCGGCCACTTCAGCCTACCAAGTCGAAGGCTCGCCCCTGGCCGACGGTGCGGGACCGAGCAACTGGCACCGGTTCTGCCGCCAGCCGGGGCGCATCCTCAACGGCGACACCGGTGACACCGCCTGCGACCACTACCGGCGTTTCCGGGAAGACGTTGCGCTCATGAAGGCGCTGGGGCTTTCGGCTTACCGGTTCTCGATCGCCTGGAGCCGGATTTTCCCGGAAGGGAAGGGCAGGATCAATTGGCGCGGAATCGCCCATTATCAGGCGCTGGTCGAGACCCTGCTGGAGCACGGTATCCGGCCGATGGCGACGCTCCATCACTGGGACCTGCCGGCGGCGCTGGAGGACCTCGGCGGCTGGGCGAACCGCGACAGCGCGGGCTGGTTCGCCGATTATGCGCACACCGTCATCAGAGCGCTGGGCAACGAGATCGATTTGTGGGCGACGCTGAACGAGCCCTGGGTCATCATGGACGCGGGTTATGTCTCGGGCGTACATCCTCCGGGTCACAGGTCCCTGAAGGATGCGCCCTGGGTCACGCACAACCTGCTGCGGGCCCACGCCTTGGCCGTACAGGCGTTTCGCGCCGACGGCCGGGGGCAGATCGGACTGGTGGTCAATCTCGAGCCCAAATATGCCCTGACCGACAGCCGGGACGACCGGGCCGCCGCCGAGCGCGCCCACGCCTACATGAATCGCCAGTATCTCGATCCGGTCTTGCACGGTGCCTATCCCGACGAGCTGGCGGAAATTTCCGCTCTCCACTGGCCCAGCTTCGAGAGCGAAGACCTGCGCGTGATCCAGGAGCCCATCGATTACCTGGGCATCAACTACTACACCCGCGCCGTAGTCCGACACGATCCGTCGGGCGGGCCGCTCGAGGTAACCGCCGTGCCCCAGCGCGGCGTCGAGCATACCGAGATGGGCTGGGAGGTCTATCCGCAAGGGCTGAAGGACGTCTTGGCGTGGGTCAAGGCCCGCTACGGGGACATCCCTCTCTACATCACCGAAAACGGCGCGGCCTTCGCCGATCCTGAGGGAGAGAATGGCCGGATCGACGACACGCGCCGCATCGCCTATTACCGCAGCCATCTGCGCGCGCTGCACGAGGCCATCGCCCAAGGGGTGGACGTCCGGGGCTATTTCGCTTGGTCGCTGCTCGATAATTTCGAATGGACCTACGGTTACGCCAGGCGTTTCGGTCTGGTGCAGGTCGATCCCCTGACCCAGCGGCGTATCCCCAAAGCCAGCGCCGGGTTTTACGCCGAAGTGGCCCAGACCAACGGTGCCGTCCTGGATCGGGACTATTGACGAGGGAGGCCGGGATGAAACCAACGTTTGCGATGGGTGCCATGCTGCTGGCCGCCTGCGCTGGACCGGGATTGAAAATCGGGTTCGACGAAAATTACCACTTCGGCGGGACCAAGACCTGGAGCTACGCCGAGATGCCCGGTTCCGACAAGGCGGCTGCCGACAGGCTCCGGCTCGATACCCTGATGAAGGACACGCTGGAACCGTTGCTGGCGGCCAAAGGCTACACCCGGCGCGGAACCGGGGCCGATTTCCTGGTCGGCTGGTCGTTCGGCGAATGGAAGATCGACCGTCGCTCGCGGTCGGGCAGCGAGTGGGGCGCGGTCGGTCTGTTCTATCCCGGCATGCACGCCGTGCCCGCGCCGAAGGCACCGGAAGGACGGGCTCTGCCACCCAGTATCGATCCTTACGGCTCGTCCCATGAAAAGGCGAAGTTGGATCTGGTGGTCGTCGACGGCAGCAGCCGCCGCGTGGTCTGGCATGCCAGCGTGGAGGACGCCGGGGACTTCGGCTACGCCCCCGACGTCCAACGGACGGAAATCAGGGAAGCCGTCGAACGAGCGTTTCAGGCGTTTCCGCCGGGGCGATAGTTTGTGTCAGCGCATACCCCGGACCTGGAACTTCACCAGGTCCAGCGTTCTCCCCCGATCGTCCATGAGTTTCAGCACATGGCCGCCGGGCTCCGGTGGCCATTTCACGGGAGTCTCCGCAGGGCCGACCGGCCTGCCATCGAGGAGGAAGGACATGCCCGCCCGGGCCGGCCTTGCCCGGAGGATGAGTTTCTGGTTGCGGGCAGGGATGTCGGGGTCGAGGGCGATGATCATGCCGTCGGCGGGCGTTTCTATCCGGGGCGTCGGCGCCTCCGGAGCCGTCACTTCCGCAAGCTCGGTGCCGGCGACGAACCATTCTTCACGTTCGGGTTCCAGGGCGTCGGCATAACGGATGCGGCGCCCGATCACGCCTTCCGGCGGCGCGGGCGGCCGGCTCGGAAGGTCTGCATGCAGGCCGTTCATGATCTCCAGCCAGGCCGGGGCGGCGCCGGTGACGCCGGACACCTCATGCATGGCATCGCCTTCGAAATTACCCACCCACACGCCCACGGTGTAATGCTCGCTGTAGCCGATGCACCAGTTGTCGCGCATGTTCTTGCTGGTGCCGGTCTTGACCGCGCTCCAGTAGCGGGTGGTAAGCGGATTGTCCAAACCGAAACTGAGGGCGCGGCTGGAGCGATCGCTGAGGATGCTTCCCACGATGTAGGCAGCGCGTGGGTCGATGAGAGGGCGGGGTTCACCGGGGGCATCGTCCGCCAGCCAGTGTAACGGCGATGTGAGGCCACCGTTGGCGAGGGTACGGAAGGCATTGACCTGCTCCCATAGGCTGACTTCCCCCGAACCCAGGGCCAGCGAATAGCCGTAATACTCGCCGTCCTGGGTCAGCCCCCGGTAGCCGAGGTTCCAAAGCCGTTCGTGGAAGGGCTCCAGGCCGACCAGGATCAGCGTGCGGATGGCGGGAATGTTGAGTGAGGCGGCCAGCGCGGTGCGGACGCTGACCCGGCCTTTGAAGTCGCGGTCGTAGTTCTGCGGGACGTAAAGGCCGGTGCGGGTTTCCAGGTCGAGCGGCGAGTCGTCCAAGATGGAGGCGGCGGTGAGATAGCGCTTTTCCAGCGCCAGCGCATAAAGGAAGGGTTTGAGGGTGGAGCCGGCTTGGCGCCGGGCGCGGACGCCATCGACTTGGCGCGCGCGGCTGTCTGGACCCGCCGATCCCACGTAGGCGAGCACTTCGCCCCCGTGGTTGTCCACGACCAGGGCGGCCCCGTCGCGGACATTGCGGCCTTTGAGCCCCCGAAGCTGTTGTTCCAGCGCCTGAATGGCGCGGCGCTGGATGGGCGCGCTGAGCGTGGTCCTGACCTTCTCACCACGTTTTTTCAGCGATTGGCGGGCGAGGTGCGGCGCCAGCGCGATTGGCGGCGGCGGGCGCTCGACATGGCTCAGAGCCATCTCCGCCCGCCGTTCCAGGTCGCCGCAGTCAAGCGGGAAGGCGGCGGCCTTGGCGATGGCGCATGCCCGACGGGCGATTCGGGCAGCCCCGACATTGGGGGAAGGAAGGATGGCTGCGAGCAGTACCGACTCGGCCTCATCCAGACCGGAAGCCTCTTTGCCGAACAGCCCCAGGGCGGTGGCCGGCACGCCTTCCAGTTCGCCACGGAACCGGACCCGGTTGAGATAGGCTTCGAGAATCTCGTCCTTGCTCCAACGATGCTCCAGCTTCCGTGCCGCTCCGATTTGGCCGAGCTTCTGCCGGACGGAACGCCCGCCGCCATGCCTGGCCAGCCGCTGGTCCAACAGGGCAGTAAGCTGCATGGTGATCGTGCTGGCGCCGCGCTTGCGTCCGCCGAGCGTTTCCCATGCCGCCACGGCCATGGCCCGCCAGTCCACGCCCCCATGATCGTGGAATCGCCGGTCTTCCGCCGCGAGGATGGCTTTCACCAGAGCGGGCGAGAACGTGCGCAAGGGCATCCAAGGGCTGCGTCGGGCGGAAAAATCCACCCGCTGCTCGTGGATGACCTCGCCGTTGCGGTCCAGCAGGTAGGCGTCCGATGGAATCCATTCGGCCCGGACGGAGCGGAATTCCGGGATGGCGGATCGAGGCAGGCTCCAGAAAACGGCGCCGCCCGCCGCGAACAGCAGCAGGGCGACACCCGCTCCCCAAGGTTTGATGCTGGAGGATCGACCAGACATGGGCCAACAGTATCAGGCCGGCGCCGGGACCCACAAGGATACGGGTGTCGGTCTCACCGATACCTTGCATGAGGAAGCGAAGGCCTGTCCTGGCGGTCGGTCCGGCCGTCCCGAGCCGGCCGCGGCCGTCGTCGCGCACGGGATGGCACCGGCCGTGTTTTCACACCGACCGCGCTTGGTATACTCGGGGTCGTTTGACGTCCCTCCCTGCGCTTTGCCGAACGAGGAGCCGCTCCCATGCCTACAGCCAAAGCCTATGCCGCTTTTTCCGCAGACTCGGCGCTGGCGCCGTTCGTCCTGCAGCGGCGCGACCCGCTGCCCCAGGACATCCGCATCGGAATCCTGTACTGCGGTGTCTGCCATTCCGACCTGCACCAGGCACGCAATGAATGGAATGCGACCACATACCCCTGTGTGCCAGGCCATGAGATCGTCGGCAAGGTCCTTGAAGTCGGCCGCAGCGTGACGAAGTTCAAGCCCGGCGACACGGTCGCGGTGGGCTGCATGGTGGATTCCTGCCGGACCTGCCCGAACTGCGTGGACGCCCTGGAACAGCACTGCGAGCACGGCCCCGTCTTCACCTACAACAGCCCCGATCCGCACGGCGGCGGCATGACCTTCGGTGGCTATGCCGACAGCATCGTGGTCGACGAAGCCTTCGTGCTGCGGATACCGGACGGACTGGACCTCGCGGCCGCCGCCCCGCTGTTGTGCGCCGGGATTACCACCTATTCGCCCCTGCGGCACTGGAAGGTGGGGCCGGGTCAGCGGGTCGGGGTCGTCGGTCTGGGTGGACTGGGACACATGGCGCTCAAGTTCGCGCATACCTTCGGCGCCGAAACGGTGCTGTTCACGACGACGCCGGACAAGGCGGCGGATGCCCGGCGGCTGGGAGCGGACGAGGTCGTCGTGTCGAGGGATCCCGACGCCATGGCGCGGCAGGCCGCCCGGTTCGATTTCATCCTCGACACCGTCTCGGCGCCCCATGACATCGATGCCTATCTGAACCTGCTGAGGCGGGACGGCACGCTGACCCTGGTCGGCGTACCTCCGCAAGGGGTACAGGTCATGCCCTTCAGCCTGATCGGCGGGCGCCGGCGACTGGCTGGTTCATTGATCGGCGGCATCCGGGAAACCCAGGAGATGCTGGATTTCTGCGGCGAACACGGCATCGTCTGCGACATCGAGCTGATTCCGATCCAAGGAATCAACGACGCCTTCGAGCGCATGCTCAAAGGCGACGTGAAATACCGGTTCGTGATCGACATGGCGACGCTGAACGGGGAGTCGTCCGGAGGGCGATGAGGACGGCGTGAAGCTCAACCGTCCTTTTTCGGATAACCCTTCTTCTTCGGCTTCTCGACGGCCTGCGGCCCGGTGGTGCCGCCGGTCCACAGCCGGATGTCGATGGGTTTGCCGACGATCCAGATTTTTTCCAGGCGCTTGAGCGATTTCTTCGGCAGGTCCGCGGGGAGGCTCACCGTACTGAAGTCGTCGTAAAGCTTGATGTGGCCGATGGCCCGGCCGGGGATGTCCGCCTCGTTGGCGATGGCGCCGACGATGTCCTTGGCGGCGGCGCCGTCATTGCGGCCGACGCCGATACGGTAGAGTACGCCGGTTTCTTCCCGATCCTTGCGCTTACGTTTCTTTTCGCCGGGTTCTGCGTCGCGATCGCGGAATTTTTTATGCGGTCCGCGGCTCTCGGCGGGGGATTCCGCCGGGGCGGTCCGTTCCGCCGGGACCAGCGGACGGTCCTTCTGCACCAGGTAGGTGAGCGCTGCGGCGATGTCGGTGGGCGAGAGACTCCGTTCCCGACCGATCTGCTGCACCAGCCGACGGAAGAACTCCAGATCCTCCTCTTCCAGCGTCGTCATGATCTGGGCTTTGAACTGTTCGACCCGGCGCTCGGCGATGTCCTGGTGGGTGGGCAGGCGCATCTCGGTGATGCGCTGGCGGGTGGCCTTCTCGATGGCGCTCAACATCCGCTTTTCCCGCGGCGTGACGAACAGGATGGCCTGTCCCTTGCGTCCGGCGCGCCCGGTGCGGCCGATGCGATGAACATAACTCTCCGTATCGTACGGGATGTCGTAGTTCACCACGTGACTGATGCGCTCCACGTCCAGGCCGCGGGCGGCAACGTCGGTGGCGACCAGGATGTCCAGGGTATTCTTCTTCAGCCGGTCGACCGCCTTTTCGCGCAGCGCCTGGCTCATGTCGCCGTTCAGCGCGGCTGCGGAATAGCCGCGGGCCTCCAGCTTCTCCGCCAGTTCTTCCGTCAGCACCTTGGTGCGGACGAAGATGATCATGGCGTCGAAGTCCTCGACCTCGAGGATGCGGGTCAGCGCGTCCAGTTTGTGCGCGCCCGAACCCAGCCAGTAGCGCTGGGTGATTGCCTCGACCGTGGTGGTCTTGGCCTCGATCTTGGCCTCCTTGGGGTGGCGGAGGTGGCGCTTGGCGACCTTGCGGATCGCTTCCGGCATGGTGGCGGAGAACAGTGCGATCTGGCGCTCGGGCGGGGTGTGCTCGAGTATCCACTCGACGTCTTCGATGAAGCCCATTCGCAGCATCTCGTCGGCTTCGTCCAGAACGAGGGTGCGCAGGCCATCCAGATTGAGGCTCTTGCGGCGCAGGTGGTCGATCACCCGGCCGGGGGTGCCGACGATGACGTGGACCCCCCGGCGCAGATGACGCAACTGTGCGTCCATCGACTGGCCGCCATAGATCGGCAGGATATGGAAATCGGGCAGGTGGCGGGCATAGCTCTGGAAGGCTTCGGCCACTTGCAGGGCGAGTTCGCGGGTCGGAGCCAGCACCAGCGCTTGCGGCTCGCGGCGCTCGAGGTCGATACCGTTCAGGATCGGCAGGGCGAAAGCGGCGGTTTTGCCCGTGCCGGTCTGCGCCTGGCCCAGAAGATCATGGCCGGCGAGGAGAGGGGGAATGCTCGCCGCCTGGATGGGAGAGGGAGTCTCGTAGCCGATTTCGCGGATGGCCTGGAGAATGGGGGCTGAGATCGCCAGATCGGCAAAAGAAAAGGGAGTTTCGGTCGATTGCATCAGGATGGGGAGTCAAAGAGTGAAAAATGTCTGATGAGGGTGACCGCGTGCCGGGACGTCGACCGGCGCAGGGATTCGGTCGTTCGGGGGAGGGCGGCGGGCCATCCCGCTCATCGGAGGATGCGATCATAACAGAAGCACCGGATATTCCCGAATCGGCGAAGTGTTCGGCATGAACCCGGTTTTGATATAGTGGCTGCGTCTTCCTGTCCCCGGATCTGGGCTGGGGACTGTAAGGACGGAATTTTCGAGCGAGGAATTCATGACCATGTTGAAAAGCATACCGATACTGCTGATGTCCGCCGTGGCCGTTTCGGGCTGCGCCACCTATACCGGATGGAAACCGACCTACGACACGTATAAGGACCCCAATGCAGCCCGCATTTCCCTCGACGAGGAAGAATGCCGGATGCTGGCCAAGGAAGCCGGCAGCGCCGGTACGGAAGCCCTCAAAGGCGGCGCGGTGGGAGGTTTGGTCGGCGCGGCGGCTGGCGCGGCCATCGGCGCGGCGGTGGGAAGTCCGGGAACGGGGGCAGCCATCGGGGCGGCGACCGGCGGCATCGGCGGTGCCACCCAGCAGGGCGTCTCCGGCGATGAGCAGTACAAGCGGGCTTTCATCAACTGCATGCGCGGACGCGGCCACAACGTCATCAATTGACGTTCAGGCCCCCTTCTTCTGCCCGGAGAGGGATCACCGCTCGTGCCCGGCTCGGGCGCAGACCACGAAACGTTTTGAGTTCAGACGATGCAAGCATCGCTCCCGGCGGCGCTCCGGCTGGCGGCCGACCGTTTTTCGTCCCTTCCCGCCATCTTGACCGACGAGCGACGCGTCGATTTCGCCGAATTCGACCGCGCGTCCGATGCCATCGCCGCCGGACTCGCCGTCCGGGGCGTCGCCAAGGGTGAGCGCATCGGTCTCTACTGCATCAATTCGGTGGAGTTCGCCCTGGCCTATGCCGGCATCGTCAAGGCCGGCGCCGTCGTCGTGCCCATCAACCTGTTGCTCAGCGCTGAAGAGGTGCATTACAACCTCGCCGACGCCGGGGTCAGCGGGCTGATCTATCACGGTCAGGTCTCGGCAAACGCGGCCGCCGTGGCGGACCGGCTTTCCGGACTCAAGGTCCGTGCCGGCATCGGCCTCGATGGTCCGGATGGAGATGTCTGGCGGGCCCTCTTGGAAGAATCGGCAGCGCCCCCCTGCATCGAATTCGATGGAGGGGAAGACCTGGCGGCGATCCTCTACACCTCCGGCACGACCGGGCATCCCAAGGGCGCAATGCTGACCCACGGCAACCTGTTGGCGAATACCACGAGCGTGCGGGAGGCCCTGGATTGGCGCCCTGGCGAGGACCGGGTCTTGGTGGTGTTGCCGATGTTTCATGCCTTCGCGGCCACCGTCGGCATGCTCACGCCACTCCTCCACGGCTGTGCCCTGATACCATTGGCGAAATTCGAGCCGGATCGGGTGGCCGACACCATCGGCCGCCACCGCGCGACTCTGTTCCTCGGCGTGCCCAGCATGTATGCCCTGCTGTGCCGGCTCGGGGAGGAGCGGATCGCCCGGTTCGGAACCGTCCGGCTCTGCGTGTCCGGCGGCGCGGCCTTGCCGCCCAGCGTGATGGAGCAGTTTCAGGCACGTTTCGGCTTGCCCATACACGAGGGCGATGGTCCGACCGAATGTTCGCCGGTGACCTGCGTCAATCCGGTAGCCGGCCCCGTCAAACGTGGCACGGTCGGTCTGCCGGTACCGGGAGTCGAAATGAAGATCCTCGGCGAGGACGGCGCCGAACTTCCCAGGGGCGAACTGGGCGAAATCGCGGTGCGAGGCGCCAATGTGTTCAAAGGATACTGGAATCAACCGGAGGCGACGCGGGAATGCTTCCGCGACGGCTGGTTCCTCACCGGGGATCTGGGCCAAGTGGACGACGACGGCTATTTCAGCATCGTCGACCGCAAGAAGGATCTGATCATCGTCAACGGCATGAACGTCTATCCGAGGGTGATCGAAGAGGTCCTGTGCCGGCATCCTGCGGTCCGGGAGGTCGCCGTGGTCGGCGACCCGGATCCGTTGCACGGTGAACGGGTGGTGGCCTATGTCGTACTGGACGCGCCCGCCAGCGAAGCCGAAATCCGCGCCTGGTGCAAGCCTTATCTGGGGCGGCACGAGATTCCACGCCAGGTCAAGGCTCTCCAGCAGTTGCCCCGTAATGCCGCCGGCAAAATAGTGAAGCGGCAGCTGCGGCGGCAGGGTGAAGTGGAGCGCGGGGTGGATGCCTGACAGGGCATCCTCTGAAGCGCTCCGATGCCCCCGTTCCAGGCGGGAACGGTCCCTGATTCCCGTCGCGGTCCAGGTCCCCGCGGTCGGGGGGCGTCGTTGCACTGCCGCCTGCTGCCTTGAAGGAATTTGAGGGGGCGTGCGCCCGAGGCAGTTCGATGACTTTCTCCCAGAGCCGCAAACCCTGCCAGTCGTGGTCAAACTGGGCCGGTCGTAAACTTTACGACGCTCTCTGAGCGCCGGGCGGGTGATGCGTCACCGGTTCGTTCTGCCTCGGGAGCGCCGGGAATATCGTGAAATACGACAGTCTTGCAACGGCTTTTGGAGCGGCCATGGCCGCAAACGAGCCCGCTATGCCGACCGTCCGGCCCCTCCTGCTCTGCAGGAGATGCCGAGGTACACCGAGCCTCGGATCATCGTGGGGTAGACCAAGAACGAAACGGCTGGCTTCCTGGAAACGCGACCGCTGCTGGTGGACAGGCCGGCCTTCGGCGAGTGCAAGTCCGCGGAATCCAACGTGCGTGGCGCTGATCTCGCTACGCCTGCGTAGCCCCCATTTATGCGGGTCAAGCCCTTGGGGGGTGGTCGATGAGTGGCCGACAGAAACCGAGCCGGCGGCGATATACGGCGGAGTTCGAGGAACTGCCGGTCAAACGCATGCTTTGGGTGGCATCCCGTGGCGACGGTGGCGTGGGAGTCGGGGGTTGGCGCCGGGCTGATTCCCAGCGGGCGGGCGCGCCATCGTCAGCGATCCGGACCTGGGGCGTTGGATGCGGAGCAGGCGGCAGCGAATGCGCGACTCGAGCGACCGTTGTCCAACGGGAGGAGAAGGACCGGCTCAAGACGACGACCTAGCCGCCTTTCGGGCGAGGGGATGGCAGCGCTATCATTCCCGTCCCAGCCACCGGCAGTGCGGCCGATTTGAACGAAGACTCAGTCCCTCCGCCTTCCCATGAACTCCGCCACCCGAGCCATGACCTGTGAAGACGACTACGATCCCAGTGCCCTGACGGTTGAGATGGCACGGACGCGGATTCTCGACGCCGTGTCTCCCTTGGCCGAAGCCGAGACCGTAGGTCTGCGGTCCGCGCTGGGCCGGGTGCTGGCGGCGGATGTCCGCGCCACGGTTGCCGTCCCTTCGGCGCCGAATTCAGCGATGGACGGCTACGCTTTGCGAGGCTCGGACTTGCCGCCGTCGGGAACGAACCGCCTGAAGGTCGTCGGCGTGTCGCGTGCCGGTGCGCCCTACCGCGGCGTTGTCGGGAAGGGACAGTGCGTGCGGATTTTCACTGGCGCCGTGATGCCGGCAGGGGCCGATACCGTCGTCATGCAGGAACGTGCCGAAGCCGAAGGCGATTGGGTGGTCATCGGCGCCGGGGAAAAGTCCGGCCAGAACGTTCGGGAGAGGGGGGAGGATGTCGCCGTCGGCCAAGTCGTACTGGCGCGCGGGCGTCGTATGACGCCCGCCGATCTGGGGGTGCTGGCCGGGCAGGGACAGGCACAGGTGTGGGTCTACCGCAGGCTGAAGGTTGCGCTGTTTACCACCGGGGATGAGTTGCGGGAGCCCGGTGAAGCGCTGGAGGAGGGCTGCCTGTACGACAGCAACCGGTACACGTTGCTCGGCATGCTGCAGCGCCTCGGAATCGAAGTACGTGAATTCGGTGCCATTCCTGACGACGGCCAGCGACTGGAAACCGTGTTGATACGGGCGTCCGCCGAAGCGGACGCAATCGTTTCGACCGGCGGTGTTTCGGTCGGCGAATTCGACCTGGTGCGAGAGACGCTGGAGCGGGTCGGACGCATCCAATTCTGGAAAATCGCGATGAAGCCGGGGCGGCCCATCACGGTCGGCAGCATCGGCCGCACCGCGTTCTTCGGCCTGCCCGGAAATCCGGTAGCGGTCATGGTGGCGTTCTACCAGTTCGTGCAGCCGGCGTTGCGCCGGATGACGGGCGAGTGGCCGTTGTCGGCCCCGGTCGTGTTCAAGGCCGTCTGTCGGTCGAAACTCAGGAAGCGACCGGGCCGGGTGGAATTCCAGCGCGGCATCGTCGAGCTGGACGGCGAGGGCCGGATGGTGGTCCGCAAGACGGGCCAGCAGGGCTCCGGCATTCTGACCTCGATGAGCCAGGCCAACTGTTTCATCGTACTGCCACTGGATAGCGGGCCGGTGGAACCGGGCAGCCTGGTGGACGTACAACCGTTCTTCGGCCTGGTCTGATTTCGTCGGATCGAGGAAGATTCGACCGCCGAGCAGGGCTTCTCGAGCCCAAAGGAGTATGACCGTTTCCACCGGATGATCACCGTGGAGCTCCGTGATGGGGCGACACCAGCCGCCTTCCGTGCCTGCTTCCTCATGCGCCGGGTCGAGGGTGGTGAAGCGGGTTCGATGATGTTCACCCCTGTCCTCGGAATTCCGCCCGGCGCGGGAATTTCCGTGCCACCGCCGGCGTTCCGGACCCGAATCCCCAGGCCGGCGTGCGCCTGCATGCCCAAGGCGCAATCGCAGGACGGTATCTGGCGCCTGATCGGTGCCGTCTTCTTTGACGGCAACGGGAGGGATGCGGAGTCGATACGCTGCCCGGGGCGTGGCGCACGAACAGCGGGGCGAACCGAGGGGATGGAGGGACAAATCTGGAAACGGGGCTGCACCCGTGCGCGACTCTACCGCGCCGGCTTCCACAGTTTCGGGCCATCGTAGCGAGGAAAGCTGAACATGCCCGCCTTGAAACTCTCGGCCATGTGCTCGGCGCGCGCTATGGCTCTGGCTGCGGAATCGGCCGGCAGCACTTCCCGCGCCGCTTTGCGGAACAGCTCCAGCCAGATGTCGAAATGCTCCGGCTGCAGCGGAAGCTGCGCATGGACGGGGTAGGGATGCCCGCGGTACCTGTCCGTGTCCAACAGGGTCCGCGACCAGAAATCCTGGACCACGCGGTGATGCGTGTCCCAGTCCGTTATGGCGGCATCGAAGATGGGCCGCAGCCTGTCGTCGGCGAGGACCTGCCGGTAGAAGCGCCGGACCATTTCGGCGATCTGCTCTTCGGTGGGAAGGTGAGTGCTCATGGATGAGGTGCAGCGAGTCGCCATGGTTGGCGACAATCTATCACACGGTCACCTCATCGCGCTGCGGTTGTGGAAACACCGACCAGAGGCGATCCGGCCGGTGTTTCTCCGAGCGGGGAATGCGCTCTTTAGGGACCGCGTCCGACGCTATTTCTTCTTTTGTCTCGTTCCGGTCGCAGCCGGTTGCAAAACGTCCGTCAACGATTTGTCCATGTTGCCGTATTTGTCCGCCGGAATGGCGAAGACACGGCCGGCAAAACGCCGGTTGAGCCGTTCCACCTCCTTGTCCAAGGCTTCCAGCCGCTGCCCCGGATCGGGAGCGGGCGTCGCCTGGGCCGGGGAACCTGGGGTCTTTCCGGCGGCCGGTGCCTGAGAAGGCGTGTCCCCTTCGGACGGGAGGCGGCTTTGGGCCGGTTGGGGATCCAGTTTCGCCGAAAACTGGGCGTAGTGCCTGCCGTCCTGGTTCCAGGCCTTTACCTCGATCGTCAGTCCGTCGAAGGTCCGGTATTGGGCTTTGAGCAGATTGCTTTCCGGAGGAATGGCGACCGCAGAAATCGGGAAGACGTCGACCAGGTTCAGACCCGCGAGCGTCGATGCGAGCCCGCTGATGGTGGAATCGGCTTCCCGTCCGGGCGGTAGATCGGCAACGTTGTAGGTGCTGTCTTCGGGTTTCGATTTGAACAGGCGCAGGCTCTTGCCTCCCGGCCGGGATAGCTTGATTTCCATGATCCTGCTCGAAGGAATGTCGGTGAGTGCCTTGTCCAGCCACCGGAGCGGGTCCCGCTCGATGTGCAACACCCCCTTCGCCAGCCAGCTCTGTTTCTCCTCCGGTCTCCGGATGAAAGTGGCGCCATTGTCGTCATCGACCTTGCCGACGATGAGACGGGCGGGCTGGTTCAGTCCTTCCAGCCGCAGCTCGACGCCGCGGGCCTCCTTGGCCTGGACGTCTTCAACGCCCAGGCTGGCGTAACGCTCGACGTTGACAGTCTTAGGCTCAAGCAGTTCTGCGTCTGCCAGCGTGATCAGCATTTCCCGCAACTTTCCGCCGTCCGCGGGGTAACCGTCCTTCTCCCGGACCTTCCAGCCTTGCTCCTCCTTCAGCAAGCTGACCAAGGTCTTGTTTTCCGGACCCATGATGGTGATGGATCGGATCTCATTGAGATGATCCCGCAGTTCGGGGAGGGCATAGCCCCCGCCCTTGGGTTCACTGACGGGCTGGCGGCCCGAGGCTATCGTCAGGGCGACGATAACGGCGAGAACGGCGGCGGCGCCGAGTCCCAGCACCGCCCTGGCATCGAGATGAGTCATCGTTTGTCTCCTTCAAGCCTTTTCTCGCCTGGCGTTCCAGGCGATGAAACCCAGCGTGCCCAGGGTGAGCAGGAGGGGCACGAGCGCGATGTCGATGAACTTCAGCCGGGCTCCCAGTGCGTCGATGTCCGCATCCAGTTGACGCCGCACTTCGCGCAGTTCCTTGCGGATTTCGAGTTTGCGCCTGAGAAAGTCATCCAGCTCCTTCCGCTGTGCGGGGCTGAGGACGAAGGTGTCGTCGCCGGTTTTGCCCCTTTGCAGCTCGGCCAGCTTCCGTTCGGTTTCGCCGAGTTCCTGCTGGAGCTCCCGCTCCTTGCTGCGGAAGCGGTCGTCCGCTGCTGCCTTGAGTTCTTCGACCTTGGTGAATGGACGTGCCGAGGTGCCTCGTCCCCGTATCGAAATCAGATCCGAGCTGCCGGCGAGATTGTCGACCGCATTGACGAACAGGTCACCGTTGCCGGCGAAGGTGGTGAGCAGCTTCCGGCCGAAGAAGCTGGAAGACCTGACCCACAGCCGGTCGCTGAGCAGATCCGTATCTGCTATCAGCAGTATCTCCCCGGTTCCCTTGGCTTCGGCCAAGTGGCCCGGATCGCCGCGTTGCGGAAAGGCGGTTTTGAACTTGCCTTCCAGCCTGCCGGCGACGATCAGGCGCTCGCCACCCGGCTTATAGTCCTGCAGCAGGCTGGAGGGGTCGCCGAGGAAGCGGATGCGGTCTGCGGGGACGACCATGGCCTGGTCGCTGGTCTGGAGCAGGGGAGTCAGCCGGCTCCCGCCGTCCGTCGTCGGCCTGAAGTGGCCGACGCTGGCGAGATGAATGGTGTCGAGGTTGGCGGTGATCACGTCGGCGGCGTTCAGATCCGGTTTGCCCAACCGCAGGATCGCTGGATGCCGGCTCGGAGGAGCGCCAGGGGCGGTATTGACCGTGACCGCACGGGCGCGGTCCAGCACCGCTTCATCGGGTTTGTACTCCACCCCCCAGGCCTTGAACAAGACGGGAAGGTCAGAAGCCTTGGGAGTCACCATGGCCGCCATCGGATCGCGGGGATCGCCCACGCCGTCGTTCTCCGCATGGGGATCGACGAACACCATCAGACGCCCGCCTCGCAGAACGAACTGGTCCAGGGCGTACTGGGCGTCCTCGCCGAGCCTTTTGGGATGGACGACGACCAGTACTTCGATTTCGGGGGCGACGGCCTTGAGGCTGTCGGCGTCCAGGGACCTGACGTCGAACGATTGCGAGAGCTGTTCGTAGACGGTCCAGGGTGCGCCCATGTCTCCGCGTTGCGGGTCGAAGCCGCCCGCCAAAGGCAGACTGGAAACGAGTCCCACCACCGGTTTTTTCGGCGTGGCCAGATCATGGACGAGCTTGACCAGATCGTATTCCAGAAACGCTTCCTTACCGGGCTCGAAGAACGGGATGGTGGCCCGCCCATCGGTCGAGTTGCTGCCTTCCAGGCCGAGGAATACCTTTTCCCCGGAGGGTCCGAGCGGAATACCCTGGAGTCCGGCCGCTGCCGCCCGGTCTTCCGCTTCTGAATAGGGCAAGGGATCGATCACCTCGAGCTCGATTTTGCCTCCGGCGCGCGATCTCATCTCTTCCAGCATTTCCCGAACCCGGTCGAAGTACAGCCGGAGTCCCCGTACATCGGGGCGATTGCTTTCGGCGGTCGCTTTGTCGGAGAAGTACAATCGCAGGTGGATGGGCTCATCCAGCTTCGCCAGGATGTTACGGCTTCCATCAGACAGGGTGTACAGCGAGTTTTCCGTCAGATCGAGCCGGACGCCGCGGAAAAGGGCATTGGAAATCAGTGTCAGGGACACGAAAAGCACTGCCAGGACGGCGAGCGCGCTGCCGCTCAGGGTCTTGCGATTCAGGGTCATGGTCCTTTGCTCCTTAATCGGCCTTCTTCAGGTCGATGACGACGGCATTGGCATACAGCCAGAAGCCGATGGTGAGGAGGAAATAGATCAGGTCGCGCAGATCGATCACGCCACGGGAAATACCGTTGAAATGGCTGAGGAAGCTCAGGCCGGCGATCGCATCCACCAGGCTTTGGGGGGCGATGGCGCGGAACAGGTCCAACACCAGCGGAAAACCGGCCAGAAGGAACAGGAAACACACCACCACACTGAGGATGAAAGCGACGACCTGGCTGCGCGTGGCCGCCGACAGGCAGGCGCCGATGGCGAGATATGCCCCTGCCATGAGCAGACTGCCGAGATAGCCCGTAACGATGACTCCGTTGTCCGGATCGCCCAGATAATTGACCGTGATCCAGATGGGGAAGGTCAGCGCCAAGGCCAAGGCGACGAAGGACCAAGCCGCCAGGAATTTGGCCAGCACGGCCTGCCCCATGGTGACGGGCAGCGTCAGCAGCAGCTCGATGGTGCCGCTTTTGCGTTCATCGGCCCAAAGCCGCATTGCCACCGCCGGCACCAAGAACAGATAAAGCCAGGGATGGAACTGGAAGAACGGCTCGAGATCGGCCTGGCCGCGTTCATAGAACCGGCCCAGGTAAAATGTGAAGGCGCCGGACAGCAGCAGAAAGATGACGATGAAGACGTAGGCCACGGGCGTGGCGAAATAGCTGCGCAATTCGCGCTGGAAGAGGGTCAGGATCGGCTTCATGCGTGGGCCTCTCGCAGGTGCGACTGGGTGATGTTCCGGAACACCTCATCCAGACGTCCGGTTTCGAGCTGGAGTTCGCGGACGGCGATGCCCTGCGCTCTCAGGGCGTCGCCGACGGCCATCAATATCTGCTGGCCTTTGCGGGGGAAGGCGGTGATGCGCTGGTTCTGAGGATCGATTTCGACGGTCTCGACCTCGGGGATGGCCGTCAGAGTCTCCCTGGCTTTCGCGGTTTCATCGGTGGTCAGGGACACCGCCATGTGGTAGCGGGAACGGGCCTCCAGCTCGCCCGGCGTGGCATCGGCCAGGAGTGTACCGCCGGCGATCACTACGACGCGGTTGCAGACCGCGTGCACCTCCTCAAGGATGTGGGTGGAAATGACGATCACCTTGTTCTCAGCCATATCGTTGATCAGACGCCGGACTTCGTGCTTCTGATTGGGATCGAGGCCGTCGGTTGGTTCGTCGAGGATCAGGACGGGGGGATCGTGGAGTATGGCCTGCGCCAGACCGACGCGGCGCTTGAAGCCCTTGGAGAGCGTGTCGATGGTTTGCTCCAGCACGCCTTCCAGGCGCAGACGTCCGATCACGTCGTCCAGCCGGCGTCGTTTCGACTCTGCCGTGAGTCCCCGAATGCCGGCGATGAATTCGAGAAACGAGCGGACCGTCATTTCGCCATAGCTGGGAGCGCCTTCCGGGAGATAGCCCAATGCCTTCTTGGCTTCGATCGGGTGCGTCTCGACGTCGAAACCACAGACTTTCGCGCGGCCGGCCGTAGGGGAGAGAAAGCCGGCGATCATCTTCATGGTGGTGGATTTACCGGCACCGTTGGGACCGAGGAAACCGAGCACCTGTCCGACTCGGACCTCGAAGGTGACGGCGTTGACGGCTGTGAAACGGCCATAGCGTTTTGTGAGCGCCGAGGCTTCGATCATGACGGGTACCTCGGTGGTTGGGGGGACGGGGCCAACGGAGCAAGCATGCGTTCTACCTCCTCATGGGTTGCAGTTGCTTGAGAGTCCGCGTCGATTCATAGGGACGGAGCCGGGTTTTTCAAGGCAGCGGGAGGCGGTCAGGAAAATGTCCCGCGGCAGGGTGGGCGCGGGGTTCCATCTTGGTTGCGGGAGCCACCAGCCTGGTTGTCAGCAACCGAAGAACCGCCAGACATGCCAGCCATTTGTCGCGTAACCTTGTGATTTCACGGGATTGGTTGTCTGGCTCGAATCGTGCTTGAATTTTTTCCGAGGCACGGCTCATTCCGTGTACGGCATCGGGGATGCAAACACCATGAAATTTCTGGACAAGGCGCTCGATGAGCTAGAGAATTTTTCTTCGGACCAGGAAACGGGGCATCACGAACGTGCCCTCACCTTTGTCCTGGTCGGTTTCGTTTCACTGATCGTCTTGACGGCATTGATCTGACAGCAGGCAAAATAAATCACCGGGCTCCCCTCCGGCAGAAGGAAGCAGGCACGTCCCAGGATTCCAGGCTTCCTTATTTCGACGCCTTGTTGGATGGTTTCGAAATGGAAGACACGGAGATTTGCGAGGCTTTCGGTCGCCATGTCCATTGGGGCTACTGGGATCGGGAACCGGAGCAGGCGCCGACGTCGGCCGAGTTCGCAAGGGCGGCCGAGCGTTTGTCCCGAGAGGTCTGGGAGGCTGCGGCCATCCGTGACGGCGACCGTGTGGTGGATGTCGGCTGTGGCTTCGGCGGCACGCTGGCCAGCATCGGTGCGCAACGCAGCGGCGTCTCCCTCACCGGTGTCAACATCGATCACCGTCAGCTGACCCGCGCCGCCCGGCTGACGAAAACCACCCGTGCCGGAAACACGCTGGCATGGTTGTGTGCCGACGCCTGCGCACTCCCCCTCGCCGATGCAGTCTGCGACGTCGTTCTCGCGGTCGAGTGCATCTTTCATTTCCCCGATCGGCGGCGCTTTTTCGCCGAAGCCTGGCGGGTGCTGAAACCCGGTGGCCGGCTGGCATTGTCCGATTTCGTGCCGGTCGGAGTGCTTTTGCCGGCGACCGCGGCCGCGGGACTGTGGCCGGGTTCCCGCGGGTTCTATGGCAAGGTCGACATGCGCTGCACCGCACGCCGTTACGCGAAGCTCGCCGCGGAAGCCGGGTTTGTACCGTCATTCGATCGCGACATCACCCGCCACACACTGCCGACTTACCCGTTCCTGCGCCGCTTGAGCCCGCGGTTGGGGAATCTGCGGTTGTCCGCCACGATGGAAACGCTGTTTGCCGAGCTGGCCAGCCGGCTGGGGCTCCTGCGCTATCGTATCCTCGCCTTCCGCAAGCCGGGCGACTGAGCCGGCAATCGGTACGGCCCGTGAACGGCGCGTGCTCCCAGTCGCCAAACCGGCTATCCTCTGCCCATTTGCAGCGACAGTGGGGAACCGTCTTGAAATTCGGGCAAAAGGTTTTGAACAGGGTCATGGTGGGCGGCTTGGCGGCCCTCGGGGCTGGCTGCGGCGATCCCGGCTATCAGGGCTATCTGAACAAGGACGAGCCGTTCGGGTACTATTCGGTGGGAGCCGGCAATCCGTACGCCGGCATGGGCTATTACGGCGGCTATGGTGGTTTCTACGGTGACCCCTATTATTACTATGGTATGCCGTATGGTATGGGCGGTTACTGGGGCGATCCGTACGTGGGCGTCGTCGATGAGCATCACCGCTGAGCCAGGTTCTCCGCTACCACGCCTGCTTGCGGGTCTGTCCGTATGGGCATTGGCGGGCTGTGGGCCGGGAGCCGAGGCCTATCTGACGCAGGACGGTGAGCCCATGGGTTATTATGCCGGCCAAGCGGGCAACCCGCTGGGCGGGAGTGGCTTCTACGGTGGCAACCCCTACTATTATTATGGAATGCCCTATGTGGGACCTTATGGATATGGGGTGGGCGGCGGATACATGAGCGCCGGATCTGCGAGCGGCGGCTACTGGGGAGGGCCCTGGTGAGCTAAAGCCTGATCCCCTCGCGCCGCAGCTGCCACAGCCGCTTCAGCATGTGCCTTTCCAGGGTGCGGATGCTGGCCCGGGTTTCAGCCAGCGACCGCTCTTCGGCTTCCAGCTCTTCGCGCAATGCAGCCGCCGCGATCCGGTAGTCATCGAAGAGATAGAACCGTCGCGTCAGGATTTCGAGCCGGTTCTGGACGAAGTTCAGCATGGCACCGGGCACCGCGAGGTAGCGCCAGTGGCTGTCTTCGGGCTTGAAGCGAGCCAGGCCGAATCCCAAGGCGGCGATCAGCGGGGCGTGCCCGGCGCGGATGGCGAAACTGCCGGTGTCGTCGGCGCCGACGAAGGTTTCGATGCCCTCGATTTCCTCGCAGCGATGGGTGTCCCTGAGGCTCAGAACAAAGGTTCTCATGAACCGCGGCCGAGTGTGCCGCGCATGTAGCAGTCTTCTTCCGCCAGGTCGTCGTAGCGCCCGGTCAGAAATCCTTCACAATCGCCGAGCGTGGCGTCGAGTGGGACACTGACGCCGGCCAGCCCAGTGTGCTGCGCGGTGACGAAGAAAGGCTGGGTCAGGTAGCGCTGAAGCTTGCGTGCCCGCAGCACGAGGAGCCGGTCCTGGGGGGAGAGTTCCTCGATTCCCAACATGGTGATGATGTCTTCCAGCTCCCGATAGCGGGCCAGATGTTCCCGCACCCCCTGGGCGATCCCGTAGTGACGGTCACCGATCACATGGCGGTCCATCAGCCGGCTGGTCGAGGCCAGCGGGTCGATCGCCGGATAGATGCCCTTGCCTGCCTGGACGCGCGACAGCACTACGGTGGTGTCGAGGTGGCTGAGAATGGCGGCCACGGCCGGGTCGGTCATGTCGTCGGCGGGTACGTACACGGCCTGTACGGAGGTGATCGCACCGGCGGCGGTCGAAGTGATGCGTTCCTCGATTTCCGCTACCTCGGTGGCCAGGGTCGGCTGGTAACCCACGGTCGCAGGCATCCGGCCCAGCAGGCTGGAAATCTCGCTGCCGGCCTGAACGAAGCGGAACACGTTGTCGATGAGGAACAGCACTTCGGTGTGCAGCGTGTCGCGGAGGTATTCGGCATAAGTGAGGGCCGTCAATCCGACCCGGAAGCGGACGCCGGGCGACTCGTCCATCTGGCCATACACCAGCAGTGACTTGTCGAGGACGCCGGCCTCGGCCAGTTCGCGCCACAGTTCGTGGCCCTCGCGGATGCGCTCACCCACACCGGCGAAGACCGAGACTCCCCGGTGCAGGGCGCTGACGGCGTGCATGAATTCCATGATCAACACCGTTTTCCCGACGCCCGCACCGCCAAACAGGCCGGTCTTGCCGCCGCGGGCGAAAGGGCAGAGCAGGTCGATGACCTTGATGCCGGTCTCCAGCGTTTCACCGGCAGCGCGCGATTCGGCCAGCGGTGCCGGCGGACGGTGGGCGTCGCGGTACTCGGAGTCGGGTAGCGGCGGGCCGTTGTCCAGCGGTTCGCCGAAAAGGTTCACCAGGCGGCCCAGGCAGGCTGTGGACACCGGGATCTGCAGCGGCGCCCCAAGATCGTGAACCACCATGCCGCGTTTGAGACCCGTAGTACGGTGTAGCGTCACGGCCCGAACATGGCTTTCATCGAGATGCTGGTGGACCTCGAATAGATAGGTTTCATGATCGATCCGGCTGTACAGGGCCTGTCGGAGCGGCGGCAGCGTCTGGCAGGCAATCACCACCACCGGTCCGTGGACCTCGGCGATGCTGCCGATGACGGGGGCTCGCTCCTGCATGGCCGGCATGGGGGAAGCGGTCAGCCGGTTTCGACGGGGGTATCGGTCCGCCCGCCCCATTCGCTCCATGAGCCGTCGTAGACCGCGGTATCGGTGCGCCCCAGCAGATACAGTCCGAGCGCCAAGATCGAGGCCGTCACACCGGTTCCGCAGGTCGTGGTCACCGGGCGGTCGAGGTCGATACCAGCATCGCGGTAGAGTGCCGCCAAAGCGGCGACGGATTTGAAGCAATGGCTGGTTTCATCGATCAGCCGTTGGAAGAACAGGTTGCGGCTGCCGGGGATGTGGCCGGAGCGAAGGCCGGGCCTGGGCTCCGGCTCCGTGCCGGCGAACCGTCCGGGCGAGCGGGCGTCCAAGATCTGAATGGATCGTTCCGCTGCCGCCTTCCGCAAGTCCTCGAGGTTCGACACCAGTTCCGGGCGGAACCGGGCCTGGAATTCGCATTCGGTCCGTGCCGCCTCCTCGGACGACAACGGCAGACCTTGTTCCCGCCAGCACCGTAACCCACCGTCGAGCACCGACACGCGATCGTGGCCGAATACCCGGAATGTCCACCAGACTCGGGCCGAAGCCATGAAGTCATTGCCGTCGTAGGCGATGACATGGGTGTCGTTGCCGATCCCCAGCCGGCCGACCTGCTCCGCGAAGAACGCAGGGGCGGGCAGCATGTGAGGCAAAGGACAGGTGGTGTCGGCGATCGCATCGATGTCGAAGAACCGGGCGCCCGGAATATGGGCGGCACCGAATTCGGTCTTGGCGTCGCGGCGCTGAGCCGGCATGAAGAAACTGGCGTCGACGACCACGACCTGGGGATCGTGCAGATGCCCGGCCAGCCAGCGGACATCGACCAGTGGAGGGAAAGCGGTCTCGGGCATGGGTACCGACCTGAAATCTCGGGAGAGACTGGCATGATACCATTGCCGTCCGTCCTTCCGGCGGACAAAAAAAGACCCGCCGGAAAGGCAGGTCAAGCGTGAGCTCTATGGCACACGAGGAGGAGATCGTCGCTGAAGGTGAAATCGGGCCCGCGGCTCATTTGCCGAGCGAGCGGTAATGGTTCCAGCAATAGCCGACGCTGCCGGCAAAGGTGGCAAAGAGCGCCGTGAACAGAACGAGTTCGAGAGCAGTCATAAGAAATACCTCGACCCTTGAATGTGGAACACGGTGCTAGGTTATAGAGATGTAATTGTGTTGACAATGCGGCTATTTAGCAATTCATTGTTAACTGAACAAAGTGGTCTCACCGTTGTCACGCTTCGGACGGTTCAGAGGACCGCCAGCAGATTGCCGAGGATGCGTTCGTAGATCGCGGACAGTGCTTCCAGGTCTTCGACCGCAACGTGCTCATCGATCTTGTGGATGCTGCCGTTGAGCGGTCCCAGCTCCACGACCTGGGCACCGGTCGGGGCGATGAAGCGACCATCGGAAGTGCCGCCGCCGGTATCGGCACGCGGCTGGAGGCCGGTGACTGCGGCGATGGCAGCACGGGTCGCGCTCACCAGCTCCGTTTCCCGGGTCAAAAACGGCAGACCGGAGAGTCGCCAGCTCAATTCATAGTGGAGGCCGTGGCGGTCGAGGATGGTTTCCACACGGCGCTGGATGGCCTCCACGGTCAGTTCGGTCGAAAAACGGAAGTTGAACAGAACCTCGAGTTTGCCGGGGATGACGTTGTCGGCGCCGGTTCCCGCCCGGATGTTGGAGACCTGAAAACTGGTCGGAGGGAAGAATTCGTTGCCTCCGTCCCAGATTTCGGTAGTGAGTTCGTGAAGCGCGGGAGCGAAGCGGTGGATGGGGTTGTCGGCCTTGTCGGGATAAGCGACGTGGCCCTGCACGCCCAGGATCCGCAGCACGCCGCCCAAGGAGCCTCGGCGGCCCACCCGGATCACATCGCCCAGCTGGGCGAAGCTCGACGGCTCGCCGACCAGACACCAGTCGATCACCGTGTCTCGCGACTTCAGGACATCCACCACCTTGACCACGCCGTCGTAGGCCGAGCCCTCTTCGTCACTGGTCAGCAGGACGGCGAGGGAGCCCGGGTGCCCGGGGTGGTGGACCACGAACCGCTGCAAGGCCGTGGTCATGGCTGCGATACTGCCCTTCATATCGGCCGCGCCACGTCCGTACAGTCGGCCTTCGCGGATTTCGGGCGCGAAGGGGGGGGAGGACCAGTCTTCCAGGGGACCCGGCGGCACCACGTCGGTATGGCCCAGGAACACGAAGAGGGGCGCCGCTTCGCCGCGTCGGAGCCAGAGGTTCTTGGTGTCACCGAAATTCAGCCACTCGGCCTGGAAGCCATGGGGCGCCAGCCGTTCGATCACCAGGTCCATGCAGCCCGCATCTTCGGGGGTCACGGATTCGCGCCGGATCAGCTCGACGGCGAGATCGAGGGTATCGCTCATGGGAGGAGGTCGGCAAGACCGAGGAAAAATCGGCCCGCGTGTTCGACGACCGGGCGCTTGATCAGTGTCGGGTGTTTCAGCATGAGTTCCAGCGCGTGTTCCCGCTGGAGCGGTGTCCGGATGGGTTCCGGCAGCGCGCGCCAAGTGGCGCTGCGGCGGTTGAGCAGATTTTCCCAACCCAAGTCCGTCACCATGCGTTCGAGCAGGAGCCGGTCCAGGCCGTCGCGACGAAGGTCGTGGAAACATGAGCTGTATCCTCGGCTTTCCAAGGCCTGGCGCGCCTTGCGGCAGGCTTCGCAGTTGGCGATGCCGTAGAGGGTGAGGGTCGTCATGTTCAGAACTTGAGGTCTTCGAGACTGGATATCCGCGGCTCGATCCGGCCGCCCTCGCCGTCGCCGTGGACGAACACGGGTTCCCGGCGGATTTCGTCCCTGATCTGCCGGGCGATTTCTCCCCTGTCGTAATAGGGACTGGCCGGGATGCGGATCAAAGGCAGTCCGGCGGCGTGGCACAGCAGCGCGACCGGCTCATCCGCTTCCTGAGCTTTGCGTCCCGCGCCGTGCTCGGCCAGCTCCACGATTCCGGCGACGGACAGGTCCGGCTTGTGGCAGAGCACGAACGTGAAGCGGCGGCCGGCCATCGACTGGTAAAGCTCGCCCGCTTCCCTGCGGCCACTGCCGCGATGCGGAGACAGGATGTCGCTCGCCCGGATTTTTGCGAAGACCTCGAACTCGTCCCCGATCGCGCTCTTCAAGACGGCAAACAGGGCATGCTCTTCCGGGGAAAACAGGATCCGTTTGATCTGGCAGGGGAGGGTACGGGCGCGTCTGAGCTTACGCCGGGGGAGAGTGCGTAGCAGCCCGCCGACGGCCAAGACAGCCGCCGCGCCATAGAGGTACCAGAGCCAGTTCATCGGGATGTCGATTGGAAGCGGAACGATCGGTGGGACGAGTAAAGATATCAGAGCCAGTGCGCAATTTCCCGTTGCAGAGGGAAAATCCGTGAAGCAGTGTTTTTCCGCCGAGCGAATGGCGGATCAATAGACACGCTTCTGTGGCGGTATCGGCTCCACGTCGGAGGTCAGAGTATGGAGGTGGACGGGCCGGTACGCTATGGTCGTTTCGTGCCGCTGGTCGAGCCAAATCAGCGAGTGCTTGAGCCAGTGAACGTCATCCCGCTCCGGGAAGTCCTCGCGGGCATGGCTGCCGCGGCTTTCCTCCCGGTTAAGTGCGGCGGCGACGGTCACCATGGCCTGCTGAAGCAGATTTTCTAGCTCCAGGGTTTCGAGCAGATCGGTGTTCCAGACCAGGGAGCGGTCCCGGATGCACACGTCGCTGAAGGAGTCCATGATCCGCTTCAGCGCTTTCACCCCTTCCCGTAACACCTCGCCGGTCCGGAATACGCTGGCGTGGCTCTGCATCGTGCGCTGCATGTCCAGCCGGATGTCGGCGGTCCGACGGCTGCCAGAGGCATGACGCAGGCGGTCGAAGCGGGCCAGGGTGGTATCACAGGCGCCCTCGAGCAGAGGTTTGTGCATCTGGCGCGGCCGGATCAGTTCGGCGCAGCGCAACGCGGCAGCACGCCCGAACACGACCAGATCCAGCAATGAGTTTGAACCCAGCCGGTTGGCGCCATGCACGGAGACACAGGCACCTTCACCGATCGCCATCAGGCCCGGCACCACGGTTTCCGGATCTCCGTCCTTGAGAGTCAACACCTCTGCACGGTAATTGGTGGGAACACCGCCCATGTTGTAATGCACGGTCGGCAACACCGGGATCGGTTCCCGGGTCACGTCGATGCCGCCGAAGATCCGGGCGGTCTCGGCGACGCCGGGAAGCCGCTCCTGGATGACCGCCGGGTCGAGATGTTCCAGATGCAGATGCAGGTGATCTTTTTCCGGCCCGAGACCGCGGCCTTCCCGAATCTCGATCGTCATGGCGCGGCTGACCACGTCGCGCGAGGCCAAATCCTTGGCATGCGGGGCGTAGCGCTCCATGAAGCGCTCACCTTCGGAATTGGTGAGATAGCCGCCTTCACCCCGCACGCCCTCGGTGATGAGGCAGCCGGCACCGTAGATGCCGGTGGGATGGAACTGGACGAACTCCATGTCCTGCAAGGGCAGGCCGGCCCGCAGCACCATCGCATTGCCGTCGCCGGTGCAAGTATGGGCCGAGGTGGAAGAAAAATAGGTCCGTCCGTAGCCGCCGGTCGCGAGCACGGTCATGTGTGCCCGGAACAGGTGCAGCGTCCCGTCATCAAGACGCCAGGCCAGCACACCGCGGCATTCACCTTCGTCCATGACGAGGTCGAGGGCGAAATATTCGATGAAGAACTCGGCTTCGTGTTTCAGCGACTGTTGGTAGAGGGTCTGCAGGATTGCATGGCCGGTATGGTCTGCGGCGGCGCAGGTGCGCTGGGCTACGCCTTTGCCATAGCGCGTGGTCATGCCGCCGAAGGGGCGCTGGTAAATCTTGCCGCTTTCTGTGCGCGAAAATGGAACACCATAGTGCTCCAGTTCGATGACTGCCTGCATGGCCTCGCGGCACATATATTCGATCGCGTCCTGGTCGCCCAGCCAGTCCGAGCCTTTGACCGTGTCATACATGTGCCAGCGCCAGTCATCCTCGCCCATGTTGCCGAGCGCGGCGCTGATGCCTCCCTGCGCCGCCACGGTATGGCTGCGGGTGGGAAACACCTTGGTGATGCAAGCGGTCTTGAGGCCCTTCTCAGCCATCCCCAGCGTGGCGCGCAGGCCCGCACCGCCGGCGCCGACCACGACGGCATCGTAGGTGTGCCGGATGATTTCGTAGGCCTTGCCCATTTCTGCTACGTGAAGACGATGCGGAGGATGGCGTAGACAGCTGCCAGCGTGAGGAAGGAGACTACCAGTTTGACACCGAGGATACCGACCAGTTTGAGCCAGTCGAGATGGACATAGTCCTCGATGACGACCTGCAAGCCGAGCATCGTGTGGTAGAAGGCGATCAGGATGAAGGAAAGGAGCAGCAGAGTGTTCCAGGGGACGTTGATCCAGGCCACCAGCTCGGCATGGCTGGCGGAAGGAAGCAAGGCTACGCTGAAGGCGAACCAGAGTCCCAGCGGGACCAGTGCAACCGCCGTCACTCGCTGCCGCCACCAGTCGTGCAGTCCTTCGCGGGCGGAGCCGAGGCCACGGGCCCGAGCGAGGGGAGTCCGGTAGTTTTTCATCGGGCTCAGCTCCGGGCGAGGGTGGCGATGGCGACGGCCAGGACCAGTACCAGAGCCGCCGCAAATTCGCCCAGCGCGTAATACAGGAGGGAATCCCGCGAGAAACCATGGCCGGTGTCCCAGACGAGGTGGCGAATGCCATGGGAAAGGTGGAAAAGCAGGGCGGTGATCCAGATCCAAAGCAGGCTTCTGCCGGCGATGCCGGACAGGAAGGCATGGACCGGTGCATAGGCCGACGGCCCCTGGACCACTGACATGAGCACCAGCACCAGCCCGATCAAGCCGATGCCAAGCAGGACGCCGGTGATCCGGTGGCTGATGGAGAGCAGGGCCGTGACCGGCAGGCGATAGACCTGGAGGTGAGGAGAAAGCGGACGTTCGCGGACGGACGGGCGGGGCGGCTCGGTGTTCATTCTCTCCATGGACGACGCGATGGCCTCACCGGTTCAGGCGCAGCCGTTTCCGTGCGGATCGCTCGGGAACGTGCCGGAGATCCATGGCGCCGGCGTCACTTTCCAACGCCGCTCAGAACCAGCCTCACTACACCGTACACCGTCAGGACGAAAACGACAGTGCCGATGATGCCAGTCACGATGTAGGCCTTGGCCGAGCCGTGCTGGAAATCCCGGAGCCGGTTCTTTTCGCTCTGTACGCCGAAAGCGCCGGCAAGCGTGCTGACGATCACTTGCAGCAGGTTGGGTTTGTCGAAGTTTTCGGACATGGGTGTGTCGTCGGGTTCGCGGCGGAACGTCCCTGTTCGGACCGTCGGTCAGGATGCGGGCGTGGAAGTTTTTTTCCGGAGCAGATAGTACTTGATCCCGAAAGCGCCGGCGATCACCAGCAGCACCAGGGCCACGGCGATTTTGTCACTGCTGATCACGTCTTCGTCCACGTTCAGGCCATAGGTGCGCACATAGGTGCTCAGGAAGTAGAGGGTTTGAACCGTGGCGATGGACAGCGTGAGAGAGACGATGAACTTGTCGGCGACCGGGTACTCCGAAAAAGCCACTTTGTCGAAGAAGAGCTTGGTGATCAGATAACCCGGGACGAACATTTCCAGGATGGTGATCACGAATCGTTCCACCCAGTAGAACGGCGATGTCGTGGCGAACACCGACAGCAGGATGATGACGACGGCGCTCACCCCGGCGATACCGATCCAAAGTTTCTTGTCTACTTCACCGAATTCCAAAAAGTCGCTGATTTTCATTGTTTTTCTCCTAGCGTTTCTTGAAGAAATAGAAACCTTCTATTCCTCCTCTCAATATCATGCTATCGGCGGTTTTTTCTTGAACCGCATAGTCGATCGTCTTGCCGGGACGGCCGGGATCGTCGGCGGAGATCTTGCCGTCCACGATCTGGTACTTCCATTCGTGCACGTCGTTCATCTTCAGATGCCGGTTGTAACCCGAGGTCACGATGACGCCGTCGGGACGGAACTCCCAGGTGCGGTTCTCCTCGATCCTGGGGCCCTTCAGCGAGGAAGACACCGTTTCGAGCTGCCAGGTTCCCACGATCTCGCTCGCATCTTTCAGGTAAACATCGGCGGCCGCGGTGCCGGCCGAAAGTCCCGCGAGCAGCGCGATGCCCGCCAGGGTGGAAAAACGCTTCATTCCGATCCTCCTCATTCAAGTGCCCGTTGCAGGGTGGCGGCTCTCCTTCCGTTCGTCTGCGAGGCGGAGGGAGGCGCTCGGGTCTGTTCCCAAGTGACCGGTGAATTGTCTCCCGGTTGACTCGCATCTGGCAAGGAACCCGCCAAGTTTATCCATGGCGCCCAAGCGAATACAATGGAGCGCTTTTCTTTCCGGCGTCGGACCATGAATCTCCCCGTTACTGCCATGGAGCGTTCGTCGCTCCTAAAACGTCTGCTCAAGGAACGCATCCTGTTTCTCGATGGCGCCATGGGTACGATGATTCAACGCTACAAGCTGGCGGAGGCCGACTACCGGGGCCAGCGCTTCGCCGATTGGCCGCGGGACCTGAAGGGCAACAACGACCTCTTGTCGCTGACCCGTCCGGACGTGATCGAGGCCATCCACTGGGCTTATCTGGAAGCGGGGGCCGACATCGTGGAAACCAACAGCTTCAATGCCACCCGCATCAGCATGGCGGATTACGGCATGGAGCCGCTGGTCTACGAGATCAACGTGGCTTCGGCCCGGCTGGCCCGGCAGGTGGCGGACCGTATGAGCCGGCAGACGCCGGACCGGCCGCGTTTCGTCGCCGGGGTCCTGGGACCGACCAGCCGGACCGCCTCGATATCGCCCTCGGTCAATGATCCAGGTTTCCGCAACATCGGCTTCGACGAACTGGTGGCGTCCTACGACGAGGCCGTACGCGGCCTGGTCGATGGTGGTGCCGACATCATTCTGATCGAGACGATCTTCGATACTCTCAATGCCAAAGCGGCCGTATTCGCCGTCGAGCGGTTCTTCGAGCAAGAGGGCCATACCCTGCCGGTGATGATCTCCGGCACCATTACCGATGCCTCGGGCCGCACGCTGTCGGGGCAGACTACCGAGGCCTTCTGGAATTCACTGCGCCACGCCAGGCCGATTTCGATCGGCCTCAATTGCGCACTCGGGGCCAAACAGCTCCGCCAGCACGTCGAGGAACTCTCGCGCATCGCCGACACGTACGTCTCCGCACATCCCAATGCCGGCCTGCCCAACGAGTTCGGCGAATACGACGAATCACCCGAAGCGATGGCCCGCGAGATCGCCGACTGGGCCGAGCAGGGTTTCCTCAACATCATCGGTGGCTGCTGCGGTACCACGCCGGCACACATCGAGGCAATCCACGACGCGGTCCAGCATTTCCCGCCCCGGCGCATCCCGGAGATACCGCCGGCCTGCCGTCTGGCCGGCCTGGAACCCTGCAACATCACGGCGGGCTCACTGTTCGTCAATGTCGGCGAACGTACCAACGTGACGGGTTCGGCGGCATTTCGGCGCATGATCCGGGAGGCGAAGTACGATGAAGCCCTGGAAGTGGCGCGCCAGCAGGTCGAGAGCGGAGCCCAGATCATCGACGTCAACATGGACGAGGGCATGCTCGATTCGAGGGCCGCGATGGTGCAGTTTCTCAACCTCATCGCCGCGGAACCCGACATCGCCCGCGTGCCGGTGATGATCGATTCCTCCAAGTGGGAGATCCTGGAGGCTGGCCTCAAGTGCCTCCAGGGCAAGGGTATCGTCAACTCGATCTCGCTCAAGGAAGGGGAGGCGGCTTTTCTCCACCATGCCCGGTTGGTGCGGCGTTACGGCGCGGCTGTCATCGTCATGGCTTTCGACGAACAGGGCCAGGCCGACACCCGCGAGCGTAAGGTCGAGATCTGCGAGCGGGCTTACCGGCTGCTGACTGAAAAGGCCGGCTTCCCGGCCGAGGACATCATCTTCGATCCCAACATCTTCGCGGTGGCGACCGGCATCGAGGAACACGACCGCTACGGTCTCGATTTCATCGAGGCCGTGGCCGAAATCAAGTCTCGGCTGCCGCATGCGCTGGTCTCGGGGGGGGTGTCGAACGTCTCCTTCTCGTTCCGCGGCAACGATGCGGTGCGTGAGGCCATCCACGCGGTGTTCCTATACCACGCCATTCGCGCGGGGATGGACATGGGGATCGTCAACGCCGGTCAGCTCGCGATCTACGAGGAAGTGCCGGAGGAACTGCGCGACGCCGTGGAGGACGTCATCCTCGCCCGCCGTGAGGATGCCACCGAGCGCCTGCTCGCCATTGCCGACCGTTACCGGGGCGAGGAGGGCGCAGGCAGCGAGCGCAAGGCCGATCTGGCCTGGCGCTCGCTGCCGGTGGACAAGCGCCTGGAACATGCGCTGGTCAAAGGCATCGACGAGTTCATCGAGGTCGATACGGAAGAAGCGCGCCGGCAGTTCGAACGGCCGCTGCACGTCATCGAAGGACCGCTGATGGCCGGTATGAACGTGGTCGGCGATTTGTTCGGCGCCGGCAAGATGTTCCTGCCCCAGGTGGTCAAATCGGCGCGGGTGATGAAGAAGGCCGTGGCCTATCTGATGCCTTACATGGACGCCGAGAAGGCTGGAACCGAGGTCGGCACCAACGGCAAAATCCTCATGGCGACGGTGAAGGGCGACGTGCACGACATCGGCAAGAACATCGTCGGCGTGGTGCTCCAGTGCAACGGTTTCGAAGTGATCGATCTGGGCGTCATGGTACCCTGCGACAAGATTTTGCAGACCGCCCGTGAGGAAAACGTCGACATCATCGGCTTGTCCGGGCTGATCACGCCCTCATTGGATGAGATGGTCCATGTCGCCAGGGAAATGGAGCGGCTCGGTTTCGAAATTCCGCTCATGATCGGCGGCGCCACGACGTCCCGAGCGCACACGGCCGTCAAGATCGAGCCCAATTACCATGGGCCGACCGTCTATGTGACCGACGCCTCGCGCAGCGTCGGCGTGGCGGGCAGTCTGCTCAGTGCCGACCTGAAGGACGAATTCACGGCCCGGGTGCGCAAGGAATACGAAGAGGTACGGCGGCATCATGCCGGACGCCGCATCCAGGGTACGTTGCTGAGCCTGCAGCAGGCGCGGGCCAGGGCCTTCCATACGGACTGGGCGCATTACGTACCGCCGGCGCCGCATCTGCTGGGTCTGGAAGTGTTCGACGCCTACCCCCTGGAAGAGATCGCCGGATACATCGACTGGTCACCGTTCTTCCATACCTGGGAGCTGGCCGGCAGCTATCCAAGGATATTGGACGACGAGGTGGTAGGGGAACACGCCCGCACACTGCTGCAGGATGCCCGTGCCATGCTGGCGCTCTTGACCGAACAGCGCTGGCTCACCGCTCGTGGCGTGATTGGATTTTTTCCAGCCAATTCGGAAGGGGATGACGTCGTGCTGTGGACCGACGAAAGCCGGACCGAGCGGCTGGCGGTGTTGCATCATCTGCGTCAGCAGCAGGACAAGCCGGGGGGGCAGCCCGCATACTGTCTGGCGGATTTCGTCGCGCCGGTCGGCAGCGGGGTGGCCGACTACCTGGGCGGATTCGCCGTGACCGTTGGCCATGGCATCGAGGCGCCGTTGGAGCGGTTCGCCCGGGTCCATGACGACTACAGCGGCATCATGCTGAAGGCGCTTGCCGACCGGCTGGCCGAGGCCTTCGCGGAACGGATGCACCAGCGGGTGCGGCGTGAGTTCTGGGGTTATGCGCCGGAGGAGTCGCTGGACAACGAGGCGCTGATCGCCGAGGCGTATCGCGGCATCCGGCCGGCCCCGGGTTACCCGGCCTGTCCTGATCACACCGAGAAGGCCACGCTGTTCCGCCTGTTGGATGCCGAAGCCAACACCGGCATTTCACTGACCGAAAGCTTCGCCATGTATCCGGCTTCCTCGGTCAGCGGCTGGTATTTTTCGCATGCTTCGGCAAAGTACTTCAACGTCGGTAAGATCGGCCGCGACCAGGTCGAAGATTACGCTCGGCGCAAGGGGATGACGGTACGCGAGGTCGAGCGCTGGCTGGCGTCGAGTCTCGGCTACGATGCCGATTGAGTCCGACCTCGTTCTATACGGCACGGACGGTTGCCATCTGTGCGAGGAAGCCGGGGAGCTGCTGGCGGGGCTGGGGGTGGTGGCGACGGCAGTGGACATCCTCGGCGACGACCATCTGTTGCAGCGGTACGGTCTCCGGATTCCGGTGCTGCGGGATGGCGCCGGGCGCGAGCTGGACTGGCCGTTCGACGCCGCGGCCGCGCGGCGGTTTTTGGGGCACGACTGAATCGAAGGGGGACACAGGGTAATGAGCCAAGACGACTATCGCATCGAAAAAGACAGCATGGGTGAGCTGCGGGTTCCGGTTTCCGCGCTCTACGCGGCTCAGACCCAGCGTGCCATCGACAATTTTCCGGTGAGCGGGCTGGCTTTGCCGCCGGCGTTCATCCGCGCGATCGCCCGGATCAAGCAGTGCGCGGCCCGGGTCAATGTGGCGCTGGGGCATCTGGATGCAGGCAAGGGCGAGGCGATCATGGCGGCGGCCGAGGAGATCATCGGCGGGGCATACGCCGACCAGTTTCCTGTCGACGTGTTCCAGACCGGTTCCGGCACCAGCACCAACATGAACGTCAACGAAGTGCTGGCGACTTTGGCTTCCCGGCGCGCGGGAACGCCCGTGAGCGCCAACGACGACGTCAACATGGGGCAGAGCAGCAATGACGTCATCCCCACGGCGATTCACGTCAGTGCCGCGCTGGCAGTCAACGAACATCTGATCCCGGCGCTGGAACACCTGGCGGCGACGATACGCTACAAGGGCTTGGCGCATCCGAAGGCGGTCAAGACCGGGCGGACCCATCTGATGGACGCCATGCCAGTGCGGCTGGAGCAAGAACTCTCGGGCTGGGCGCTGCAGGTCGCCAACGGCGTCGACCGCCTGCGGGCGAGTCTGCCGCGGCTTTACAAATTGGGGCAGGGCGGCACGGCCGTGGGCACTGGCATCAACGCCGATCCGGCCTTCGCTTCCTCCTTCGCCGAAGCTCTGGCCGATGCCACGGGCCTGCCTTTTCGCCCCAACGATTCGTTCTTCGAGAGCCTGAGTTGCCAGGACGCGGCAGTCGAACTGTCGGGCCAGCTCAAGACCATCGCCGTCGGCATCATGAAGATCGCCAACGACCTGCGCTGGATGAATTCGGGTCCCCTGGCTGGCCTGGGGGAGATCGAGCTGCCCGCGCTCCAGCCCGGCAGCTCCATCATGCCCGGCAAGGTGAATCCGGTGATTCCCGAAGCCGCCTGCATGGTCGCGGCGCAGGTCATCGGCAACGACGCCGCCATCACGGTGGCTGGTCAGTCGGGTTCTTTCCAACTCAACGTGATGCTGCCGGTGATCGCCTACAACTTGCTGCAGAGCATCGAGTTGCTGGCCAACATTGCTCGTCTGCTGGCCGACAAGGCCATCGCCGACTTCCGGGTGCGTGAGGACAATCTGCGCCGGGCTCTGGCAACGAATCCGATCCTGGTCACCGCACTCAACCCGGTGATCGGCTACCTGAAGGCGGCGGAAATCGCCAAGACCGCCTACCGGACGGGGCGGCCGATTCTGGAGGTGGCCATCGAAATGAGCGGTCTGGACCGCGCCGAACTGGAGCGACTGCTCGATCCGGCGGCCCTGACCACCGGCGGCATCCACGGTGTACCCGCCGGCGCGGCGGGCTGATCGTCACGTTCGATGGCATGAAGGGCCGCACCATGGGACTGTTCACCCTGCCCAAGAATTCGGTCGTCCAGACCGGCAAGACCCATCCAGCGCCCGAAAGCGCGCGGCGCGTGAAGATCGTCCAGGTCTACCGCTGGGATCCGGATGCCGGAGGCAATCCCCGCCTGGATACTTACCACGTCGACGTGGACCGCTGTGGTCCGATGGTGCTGGACGCCCTGATCAAAATCAAAAACGAGATCGACAGCACCCTGGCGTTCAGGCGATCCTGCCGCGAGGGCGTATGTGGTTCCTGTGCGATGAACATCGACGGCCGCAACACGCTGGCCTGCATCAAGCCGCTGAGCGACTGCGGCGATCCGGTCCGGATCCATCCGCTACCTCACCAGCCGGTCATCAAGGACCTGGTGCCGGATCTGACCCATTTCTACGCCCAGTATGCCTCGGTCAAGCCGTGGATCGAGGCACAGACCCCACCACCTGCGGATCGAGAGCGCCTCCAGAGCAAGGCGGAGCGTGCCGAACTGGACGGTCTGCACGAATGCATCCTATGTGCGTGCTGTTCCACCGCTTGCCCCAGCTACTGGTGGAACGGGGATCGTTTCCTGGGGCCGGCCGCCCTGCTCCAGGCGTACCGCTGGATAGCCGACAGCCGGGACGAGACCACTGGCGAGCGGCTGGATGCGCTGGAAGACCCCTTCAAACTGTTCCGGTGCCACACCATCATGAACTGCACCGATGCCTGCCCGAAGGGCCTCAATCCGGCGCGGGCGATCGCCGAAATCAAAAAACTACTGGTCGAGCGACAAAAATGAGCCAACGGGGCCGGCTGCTGTGGAGCTGCCGCCGGGGAATGGCCGAACTGGACCGCGTGCTCGCCCTTTATGTGCACGGTGCCTATCAGGAGGCAGACGTTTCCGAACGGCAGGCGTTCGAGCGCCTTTTGGATTTGCAGGACGCCGACCTCTGGCGTTGCCTGACCGGCCTCGCCCGCCCCGAAGACCCGGCGCTGGCCGCCCTGGCGGCCAAACTCCGGACTCTGGTCGGACAGGCAGCATGCTGATCGTGGAGCCGGCCTCCTCGCGGATTCATTCGTTGGCTGTCTGTGCCGTCGGGCTGCTGGCTTTGGCCGGCATCTGGGGCGCGGGCATGTCGTTGTCGGTCAGACTGGGACTCACTCTGTGTTTGGCGGGATACCTCGCGTTCCTTAGGAGCCAGCGGCGTTTTGGCGCCCGTCTCGACGGCGTGGGCGCCTGGAGCGTGACCACGGCCGGTGGAGAGGCATTCCCGGCGAAGCTGAAGGGATCGGGTTTCTCGTCTCCCTTCTGCGTGGTGCTGCATTTCTCGACGGCGTTCGGCAAGGTGACGGTTCCTGTATTCAGGGACAGCGTCGACGCCGAAACCTATCGTCGCCTCCGCGTCCATCTGCGTTGCCGCGTGGCTTCGCAGCGAGGCCGGAATGCCGGCCTTCTTCATTGAAACGACACCGATGAGCCGTCTGCGCATCTGCCGTACCCCGGCCTTCGCCTATCCGCTTCCGCCCGCGGGCCCGACGGATGCGGCATGGCACGCCCGGCTGTGCGAGGCGCTGCGGCGCCATCTCTCGCCCGCGGCCGCGGCCCTCCTGGCCGAGCCCGTGCCGAGCGAGGATGGCGCATGGATCGAGTGGTACACCTCGCTGGCGGGCCAGCCCATTCCACTGACTTCTCTGTCCGGCGAGGCCTCACGGCGTGCGCGCAACCTGCTGGAGGACCGGCTCCAGGCCATGGTGGCGCTGGCAGGGCGGCTGGCGGCCGCCGATCCGGAACTGGCTGATGCGATGCGCCGGGCGGCGAGTTTCCCGGACCAGTCCGCGATCTACGTGGTCGACGGCCAACCGGTAATGACCTTCTGGGGCTACGGTACAGCTACATGGCCCGAGCCTGCCGCTTCTTCGCCTGCAGGCCGGTCGTCGGCGAAGCTTTTCCGCCAGCCGTGGCCGGTTCTGGCCGGCTTGATCTTGGCCGCCGGTCTGGGATGGGCCGGTTTTCTCTTCGACCTGTGGCGCTGGCCACCCTGGGGGCCGGATCATGCCGCCATGCTCGCGGCTGAAAAGGAGACCGGTCACGAGCTGCGGCGTGTCCTGCTCGCACGCCAGTCCGATCTGGCGCTGGCCCTGGGGCGATGCGCGCTCGAGGCACAGCGTGATGCTCTGGCGCGGGAGGGAGAGCTGTTGGCTGGAAAACTGGAAGCACTGACGGCCGAGCTGGCTGCAGGTCTGGATACCTGCCAGGGTGAGGCGGCGCTCGACGCTTTGTCGAAGGAACGCGACGCATTGAGCGGCCGGCTCGCCGGTCTGCAGCGGGACCTGGAAGCCGCGCTGGAAAAATGCGGCGGCGCCAGACTGAGCGGCGAACGGGCCAAGTCGGCCAGGCTGCGCGCCAAGCTGACCGCTCTGCAAGCCCAGCTCGCCGTCAAACTGAACCGCTGCGGCAAGAAGCCGCCCGGCGACACTGCCGAAACGGGCTCGCTGCCTGCCGTCTCGCCCATTCCGGAACCCTCGCCCAGGCCGGCCCAGGCGGCGGGGAGTCTGCCGCCCTGTCCCGGCGAGCGTCCGCCGGAGGATGCGCCGGACGTCGCGATCGTGCTGGACGCTTCCGGCAGCATGCGCATTCCGTCTGTTCTGGACGGCAACGGCGCCCAGCTCATCGCCCGCTTCGAGCGCTGCATGACGGACAGCGGGCTGCTCGCCCCCGTGGTCTGTGGCGACCTCATCGGCGCCTACGAATCGATCATCCAGGGCGGTCGCGGGCCGACCCGGCTGATGGCAGCCCAGAAGGCCGTCAACAACGTGGTCGGCGGTCTGCCCGGCGACGTCGACGTCGGCCTGGTGGTCCTCGAGGACTGCCCGCAGGCATCCGATTACGGTATGTATGACGGCGCCCGCCGGGGGCAGCTCCTGCAGCGGGTCAACGGCCTGATTCCGCGCAAGGGCACGCCGCTGGGCAACGGCATCGTGCAGGCGGCGAACAAGGTGGATGGTGTGCGGGCGCCGGCGGTCATGGTCGTCGTATCCGACGGCAAGGACAGTTGTAACGCGGACCCCTGCGCCATCGCCGCGGCGGTCAAAGCCGCCAAACCCAAACTCAAGATCAACGTAGTGGACATCGTCGGTGACGGCGCCGTCGGCTGCATCGCGAAGGCCACCGGTGGCGAGGTGCTCACCCCCCAATCGGGCATGAGCCTGGACCAGATGGTGCGCCGGGCCGCCAAGGATGCCGAGAAGCCGGAACATTGCAAATGACCGGCGCCGGGTCCCAAGGCCCGAATCCCTGCCCACCCCGGCGGCGGATCACCTGAGTTTGGCGACCCAGCCCTCGGTTTTGCCGGTCGGATTCGTGCCATAACCGGCAATCACATCACGGCTTACGGACGCGGCGGCGGACTGTTTGCCTCCGGGGAGGAAGCCAATGCCCTGGAACGAAGGCTTGGCATGGGCCGCGGGGGATACTGCCAATGCGAGAACCAGGCAGGTTACGGAGGGAATTGTCCTGAACGTGCCGGCCGCCCGTGAAAGGGCGCCCAACACCGCCGCAATCCCTGCGCCACGGGCGTGAGTTCAAGACAATTCGAGCGGAGGGGGTGCACGGACGGGCGGAGTACCCCTCCGCTGGCAGGTAAAATCACACGGGTCGTGTGGTTTCTGGCATGTCCGGCAGGCGTCCGGCAGATTTCCGGACCGCCGTTCTCAGTTGTCGACGATCCGGATCGAGTCGTCCTTGGGCGCGTATTTGTCGATGCTGCCTTCTTCGCTGAGCTTGATCATCAAGCGGACTTCGTTCTTGGAATCGGCGGAGTAGAGGGCATCCTCGTAGCCGATCCTGCCCGCCTTGAACAATTCGAACAGCGCCTGGTCGAAGGTCTGCATGCCCTGTTCGCGCGACTGTTTCATCACGTCCTTGAGCTTGTGGACCTCGCCCTGGCGGATCAGGTCGGAGACCAGAGGGGTATTGATGAGGATTTCCACCGCCGGATAGCGCCCCTTGCCGTCGGCGCGCCTGACGAGCTGCTGGGCGATGATGGCACGCAGGTTCAGCGACAGGTCCATGAACACCTGCGGATGCATGTCTTCCGGGAAGAAATGGAGGATGCGATCCAGCGCCTGGTTGGCGTTGTTGGCGTGCAGGGTGCTCAGGCAGAGGTGGCCGGTTTCGGCGAAGGTGATGGCCTGCTGCATGGTCTCGCGGGTGCGGATCTCGCCGATGAGGATCACGTCCGGCGCCTGCCGCAGGGTGTTCTTCAGCGCGACTTCGTAGGATTCGGTATCGATGCCGACCTCGCGCTGGGTGACGATGCAGCCCGCGTGCGGGTGTACGAATTCCAGGGGATCCTCGATGGTGATGATGTGGCCGCTGGAGTGCTCGTTGCGGTACTTGAGCATCGCCGCCAGCGACGTCGACTTGCCGGTGCCGGTCGCGCCCACGAACAGGATCAGGCCGCGCTTGGTCATGACCAGGTCGTTGAGGACGGAGGGCAGATTGAGCTGTTCCACGGTGGGAATCTCGGTCTCGATCCTGCGCAGTACCATGCCGGGACTGTTCCGCTGCACGAAGGCGCTGACCCGGAACCGGCCCAGTCCGGCCGCGGAGAGGGCGAAGTTGCATTCGTTGGTGTTCTCGAACTCGTCGCGCTGGCGCTGGTTCATGATCCCGAGGACGAGCTGGCGCACCTGGTCGGTGGAGAGTTTGGTGCTGGACAGCGGCACGATGGCGCCGTTCAGCTTCATGCAGGGCTCCTTGGCCGCGGTGATGAAGAGATCGGACGCTTTCTTCAGTACCATCAGCTTGAGCAGCGATTCGAATTCCATGGGCGGGCTCCTCGCCTAGAACGCGGCTTTGTTGACGGCGACTTCGCGGGCGACCTGCCGGGTGACGATCCCTTTCTCCACCAGCTCCTGCAGGTGCTGGTCCAGGGTCTGCATGCCGTCCTTGCGGCCGGTCTGGATCGTCGAATACATCTGGGCCACCTTGGCCTCGCGGATCAGGTTGCGGATGGCCGGTGTGCCGACCATGATCTCCCAGGCCGCGGTCCGGCCGCCGCCGGCCTTCTTGACCAGAGCCTGCGAAATAACCGCTTGCAGCGATTCCGACAGCATGGAGCGGATCATCTCTTTCTCCGCGGCGGGAAATACGTCGACGATGCGGTCGATGGTCTTGGCGGCGGAACTGGTGTGCAGGGTGCCGAACACCAGGTGGCCGGTCTCGGCCGCGGTCAGCGCCAGGCGGATGGTTTCCAGGTCGCGCATTTCCCCCACCAGGATCACGTCCGGGTCCTCCCGCAATGCGGAGCGCAGGGCTTCGTTGAAGCCCAAGGTGTTACGGTGCACCTCGCGCTGGTTGATCAGGCATTTCTTGCTCTGGTGGACGAACTCGATCGGATCCTCGATGGTCAGAATGTGAGAATAGTCGTTGGAGTTGATGTAATCGATCATGGCCGCCAGCGTGGTGGACTTGCCCGAACCCGTCGGGCCGGTGACCACGATCAGGCCGCGTGGCTGGCGGGTGACATCCTGGAAGAATTTCGGACAGCCCAGTTCCTCCAGTGTCAGGACCTTGGAAGGAATGGTGCGAAATACGGCCGCCGCGCCCCGATCCTGGTTGAAGGCGTTGACGCGGAAACGGGCGACGCCCGGAAGCTCGAACGAGAAGTCGGTTTCCAGAAATTCCTCGAAGTCGCGGCGCTGTTTGTCGTTCATGATGTCATAGATGAGGGCGTGCACTTCCTTGTGCTCCAGCGGAGGCACGTTGATGCGCCGGATGTCGCCGTCGACGCGGATCATCGGCGGCAACCCAGAGGAAAGATGCAGGTCGGAGGATTTGTTCTTGACCGAGAAGGCCAGCAGTTCGGCGATATCCATCGGGCGCAGTCGGGTAAAATCCGAGACCGCAAAAGTATAGCCAACGGTGGATGGAATGCTGGAACTCCAGGAGAATTTGCAGGCGGTGCGGCAGAGAATCCGGGCGGCGGAGCAGGCTTGCGGGCGCCCGGAAGATTCGGTGCGTCTGGTGGCCGTCTCGAAAACCCAGCCCGCCGCGGTGTTGCGTGCGGCCTACGACCTGGGTCAGCGGGAGTTCGGTGAGAACTATCTGCAGGAGGCCATGGAGAAACAGGACCTCCTGGCCGATCTCGACATCGTCTGGCACTTCATCGGTCCGATCCAGTCGAACAAGACCCGTCTCCTCGCCGAGCGCTTCGACTGGGTGCATAGCATCGACCGCCTGAAGATCGCCCAGCGCCTCAACGATCAGCGTCCCCCGGGGAGGGCCCCCTTGAATGTCTGCATCCAGGTCAACATCGGCGGGGAACCGACCAAATCCGGCGTGACGCCGGCCGCCGTGGCCGAGCTGGCGCAAGCGGTCGCTGCCTTGCCGCGGCTGCGCCTCCGGGGCCTGATGGCGATTCCGGCGCCGACCGCCGACGAACGGGAGCAGCGCGCCGCGTTCCGCCGCCTGCGGGAACTGCTGGAAGGACTCGGGATGCCGGGGCTCGACACCCTTTCCATGGGCATGTCGGACGACCTGGAGGCAGCAGTGGCGGAAGGGACAACCTTGGTACGCGTCGGAACCGCGATTTTCGGCCGGCGTCCGCCGGCCAAGGGGTGAGCATGGGATTCCGGCAAGGCGTACCGTTAAATATGATAATCGGAATTGTTCAGTCGGGAGAAAAGGGGAAATGAAGCATAAGACCTTGGGGTTCATCGGGGCAGGCAACATGGCCTCGAGCCTGGTGGGAGGGCTGGTGGCCGACGGTTATCCGGCCCGGACCATTTGGGTGTCGGACGTGGATGAGGCGAAGCTGGACGCGCTTTCTCTGAAGTTCGGAGTCAACGTGAGCGGGGACAACCGGCAGGTGGCGAGACTGGCGGAAATCCTGATCTTGGCCGTGAAGCCGCAGATTCTGCGGGAAGTGGCGGAGGGGCTGGCCGACATCGTTGCGGAAACCCGGCCGCTGATCCTGTCGGTCGCGGCCGGTGTCGCAGAGTCCTCCCTCGACCGCTGGCTCGGCGGCGACCAGGCCCTCGTCCGCTGCATGCCGAACACCCCGGCTCTGGTCAAGAGTTCCGCCACCGCGCTGCATGCGAACGGCAAGACGACCTCAGCCCAACGTAGCGAGGCCGAAAGCATCCTGCGCGCCGTCGGTGTGACCGTCTGGGTCGAGCGGGAGGAAGCGCTGGACGCCGTCACGGCGATTTCCGGCAGCGGACCGGCCTACTTTTTCCTGCTGATGGAAGCGATGGAAAACGCCGCCGCCAGCCTGGGGCTCGATCCCGAGACCGCACGCCTCTTGGTGCAGCAGACAGCGCTCGGAGCCGCCCGCATCGCCATCGAGTCCGAAGAAGGTCCGGCCCAGCTGCGGCAGAGGGTGACCTCTCCCAAGGGAACGACCGAGCGGGCGATCGGCGTGTTCGAGGAGCGGGGGCTGCATGAGATCGTGAGAGATGCCGTGGCGGCGGCTCATGCCAGAGCGGTCGAATTGGCGCGGGAACTGGGGGCTTGAGCGATGGACCTGGGCTATCTCGTCAATCCCGCGGTGTTTCTGGTGGAAACACTGTTCGGCCTGTATATCTTCGCCGTACTCCTGCGCTTCCTGCTGCAATGGACCGGGGCGGATTATTACAACCCCATATCGCAATTTCTGGTCAAGGTGACCCATCCGCCGCTTCGGCTGCTGCGACGTTTCATTCCGGCGATGGGACGGATCGACACCGCCTCGCTGGTGCTGATGCTGGTGTTGCAAACGGTGGCGAGCTATCTGGTATTCCTGCTGCAGGGCGCCGCCGCGGTATCGGTTGCGGCCCTGGCGGTATGGTCGGTTCACGATCTGCTCGATCTGGTATTCAACATCTTTTTCTTCTGCATCATCGCTCGTGCCCTGCTGAGCTGGTTCGGGCGGATGCCCTACCATCCGGCCGCCTCGCTGCTCACCAGCCTGACCGAGCCACTGCTGCGCCTCAGCCGCCGCCTGCTGCCGCCGGCAGGCGGGCTGGATTTCTCGCCCCTCCTGCCGCTGATCGGCATCCAGTTGGCCCGGATGTTGATCCTCCCGCCGCTCCAGCATTTGGCGGCGCTTTTGAACTGAGGCGGCAACGGCCGGCCCCGTGCCGGCCGCCATGAAGGACGCCTCTTTCCCGGAAGAGGCCGGCATGAAAACTGGGTGTCCGGGGGCGCGCCGGGGCAGACGGCGCGGGGCGGGCATGAAAATGGCGGCGGCATATGGACTACCTGATCCTTGCTTTGGGTGTTGCTTTCGTTCCGATCGCGCTGGCCTACGGGTTGCTGCTGAAGCCCAAGCGGGCCGAAGCGGCGCTGCGACGGAGCGCGTTCCATCTGCGCGAAGCGCAGCAGGTGGCCAATCTCGGCAGTTGGGAACTCGATCTGGTGCAAGGCCGGCTGGAATGGTCGGACCAGGTGTTCCGGATTTTCGAGATCGATCCCGAACGGTTCGAGGCGTCCTACGAAGCCTTCCTCGCCCTCGTGCATCCCGACGACAGGGAGAGGGTAGACGCGGCCTACCGCCGCTCGATCGCCGACAGAGGGTCCTATGAAATCGTCCATCGGCTGCTCATGCCAGACGGCCGCGTCAAACACGTCCGCGAGCGTTGCCAAACCTTTTACAGCGAAGATGGGCGGCCCTTGCGATCGGTGGGGACGGTATGGGACGTCACATCCTTTCATGAAACCGAAGAGAAACTTCACCGACTCGCTGCCATCGTGGAATCGACCGGTGACACCGTCATCGTCAGCGATCTCCAAGGCAGAATCCGTACCTGGAACAAAGGCGCGGAACGGATGTGGGGCTATGCGGCAGAGGAAATCATAGGGCAGCCGGTCACCGTTCTGCCACCGCTCGCAAAGCAGGGCGAACCGGGGCAGATATTGCGGCGAGTCATCGATGAGCACGAGGTCGTCCGTTTCGAGAGCCGGGGTCTGCACAAGGACGGCCGCGATTTCCCGATATCGCTGACGGTTTCGCCGCTTTTCGACGCCGAAAACCGCCTGACCGGCGTATCCGCGATCATTCGTGACATCACGGAAATGGAACGGCTGAAAGCGACGTTGCAGGAGCGGCTCAAATTGGTGGAAATGGTCTTCCAATACAGTGTCTCGTGCCTCGTCGTTCTGGATCCCCAGTTCAATTTCATCCGTGTCAATCCGGCCTATGCGCGGGCCTGCCGCCGGGATGTCGCCGAGTTCGAAGGCCGCAACCATTTCGAGCTATACCCTTCGGATGCCCGGTTCATCTTCGAGGAGGTCGTGCGCACCCGCCAGCCGTTCGAAGCGGTTGCGCGCCCTTTCACATTTCCGGACCAGCCGGAACGGGGCGTCACCTACTGGGACTGGAACCTGGTGCCGGTTCTCGACGGCAAAGGCGAGGTCGAATACCTGCTGTTCTCTCTGGTCGACGTGACCGACAGGCAGAAGGCCACGGCGCAGCTGCGCCTGATCGAAACCGCCTTCCAGCATACCCGCGATGCGGTGCTGATCACCGACGCCCGGGCCCGGATCCTGCAGGTCAATCCTGCTTTCGAAACCATCACCGGCTACAGTGCCGGGGAAGTGGTCGGACGCACGCCCAGAATGCTCCAGTCCGGGCGTCATGACGGCGCTTTCTACCGGCGGTTCTGGCAGGCGCTCGAGACCGAAGGGCATTGGAGCGGCGAGATCTGGAACCGCCACCGGGACGGTCACATTTTCCCCGCATGGCAGTCGGTATCGGCGGTCAAAGGCCCCGATGGCAGCACGACCCACTATGTCAGCATCTTCACCGACATCAGCGAGTTCAAGCGGGCCGAAGCGCAGATCCGCTATCTCTCCTACCATGACGATCTCACGGGCCTGCCGAACCGGGCCTATTTCCAGGCGCGGCTGGACCAGCTCATCGAAGCTGCGGCACGGGACCGGAGGCAGATCGCCCTGGTCGTGCTCGATCTGGACCGTTTCAAGACCATCAACGATTCGCTGGGGCACAGCGTGGGCGACGAGCTTCTGTGCCAGGTAGCTGAGCGAATCCAGGACTGTACCGGACAGGGTGACTTCGTGGCTCGCCAGGGGGGTGACGAATTCGTCGTCATCCTGGCAGACTCCGATGCCGTTCGGGCGGCGCGGGTCGCGAACGCGATGATCTCGGCCATAGCGAAACCTGCCGTCGTCGGTGGCCGGACACTGATCGTGACGCCGAGCTTAGGGATCAGTCTCTATCCCCACGACGCCGGCGACTCCGAGAGCCTGATCAAGAGCGCCGACGCGGCGATGTACCACGCGAAGTCTTTGGGCCGCAACACCTACCAGTTTTTCTCAGCGGAAATGAGCGCCGTGGCCACCGAGCGGCTGGCCCTGGAAAATGCCTTGCACCAGGCCCTGTCGAACGGGGAGTTCCGGCTTTATTATCAGCCACAGATCGAGGTCTGCTCCCGCCGGCTGATCGGGCTGGAAGCGTTGATCCGCTGGCGGCATCCGGAGGTGGGCTGGGTGCCGCCGCTACGCTTCATCCCGTTGGCCGAAGAGACCGGCATCATCCATCGGATCGGTCGATGGGTTCTGGAGGAGGCCTGCCGCCAGCAGCGCGAATGGCAGGCCGCAGGTCTGTGCATCGTTCCCGTCGCGGTCAACCTGTCACCGCTGCAATTGCAGAAGGACGATTTCCCGGAACAGGTGGAAGCGTTGCTGTCCGGCTGCAGACTGGCGCCGGGACTCCTCGAACTGGAGCTGACCGAGACGGCGGTCATGCGCGACGTCGGACGGATGTCCGACATGCTGCGGAAACTGAAGGAGCGCGGCACACGCTTTTCCATCGACGATTTCGGCACCGGCTACAGTTCGCTCGGATACCTCAACCGTTTTCCGGTCGACAAGCTGAAGATCGACCAGTCGTTCATTCGTGACGTGACCCGCAGGGAAGACCATGCCGCGATCACTCGGGCCATCATTGCCCTGGCCAAGCAGCTGCACTTGAAGGTGGTCGCCGAGGGCGTGGAGACTGCGGAGCAACTCGAATTCCTCGAACGGGCCGGGTGCGACGAGGTACAGGGGTTCTACTTCAGCCGGCCGGTGCCGGCGGATGAGATCGCCGGTTGGTTGTCCCGGGAGGGCGCGGTTCAGGATCGCCGGTAGACCAGATCCCACACGCCGTGTCCCAGGCGCTGACCGCGCTGTTCGAACTTGGTCGGCGTGCGGTAAGCGGGGCGTTCGCTGAAGCGCCCGTCCGGCGCCTGGTTTACCAGCGTCTCGCAGCCGTTCAATACCTCCAGCATCTGCATCGCATAATCCTCCCAGTCGGTGGCGGCATGGAACACGCCTCCCGGCGCCAGGCGGGAGGCGGCCAGCCGGGCGAATGCCGGCGAGACGAGGCGGCGTTTCTTGTGCCGCTGCTTGTGCCAGGGATCGGGAAAGAACACCAGGATCCGCGCCAGGGCGCCTTCGGGGATGCAATTCTCCAACAGTTCGACGGCATCGACCCGGAACACCCGGACGTTGTCCAGTCCCCGCCGCTCCAGCTCGATCAGCAGATGGCCGATGCCGGGAGGATGGACTTCCGCGCCGATGAAGTCCTCTGCCGGCAGGCTCTGGGCCATCGCTGCCAGGCTTTCGCCGTTGCCGAAGCCGATTTCCAGGGTGAGCGGCGCCCGTCGGCCGAATACGGCCGCAGGGTCGAACGCCGCTTCCGGATCCAGGCCATAGCGCGGCCACAGGTTTTCCAGGGCATTCTTCTGCGAGGCGGTGATGCGGCCTTGCCGGAGCACGAAGCTGCGGATGCGGCGGGGCGGGTCGGCGTTCAGCGTATCGGTCATGGTCGTGGCGGGGGAGCGCCGAGGGAGTGGATTCAGCCCGCGTTCCCCCGGCGGAGGTGTTCAGCGGCGGAAGAACAGGTTCAATATCAGGCTGATGATGAGGCTGATCACGATCATGGAGGTGATCGGGATGAAAACGTAGCGGTTTTCGTCGCCCAGCCGGATATCGCCGGGCAGCCGACCGAACCAGCCGAGCAGGCCGGGCGCGAGATGCAGCAGCGCGCCCAGGGCGGCGATACCGAGTCCGACGACGATCAGCAGCTTAGCCAGAGACATGGCGGGCCCTCGGGTCAGGAACGAGATGTGGCCAGATTACCAGCAGCCAGGCGATGAGTGCGAGCGTCCAGCCGATGCCCGTGGGTACGACGCGCAGTTCGCCCAGCGCGGGATCGCGCAGAGCCAGGCTCAGCCCTTCCGGCGTGTCGAGCCGCAGGTAGCCCAAGCCGGCGGTGTCGGCGAAATCCCTGAGTTCCGTCTCGTGCAGCCAGGACAGGTACAGACTGCCGTCGTTTCCGCGCCGATGGCTGGTATCGGCGGAAGCGTCCAGATAGGCGGTGGTGGTCACCGGGGCCAGGATGTCGGCCTTTTCCCAGAATCCCAGCGGCCGGTTTTCCCGGTCGAGCCGCGGTATCGGCACCGGCTTGACGTCGCCGACGCCGACGATGAGCCCTTGGACTTCACCCGGCTTGATCTTGAGCTCCGGTCTGACCGGGTCCTCCGGCGTCTGCTGGCCATCGCTGAGGAACACCAGGCGCGGCGCCGGATCGCGTTTCTTGACGATGCGCAGCGCGGCGTTGAGCCCCTGGGCGATGAAGCTGTCGGCGGCCCAGGCCATGCGCCAGTCGACGTGCTCCAGCACGTCTTCGATCACCCCGGCGTGGCGGCAGACTTCCAGCGGCTCGAACAGCAGTTCCACGTTCTGGGTCGTGAACAGGCCGAGACCGGCTTGCGAGCCGCAAGGCAAATCGGTGATGGCGCGGCGGATGGCGGCCTTGGCGAAGCCCAGCCGGTCGGCTGGCAGCCCTTCGAGATGATAGTCACGGGCGTTCATGCTCTGGGTGATGTCGAGCACGAACAGGTAGCGGAACACCGGCCGTTCCAGCGGAATCCGGGGATCAGCCCATGCCAGCAGGGTGAGGACCGCGGCGGCCGCCAGCCCCGCGAAGGGCCGGCCGACACGCGCCTTCATGGCCCCCCCCCGGGGATGCCGGGCAGGGTCGAGAACACGGAGGACTTGGTGCCCTGCCAGTTGGCTTTTTCCTTTTCCTTGGGCGGCGGCGTGATGCGGAAGGCGTACTCGAGATTGAAACGTGCATCCTGGTCGTCCGGTTTCAGCCGCAGGGCCTCTTTGAGATTTTCCTTGGCGAGCGTCACCAGAGCGTTGACGCGCGCATATTCCAGCACACCGTGCGAGTTCCACAGGCCGGCCGCCTCCCGCAAGTAGATCGTGCCCATGTTGTAGTGGACCCGTTGCCGGAAGGCGGGGGAGGGGTCGTTCCGGAGCGTATGGTAGAGCCGCAACGCTTCCCGGTAGTCGCCGCCGAGGTCCAACGCCTGCGCCTTGGCCAGGATCAGTTCCGGTGCCGTATCCTCGTCCAGCTCCAGGCTCCGCGGATCCGCGATGGCGGCATTTTCCCGTGCCACGACGACCAGGTGGCAGCCAGCCCATCCGGCCAGTCCCAGGCCGAGGACGAGCAGCCCCAAGGCCGCGTTTTCGCGCAGTCTGGCCTGCGTCACCATGCGTGCACCTCCAGGGATTTGGCGGCGAGGAGCGGCAGGAGCAGGATCAGGGCGCAGCCGTAGCACCATCCGGACAGGTCCTTGCGCGGGACTTTCTCGAGATAGCGCAGAGGCTGGTTGGCCAGCCGTCCGATATCGGCGATGGCTTCTTCCACTGCCCGCGGATTCGTCGCCTCGTAGGCTGTGTAGGGCACTCCCAGACTCTGGAAGTATCGGTGCAGCAGGTATTCGGGCGATGCGTCGTCGCTGGCTCCCGTGGGTGGCCGGTCCAGCGGAGCGCTGTTCGTGCTGCGGAGATAGATCCAGTACAGGCGCGACTGGCTGTCCTGGAACCATTGCCGGATCATGTCCTGCGATTCCTCCTCGATACGGGTGGCGCCATCGGAGACCAGCAGAATGATACGGGCGCCGGTCGCAGGCCGGCCATTGAAAAAATCCAATGCCATGGCCAGACCCGGCGCAATGTTCGTGATGCCGTGGCCGCGGTCGCCAACGCTGTCTATGGCGGCCAGCACCGCCTCGCGGTCCTGGGTCAGAGGCATCACGTAGCGCGGTGCGGCGCTGAAGGCCACCATGGCGAACAGATCGTCGCCGCGCCGGCGGACGAAGTCCGCGAGCAGCCGGCGGGCGACGGCGTTCTTGGACTCCCCGGCGGTACCGCCGAGGTACCGTCCCGAAAAGTTCTCGTTCATGCTGCTGCTGCGATCCATGAGCAGGACGATGTGGGCGCCGGTGCCCAGCCGCTCCTCCCATTGCTCCAGAGCGTAAGGGCCAGCGATGCCGGCGGCGAGTGCCGCCAACGCCAGCGAGGTGAGGGCGCGCAGTCCACGGTCGATGGCAACGGACAACCGGTCTTCCGGCATCATGGCCAGGCTGGAATAATCGACCGCCGGCTGGCCCGGACGCAACCAGGGTAGCAGAGCACCGGCGCCGAGCAGCAGCCACCAGGGGGAGACGAATCCGAAGCTCATGACCGCCGCCTTTCCAGTCGCTGGGCGAGGTGCGCGAGCTTCAGGCAAAGCGGGTAGACTCCGTCATCGGAGTCTTCCGCAAAGAACAGCCGTCGGGATGCGGCGAAAAATTCGCTCAGCAGCCCGCGAAGACCGATGAATTCCGGATGGCGAGCGAGGAAAGCCTCCAGGTCGTCACCGAACACCGCTTCGCCGGCGGTCTCGTTCAACGCGCGGTGCAGGATGAGGCAGGCCGGCCGGCCCGCCAAAGGCTGATTCGCCAGTCGCCGCAATTCGCGGCTGGCGCGGCGGAACGGCAGCGGCCCGGCGAGTATCGGCAGGAGACCGCGCAGCCACAGCAGGTAAAAGCCGGCCCCCGCGCCCAGAGCCAGGCCGAGACCCAGCCACGGCCCGTAAGGCGCAAACGGCCGGGGTTCGGCCGGCCGCGTGGTCCGGATCATCACTTTCTCGTCGGGGATGCCCGGAGGGATCAGCGGCATGAAGCTGACCGGCAGCGGCGGCACTTCGACGTCGGGCGAACCGCCGGTGCCCGAGAAACGCAGCCGCAGAGGCGGCAGCTCGGCGGTTTCCGGCCCGCGCACGCCATGGAAGACCTGATAGGTGATGCGGACCCGTGTCCGTTCGCCGGCCGAGTCGGTTTCGACCTTGCGAATCTCCGCCCATTCGTTGATCGGACCGGGAGCGGGGAGCGAGGCGGGGTCGATTCGGCCGCCATGGACGGAGACCACGACATCGCGCACGATCAGATCGCCCATCGTATGGGTGACGGTGTGACCGTCTTGGCTCTCCAGCCTCGCCGGCACGGCCCGGTCGCTCATACTCGTCAGCCAGGCGGCAGCCGCCACGATGGCGAGCATACTGGCGAGCGGCAGGGTGAACTTGCGCATGAGGCCGCCTTTCAGGTTTCGTAGAAATACCGGGTCAGTGCGTCGGCGTCGAGGCGGTCTTCGAGCAGGAAGGGTTCGCGGGCGCCGTGGCGGACAGCCAGCTCCCGCAGACGCTCCCGCCGCGCCTGGAACACGTCCCGGAATCGGCGCTTGAGGGCCGGGCGCATGAACAATCGCCGTCGCTGGCCGGTTTCGGGATCGCGCAGATGGATCAGGCCCCAGTCGGGGAGCGCGTCGTATTCGGCCCGGCTCCACACGGCGACCGGTACCACGTCGTGCGGACGCAGTGCGTCGAACAGCGACTCCAGGAAGGCATCATCCAGATGAAAGTCGGACACCAGCAGCACCAGGGCCCTGCCGCGTCCGAGATGGGGCACGGCGGCTTCCAGGGCCGCAGCGCTGCGGGCATCCGGGCGGATCCGGGCGAGATTTGCGGCCGTGTCGGCGGGCAGACCGCCCTTGTGCCAGCGCAGCGGGAGGCTGACATCCCAGCGGATGGTCTCCCCGCAGACGATGAGGCCGAAAGGATCGCCACTGCGGTAGGCGGAATAAGCCGCGGCCGAGGTGAATTCGGCCAGGACCTGCACCTTGTCGGCGTAACCCATCGAAGCCGACAGGTCGGCGAGCACGAACACGGGGATGGCGCTGCGCTGGCGGAAAGTCTTCACCATGAGTTGCCCAAAGGGATCGTTCAGGGTGGCATGGGAATCGATGTTGCGCGGGTCGGGGAAGGCCGCAAACGGCTGGTGTCCTGCGAATTCGTAGCCGCCGCCGGTCCGGTGGCTGGCATGGCGGCCGGGATGCGCGCCGGCGGCACGCCAGCGGACCCGGTAGTGGAACTCCGGGATCACGGCGCCGCGACCTTTTGCCGGATGGCGTGCAGGAGTTCATCGATCAGCGCCGTCCGCCGCAGCTCGTACACCGGATTGAAGAATACACGGTGGCCGATGGTCTCGCGGAACACATCATGGATGTCCTCCGGAACGAGGTAATCGCGCCCGTCCAGCCAGGCGGCGACCCGGGCGGCGCGCATCATCATGCTCACACCGCGGGCGCTGGCTCCGGCCAGGATCAGCCGGTCCATGTCGATGCCCTCTAGTTTCACGCCGTAGTCGGCCGGGCGGCGTGTGGCCTCCCACAGGTCCAGCGCATACTGCTGCAGGGTCTCGCTGGCCGTGACCGATTGCTGGATGACGGGCGCGATCTGCGGGATTTCACGGTAGGGCAGGATGCCCGGAGTCAAGGTATCGAGCAGGCGGTCGACGTCGTGGAATTTCGGGTCGAACATCAGGGCGCGTCGCAACGCGGGGTCGGCCGGCGTCTCGACGTGCAGTTCCATCATGAAGCGGTCACGTGCCGCCGAGGGAATCTCGAAGGTTTCCTCTTTCTCCACCCGGTTGCGGTCGGCGAAGACTTGCAGGTAGGGAAAGAAATGCTCGCGGTTGAAAGCGCTGACGGCATGCTCGGCCATGATCCGCAGCAACAGCGAATGCACCTGCGGGCGGGCGCGGTTGACCTCGTTGAAGAAGAAGACGGAGAGTTCCTCGCCGTGCTTGAGGACGGGGCCGGGTTCGACCTGCGGCTTGCCGAGCTCGTTGATGTAGGTGTGGTAGACCAGGTCATTCGGCATCAGGTCGATGGTGCCTTCGACCCGTTCGTAGGCGCCGCCCAGGCAGCGGGCCACGGCCCTCAGCAGGGTGGTCTTGCCGACCCCCACATCGCCTTCGAGCATCACATGGCCGCGGGCGAAGACGGCGATCAGGATATGACGGATGGGGCGTTCCAGCCCGATCACGGCCTTGCCGACTTCGCGCTCGAAAGCCAGCGCGCGCTGGCGCCAGTCGGCGAGTCGGGATTGTTTCAGGTCAGCGGACATGGCCAATATCGAAAGTGCGGGGTCTCAAAACGAGCGATGCCCGGCGCCGCCGGGCATCGGGGGACGTCGGGCCGACCCGCGGCGCTCAGCCCTTGCCGCCCTGTTCGGCGGCGATGAGGTCATCGAAACGCCTCAACTGCAGGCGGGTGAATTCGATCAACTGGTAGCCGACGTCGAACACCAGCTTGTACAGGGCAGGCGCGAGGTAGACCTTGTAGCCGACATAGCCCAGGGCGCCCATGCCGACCAGAGCGGCGATGACCGTGGGAAATCCGATGCCCGCGAAGATGCGGATGACCTGGAACATGATGTCCAGCGGCAGCAGGATCAGCAGGCCGGCATAGACCAAAATGATGAAGCTGAAGAACACGAAGGTGACGAACTTGAATACATAGGCCAATATCAGGTTGATTTTCATGTGTTTTGCCCTTCCCGGGATTTTTCTAATCGAAGTCTGGATCTCGGTCCGGTCGCCGGGTGCGGATCGGGATGGCGGCACGCCGGGAGCGGGACACAACCTCAAAATGTGCGGCATTCTAGCACAGCTTGGCGTCCAAGCTTGGAAACCGACGGCCGGAAGGGGGTTAAAAAAACAGGCCCCGCAGGGCCTGTTTCTCCGGAAGCATCCGGGAGCGGGAAATCAGATGACGCTGACCTGATCCGCCTGCGGACCTTTCGCGCCCTGGACTTCCACGAAGCTGACTCGCTGTCCTTCCTTCAAGGTCTTGAAACCCTCGCCCAGGATGGAGCGGAAATGGACGAACAGATCGGCGCCACTCTCACGCTGGATGAAGCCGTATCCTTTTGTCTCATTGAACCATTTGACGGTGCCCTGCTGAACTTGACTCATCTCTCTCATCTCTGTCAGTGTGGATCGAACTATGCCGCTGCCGACGGCGACCGGGCGAACTGGTAGCAGGAGATCGATGGCACAAGTGGCTTTACCGGGAAGGGTACCGCGATGAATCCGCTGCCGCGTTTCCCAATACGCAGTCCGGCGTAGCATACAGAAGCGATATGAGGTTTTCAAACTCCAGATTTTCGCCGTCGAATCCCATTCCTCCCCAGTAGAACCGGGCATTCGCCGCGTGTACCGTGACCGCCCCCGCGAATCCATCCCGTACCGGGAATTCGGCGAGCGACCAGCCTCCGACGTCCCCCAATCGCGACGGAATTCCGAGCCAGCGCGGCGGGCCTTCGAGGCTGGACACGCAGTGCTGAAGGCCGAGCGTCACGCCCTCTCCCGTGGCCTTGCCCAATGCTTCCTTGCGCACCCAGAAGCGGAAGAAAGCGCGCGTCGCCGCGTCGTCATCCAGGCCGTCGAGCTCCCTCCGTTCGCTCGGTGCCAGACAACGCCGGGCCAGCCCATCGAGACGAGCCAGGGAGCGCCATGCCTCGACGTCGATCCCGACCGGGGATTGCCAGGCCAGCGCCAGCGCGATCGCGCCGCCGGAGTGGCTGAGGTTGAACTGAAGCCCGGATTCGACGCCTTCGCCACGTAGTGCCGGTTTGCCATGGGGGCCGGTCACGAAGCCGAGCGAGGCCGGTTCGCGGTTGAGATAATGGCCGAGCACGCCCCGCAGCAGCCTGCGCCCGGTCACGAACTGGAACCGCGCCGCGGCCATACCGAAGCGGGCCGCGCGGAGGGTTTCTTCCTCGCAAAGCCAGTTCTGCGCCAGGGCGGACAGGCGGCTCAGATCCCCATGCCAGACATGAACCTGGCCGGCCTGGAGTGCCGCGAGCGAAGGCACGGGAGCATCGGATTCGGTACTGCTGGGCGTGGGTAAGCTTCTCGGTTCCAAAGGGATTGCAGATGAGGAATCCGGCATTCGGAGGTGAATTGTATTTCCGGTGGAAGCGGATGGCGAGCTTGTCTCCGGCCACACAATTCCGGAGGATAGCCCGCTCCAAACCCCTCCCCGACAAGGATTCCACCATCCCCATGACATCTGCACCCCCGTTGCGTCGCCGTCACGACCGCATCATCCTCGCCGGACTGATCGGCAACGTGATGGAGTGGTACGACTTTGCCGTTTACGGCTATTTCGCCGTTGTGATCGGCAAGCTGTTTTTTCCGGCGGATGATCCCGCGGCTTCGCTGATCGCCTCGTTCGGAGCGTTCGCCGCTGGCTTCATCGTCAGGCCGGTCGGCGGATTGCTATTCGGCCGGATCGGAGACCGCCTGGGGCGGCAGCAGGCACTCACCTGGTCGGTCATGGCAATGGCCGTGCCCACGGTGCTCATGGCGTTCCTGCCGACCCATGCTTCCGCCGGTATCGCCGCCCCGGTTGCCATCGTCCTGCTCCGCATCGTTCAGGGCTTGTCCGTCGGCGGGGAATTTACCAACTCCCTCGTGTTTCTGGTGGAGAATGCGCCGGGCGAACGTCGGGCCTTCACCGCAGTGTGGGGAAGTTGGGGCGCATCTGCGGGCATACTGCTGGGATCGGGTGCAGGTGATCTGCTGACCCATGTCCTGAGTGAAGAACAAGTCCTGAACTGGGGCTGGCGTTTGCCGTTCCTGGCCGGGGGGCTGGTGGCGCTAACGGGTTATTGGCTCCGCCAGGGGCTGGAGCCGGAACTTCCGAATGCGGAACACGCCAGCCCGGTCCGGGCCGTGTTCGCCAGGCACAAAGGGGCAATGCTGCGGGTTGCGCTGCTGAACCTCGGTTTCGGCGTGGGCTTCTACGCCGCTTTCATCTATGCCGTGAGCTACATCAAGAACATCGACCATCTGCCGGACGCGACGGTTTTCAATCTGAACACCTGGGCGATGGCTCTGCTTCTGGTCCTGCTGCCCGCCGCAGCCTGGGCGTCCGACCGGTTCGGCCGCAAGCCGGTGCTGGTCGCCGGCTTCGGCCTGCTCGCCCTGGGCGCGATTCCCTTGTTTCATCTGATCCACACCGCCGGCCCTCCCACCATCTTTCTGGGCGAAGCCGGCTTTGCACTGACCATCGGTTTGATCAGCGGCGGCATCGTCGCCACCAACGTCGAGCTGGTGCCGGCGGAGGTACGCTGCACCGGTCTGGCCTTTGCCTACAATGCGGCGGTGGGGTGCTTCGGCGGCAGCACACCGCTGATCGCGGCGTGGCTGATCGACCGGACCGGCAACCCGCTCACGCCTGCCTACTGGATCGCGGCAACGGCCACGGTGTCACTGATCACGCTCGTCGCATTCGTGCGCGAGTTCCATTTTCACATGCCCCGCTAAGCCGTGTCCGGCACGCCGCCGGCCATTTCCTGATCTGGCAGATCGCACCGCATGGGGCCAGGTTCGCCTCACGCAAGAATCGGCTCGATCCCGGCGTTTACCCAAGGCCGTGGCTATCCCTCCCCGGGATCCGGCGCGGCGGATTCTTTGATCTGCGCATGCAGCGCCCTTTCGGCGTCGATCTGCGGTTGCACCACGGTCTTGGAATAACCCAGCAGGCTCAGGACTTCGGCTGCGATCACCAGACTCGATTCCAGCATTTCCGGGATGACATAGTCGGCGCCGGCCGCGATCAGTTCGGCATGGTCCGCTTCGTTCTGGGTGCGGACCACGATCGGCAAGGTATAGCCCTGGCGGCGTATCTGGGTGATGATCCGGCGCGCCTCGCTCAGCGACTTGAACGTGAGGATGGCGAGGCGGGCACGTTCCATGTGGCAGCGCCGCAGCAGGTCGATCCGGGCGCAGGAGCCGTAAATCACCGGATCGCCGGCGGCGCGGCCTTCCTTGATCCGGTTGCCGTCGGGGTCCAAGGCGATGAAGGGAATGCCGTTGTTCTTGAGAAACTTGGCGATCATCTGGCCGACCCGTCCGTAGCCCGCGAGGATGATGTGATCGGACAGATGGGGCGGAATCCGACTCATCTCGCGATCCCGGCCCGACACTTTCTGGCCCACCAGACGGCCGACCCACTGGCTGATTTCGAAGTTGTAGCGGATCAGCCAGGGCGCGAGGATCAGGCTGCCGACGACGATGGCCAACGCCAGCGACGCGATCCGTGGGGCGAGCACGCCGAGTTGCGCTCCCAAGGTGATCAGGGCCAGCCCGAATTCGCTGGCCTGGGCAAGTATGATGCCGGTCTTGCTCCCCGTCGTCGCTGATTCGCCCATGAGCCGGGCGGCGAGGGTGATCACCACCGACTTGGCCAGGATCAGCAGGACGATGCCGAGCAGAACGATGCGGCCTTCCTCTACCAGCAGGCCGAAATCGATCTGCATGCCGACGCTGGCGAAAAACACGCCCATCAGGATGTCCTTGAATGGGCGGATGTCCACTTCCACCTGATGGCGGAATTCGCCTTCCCCGAGCATCACCCCGGTGAGGAACGCGCCGAGCGCCATCGACAGACCGAAAGCCTGCGTCAGCCAGGCCGACAGCAGGATGATGACGAGCACCGTCAGGACGAAGATTTCCTCCGAGCGGCTCCGGGCGACCTCGTGAAAGATGCTCGGCAGCAGCCATTTGCCGGCACCTGTCAGTATCACGACCAGAATGCCGCCCTTTTCCGCGACGTGGAGCAGTTGTTCGTGCAGGGCGCGCTCGCCGTTTCCGGCCAGGGCGGGTACCAGGATCAGGCCGAGCAGCGCGGCCAGATCCTGAAAGATCAGCACGCCCACCGCGAGCTGGGCATGATGGCGGTTGATGAGCTTGAGCGAGCGCAGCTCGCGGACGACCAGAGCCGTCGAAGACAGTGCCAGGGAGCCAGCGACCACCAGCGTGGCACCGATGGGCCAGTGCAGAGCGAAGAAAAGCGCCGATGCGAAAACCGACAGAGTGAGCAGCATCTGCAGGGAACCCAGGCCGAATACCGCGCGGCTGAGGTGCAGCAACTGGCGGACCGAGAACTCCAGCCCCAGTTCGAACATCAGGAACACCAGGCCCAGCTCGGACAGGAAATGGATGTTGGCATCGTTGGTCACCATGCCGAAGCCGAACGGCCCCACCAGACCGCCGGCGAACAGATAGGCCAGGATGTCGGGCAGGCGCAGACGCTGAAACAGCAATACGCTGGCGAGGGACGCCAAGAGCAGTACCAGGAGTTCGCTGAAAAATCCGGGGTATAGGTGTTCGGCCATGTTCCGGGCATCGGGTAGGAAAGCGGTCGGGCGTTCTTTCGCGCCCTCGAAGGGAACTGTTGGGCCGCAGGACGTTTTCGTCAAGTCGTTGACACCGAAATTAGACGGCGTTTCCTGGCGCCGGGAAGGGTATGTCCGTGTGCGTCCGGTGGGCGCGCGCGGGGCGTGCTCCCTTGCGGAACGCTGCAAATCTGCTAGTTTTCTCCCGCCGCAAATGCTTCACAGCGCATTGATCAAAAATTCCAAATACAGTCGAGGAATGCAACGACATGGGCCTGTTCTCCTGGTTCTCCGCCAATGAAGAAGTCGACCTGTTCGCCAAAACGCTGGCGCAGGACATCGCCAAACGCTACCCGCCATCCATGGACACCGCCCCGGAGAAGAAGATTTCCGCCAACCGGCTCACCAAAATCCTCGAAGATGCCTATGCGAAGGCCAAACGGTTCAACCAGGAAAAGGCCCTGGGTATGTACAGGAAAGCCAAATTCGGCAACACGTTCCGCTGGGAATTGAAAGAGCTCGGCTACAGCAAGGAATTCATCGAGGTGGCGACCGAAGGACTGATCGTCCATCTCAGTAGAAAATAACTTCCGTAAGTCCGAAAACGCATGCTCGCTCAGGTCCTCAAACGGGCCGCCAGGGTATGGGCGGACCGCGGCAAGCGTGGACGCGAGATTTCTCCCGCCGCTTGGGAAGAAATAGACGCACGGTTGGCATCAGGCGATGCGGAAAATGCCGAAGCCGTTTGGGTTTCCCTCCTTCGGCAAAACCCGGAATCGCCGGTGGCTCTCCATGGCCTCGGACGCTTGCAGGGCATGCGTGGCGAGTTGGCGACCGCTGGCCGGAATCTGGCCAAGGCGGTGCGGCTCAAACCCGATTTCACGGAAGCCTGGATCGACCTCGGCAATGTCCAGCTGACGTCGGATAAGCCGGAGGAGGCCGAGTCGGCCTATCGACGAGCGCTTGCCGTGGACGAGACCAGTGTCTTGGCGTGGTGTAACTTAGGACTCTGCCAGCAAAAGCGCTCCCAACTGACGGAGGCGTCCGAGAGCTTCCGGCGGGCGTTGGACCTGAACCCCCGTTTTGGTCTGGCGCTGCGGCATTGGGTAGGTATCCAGGCGAAGCTCGATTGGCCGGATGGTGCCGCGGAGCTCCTGGAGCATTGGGCCGATACCGCGCCAGACGACGCCGAAGCGCAGGCCGCAGTGGGATTCATGTACCTCAAGCACCGCTTCCGGCCCGATCTGGCCATCGCCCATTTCGACCGGGCGGTAGCGCTGGGAATGAACCATGCGGAACTGCACGGCAATCACGGCATCGCCTTGCAGGACCTGGGCCGCATCGACGAAGCGCTCGCCAGCTATGACAAGGCCCTGCAGCTGGAGCCGGAAAACCGCGCGGTGCGTTTCCACCGGTCACTCGCCAAGCTGCTGGTCCACGATTTCGAGGAAGGGTGGACCGGTTACGAACTCCGCCTGCTCGGCGAGGAGTACCCCAGGCGGAATTTCCGGTTTCCACGCTGGGACGGAACGGACCTGAGCGGAAAAACCATTTTGGTCTACGCCGAACAGGGCCTGGGCGATGAAATCATGTTCGCCTCCTGTCTGCCCGACCTCATCGCCCGGTCCGGCCATTGCGTGATCGAATGCCACGAAAGACTGGCGCCGATGTTCCGACGTTCATTCCCGACCGCCGCCGTGCATGGCGGCAGCCAACATGACGAGCCGGGCCGGCTGTCACATCTGCCGCCGATCGATTGCTGCATCCCGGTCGGCAGCCTGCCTCTGCATTTCCGCCGGCGACTGGAGGATTTTCCGCAACACGCCGGCTATCTGAAGGCGGACGAAGCACGTGTGTCATATTGGCGCCGGTCGCTGGCAGCGCTCGGCCCCGGCTTGAAGATCGGTATCAGCTGGAGGGGCGGGACCCGTCAGACCCGCCAGAGCTATCGTTCCATGCCCTTGGAGACGCTGGCGCCGCTATTCGAAGTTCCCGGTGCGCATTTCGTCAGTCTGCAGTACGGCGAATGCCGGGACGAGATCGCAAGGCTCGGGTCGGTCCACGGATCGATCCTCCACCATTTTCCTGCGGCCATTGCCGATTACGATGAAACGGCCGCGCTGTTGGGGGCGCTCGATCTGGTCATCAGCGTCTGTACGGCGGCGGTGCATCTGGGCGGTGCGCTGGGGCGGCCGGTGTGGGTCATGGCGCCCTTGGGTCCGGAATGGCGGTACGGGACGACGGGTGAAGGCACGATGCCTTGGTACCCCACTTGCCGCGTCTTCAGGCAGACAGCACCTTTTGCCTGGGACGAGGTCGTTCTTCGCGTGAGAAATGAACTGCTCGCCTGTCGCGATGAAAATTAGCTGGATCACCTTCGCCAGTCTCCGTACCGAGAACGGCGCAATCACCTCGGACGTGGCCAGCGCGCGCTATCGCATGCTCTTGCCGGGCAGGTACATCCAAAGCCAGGGACATACGGTGGAGTTTCACGGTGTCGGCCCGGAGGTGAACTGGGATGCCTATCCGCGGGATTCGCTGGATGCCGAGGTCGTCATATTTTCCAAGAGCTTCAACCCGACCAACGAGCAGGCCGCTTCGTTCGCCCGGGCGAACGGCGCGAAGGTCCTGTTCGACGTCAGTGACAATCATTTCATTCATCCCGAATTCGGCACCCACTACCAGACGATGGCGGCGCTGGCAGACCGGGTGATCGTACCGACCGAGGCGATGGGCAAGGCGGTTCTGCAGCACACCGGTCTGATCGCGGCCGTCGTCCCCGATCCGGTCGAAGGGCAGCGAAAGGCGCCTTCCGCCATGAGAGCCATCGGGCGGCGACGCGTGCGCCTGTTTGCGGGCGCTCGAGAAACCGTACGCCTGTTGTGGTTTGGGCATCCGTCCAACATACCGGCTCTGCTGGCGGTGATTCCTTCACTCTCGGCATTGGCGCAGCAATACCCGCTGGAGCTGGACATCGTCACCGCCAGAAACACCGGTTTGGAGGGTTGGTTGTCGACGCATGCGACGGCGGCCAGGAAGGACTTCCGCATCCTGTTCTCCGAGTGGTCGCCCCGGGTTGTGGAAGGCGCCCTGGAACGCTGCGACCTGGTCATCATCCCCGGCGATCCCGCAGGCATGCGGGAATCCGTCAAGAGTCACAACAGACTGACCGAAGCGCTTTGGGCCGGGAAATACGTCGTTGCCCATCCGCTGCCGGCCTACCAGGATTTCATCGACTGGGCCTGGATCAGCGAAGATTTGGTGACGGGCATCAGATGGGCATTGACGCATCCGGACATGGTGCCGAACCAGGTGGCACAGGCCCAGGCATTCATAAAAGATAATCTGACTCCGGAGCACATAGGGGCCCGCTGGCTGGATCTCATCGTCGAAGCCGGCGCCGGCACGGTTCGCGAACGAGTCACGGCTGATGCCGATCCGCTGCGTTTGAATCTCGGCTGTGGGGACAAAATACTTCCCGGCCATCTGAACGTCGACGTCGCCTCCCGCCGGGCCGGGAAGGCGCCGGACATCATCTGCGATCTTCACGCCTTGCCGTTCGATGGCGATTTGGTGGACGAGATTCTTTCCGTTCACGTCATCGAGCATTTTTGGCGATGGGAGGTACAGGGTGTGCTGCGGGAATGGGTCAGGGTTCTGAAACCCGGCGGAAGGATGATTCTGGAGTGTCCGAATTTGATCGCGGCGTGTCGGGAAATTCTCCGGAATCCCGATGCCGCGAAAGGGGACGGGATGGAATGCCAGCGGTCGATGTGGGCGCTTTACGGCGATCCTTCCTGGCGTGATCCGCTGATGGTTCACCGCTGGGGTTATACGCCCGAGAGTCTTGCGGAAATCATGCGTCAAGCCGGGTTGGTCGACGTGCGTCAGGAGCCCGCCCGATTCAAATTGAGAGAACCCCGGGATATGAGGGTTGTTGGCATGAAGCCACACCGCCCTTGATATCAGCCGCCGGACGTCTATAAAGTGATGTTAAGGCATTGAAATATATGATGCTGTATGCTTAGGTCACTATGCAGGGCACGAGGGAGGGTACGGGTGTCGCCCACCGGCTTCTGGATTCCGGCATTCCCCGTCGGAACGGCGGGTTGTCCTCGATTGAACGGCCTCTACCCTCCGACTGATGAGGCGAGGGGAGCAGATACAGGGTATCGGTCTCTTGACTCTTGGCAATGCCGTGCGTCGGGCTGAGTGGAAGCAAAATCATCGGCTTCGGCCCCTTTGGTAAAGAGAAAGACGGAATTCTGAAAAAAGCCCATGCAAAAAATATCCCCCATTCGAATATTCATCGGTTACGATCCGCGCGAAGCGCTGGCTTTCAGTGTGCTGGCCCACAGCATCCACGTTCGGGCGTCCCGGCCGGTCTCCATCACGCCTTTGATGCTGAGCCAGCTCGGCCAGGTCTACCGGCGGGAGCGCAATCCGCTCCAGTCGACGGATTTTTCTTTCAGCCGATTCTTGGTCCCGTATCTGTCGGGATTTTCCGGCTGGTCCGTTTTCCTGGACTGCGACATGCTCGTCCTCGACGACATCGCAAAGCTCTGGGACCTGCGGGATGAGCGCTATGCGGTACAGGTGGTCAAACATGACCACGTTCCAGCCGAAGAAATCAAATTCCTGGACGCGGCACAAATCCGCTACGAGAAGAAGAACTGGTCCAGTGTCATGCTTTTCGACAACGCAAAATGCAAAGCCTTGACGCCGGATTACGTGAATACCGCATCCGGCCTTGAACTACATCAGTTCAAGTGGCTGGATGACGAGGCCTTGATCGGTGAGATACCTCATCGCTGGAATCATCTGGTGGGATACGACACCCCCTCGCCCGAAGTATCACTCGCGCATTACACCATCGGCGGCCCCTATTTCGAGGAGTACCGCGACTGCGAATATTCCGAAGAGTGGCGGGCCGAACTCGCCGGCATGTTACGGGTCGACCAGAGACAGGCCCGCTGACGGCTGGCTCTCGGTCCGGCGCGGGACTCCCCCAATGTTGCTGCGGCTACTCAAAAACCTCTGCTCTCCGGGCAGAGCGGGCGTTTTGCGGGAAACGGAGGCCGACGAAGCCCCGCCGTCCGGAATGGTTCGTCGCAGTTCCGATGATGCGGAATCCGTCGCCTCCGGTGAGGCGGGGATCGATCGGCTTCATCAGCAGATCGAGCAAGCTTTGACGGCGGGCGATCTGGCCCTTGCCGAAAGATGCTGCCGGAAAGCTCTGGAACTGCAGCCTGATGCGGCCCTGACCCGTCTCCATCTCGCCAGGATCAGGCTCGCTCAAAGGCGTCTGGCGGAAGCCTCGGAATGTCTGGAGCGGGCCGAACACTCGCCCGGCCTCGACGCGAAAACCCTCAACCGCATCGGGATCGTCTGGCTGGACCTGGACGACTGCGCACGAGCGGAGACATGTTTCCGTTCGGTCCTGGCCAGGGACGACGCCCATGCCTACGCCTGGTGCAATCTGGGGATCGCCTTGCAGCGCAAAGGCGACCTCGGGGACGCTTTGACATGTTTTCGGCGCGCTTTGGAACTGAAACCGGATTTCGCCGAGGCCATGCATAATTGCGGGCTGCTGCTGAGAGACTTGGGCAGGCCCGCGGAAGCGCTGGAGATACTCGAACGGGCTTTGTCGCTGAAGCCGGGGTTTGCGTTGGCCCAGACCAATATCGGTGTCGTGCTGCAGGACTTCGGCAAGTTCGACGATGCGATCGCAGCCTTCGATCAGGCACTGGAGATGGAGCCGCAGTGCGGCGACATCCATCTGACCAAAGCCCACCTGCTGCTTTCGGTCGGGCGTTTCCGTGAAGGCTGGGAGGAACAGGAATACAGGCGTCTGGCTCCGGAGTTTCCACGCGATCGTTTCCCGTTCCCCGAATGGAAAGGGGAGGACCTTGCCGGAAAAAACCTGCTGGTCTGCGCCGAACAGGGAATCGGCGATGAAATCATGTTGGCCGGCTGCTTTCCGGATCTGTTTGCAAGAGGCGGCCGCTGCGTGATCGAATGCGATCCCCGACTCGAAACTCTGTATCGGCGTTCTTTTCCACAGGCCGAATTTGCCGGTAAAAGGTTCAAAAATCCGGACACCTGGCTGGAAGCATTCCACCCCATCGACCTGCAAATACCCCTGGGCAGCCTTCCCCGGTTTTTCCGCAACGAAGTTTGCGAGTTTCCCTTCCATTCCGGCTATCTGACGGCCGATCCACGGCGTGTCGGACGCTGGAAAGAACGACTCGCCGCACTGGGGCCGGGGTTGAAAATCGGCTTGTCATGGCGAGGCGGGACCAGCAGAACCAATGCGTATTTACGGTCGATACCCCTGGAAATCTGGTTGCCGATATTACGGCTGAGGGAGGCGCATTTCGTAAGCCTACAGTATACCGATTGCCGGTCCGAACTGGATTCGCTCCACTCACGCTATGGCATTCGGATTCATTCCTGGCGCCAGATAGGAAGCGATTTCGAGGAGACGGCCGCTTTGGTCGCCAGCCTGGATCTGGTCGTCAGCGTCTGTACGGCGGTCGTCCATCTGGCCGGCGCCCTGGGAGTACCGGTGTGGGTTCTGGTACCGAGTTCGCCGGGCTGGCGGTACGGGCGCGAGGGATCACGCATGCCCTGGTACCCGGCAGCCCGCTTGTTCCGGCAGGTGAAGCCACTTTATTGGGAACCGGTCATGGCCGAAGTAGGTAATGAACTCGCATGTATGACGACCGTATCATCACCCCGTGAATTTATCTGACATAGGGTGGCTCGACGATGGTATCCGTATTGGACGAGGTTCAGAGTGAGGCGGAAATATGTTTTCAGCACGGGATGGCGGAACTGGCCGCAAACGATATTGATTCCGCGCTGAGATGGCTTGAACGAGCCATAGACCACGATCCTGAATACTCCTCCGCGTATGCCGCGTTGGGTGACATCTATCAACGCACAAATGATCCGGTCGAGGCGGATTACTGTTTACGGATGGCCTTACGCTGCTCCCCGGATTCCTCTGAAATTCTGCATAAGCTGGCCAGAAATTGCGTCACTCTCGGAAATAGGTCAGAAGCCCTCGCTCTCCTCAGGGAAGCCAAGGATCGTCATTCCGGATCGGTGGACTTTTTGGCCCAGCTTGCATTGATCTATGACGATTTGGATGAAACCGATCTGGCGATTTGCACCTGGGAGGAAGTGATTGCGCTGAATCCTCTGGATGCTTCGGCGCATAACAATTTGGGGCTGCAGTGGCATTATGGAAAAGGCGATGTCGACAAAGCATTGGACTGCTTCATGCGGGCACTGCAATTGAATCCCTGTCTGACCGAGGCGCGCTTCAATCTTTATCAGGCCAAGGCGGATGCGGGCAAGGTCGATGAAGCCCTCGCGGGTTTCGAATCCATGCTGGCAGAACCGTTTCGTGAAGAAGTCAGGTTTCACCGTTCCATCGTGCTCCTGAAGAACCGGCGCTTCGGCGAGGGATGGCGGGAGTATCACCTCCGCTGGCGTTACCGTGGCACGCAGAGCCGCTCTTTCCCGTTTCCGAACTGGGACGGCCAGCCGTGTACCGGAAAAACCTTACTGGTTTACGGCGAGCAAGGGTTGGGGGATGAAATCATGTTTGCATCCTGCCTCAGGGATTTGCAGGAGAAAACCGGGGCGAAAATAGTTCTGGAATGTAACGTCCGTTTGGAAAGCCTGTTTCGGCGTTCGTTTCCGGAAGTAACGGTCATCGGCGGGTCGAAAGCACAAACCGGTGTCGATGGTCTCGCCAATGGGGCGACCATCGATTTCCAGACGGCGATAGGGGATCTTCCCGGTATGTTTCGCGCCGAGGAGGCCGCTTTTCCCAATCATCGGGGTTATCTCGTGGCCGATCCGAAGCGCGTGACATTTTGGAAAGAACGACTCGCCGCACTGGGGCCGGGGTTGAAAATCGGCATCTCCTGGCGCGGGGGCCAGGGAAAAACCCGGCGGGAGGCACGTTCGATTCCCCTCCAGGAGTGGCATCCGATCCTGGCGGCCGAGGGTAGGCATTTCGTGAGCCTGCAATACACCGACTGTCGTCAGGAATTGCAGGCTTTGGAGGAACGGCACGGAATCGTTATCCATCATTGGCAGGAAGCCATCGACGACTATGATGAAACCGCTGCTTTGGTCATGGCGCTGGACAAAATCATCACGGTGTGCACGTCGATCGTTCATTTGACCGGAGCCTTGGGACGTCCAGCCTGGGTACTGGTTCCCCGGGTGCCGGAATGGCGGTATCTCGCCTCGGGAGAGACCATGCCGTGGTACCCCTCGGTGCGGCTGTTCCGTCAGCCCCGCGCGGGCGACTGGGCACCCGTGCTGCGTGATATCGCATGGAAACTGGGTACCGTCGCCCGTCGAGTGGATCATGACCTCGGATGAACGCTCCGCCCTTCCGGCAACGCGAAGTCTCTGCTATGTTTATGCAAGTGGTGCAAGCCACTAATCCCGCAGGTGGTGATTAAAACAAGGAGATGATATGAAAGCGCTACAGAAAGGTTTTACACTGATCGAGCTGATGATCGTCGTGGCGATCATCGGTGTCCTGGCAGCGGTCGCTCTGCCTGCCTATCAGGACTATACGGTCCGGGCGAAAGTGTCGGAATTGATTCTTGCCGGCAGCAAATTCAGGACGGATATCACCGAAAAGTGCCAGCTGGCTGGTACATGTACCGGCTCAGGAACGAGCATGACGGTTGCGATTGGGGGCAAGATAGCAACAGGCAGCGACGTTGGCGACAACGGAACGATCGTGATACAGGGAAGTACTGCCACTGACAGCGTGGGCGCAGCCGTGAGTATCACCTTGACCCCCAGTTGGAATAGTACGCTGGGATCGGCGGTCTGGTCGTGCACCGGCGCTCCGGCTAGATATGTTCCTGGTTCATGTCGCTGATATTTGGCGACGGCTTGGATAAGCGTCCATCGGGGCGCTTATCCCTTTCCGCGCGGAACTTTGTTTTTTCTCGGTACACCAGTGACTCCAAAAGAAGCGATATGCTTTCTCCAGTTCCCGTGTAAACCGGCAATGGTCGATCAATGGGGATTGGAGAAAACGGGACCGGAGTTCCGATCTCAATTGCTCGATTTCTGACGAATCACGGCTGAGTTCGAGCGCAATGGATACATAGTCGGTTTTATTGCTGGCGATAAGGTGCGGCAATCCTAGATTCATCAACATACTGAGCGTCTGACGACCTGCCAGTCGTTGCTGTTCCAATGTGATCACCGGCACCCCCATCCACAATGCGTCGAAACTGGTGAAACCGCCGCAAAAGGGGAAGGGATCGAGTGCAATGTCGATTTCGTGATAGGTCTGTGCGAACTTTTCCAGAGAAGTTGCGGGCCGAAGTTCCAGCCGCGCCGGGTCTAAGCCTCGTTCGACACAAAGAGCGCGAAACCTCTCGAGATTGAGCCTGTCGCACAGCGCGACCGTCTGAATGAGCAAGCGGCTGGTCGGCGACGCCGCCAGAATTTGTGCCCAGAGGTCGAGTACCTCGGTGTTGATCTTTGCCAAATTGTTCAGACAACCGAAGGTGATGTAACCGTTCCGCTTCGCAGGTAGTTGCCCCACCTCCGGCATGTCGGGATAAGGATGGTAATAAAGACGAGTATGCGGCATACGGTACAGCCTTTCGGAGAAATACTGTTTTTGATCAGGAGGGGATGAATACGGATCGGTGATGAACCAATCCATCGTGGCCAGCCCCGTGGTATCGAAATAGCCGAGCCAGCTCACCTGGACTGGCGCTGGTTTACGGGCAAAAACCAAGGGCTGGGTATGGGAGGTATGCCCTGACAAGTCCACGAGAATATCGACACGGTCCTCACGGATGAGCGCAGCCACTTCATCGTCGGAAGCGCCATGAACATGGCGCCAGTGATCCGCAAGTGCAGCAATCCTGCGGCTCATGTCGTCTTGCTTTTCCCCGATGTGATAACAAAAGACCGAGAACCGCTCGCGGTTCCGGTGCTCGAGTACAGGCAGGAAATTGTGGCCGACGACGTGCTGTCTGAGGTCCGGCGATAGATATCCTATCTTGAGGGGACGCTCCGGATCGCGCTCGTTCGGAAATTCCGGCTCGACCGGATAATGGGATAAGGCCAGTTGTTTTTCCCAGTTTCGCACTTCAGCTTCGTGCCTCGCAGCCGTCAAATTGGGTTCATAATTCAGGCCGGCGAGCAATGCCGAAAATGCATGGTATTTGTCTGGTGCCGACTTCACGCACAACCGATAGTGTGTTCGGGCTTCCTCTACGCGCCCGAGCTGAACCAAACAGCGAGCGAGATTATTGCGGATTCCGATGTGTTCGGGATTTGCTTCCAGCAACGCCTGGTGTTGCCGGATGGCCTCACTGAGCCGATTCCGGTGCTCCAGCGCCCGGGCCAGAATGACCCCCGCCGCATAGCGTTCATAGCCGTCCCTGAGTTTCGACTCGAGTACCGAGATTCCCCGATCCACCATCGCCGACTCTTTGAGCATGATCCCCGCGCCTACGAGGGCAGAAGCGAAAGCGACGTCGGCCTCATGATCGGGATCAATTTCCAGCAGCCGTTCGAACGCGGCCACGGCTTCGGGATGACGTTTCGCTTCTACCAGCGCCAGCCCGAGGTTCATCCATGCCTCAATACGCTCCGGATCAAGCCGCGTGGCATCCTGCAGAGCCTGAATGCCGAGATCGATGGCACCGTCTGCAAGGTATGCGTTGCCCAGGTTAAAATAATAAAGGCTCTCATTGGGCGCGTATTCGAGTGCCTTGGAAATCAAGGCGACAGCCCGCGAGTTCTGTCCTTTTCGAAGAGCGACAACTCCGGCAAGATGCAATATATTTGCGTCGTTGGGCTTGCGCTCAAGCAGGGCCAGAACGGCTTGTTCCGCCTTATCTATCTGTCCTTTCTCTATTAATTCCTCGGCATGGCAAATACCTTTGGTTCCATGGATGGTCGTAGATGCAAATTCCTGCAAGAGGCGCCAAAATATCATATCCGCCTCGATGGCCTAATGCGGCGCTGCATCGGTGTTTGAATGTACATGATTCTCGGCGGCAGTTTTCAGGAATCGCAGGTCTTCATTGTCTGGATATAAACGAACATACCTGGAGCAAAGCCTCAGTACAGACGACCACTCACCCAGAGACGCATGGAACCTTACAAGTTTGACAAGCTGTTCAGTGCGTTCCGTATCGGTCAAACGGCACCAAGGGGCGTCGAGATGTCCCAGAATGATATTGTTACTCGCCTGAAGCTTCAGATGATCAGGCGTATATCGCTCTATCATTCTCCATTTGGATTCAAGTTGACGTTTATCATTTCGAGAGTTTTGAGCAGCATGAACCCTGTATTCAAAGACAGGTTCATCGCAGAAGGCATGGTGCTTATCCGGGAGTGCAGACAAATAACGAAAAATCTTTACATTGAGGCTCCAGTCTTCGGCCAGCATCGTTTCGTCATAGCCGCCCACAGCTTCAAAAAGGCTGCGTCTGATCATGGAGGTATGGACGAAAATACAATTCTTATGTGTTATAAGATATAGGTAAACATCTTTGGCATCCTTTTGCAGAAGCTCAATCGCATGTGGCGTATGACACACGCCTTTTCTCGTGTTCGTGGAGTCGTCCAAACCATGTCCATTGCAATATAAAATATATATGTCGCTATTATTTTTCAATATATCAACTTGCCTCTCTATTCTGCCAGGCAAAAACAGGTCATCTGAAGAAAAAGGGATGAATAGATCTCCGCTCGCCATCGAGGCCGCTCGGTTCAGGGTGAATGCAGGGCCGCGATTCACCTCGTTTTTATACACCCTCATAGGTATGGGCGAAATTTTCCTAAGCCCCTCTAAAATGGCAAAGGTGTCGTCGCCTGACGCGTCGTCGACGGCGACTATCTCGAAATTTTGGTAGTTCTGGTCCCAGATGCTTCTCACGGTTTCTTCCACATACAGCTCATGATTGTAAGCTGGTATAAGGACGCTTACCTTGCATTGGCTGGTCCCGAAATATTTTGATTTTTCATTGAAAATATTCTTTATTATTTTGACCAAAAGCATATGGTTATCAACCAGGCTATCAAATAGCGGTCAGTGATGCGACATTGGGCATGGCAAGAGTGGATGCCCGGAAATCACCCCGTGAAGTCCGGGACGGAATGCGTCGGCAGGCGCTGCGGATGCAATCATTTTGGAAGGAAATTGCGCGGGCGGAGGCCATGAACACCGATTTGTACGCCGGATTCAGTGAGCGTTTGGTCGGCGACAGCGGTCCCGACAACCTGAAAGTGTCTCATGCCAAAGGCGTGACCGCAGCGTTGGCCGGCCGTAGAGAGCGGATCGAAGTCTTCAGGTTGTCTGTTCATACGATTTTCCTTGTTCTGTAATCGTGATTTTATTTTTGGCAAGGGATTGTCCAACGGCAATGGTTAGCCGCGGGCTGGGCTAATGCCCCCGCCCGTCTGCATACAGTGTTGTACCGCTTTTGGCTTTGTAAGACTTTTAGATTTCGAGTATAGCCAGAATTTCATCCAAGGCTATGAGGTGGCTTTCTCGTGTGTAACTCATTGAGGCAAGCCCCCGGCTCTGCCGGGGGCTCACGGGGTTGGACCTTTGCAGCGGTCTTCGTGAACCTGAAATCTCGGCCAAGAGATAGAGGTCCACGATGAAGGACTAACAGAGTTTGTCTCACACCCGATGGGATTGTAAATATCACGTGGTATTCATTCCGGAGAGACGGAAGAAGCGGCTTTTTGGGGCGCTGAAGCGGCATTTGGGCAAGCTGTTCCATGGGTTTGCCGGGCACGCGGATTCGAAGATCGTGGAGGGTCATCTGATGGCGGACCACGTGCATAGGAGCATCAGCATCAGTACGCGGTGTCGAACGTGGTGGGTTACATCGAGGGTAAGAGTGCGATTCAAATTGCCCGAAAATTATGAGCCTCCGGCTTTGCCGGGGTTGATTTAACCAATCCCCGAATCCGTGTCCATGACCGGTGCCTTTGCGGAGCGCGGGTCTTCTTCATGGAGAGCGGCCCGCGCTCGGGAGATCCTCCTGAACGGCGTGAAACACCGTGACGAGCGGGCGGGTTCGGCCGAGGCCTTGCGAAGAAACGACGCCGCCCGGTTCGGCAGTTCCCGCGACACGGTCTCTTCATCCGGTTGCGCGTGGTGGGATGACCAGGCTCTCCCAGAGTGGCTTCAGTTTCGCGCCTCCTGTCGCGCAAGCCGCGGCGCATGGCGCTGCACCAGGTAGATCGTGGCGAGTGGAAGAATCAGTCCGAGCAATGTGACGCTGATGTACAACTCGCCGAGCTGGCTGTAGTCGGCCGGGACTTTGATGGCGCCGGTGACACCGTCCGTTATTTGGCGGGTCACGGTGAATACCTGGTTCAGATATTTCGTGCCGAGCTGCGAGAGTGACAGCGCCAGGTTGGTGAAGGCAGCCATGACGGCAAAGTAGGTGGCCTTGAGCGCCGGGGGGGCCGAGCGGGCGATCCAGGTCAGCATCGGGATCATGGCGATCTGGCCGAGAGGCGATTCGAGTGCGGTGTCGATCAGGGCGATGGCACGGGCGTCGATCAGGCCGTGGGTGAGCGCCGAGGTCCAGTGATGAAAGCCGTAGAACATGGCGATGTTTGGCAGGTAGAGCAGGGCGCCGGCGACGGTGAGCGCGCCGAACACATAGATCACCGAGCGTTCGGCCATGAAGCGGCGGAAGACGAACATGCCGAGCAGCGCCAGCGCGCTAGCCAGTAGAGACAGCTTGGAAAGGAACTGTTGGTCGAAGCCGAGTTCGTCGATCATCCACCAGGTGGAGCCGGCGCCGCTGGTGGGAACGGCGCGGAACACGAAGATAACGGCGGCCGTGCCGAAGAGTTCGAGGCGGGCGTCGGGGGCGATGTCGCGGGTGAGCTGCCGCATCAGGAACAGCACTATGCCCATGGAGCCGGCGAAGACGATTTCGGCGCTGAATTTGAAATCGGCCAGTCCCATGACGACGGAGAACGCCAGGAAGGCGAGACTGCCGCCGAGTATCCACCAGTTCACCTCCGGCGTTTCGACATGCGCGCTCTGCATTTTTTCGATCGCGTCCAGTTCGAATCCCTGGGCGGCGAGGCGCCGGGCGTCACGATTGCGGACCATCGCGGACAGCCAGACACCGGCGACGGAAACGGCGGGGATGACGAGGGCCAGCCGATAGATTTCGAGGTAGATTCCTTTTTTCTGGTCGATGTCCATGTTTTCCACACCACTGAACATGAACACGTTGACCGCGGCGACCAGCAGGGTGCCGCCGATGATGGCGACACGTCCCAAGGTCTGCATGGTGGTGTGGGCCAGTTTGAGTTGTTCGTCGGGAATGGCGTTGCCTTCCTCATCCACGCGGGGTACGGCTTCCACGGTCATGGCGTCGGCCACCGTGTCCTGGATGACATAGCCCATCGGCGCCAGCAGAACGGAGAGCACATACCAGCTTTCGGGCGACATGATTTCCCGCATCGCCGCCGGTTTGGCGAGCAAGCCGATCATGATGAGGAGACTCAGGGCGACGAGTCCCGCGCCGAAATAGATCAGCCGTCCCTTGTGGCGCCAGAGTAGATCGACCAGGTGCCCCATGGGCATCTTCATCGCCCAGGGCAGCATGGCCCAGAAGCCGAGCGAGGCGAGGAATTCGGCCGAAAGCCCCAGATATTCCTTGACGAAGAAGGTGCCGACGATGCCGGTCAGTCCCGAAATGCCGGCGGCCAGGTAGACCATGAGCGGGGGCAGGTAACTGAGGCGGATCTAGCGGCCGAGTTCGAGGATATTGGCATCCAGCCATTGCCGGATCGGACCGGCGTGGATGGAGATCGATTCGCGGTCGCGGGGGGACTGATCTTCGGGGAACTGCATGGTCGTTTCGATCGGAGTCTCAGCGGGGTTGCCGTTCGGGATAGGCCCAAACGAAGCCGGCGGCGTTCGGCATGCGTATTTTCGGTAACGTCGAGGCGTTGATCGGATCACGTTCGCCAATGATACCGTTGGCGTGGAGCAGGTAGGCGGTGAGGGCATAAGTCTCGTCGTCGCTCAGTGACCGCGGTGCGTCCAGCGGCATGGAACGGCGGATGAAGTCGAACACGGTGCTGGCATAGGGCCAGTAAGTGCCGATGGTCTTGTCGGGCTCGACGCTGGTCAGGGGATTCCGGCCTCCGGCCAGCTCCTCGGCGCTGCCGCCTCTGCCGTTCGGGCCGTGGCAGGCGGCGCATCTGGCTTCGTAAACGGCCTTGCCTTCGACCGCCGTGCCCTGGCCTGGCGGAAGGCCGGTGCCGTCGGGGAAGACGGTGATGTCCAAGGCGGAGATCGCGGCCGGCTCCAGGGGTTGGCCCAGGCGCGGGCCCTCGGGGGCGCTCAGTGCAGGAGTGCCGGCCAGCGCGATGAACAGAGCGAGGCTACCCTCACGCATAGACATGGCTGACGCTCCCATCGGCGGCGACGGCCCAGGATACGATCGCATTGTAGTGGAAGTAGCCGTGGCGCCCGCGCTCGGCGATCAGGGTCTGGCGTTCGGGCTGGACATAGCCGGTTTCGTCGGTGGCCCGGCTCTTGAGTACGGCAGGCGAGCCGTCCCAGCGCCAGGGCAGGCGGAAGCGGGTGAAGCACTTGGGCAGCACGGGCGGGTCGAGCGCCGCGTCCTGCCAGGTCTTGCCGCCATCGGCCGAAACTTCCACCCGTCGGATCGCGCCCCGGCCGCTCCAGGCCAGCCCGGAGATCGGGTGCAAGCCGGGGCCGGGCAAGGACTGGCCGGCGGAGGGACGGGTGATGAGCGACTTGGCCTCCATGACGAAACTGAACTGCCGGGCCTGGCCGGAGGGCAGCAGCTCGGTGTATTTCGCGGTTTCGTTACGGGCCATCGCGGGCTGCTCCGCAAGCTGCAGGCGGTGCAACCATTTGACGTTGGTGACGCCTTCCCAGCCGGGCAGGATGAGCCGCAGTGGATAACCGTTCTCCGGCCGCAGGCGCTCGCCGTTCTGGTACAGGGCGAGCAGGGCATCGTCCAGCGCCTTTTCCAGGGGAATGCTGACGTTCATCGCCGCGGCATCGGCGCCTTCCGCGATCAGCCATTTGGCGTTCGGTTGCAGGCCACATTCCTCCAACACGGTAGCCAGCGGTACGCCAGTCCATTCGCTGCAGGAAGCAAGGCCGTGGACGTTACCGGCCGGGGCTTGCATCGGCTCCAGGTGCCAGCCGGCATTGCCGTTGCCACCGCATTCGACGAAACACTGGCGCGAGGTCTGCGGGTAGCGCAGGAGGTCGTCGATGCCGAAACTCGAGGACTTGACAACCAGTCCGTGCACGACCAGGCGATGGACGGCGGGATCGATTTGCGGCACGCCGTTGTGGTGGCGCTCGAAGTGCAAGCCGCTGGGGGTGATGATGCCTTCCAGACGTTCCAGCGGTGTCCAGGAAATGCCGTTCCCCGGCGCATCGGGATTGGCCGCGACCCAGCGGATGACGGCGCGTTCGTGCGGCGAGGGCTGGCCGTAATTGGAAAGCGGGGCGCCGGGCCGCGTCATCCAAGGCGGCGGCGCCGCCCGGACGCCACCGGTCAGGGCGGCGCCGGTGACGGCCAGCCCCGCTTTCAGGAAGCGCCGGCGGTCCGGCCCCGAACTGGGGATTGCGGAAGGAAGGGTTTCCGGTTCGATGAAAGGCTTCATGTCGGGCTTTCGTTTCGTAGGGCCAGGGTGCGCGCGGTACTCCGCATCTCGTCGTCTACAGTCTTACAAAATTCCAACCGCGGCGCCACGGCGTCGGATATCCCACTCGTGCCGGGGTTTTTATTGCCCGCCGGCTAAGTTAACTTAAGTCCATAACAACGAAACGGAGGTCTTGAATATGCGAGAGGTCATGCGGGACTTCGCCGGGCTGATCATGCGGGGGGAGGGGCTTGCCTTCCTCGTCGCGAGCCTGTTGGGCGCATTGTCCCTGTATTTTCTCCCCGCCGCGTCGTTCTGCGCGGCCGCGATCGGCCTGGTCGGTCTGCGCCAGGGCGCGGTGAAGGGAGTGGTTCTGGCTCTGGCGGTCGCCGTGCCGATCACGGTCTGCGGCTATCTTTTCCCGCCGCGGCCGGGCCTGGAACTGCCCTTGCTCGTCCTGATCGGTCCGCTGGTGCTGGGTGCGGCAGCCCTGCTGCGTCGTGACGGGCGGCAAGGTCCTCCGCTGCTGTTCATCGGCGCGGTGTGCATGGCCGGAGCCATCGCCATAGAGCTGATCTCCGGCGATGCCGCGGCGTTCTGGAAAGGCTGGCTGCAGCATGCCGTGAAGGGGGTCAAGGGTGCGACCGTCCAGGGCTTCGAGGAGAATGGCACACTGGTGCTGATGAATGGTCTCATCCCGCTCCTGGTCGGCGCCAGCGCGTTTCTGACGCTGCTCCTGGCCCGCTGGTGGCAATCGCTGCTCTATAACCCGGACCAGTTCGGACCGGAATTCCAGCGCCTCCGCCTGCCCCGCACCGCCCTGGCGGCGGTGGTGGCATTGCTGCTGCTCGTGCATTTCCTACGTCCTGCGCTCGAAATGCACATCCTGCTGGTGGGCATCATGATATATGCGTTCCAGGGGCTGGCGGTGGTCCACGGTGTGGTGGCCCAGCGCGGCATCGGCTGGACGGGCTGGTTGCCGCCGTATCTCGCCCTGGTTTTCGTGCCCCAGTTCGGCGCCGTCGGGCTGGCGGTACTGGGCGCCGCCGATGCGCTGGCGAATTTCCGCCGCTTGCCCGCAGCGGAGAGCGGGGCGGCGTGATTCCCTACCGCGATACCATCCCCTGCCGCTATACGCCCTGGGTGACGTGGAGCCTGATGGTGTGCAATCTCGCGGTTCATGGTTACACGCAAACGCTGCCGCCCAGGGCGTTGCAGGCGCTGCTCACCCTGCACGGACTGGTGCCGGCGCGCTATGGATTCCCGGACTGGGCGGTGACGGCGGGCTTCCCGCCCGACGAATACAGCCCTTTCATCACGAGCATGTTCCTGCATGGGAGCTGGTTCCATCTGGTCGGCAACATGTGGCTGCTCTGGATCTTCGGCGATAACATCGAGGACCGCATGGGCGGGGTGCGGTTCCTGTTCTTCTATCTGTTGTGCGGCGTGGTGGCAGCGGGGCTCCAGGTCTATTTCAACCCACAGTCGACGGTCCCTGCCGTGGGGGCGTCCGGCGCCATCGCCGGCGTCATGGGGGCCTATTTCTTTCTGTATCCGTACGCCAGGCTGGTGGTCTGGGTATTCTTCCTGCCGCTGTTCGTCACCGTGCCGGCGATCGCTTTTCTCGGTGCCTGGGTCATCTTCCAGCTTTACAAGGCGACCACTGGTTTCGCCAGCCATGCGCCGTATTCGGACGTGGCGTGGTGGGGACACCTGGGCGGATTCATCATCGGGGTGCTCACGCACCGCCTGTTCCTGCTGCCGGAACGCGAACCGCCGGAAGAGACCGGCTTGCGCCGGGGGCGCGCGTGAGTCTTCCGGAACGAAGCGTGGAACGGGCGGCCTTTCTCCGCGAGTTGAAGCGTGTCCTCCCGGAGGAGGCCCTGTTGAGCGACCCGGAGGATCTGAGGCCCTTCGAATGCGATGCGCTTGCTGCCTACACCGTCCTGCCTTGGATCGCCGTGCTGCCGGAAACCGTGGAACAGGTCCGGGCGGTGCTGCGTCTGTGCCATTCGCAGAACGTGCCGGTCGTGGCCCGGGGGGCCGGAACCGGTCTTTCCGGCGGTGCCTTGCCCGTGGCTGACGGCGTGCTGCTGAGCCTGGCCAAGTTCGACCGTATCCTGGAAATCGATCCCGCCAACCGCATGGCCCGGGTGCAGCCGGGCGTCCGCAACCTCGCCATCTCCGAGGCGGCGGCGCCTTTCGGCCTGTATTACGCTCCGGACCCCTCCTCTCAGGTGGCCTGCACCATCGGCGGCAACGTGGCGGAGAATTCCGGCGGGGTGCATTGCCTGAAGTACGGCTTGACCGTGCACAATGTGCTGCAAGTCAGTCTGCTGACCGTCGAAGGCGAACCGCTGACACTGGGTTCGCTGGGGTTGGACGGTCCCGGCTACGATCTGCTCGCCCTGATCAACGGCTCGGAGGGCTTGCTCGGCGTGATCGTCGAGGTCGTCGTCAAGCTGCTGCCGGTGCCGGAAACGGCCCGGACATTGCTCGCGGCGTTCAGCAGCATCGAGGCGGCTGGCGATGCCGTGGCCGCCGTGATCGGGGCGGGGCTGGTGCCGGCCGGGCTGGAGATGATGGACAACCTCACACTTCGAGCGACGGAGAACTTCGTCCACGCCGGCTACCCGATCGACGCGGCGGCCGTCGTGCTGTGCGAAATGGACGGCATGGCCGAGCAGGTCGAAGCCGAGATCGCCCGGGTACGCCGGGTGCTGGAGTCGCACGGCGCGACCGAAGTACGCGAAGCCCGTGACGAAGCCGAGCGCCGGAAGTTCTGGGCCGGGCGCAAGGCGGCTTTCCCGGCGGTCGGACGGATCGCTCCGGATTATTACTGCATCGACGGGACGATTCCCAGGAAGCGGCTGGCGGAAGTGCTGGGGCGGATAGGCGAGCTTTCGGAGCAATTCGGCTTGGCCGTGGGCAACGTCTTCCATGCCGGCGACGGGAACCTGCATCCCCTGATCCTCTACGATGCCTCCCATCCCGGCGAACTGGAGCGCGCCGAGGCGCTGGGGGAGGAAATCCTCACCCTCTGCGTCGAGGTCGGCGGAACCGTGACCGGCGAGCACGGGGTCGGCATCGAGAAGCTCGGTCCGATGTGTGTCCAGTTCGGCGCGCCGGAGCTGCGGCAGTTTCACGCGTTGAAGGCGGCCTTCGACGCCGGCGGGCTGCTCAATCCCGGCAAGGCCGTGCCGACGCTGATGCGCTGCGCCGAACTCGGCCGGATGCACGTGCACGGCGGCCGCCTCCCCCACCCCGAACTGGAGCGGTTCTGACGGCCACCATGCATAGCCAGGACGACTCGGAAAGTCTGGCGGGGCGGGTGGCAGAAGCCTGTGCCCAGGGCGGGCCATTGCGGATTCGAGGCAGCGGCAGCAAGGAGTTCTATGCCGGGCCCTGCGCGGGCCAGCCGCTGTCGACCCGGACCCACACCGGCATCGTCCATTACGAACCCACCGAACTGGTGCTCACGGCCCGCAGCGGCACGGCGCTCGCCGCGATCGAGGCGGTGCTGGCGGAATCCGGCCAGATGCTGGGCTTCGAGCCGCCGCATTTCGGTTCCGGCGCGACCTGGGGAGGGACCGTGGCCTGCGGATTGTCCGGACCGCGCCGTCCCTGGTCCGGCAGCGTGCGCGACGCGGTACTGGGTTGCCGGATCGTCAACGGGCGAGGGGAGGTGTTGTCGTTCGGCGGCCAGGTCATGAAGAACGTCGCCGGTTTCGACGTTTCCCGCCTGATGGCCGGCGCGCTCGGGACGCTGGGACTGCTGCTGGAAATCTCGGTGAAGGTGCTGCCCCGGCCGGAGTGCGAAATCACGCTGTGTTTCGAATGCCCGTTCGCGGAAGGCCGTGAACGGATGATCCGCTGGGGCGGCAGCGGCCTGCCGGTCACCGGCCTGGCCTGGGACGGGCGGCTGCACCTGCGCCTGGCGGGGCCGGAGCAGGCGGTTTCCACTGCTGTCCGCCGTATCGGCGGGGATCGGGCGGGCGAGGGGGATGCGGTATGGAACGGCCTGCGCGAGCAGACACACGGCTTCTTCGCCGGCGAGGGCGACCTCTGGCGGCTATCGCTGCCGCCGGCCGCGGACACCGGCGACCTGTCCGGCAGCTGGCTCATCGACTGGGGCGGCGCCCAGCGCTGGCTGCGCACAGACGCGGGTCCGGCCGAGGTACTTGCCGCCGCTCAGGCCGCCGGCGGGCATGCCCGCTTGTTTCGGAGCGCCAATCCTCCGGCGATGCGCAGCGCCCCTCTGGCCCCGGCGCTGGCCGCCCTGCACCGGCGGGTGAAGGCGGCCTTCGATCCGGCAGGGATTCTCAACCGTGGACTGTTGCCAGAGGTTTTTTGAATGCTCACCCGCATCGATCCGCAGTTCGGCGGCACGCCTGAAGGGGAGGAGGCCGAGGCGATCCTCGCTGCCTGTGTCCATTGCGGTTTCTGCACGGCAGCCTGTCCGACCTACCGGTTACTCGGCGACGAACGCGACGGCCCGCGCGGCCGGATCTACCTGATCAAAGCGATGCTGGAAGGCGAACCGGTGACCGAGCGCACCAGAAGCCACCTGGACCGCTGCCTGGGCTGCCGTGCCTGCGAAAGCGCCTGTCCGTCCGGCGTGCGCTATGGCCGGCTCGCCGACATTGCCCGCGGCATCGTCGAGGAGCGGGCGCCGAGGCCGGCCATCGAGAGGCTCGAGCGCAAGTCGTTGCGGATGATCCTGCCGTACCCGGCCAGGTTCGCGCCTTGGGTCGGCCTGGCCCGCCGGTCGATGCCGTTGCTGCCAGCCGTCTTGCGGAACAAGCTGCCGCCTGCTTCGGGCACGCCGTCTTGGCCACCGGTCCGCCATCGGCGCACCATGCTGGCCCTGGGCGGCTGCGTCCAGCCCGTCCTGGCGCCGTCCATCGACGCGGCCGCGGCGCGGGTGCTGGACCGCTTGGGGATATCGCTGATCCGGGTCCCGGCAAGCGGCTGCTGCGGCGCCTTGAGCTACCACCTCGGCGCCCATGAGGAGGGGCTGGACTTCATGCGCCGCAACATCGACGCCTGGTGGCCCGCCATCGAGGCAGGCGCCGAGGCCGTCGTCATCACTGCCAGCGGTTGCGGCCTGATGGTGAAGGAATACGGCGAACTGCTGAGCCGCGATCCGGCCTACGCGGAAAAAGCGGCGCGGGTGTCCGCGCTGGCGCGTGATCTGGGCGAGGTCGTCGCCGCCGAGGACTGGACTCCCCTGGCGCCGCTCGCCCCCCAGCGGATTGCCTTTCACTCGCCTTGCACCCTTCAGCATGGTCAGCGCCTCGACGGTGTGGTCGAGTCCCTGTTGCAGAGACTGGGATTCGAATTGACTCCGGTCGCGGATGCCGCCCTCTGCTGCGGCTCCGCCGGCACTTATTCCCTGTTGCAGCCGGAGCTGTCGTCGCGGTTGCGGGACGACAAGCTGAGAAACCTGGAAGCCGGCGGACCCGAAGTGATCGCGACGGCCAACATCGGCTGCCTGTTGCAGCTCGCGTCCGGTGCCCGGCGGCCGGTGCGGCATTGGGTGGAATTGCTGGACCGGTGTTGACCGGCTCCATGGTGTCCGGCGGGCTGTCAGTACCTCGCCCCGTTGGGCAGAGCCCGAAACTCCCGCCAGACCTCGAGCGCTTCCTCCCGCATGAGCTGCTGCGGTGCCAAATGCCGTTCGGCATAGGATTTGACGATGTCCTCATGGATCCGGGAGTCGTCGAACAGGTCTTCGTAGTCGTGCCAGGAGGCGGCATAGTAGATTTGGTCGATCCGGGCCCAGTAAGCCGACGCGTAACACATCGGGCAGCATTCGCAACTGCTGTACAGCACGGCGCCGGAAAGGTCGTAGCTGCCGATTCGGCGGCAGGCTTCGCGGATGGCGTTGATTTCCGCATGTGCCGTCGGATCGTTGTCGCGGATCACGCTGTTGCCGGCGACGGCGAGCACCTGTCCGCCGCGCACGATGACTGCTCCGAAGGGGCCGCCGGTTCGGTCGACGATGCCGGCACGCCGCATCGTCTGGATTGCCAGCCGCATGTACGCCCGGTCCTGTTCGCCGGGAGAAACGCTGGTGCGCACGTCGGTCCCTCCCACCCTCAGATTTCCGGACGCCGGACGATTCTGGCGAGCAGGATCGGCAGCCGCGCCAGAAAGCCGAACATCAGACGGACGTGCATCCAGGTGAGGAGGGCGTTGTCGCGCCAGTAATGGAAGTGCGAGGTGCCGCCCTCTTCGGGCTTGGGGTAATAGACCGGCACCGGCAGATTGACCGGCCGGATACCGGCCCAGCAGAGCCGGACGGCGGCTTCCGGGTCGAAATCGAAGCGCCGCATCCATTGATGATCCTGCATGATCACGCATAGCGCCTGGATGGGGTAGACGCGGAAACCGAACAATGAGTCGCCGATCCCGCACCAGAGCGTCTCCAGGTTCGCCCACCAGTTGGAAATGCGGCGGCCTTTCACGCGCAGGGAGGGGGCGGAGTCGTCGAACACCGGCACGCCCAGGATCATGGCGTCCGGTTCTTCCTGCGAGCGTGCCATGAATTCCGGAATCCGGTCGGCGGGATGCTGCCCGTCGGAATCCATGACCAGGGCGTGGGTGAACCCTTTGCGGCGGCTGGTCAGCAATCCCCGCAGCACGGCCGCGCCTTTGCCGCGGTTGGCCGGCATTCCCAGCACCACCAGTCCGCTGTCTTCCGCCGAAAGTTTCAGCAGCCCTTCCCAGGTGCCGTCCGTGCTGCCGTCCACCACGACCCAGACCGGATTCCAGTACCGGCGGGCCGCCTGGACGGTTTCGTAGACCTTGGGGCCGGGGTTGTAACTGGGAATGATGACCAGGTGGGTACGGGAGGGCGTATTCATGTCTCAGGAACCGGTTTCGAAGGGCGGGGTGGAAACGCCGGCGAGTTCCCGTGCGTAATAGGCTTCCAGCGCATGGGTGAAGGCCACGGGGTCGTCGGGGGGATCGAATCTCAGACCCAGCCGGATGCGGAAGCGGATCGGCAGGCGGGGTCTTGCGTAAACCGGCCAACGCTTGCTCAGGAAAGGGGAATCGGTTTCCACGATCAGCGTCTGCACCGGCACGCCGGCATGGCGGGCGATCAAGGCGGCTCCCCCTTTGAACCGGCCGACCGGCGGCTCCGCGGTGCGGGTGCCTTCGGGGAAGACCAACAGTTGTCCGCCTTTCCGCAGCTCTGCGACGGCGGCCTTGATCATGCCATGGCCGGAATCGTTGCGGATGTAGCGGGCCAGGCGGGCGCCGGCGCCCAGAAAAATGTTGTCGTTCAGGTTCGCCTTCATGATGCAGACCAGGTCCGGCAGGCGCGAGGCGACGATCACGGCGTCGAGCAGGCTGGGATGGTTGGCCACCAGCAGCAGCGGCGTGTCCTTGCGCAGGGCTTCCAGTTCCGCGGTATCGAAGCGGAAAGCGCCAGCCGCATGCATGATGCCGAAGAAGATTCGCCAGCCGTACATGATCCCATACCGGCCGACCGGCCGCCCCAGTCGTTCAGGCAGCAACGGGTAGAGCAGCACGGCGATGCCGATCCAGGCGAGAGACATGGAGGCGTAAAGCAACAGTCCCAGGTACAGCGCGGTGTATTCGTACAGCGTCCTCACCGGGCGGATCAAACGGCTCAAGTCGGTTCTCCTGGATTTCTCAAGGTGTTCTGCTTCCGAAGGCCTCGATCTCGACCAGCAGTTCGCGGCGGCAGATCTCGGCCTCCACGAACGGGACGTCATCCGCCACCGGTAGCATCGCTGCGAGTTCACATTGTATCGGTTCCAGCGGGCAGCCGGGCCGGACATAGACTTTGTAGCGGAAATCCTTCCAGCCGAAGCCGGCGCCGCCGGACTCCCGGTTCAGGGTTTCGACCAGGGCCGTGAGGTTCATCAACGTTTCGCGGGTCTGCGCGGCAGCGTCGCCGGGATGCACACTCTCATGGCCAAGGATGCTCGCCGTGCCGGAAATGAAAACCGCGGTCCGATTGGCCGGTCGCAGCAGCGTCGCACGGGAGAAACTCGGGCTGCGTGGCCCATAGGCCGGGGGATAGCGATATGCGCTGAGCTGGCGCGGGTTTTCGATGGGGAACGCCGGTATACGCGCAGCGACGAAATAGACCACCAGCGGGCCGGCGTGCGTACCGAGCGCGCAGGCGGCCGGCAAAGCACCGGAAACCGGCCGGTTGGCCCGGAGAAATGCCTCCTGCCGCCCGATGTTGAACTGCCGGTAACGTTCCAGCTCCGATTCCTCCCGGTTGATGCCCGGAAAGTAGTTCCAGACCCGCACGAGGTGGGGGTAGCCGTGCCGTTCCAGCAACTGGAACAGGGCATCATAGGCGCGCCCCGTCGCGCCGCGGATGTCCGCACCCGCCTCGGTCTGCAAGCTTCCGAACAGGTGGAGCCCGTCGCAGGCCCAGTCGATGGCTCCGGTCCTGCCCCGGGTCGCACGGGAAACGCCCAACCAAATCTCGACCAGCGGCTCGGCCGGCAGCCTCTGGGGCATCGCGATCCCCAACCGGGGAAGCGAAGGGGGGAGTGTGGCCGGCGGCGCTGCTCCGAAGGCGACGGCGCCGAGGCCTCGCTCCCCGATCAGGTCGAGCACGGCCGGCAGTTCGGCTTGCCGCAGGTAAAGGACTGCCAGCATGCCGTCCGTCGGCGTAACCATGGCCGGGAACATCAGGCGAGATCGACGTCCTGGATGTTCAGGCTGCGCCGCCGCCGCGCTTCCAGTGTGCGGCGGAAATGCCACAGACTGTTGAGGTAATAGACCGCCTTGAAGGCATACAGCGAAAACCATATCGGCGTGCGGCCGAAGATGTCGCCCGCCAGCAACGAGAGCAGAGCTTCCTTCATGCGCAGCACGTTCTGCGGTGCCATGAACAGCTCCCGCATCGTCGGGTCGGTCATCCGGTAGATGAACCAGGAAAACTCGCGCGGGCCATGTCGCATCCGCCGATCGAAGCGCTGGAGCGCCGCAGCCGCCCGTCCTGGCTGGCGCAGGCAGGCATCCACCGTCTCGGCGGCGGTCACTCCGCCCTGCATGGCGAACAGAACGCCGGACGAGAACACCGGGTCGATGAAAGCGAAGGCGTCGCCGATCAACAAATAGGACTCGCCGTGCGTCCGGGTGGACACATAGGAGAAATTGCCAGTGGCCTGCACCTCCGAAACCAGTTCGGCGGCGCTCAAGCGTTCGGCAAGGGCAGGGCACGATGCGATCGTGTCGAGGAAGAATTCGCGCAGCGGCTTGTTCCTGCGTTTCATGTAATAGGGCCAGGTCACCGCGCCCACGCTGGTCGTCCCGTCGGCCAGCGGAATGAACCAGAACCATCCATGTTCGAACCAGAACACCGAGATGCTGCCCTCGTGACGGCCGTTCAAGCGGCGCGCGTTGGCGAAATGGCCATAGACCGCAGCGCTGCTGTGTTTCCGGTTGCGCTGCTTGAGCTTCAGCCGGTTGGCGATGAAAGTGTCACGGCCGGAAGCATCGACCACGAAGCGCGCCTGCCAGCGCCGGCTCCGGCCGTCGTCGTCCTGGGCATCGACCTCCGCGCCCCGTCCGTCGGCCAGAAACCGAATGTCCGTGGCGCGCCAGCCCTCCAGGACTTCCGCGCCGCGCTTCACCGCATTGCGGACGAGGATGTGGTCGAACTCCGATCGCCGCACCTGGTAAGCATATGGCATGGATTTGTCCCAGGCGTCGGCGAATTCGAAGATGAGTGTCCCGTCGTGATCGGGCGACACGAATTCCGCGCCGGGTTTGTACATGCCGATGCGCTCGACTTCCTCTTTGACCCCCAATCGTTCCAGCAAGGGGAGGTTGGCCGGCAGCAGGGATTCGCCGATGTGGAAGCGGGGATGGCGGCATTTTTCCAGCACGACCGTGCGGTAACCGCGCTCGGCCAGCAGGGCGGCAACCGTAGACCCGGCGGGTCCCCCGCCTATGACCAGCACATCACAGCCGGTGGATCGAGGGGGCGTGGATTCGGGACTCGCGTTCATCGGGACAGATCGGGATCGGATGGGTGACGGCCGGCAGGACATTATAGCTTCAACGATTCGGCGGGCGAACTACGATCGCCCAGGGCGATCGTGCCGGCCGGTGCCCGCTGCCCGCGTCACCGTGATCCGGGCGGGTGTCAGATTTTTCCAATTCTCCGGGTTTGCCGAGGGTTAGATTCTCCCGCGCCGGGGTTCGCCCGGTTTTTCCGGGTTGAACTAGATTTACCGGACGGGAAGGATCGTCGTTTGGACCGGGAACGGCGGTGTGATCTTTGCTGACACGTAGGCAGTCCGTCCGGGCGCCGGCGCAGGCCGTCTTCGCGACTCGTGCGCCGAACCGGAATACCCTTGGATGATGAAGGAACCGATGAAGATGAAAAAGTACCTTTGGCTTTGGGCGGGGGGGCTCTGCCTGGGGGGCCTGTTCTGCGGCGCGGCGTGGGCGGCCGTATCCTGCAGCGCGGATTACGTCGTGGAGAATCAGACCGCATCCGGTTTCAAGGTGACGGTACGGATCGTCAATCAGGGTGACGCGGTCGATGGCTGGACCGTGACCTGGACCATGCCCGAAGGCCAGAAGATCACTCGGCTCCGGAACGGCAAATACGTTCGGAAGAAGGGGGCCGTCAGCGTGAAGAACAATGCGTCGAACCGTAAAGTGGCCGCCGGCGAGGTCATCGAGTTCGGCTTCCAGGCGAGCCACAAGGGGAGCAACCGGATTCCGGTGGACATCGCCCTGAACGGAACGCGGTGCGCCGGGACGGTGTCCCCGGCTGTAGCCACTGCCGCGACCGCCGCGGAGACATGCGAAGCCAGTTATCGGGTTTCCGAACAGTGGAACAGCGGGTTTACCGCCGAAGTGAAGATCCGGAACGACGGCCCTGCGCTGGCGGGCTGGAACGTCGCCTGGGAGATGCCCGACGGCCAGGAGATCACGAATTCCTGGAACGGCCGCTTCGTCCAGACGGGCGCACACGTCGACGTCGGCAACCTGGATTGGAACAAGGACATTCCCCCGGGTTCGAACATCGAGTTCGGTTTCAACGGCAGCCACACCGGCAGGAACCGTACGCCCGCGAGCCTGAGCGTCAACGGCGTGAAATGCACGATGGCCGTGATCACGCCCCCGCCCTCGCCGAGACCGGCGTCCTGCGAAGCCACCTATCAGATTTCCGATCAGTGGAACACCGGCTTCACGGCCAACGTCCGGATCAGAAACGATGGGGACCCGCTGGCGGGGTGGACGGTCGTCTGGGATATGCCCGATGGCCAGCGGGTCACGAATTCCTGGAACGGTCGGTTCGCCCAGAGCGGGTCCCATGTGGAAGTCGGCCATCTCGACTGGAACAGGGACCTTGCCACGGGTTCGAACATCGAGTTCGGCTTCAACGGCAGCCACGCCGGTGCCAACCGCGCACCTTCGAGCCTGAGCCTCAATGGTGTCGCCTGTGCGCTGGTCACGGTTGCGCCGTCCCCGACGCCCGCGCCGACCGCTACGCCGAGCCCCATCCCGACGCCGACGCCCAGCCCGGCACCGCCCGCGAGCCCGAGTCCGGCGCCCACGCCGACACCGGCGCCGACTTCCAGCCCCAGCCCTACGCCTGCGCCGACCGGACCGTGTCAGGCCGACTACCAGGTGACGGCGCAATGGAATGATGGATTCACTGCCAACGTGAAAGTCAGAAACAACGGCACCGCCCTGGACGGCTGGACGGTCGCCTGGACCATGCCCAGCGGCCAAACCGTGACGGGAATGTGGAACGGCCAGTACCTCCAGACCGGCCCCCAGGTCGCGGTGACGCCCGCCGGCTGGAATCGCCAGATCGCAAGCGGCGCTTCCATCGAGTTCGGTTTCAACGGCAGCCATTCGGGCACCAACGCCGTACCCGGCGTGCTGACGCTGAATGGTGCCGCTTGCGCCACCACCACGGGCGGCGGCACCCCCACGCCGACCCCGGTGCCGGTGGCGCCGGGGACACCGGCCGGTCTGTCCGCCACCGTGGCCGACAACGCGGTCGTCAACCTGGTTTGGACGGCGGCCGACGCATTCGCCCAGGGTTTCCGGATCGAGCGCCGCACCGCCGCCGGTGTCGACTGGGCTCTCGTGGCCGAAACGGCCGCCGGTGTTCCGTCCTTCGGCGACGGCACGGTGGCCATGGGGAACGACTACGAGTACCGGGTCTATGCCTTCAACGCGGTGGGAAACAGCCCGCCCGCGACGGCATCCGCTTCCTTGCCGACCTTGCTCAAGTACGGCGAGTCGCAGTACCAGAAACAGGGCTGTGCCAGCTGCCACGGGAAGGACGGCAAGGGAGGCTTCACCAACAAGCCGCTGGTCCATTTCACGGCCGACCAGCTCGCGACGCTCACCGAGATCATCCGCGTCCGCATGCCCCCGTCCAAGCCTGCGAACTGCGTCAGCAACTGCGCGGCGGGTACCGCCAAGTACATCATCGAGGTGCTTGCCGCCGCCGCTTCGGGAGGCGGCGGAGGCGGCGGCAACGCCTGCGCCGGCAGCCCGCCGCCCGGTGGACGGGCATTGCGCCTGCTCACCCGCCAGGAATACCAGAACACGGTCAACGACCTGCTCGGCCTGTCCGAAAACCTGGTGCATCTCCTGCCGGAGGAAAACCGCGTGGATGGCTTCGACAACAATGTCGCAACCAACCTGGTGACGAGCATTCGCCTCGAGGCTTTCCTGACCCAGGCCGAAGCCCTCGCCGCAAAGGCGGTGCAGCAAAACTGGAACGCACTGCTGCCGTGCACACAGCAGGATGCGGCCTGTGCCCGTCGGTTCGTCGAAGCTTTCGGCAAGCGCGCCTACCGGCGGCCATTGACCCCGGAAGAGGCCGACGCCTACGCTGCGCTGTTCGGGCAGGGCTCATTCCGGGAAGGCGTGGAGGCGACCATCACCCATATGCTGGTTTCGCCGAATTTCCTCTACCGTTCCGAGCTGGGAGAGGTGCAGGCGGACGGGACGTACAAGCTGACGCCGTACGAAACGGCGAGCGCCCTTTCCTATCTGTTCCTGGGGTCGCTGCCCGACGGCGAACTGGTCAGTGCCGCGGACCAGAACCTGCTGGACACGCCCGACCAGCGCATCGCCCAGGCCTCGCGCCTGTTGAGCCTGCCGCGCAGCCGCAACCGGGTGGGCCATTTCGTCGGCCAGTGGCTGCTGGGTACCAGCCCGTACACGCTGCCGGAGAAGGACCAGGCGGTGTATCCGCGGTATGACGCCGCGGTCAGGTCCGCAATGTCCGAAGAACTGATCGGCTTCTTCGATCACGTCGCCTTCGAGTCCACCCAGAGCTTTCCGGAGCTGTTCACCGCGAACTACGTCGTCGTCGACGACACCCTGGCGGACTACTACGGGCTCGGCCGTCCGGGGGGCAGCGGATTCGCGCCGGTGACGGTGAGCGACGGAACCCGCACCGGCATCCTCACGCTCGGCGCGGTGCTGTCGCGCTATGCCAACAGCAACGAGTCGCATCCGTTCAAGCGCGGTGGTTTCCTGTACAAGCGCCTGCTTTGCCGCGATTTGCCGCTGCCGGCCAACGCGGGCTTCATCCAGGCGCCGCAGCCGGATCCGAATGCGACGACGCGGCAGCGCTTCGAGTTCCACAGCAAGTCCAATACCAGCTGCTACGGCTGCCACCAGTACCTGGACGGACCGGGCTTCGGCTTCGAGAACTACGACGGCGCCGGCATCTTCAGGGCATCCGAAAACGGACAGGCCATCGATGCCAGCGGCGTCCTGCGCGGCCTGGAGACGTTCACGCCCACCGAGGAGCTGAGCTTCACCGATCTCCCCGACCTCAGCCGGAAAATCGCGGCCAGCCCGACCGCGGCGCAGTGCGCGGCGCGCCAGTACTACCGATTTGCCACCGGCAGACGGGAGGCATCGTCCGACAGCTGCGCCCTCGACAGTTTCCTGCAGACCTATTCGGCCAACGGCCATAACCTGCAGACCATGCTGCTCGGCATCGTCAACGCACCCGGCTTCACCGTGCGCCGTGCCGATCAATAAGGAGAATGCAATGAATCTCTCGATCAAACGCAGGGACTTTCTCAAACTGGCCGGGGCCACCGGACTCAGCCTGAGCTTCGCGCGGCTGGCACAGGGGGCGGGCTCCAGCCCGCGTCGGGTGATCTTCGTCTACACTCCGGATGGCGCCATCCCGGCCCAGTGGCACGCGCAGGGCACCGGCACCGATTTCACGCTGCCGGCCATGACCCAACCGCTGGAACGGGTGCGCCAGCACTGCATCTTCCTGAGCGGGCTGAACATGGTCGGTCCCGGCGGTACCCACGAGGGGGGTGTCATCAAGCTGCTGACCGGTACGGGGGGGCAGAACAGCACGCTGGGAGTATCGCTGGACCACTACCTGGGCCAGGTCTTCAAGACCCAGACGATACGGCCACATTTGAACCTGAACATCGTCCCGATCTACACCGACAAGCACATCACCTACGACAACAACGGCGTTCCCGTCGTACCCGAAATGAATCCCCTGGCGGCGTTCGACTCGCTGTTCGGCGCCAGCGCCGGCGACAGCGCGCGGGCCCAGCGCCGTATCAGTGCCCTGGATCATTCGCTGAGCGAACTGAACGCCCTGCGCGCCCGGCTGGGTACGACGGAAAAGGTCAAGCTGGACACCCATCTGGACGCCTTGCGCGAGCTGGAGCAGAAGCTGCAGTCGGCGGCGGCCGGAAGTTGCCCCGCATGGAATTTCAATCCGACCGGCTTCCGGGTGACGCGTACGGCGCTGTGGCAGAATCCGGAGTTCATGGACGCCGGCCGGATGGGGACGATCGCCGATCTCCACACGGACGTGGCGATACACGCCCTGGCCTGCGATCTGACCCGGGTCGTCACCCTCAAGTGGAACAACTCGGTGCACGACAACGTAATCAAGGAAGCCGGCAGCCCGATGACTTGCCACGGCGCGTCGCACGAAGCGGGACAGGACTTCGTGACCATCAAGGCCTGGTACATGGAGCGCTTCGCGCGTCTGATCGAACGGTTGCAAGCCACGCCTGACGGCGGCGGAACCCTCCTGGACAACACCCTGGTTTTCCACGGCAGCTGTCTCGCCAACGGCAGCTGGCACAACCATGATGACATGCCCTTCATCCTGGCAGGCGGCGCAGCCGGCGGCATGGCGACCGGGCGCAGTCTGAAGTTCGGCGGCGTTCCGCACAATAAACTCTTGGTGTCGATCGCGCGGTTCATGGGGGTGAACATCAACAGTTTCGGGGACCAGGACAGCTCGCCAGGTCCCCTGTCCGGTCTGTCCGGCTGAAGCCGGCGCGGACCGATTCTGGAAGAAAGCGGGTGCCATGACTTATACTTGCGGCCCTTTTCAACGAAGACGGCGCCCTCCATTCTTCCCGACATGAATCCCAAGCTCGCCAGCCTGCACCCTTATCCTTTCGAGAAGCTGGCGGATCTCAAGCGAGGCCGGCTGCCGCCGGCGGACAAACCTCACATTGCGATGTCCATCGGCGAGCCCCAGCATCCGACGCCGCATTTCATCGCCGAGGCTCTGCTGCAGCACCTGCACGGTCTGGCCTCCTATCCGACCACCAAGGGTGGCCCGGAATTGCGCCGCTGCATCGCGCAATGGCTGGAACGGCGGTTCGACCTGGGAGAGGGCGGGGTAGACCCTGAGCGGCAGGTGCTGCCGGTCAACGGCACCCGGGAAGCGTTGTTCGCCTTCGCCCAGGCCGTGATCGACCCGGCGGAACAGCCTCTCGTGCTGATGCCGAATCCGTTCTATCAGATCTACGAGGGCGCGGCGATCCTGGCCGGGGCGGAACCTTTCTTCCTCAATACCACGGCCGAGTCGGGATTCCTGCCGGATTTCGATGCGGTGCCGGAAACGGTGTGGCGGCGCTGCCGGCTGGTGTATATCTGCTCCCCCGGCAATCCCACCGGCGCGGTGATGGGGGGCGACCAGCAGCGGCGGTTGTTGGAACTGGCGGAAAGATACGATTTCATCGTGGCATCGGACGAATGCTATTCGGAGCTGTACGCCGACGAGGCCGATCCGCCGGCGGGTTTGCTCCAGACCGCGGCCGCCATGGGTAATACCGAATTCCGCCGCTGCGTGGTGTTTCATTCCCTGTCCAAACGGTCCAACGCACCCGGCCTGCGTTCGGGATTCGTCGCCGGCGATGCCGACATCCTGGGCCGTTTCCTGTTGTACCGGACCTACCATGGCTGCGCCATGCCGCTTACCGTACAAAAGGCCAGCGAACGCGCCTGGGCCGACGAAATCCACGTGCGCGAGAACCGGGCGCTTTATCGGCGGAAGTTCGATGCGGTTGCCACCGTGCTGGGAGACGTCCTCGACCTGACCGTGCCTTCGGCGGGGTTTTATCTCTGGCTGCGCACCCCCATCGACGACACTGCATTTGCCGCCGGCCTGTTCGAGGCACAGAATGTCACGGTGCTGCCGGGGCGCTTCCTGTCCCGCCCGAGTGGCGGCGTCGATCCGGGCACGGGCCACGTCCGCATCGCCTTGGTCGCTCCTTTGGAGGAGTGTGTCGTGGCGGCGCACCGTATCAAGCAGTTCATTCAAACCCTTTGAGTCAGCGATCACATGTCTTTGGAAAACATCATCAACGAAGCTTTCGAGAATCGTGCGCAGATCAGCCCGGGCACGGTGGGTGCCGAAGTGCGTGAGGCGGTGGCAGAGGCACTGCGGCTGTTGGACAGCGGCGCGGCCCGCGTCGCCGAGAAGAAAGACGGCGGCTGGGTGGTCAACCAGTGGCTCAAGAAGGCGGTGCTGCTCTCCTTCCGCATCAACGACAACCGCGTGATGGACGGCGGCGAGACGCGCTATTTCGACAAGGTGGAACCCAAGTTCGGTGGCTTCGGGCCGGAGGAGTTCCGCGCCGCCGGCGTGCGCGTGGTCCCGCCCGCCGCCGTCCGCCGTGGCGCCTACATCGCGCCCGGTGTCATCCTGATGCCGTCCTACGTCAACATCGGTGCTTACGTCGATTCCGGCACCATGGTCGACACCTGGGCCACGGTGGGCTCCTGCGCCCAGATCGGCAAGAATGTCCACCTCTCCGGCGGCGTCGGCATCGGCGGCGTGCTGGAACCGCTGCAGGCGGGCCCGACCATCATCGAGGACAACTGCTTCATCGGCGCGCGTTCCGAAATCGTGGAAGGCGTCATCGTGGAAGAGGGGTCGGTGATCTCCATGGGCGTCTACATCGGTCAGAGCACCAAGATCTACAACCGGATGACCGGCGAGATCAGCTACGGTCGGGTGCCCGCCGGCTCCGTCGTGGTGTCCGGCAACCTGCCGGCCAGGGACGGCAGTCACAGCCTGTATTGTGCGGTGATCATCAAACAGGTGGATGAGAAGACCCGCGGCAAGGTCGGTATCAACGAGCTGCTCAGAGACTGAGTATCCAACAACAAACGAATCGAGGAAGAGTCATGAAACGAGTTTCCGCCGCGGTAGTGGGCCTGTTGTTTTCCGCCAACGTGTTCGCCATCGCCCAGCATTACGTGCGCCAGGATGGCGGCCACGTCCAGCACATGAAGATCAACAAGGTCGGCGATGAAATCGGCGTTGAGGTGGATGTTGACTTCGAGCCGGTCGGCAGCGTCGACGAAGGCAAGCGGCCCTGCTCCCACACGGTCAGTGGCAGTGCGGAGAAAGTGGCCGACAACGAGCTGGTCCTGAAGAAACAGGTGGAAGGCGAAGCGCGCTACTGCGAACTCAAGATCCACCTCAAGGGCGATGCGGCCGTGATCGACCAGTCCAAGGACTGTGACTATTTTCTCGGCACCTACTGCAAATTCGCATCGGAAGGCAAGCCGCTGCTGCTCGTCAAATGACGTTCGATCCGGGGGTCTGAGCCATGGGCATAGGTGTTTGGGAATTGCTGCTGCTTTTTCTGATCGTGCTGGTCGTCTTCGGCACCAAGCGTTTGCGCAACATCGGGGGTGATCTGGGCGGCGCGATCAAGAGCTTCCGCCAGGCGATGAGCGAGAACGAAGACAAACCCTCGGAGGGCGGGGCGCGCACCCTCGAGGGGGAAGTGGTGGACAAGAAGGAAAAGGACAAGGTCTGATCGGATCATGTTCGATATCGGCTTCACCGAAATGCTGCTGATCGGCCTGGTCGCCCTGCTGGCGTTTGGGCCGGAGCGGCTGCCGAAGGTGGCGCGGGAGACCGGCTACTGGATACGCAAGGCCCGCAGTACACTGGCCTCGGTCCGGGCCGAAATCGAACACGAGATGGAAATGCAGGATCTGAAACGGGCCATACGGGAAGCCAAATCCGGCCGGATTCTCGAGTCCCTGTCGGACGGCTCCGGCAACCCCTCGGGGAATCCGCGGCCGGCGTCCGAGCCGGGAACCGCAGCACCGGAACAGACCGATGACCAGCCGTAAGTCGAGAATGGCCGAGGAGGATGTGGAGCAGCCTTTCCTCTCCCACCTCGTAGAATTGCGGCAGCGGATTCTTCGCGCCCTCGCGATGGTCATGGTGCTGTTTCTTGGCCTGGCGTTCTATGCCAACGAGATTTATTCCTTCCTCGCCGGCCCGTTGCTGAAGCATATGCCGGAAGGCTCGCAGATGGTCGCGATCGACGTGGCGTCGCCGTTCCTGACGCCGTTCAAACTGACCTTGATGGTCTGCGTATTCCTGTCGATCCCCTTCATCCTTTACCAGGCCTGGGCTTTCATCGCTCCGGGCCTCTACCGCCATGAGCGACGCATGGTGCTGCCCTTGCTGGTGGCGAGCACGCTGCTGTTCTACGCCGGTGTGGCCTTCGCCTATTACGTGGTATTCCCCGTGATGTTCGGTTTTTTGACCGCCACCGCACCGGCCGGCGTGGCGGTGATGACGGACATCGCCAAGTACCTCGATTTCGTGCTGACCCTCTTCCTCGCCTTCGGCGTCGCCTTCGAGGTGCCGATCGCAACCATCCTCCTGGTATGGAGCGGCATCGTCTCCCGTGAAACCATCGGCAACAACCGTCCCTACGTGATCGTGGGCGCTTTCGTGATAGGCGCAGTCCTGACACCGCCGGATGTCGTATCGCAGACCCTGCTTTCGGTTCCGATCTGGCTCTTGTTCGAATTCGGCTTCTTCTTCTCCCGGTTTTTCGAGCCTCGGCCGGCCTACGAGACCCCCCGATCCATCGAACACCGCGATTCCTCTTCTTCCGGAGATTGATCCCGGATCCCTTCGGCCATGATCCTGCTCTTCACCGACTTCGGTCCGGCCGGACCTTATCTGGGGCAGGTGGAAGCGGTGCTGCGGCTGAACGCGCCCGGTGTGGACGTGATCCACCTGGTGAGCGACGCCCCCGCTCCGCGTCCCGCAGGGTACCTGCTCGCGGCGCTCTGTCGGCAGTTTCCGCAAGGCAGCGTCTTTCTCTGCGTGGTCGATCCCGGAGTGGGGGGTGAACGGGAGGCGCTGGCACTGGAAGCGGACGGGCGCTGGTTCATTGGCCCGGACAACGGTCTGCTCAACACCGTTGCCGTGCAGGCGGAACGCCGGCGCTGGTTGCGGATCGACTGGCGGCCGACGACCCTGTCGGCCAGCTTCCACGGACGTGACCTGTTCGCGCCGGTCGCGGCCCGGATCGCCCGACGGGATTTCGGGTGGGAACATCGGCCCGTCGCAGGCCCCGAGTTGACCGCATGGCCGTCGGACACAGCCTCGATCGTCTATTTCGACCATTACGGCAATGCATTGACCGGTCTGCGCTACCGTCCTGAATTCGCGGGACGGAAGTTGCGTATCAACGACCGGCATGTGCGGCATGCGGAGGTTTTTTGCGCAGTCGAGGCGGGTACGGCATTGTGGTACCGCAACTCGCTGGATTTGGTCGAGGTCGCCGTCAATCTGGGGAGAGCGGACCAGGTTCTGGGGCTTGCCATCGGTGACGGCGTACTGTTCGAGGCGTAGGGGACGGTCGGTCCGCCACGGAAGTGCGCTCCGACGCATGGCGGCGCCGGAGAGCACAATAGTATAATTTTCAAGCTTTCCCCACCCGTTCATTTCCACAAGCTTTCCGTGAATTCACCCCGCCCTCCAGTCGTCGTCGCGCGCCAGTTGACCAAATATTTCGGGGAGAAGCGGGTGGTGGACGGTTTGTGCTTCGACATTCGGCAAGGCGAATTCGTGGGTATTCTCGGCCCCAATGGAGCCGGCAAAACCACGACGCTGCGGATGCTGGTGGGCAACACGCCGCCGGGCTCGGGCGAACTTTCGGTGCTGGGCTATGCCATCCCTGTCGAGGGGCGCACGATGCGCGCCAGGATCGGCGTGGTGCCGCAGCAGGATAATCTCGACATCGATTTCACGGTGGTGGAAAACCTGCGGATTTACGGCGGCTATTTCGGCCTCGCCGAGCGGGCGCTGAAGGTGCGAATCCCCTGGCTCCTCGAACTCGCGGCGCTTACCGACAAGGCCCATGCCCGCATCGGCCAGCTTTCCGGCGGCATGAAACGACGCCTTTCTATCGCCCGCGCCCTCATCAACGAACCCGAGCTGTTGGTGCTGGACGAACCGACCACCGGCCTCGATCCCCAGGTGCGGCACAATATCTGGAACATGCTGCGCCAGCTGCAAAACGAAGGACTGACGATCATCCTGACCACCCATTACATGGAAGAGGCCGAGCGTCTGTGCGGGCGCATCATCCTGATGGACCGCGGCCGGATTCTGGCCGACAGCAGTCCCCAGGTTCTGATTCGCGACCATATCGAACCACACGTACTGGAAGTGCACGGTGCCAATGCCGAAAACTGGCGTCGTTCGCTGGTCCGGCTCGAAGGCCAGCGCTGCGAGCGCGTCGGCGAAAGCATCTTCCACTACGGTGACGATCTGGAAACCCTGGTCCGTTCGCTGGATTCCTGGGAGGGCGTGCATTACGTCTACCGCCGCGCCAATCTGGAAGACGTGTTCCTGAAGCTGACCGGACGGGATCTGCACGATGCTTGAGGCGGCGAGGCGCTGGAAATCCGTGTGGCGGCGCAACGCCTGGGTGTGGCGCAAGGGTGCGCGCACCGCGCTGCTCGGCGGCTTCGTCGAACCCTTGTTCAATCTGCTCATACTCGGATTCGGGCTGGGGAGCTACGTCGGTCGGGTCGCCGGACTGCCCTATCTGGATTTCCTCGCTGGCGGCATACTCGCGACCAGTGCCATGAACGCCGCGACCTTCGAGGGACTGTATCTGGCTTATACCCGCATGGCGGTACTGAAGACTTGGGACGGCATGCTGGCGGCGCCTTTGTCGCTGGCGGACGTCGTGATGGGAGAGGTGTTGTGGATGGGCACCAAAAGCCTGATCGCCGCAGGTCTGATTCTGACGGTACTGGCGGGTTTCGGACTGGCTTCCGGCTGGGCGGCGCTGGCGGTACTGCCGCTGGCCTTCCTCGCCGGTGTCTGCTTCGGCAGCATGGCCCTGGTAGTGACTTCCTTCGCACGCAGTTACGACTTTTTCGTGTACTACATCACGCTGGGTATCACGCCCATGGTGCTGCTGAGCGGGGTGTTCTTTCCATCCGACGCTCTGCCTGCCGCCGTTCGGGTCGGCAGCGAATGCCTGCCGTTGTTTCACGTCGTGGCACTGATCCGTCCGCTGCTGGCCGGCGGTCTGGATTTGGCCCTGCTTGGGCACGTGGCGGTGCTACTGGCCTTTGCCGTGTCGATGATTCTCCTTGCCATTTGGCGCCTCGAGTGCAGGCTGACGCAATGATTCCTCATGCTTGACCGCATCGTACGACTGGAACGGTCGCTGGACCAATGTTTCGGTAAGGACCGGTTTGCGCTGCGACGTCGACTCCAACGCCTGAAGGCCTCGGCCGGAAAGTCCCCTCCGCCAGAGGAGGCGCTGGAAGCGATAGCCCGGCGGATCGAGTCCTCGATGGCCCTGTGTTCGGCGCGGATGGCCGCCGTGCCGCCGCTGGAGTATCCCGAAGAGCTGCCAGTGTCGGAACGGCGCGGCGAGATCGCCGAAGCCATCCGGCAGAACCAGGTCGTGATCGTGTGTGGCGAGACCGGTTCCGGCAAGACCACCCAGCTTCCCAAGATTTGCCTCGAAGCGGGGCGCGGGATTCAGGGCTACATCGGGCATACCCAGCCGCGCCGCATCGCCGCCCGCAGTGTGGCCGCGCGGATCGCCGATGAATTGAAGCGACCGCTGGGCGAAACCGTCGGGTACAAAGTCCGATTCCACGACCAGACCCGCCCGGACAGTCTCATCAAGCTGATGACCGACGGCATTCTGCTGGCGGAAACCCAGACCGACCGGTTCCTCGACCAATACGACACCCTCATCGTCGACGAGGCTCACGAGCGCAGCCTCAACATCGACTTCCTGTTGGGCTATCTCAAATGGCTGCTGCCCCGGCGGCACGATCTCAAGCTGGTCATCACCTCGGCCACCATCGATCCCGAACGCTTCTCCCGCCATTTCGACAATGCGCCGATCGTGCGTGTACCCGGGCGCACCTATCCGGTGGAGATTCGCTACCGCCCGCCCGACTCGGCCGAAGAGGAGAGCGACGAGACCGAGCGCGGCGAACAGCAGGCGATCCTGGATGCGGTGGACGAGCTGCACCGGGAGAACACCGGCGACATCCTGATTTTCCTGAGCGGCGAACGGGAGATTCGTGATACCGCCGAGTCCCTGCGCAAGCATCATCCGGCGGACTGTGAAGTGTTGCCGCTGTATTCGCGGCTGACGGTGTCCGAGCAGGAGAAAATCTTCAAGCCGCACGGCCGCCGCCGCATCGTGCTGGCCACCAACGTGGCGGAGACCTCGCTGACGGTACCCGGCATCCGCGGCGTGATCGATGCCGGCTACGCCCGCATCAGCCGCTACAGCCACCGCAGCAAGCTGCAGCGCCTGCCGATCGAGAAAATCTCCCGGGCCTCGGCCAATCAGCGCGCCGGCCGCTGTGGGCGGGTCGGGCCTGGGGTGTGCATCCGCCTGTATTCGGAGCAAGATTTCCTGAACCGGCCGGAGTTCACCGATCCGGAGATTCTGCGCACCAACCTGGCCGCCGTCATTCTGCAAATGAAGGCGCTGAACCTCGGCGACATCCGCGTTTTCCCGTTCGTCGAACCGCCGGACGAGCGGCTGGTGCGGGATGGCCTCAGGACTCTGCAGGAAATCAACGCGCTGGACGCCCAGGGCCGGTTGACCGAACTGGGCCGCCGCCTCGCCCGGCTGCCGGTCGATCCGCGGCTGGGCCGGATCCTTCTGGCCGGAGCTGAGGAAAACTGTCTGAGCGAGGTCTGCATCATCGTCGCCGCCCTGAGCGTGCCCGACCCGCGCGAGCGTCCGGCGGACAAGGCTCAGGCCGCCGACCAGAAACACGCCCGCTTCCGCCATCCGGATTCGGATTTCATGGCGATCCTCGCTTTGTGGAACGACTACGAGGAGCAGCGTCAGCATCTCTCCGGCAGCAAGCTGCGCCAGTATTGCCGGGACAATTTCCTTTCGGCCTTACGGATGCGGGAATGGCGCGACATTCATCAGCAGATTCTGGAAGTCGTCAAGGGCGAACTGGGACTTCGACCGAATCAGGTTCCCGCCGACTATGGCGAGATCCACCGTGCCTTACTGACCGGACTGCTGTGCCATGTCGGTTTCCGCCAGGATCAGAACGAATATGTGGGAGTCCGCGGACAGAAGTTTCAGATCTTTCCCGGTTCGTTTCTGTTCAAGACCCGACCCGTGTGGATCATCTCCGCCGAACAGGTCGAGACCAGCCGGGTCTATGCCCGCACCGTAGCCAGAATCGAGCCGGAATGGATCGAAAAGTGTGGCGCACATTTGTTGAAACGCCACTACTACGAGCCGCACTGGGAGCGCAAGGCCGCGCGCGGTGCCGTGTTCGAGCGCACCGCCCTGTACGGCCTCACCGTGCAAAACGGCCGCAAGGTGCCATATGAGAACGTCGATCCCGCCGGGGCGCGGGAGCTCTTCATACGCTCCGCCCTGGTACGCATGGACTATGACAGCAAGGCCCCCTTCCTGTTGGCGAACAGTAGATTGCTGGAAGAAGCGGAATACTCCCAGCAGAAGGAGCGCCGGTTGGACCTGGTGGTGGACGAGGAGACCCTGTACCGCTTCTTTGACGAACGGGTGCCCGCCGAAGTAGTCAACGGCGCCAGCTTCGAAGTCTGGCGCAAGGCCGCCGAGCGTCGCGAGCCGCGGCTGTTGATGCTGTCGCGCGAGGACATCACGCTGGACAGCGGCGGAGGAGGAACCGCGGGAGATTTCCCGGACGAGCTGGCCTTGGGACCGGTGCGGCTGAAGCTGGAGTACCGTTTCGAGCCGGGCCATGAGGACGACGGCGTCACTGCCATCGTCCCGCTGCACGTGCTCAATCAGATCGACCCCGAACCGCTGAGTTGGTTGGTGCCGGGGCTGTATCGCGAAAAAGTGGTGGCCCTGATCAAGTCCTTGCCCAAGACTTGGCGCATCCATTTCGTGCCTGCCCCCGATTTCGCCGACCGCGCTCTGCCCATGATGGACTATCGCCACGGTTCACTGACGGCGGAATTGGCCAAGGCGCTGAAGAAAATCGGCAGGGTGGCGCCGCCGGTTTCGGCCTTCGACGAAGCCGCGCTGCCGGCGCATCTGCGGATGAACCATGCCCTAGTCGACGAAAACAACGTGGTGATCGCCCGCTCCCGCGATCTCTGCCAGCTCCAGGCCCGTTACGGCGCCGAAGCCGGCCGCAATTTCCAGAACATCGCCCGCCAGGAAATCGCAGTCTCCGGCCGGCGGGTCTGGGACTTCGACGATTTGCCGACCACTTACAGCGGACGGGTCGACGGCCAGGACCTGCATGGTTTTCCGGCCATCGTCGACGAAGGCGAGACCGTCGGCGTGCGGGTGTTCGATCGGGCCGACGAGGCCCGGCTGCAACATGAATTTGGTCTGATTCGCCTGCTGCGCCTGACGCTGGCTAGAGAGATCAAATACCTGCGGAAAAATCTGCCCGTCACTCCGGCCAGCGAACTGCTCTATCGCCAGCTCTCCCCGGCTGGACGCGATCTGCGGGAAGACCTGCTGGACCGGGTCATGGCTGCACTGTTTATCGACGACCGCCCGGAACTGCGAAGCCGTGAGGTATTCCACTCCCGGGTGGAACTGCTGCGCGGCGAGTTGGTGGCGAAGGCCAACGAGTTGGGAAAAGTCGTCGAGCAGACTCTGGCACTGTACGGTGAATGCCGAGGCTGCTCGAAGACACTCCGCGCCGGCCCGGCGGCCGAGGACTCGGGTGAACAGCTCGCCCGCCTGATCCATGGCGGTTTCGTGGCCACCACGCCTTACGAACGCCTGCGGCACTATCCTCGCTACTTGAAGGCCCTACTGCATCGGCTCGACAAAGGCCACCAAGACCCGGCGCGGGACGCCCGCCTGCAGGCAGAAATCATGGCTTTCTGGCGACCTTATTGGGAATCGGTGGAAAAAGGGGGAACATCCCTCCCTCCTGAACGCGATGAGTTCCGCTGGGCCCTGGAAGAATTCCGCGTCTCCCTGTTCGCCCAGCAGATGAAAACCGCCCATCCGGTTTCCGCCAAACGCTTGCGGGAACTGTGGTCGCAACGGCTGTCTTCCCGGCACTGACGGGCGGCACTCAAAGTGCCGGGGAATGGCGGCCCGGGAAGGATGCCTCCGCAAGGGCCGTCGGACACGGAGTGTCGGTCCGTGTCCGACGGCCCGGCTCAATCCGAAGAGCCGGCGCCGCGTTCGACCGGCGGCGGAGAATCGGGGTGCTCGTCCCGGGCGGCGAGGTCCGCTGCGGGGGACTGCCATGCTCTGGGCGGCAGACCCGGCGCACGGTATTCGTCGGATTCCGCCGTCTCTTTCCGCTCCGCCGGGGATGAATACGGCTCGCGCCGGTGATCGTCGATTTCCGCCGGGCCGGGCGGATTGGCTTCGGCTTCCACGCCGCGGCCTCTGGCGGTGTCGTCGGTCCAATCGATGCCGACCGGTTCGAGAGCTTCACTTCCCTGCTCACCCGGTGCTGCCGGGCGACGGTCCCGCCTGCCGCGGCCACGCCGTCTCACGCCGCCCCGCCGCGACCGTGGAGTCCGCAGGCGGAGTTCCGCATCCACCCTGTCTCCTTCGGCCGGCTCGTGGCCGACGGCATCTCCCTGGTCGGGAGTTTCGCCGGAATCGGCGGCAGGCACAGGGTCGCTCAAATCCGCGCCCGCTGGAGGAATTTCAGTGACGACCGTCTCGTCCGCGATGCCCTCCGTCGGCGCTTCCACGATCGGCTGAACCGACGCCCGCCGGCGCTGGCCTCTGCCGTCCCGGCGGCGACCGCGGCCCCCCTCGGATTTGGGCCGCTCCTCTTGGTCAGTCGACGTCTGGGGCGGTTCCTCGGCTCCGGAAGCCTGGATGGCTTCGGTGTCCGAAGTCGGCCCGCCATGGCGTCGGTCGGTCGTTTCGTCCCGCTGGGCGGGATGTTTCCGGCGGTTGCCCCCCCGTCTGCTGCCGTCCCGGTGGTCGCGGCGCCGCTGGCTTCCGGAGTGATCGCTGTCGTCGGTCGGAGGCGATCCCGTTTCCGCCTGCGCGCCGGCCGTCTTGCCCGTCTGTACGAAAGGTACGGGTAACGGCAGTCCAGCGGACGGCTGAGACGCCTCCTGAGAGGGAGGCTGGTCCTCGATGCGTTGACCGGTCAGGATGTTGAGGAAGCGTTTGATCAGCCCGCCGCCAGGCTGGCCTGGCTGAGCTTGGGCCCGCTGGTCGCCGCCGCCCGGCTGCGGGGCGGTGGGAATGAATTCCCGCACCGCCGGAGCCTCCGCGGCGGCACTGGGCGTTCGTGTCGGCTTGGGAGTCTCGGGCGATTTCTCGGCAATGAGCTGGTAACTACTCTTGCGTATCTCTTCTTCCCCACCGGCTCCGCCACTCCGGATCCGCTGGATATCATAGTTGGGAGTTTCGAGGTGCGGATTGGGGATGATGGTGATGGCCACATTGTGCCGGACCTCGATCTGCTGGATCGCCGCGCGTTTCTCGTTCAGCAGATAGGTGGCCGACTCGACTGGCAGCTGGGCGATGATCCGGTCGGTGTTCTTTTTCATCGTTTCCTCCTCCAGGACGCGGAGGATGGACAGGGCCAGCGATTCGACGCTGCGTATCGTCCCCTGGCCTTTGCAGCGCGGGCAGGTCAGGAGCGCCGTCTCCGTGAGCGAAGGTCTAAGGCGCTGGCGTGACATTTCCATGAGGCCGAAACGGGAAATCCGACCGAGCTGGATGCGCGCCCGGTCGAGGCGCACTGCCTCACGCAGGCGGTTCTCCACCGCACGCTGGTTGCGGGCCGCCATCATGTCGATGAAATCGATCACGAACAATCCCCCCAGGTCGCGCAGGCGCAACTGGCGGGCGATCTCGTCGGCGGCCTCGAGATTGGTGTTCAGCGCGGTTTCTTCGATATCGCCGCCCTTGGTGGCCCGCGCCGAATTGATATCGATGGTCGTCAGCGCCTCGGTATGGTCGATGACGATGGCGCCGCCGGAGGGCAGCGGCACTTCGCGGGCATAGGCCGTTTCGATCTGGCTTTCGATCTGGTAACGGCTGAACAGGGGTACGTTGTCCTGATACAGGCGCGCCTTGTTGATGAACTGGGGCATGACCTGTTGCAGGAAGCTGTGCACCAGCCTGAAAGTCGAAGGGTTGTCGACCAGGATTTCGTCGATGTCACCCCGCAGATGGTCGCGCAGAGCTCGGATGATGACGTTGCTTTCCTGGAAAATCAGGAATGGCGCCGGTTTTTCCCGCGTCGAGCGTTCGATCGCTTCCCACAGCTGCAACAGATAATTGAGGTCCCACTGCAGTTCTTCGACCGTCTTGCCACCGCCCGCCGTGCGGATGATGACGCCCATGTCTTCGGGAACATGGAGCTGACTCAGTGTCTCCTTCATGTCGGACCGGACGTCGCCCTCGATGCGGCGGGAGATACCGCCCGCTTTGGGGTTGTTCGGCATGAGCACGAGGTAGCTGCCGGCCAGACTGATGTAGGTGGTCAGGGCAGCGCCCTTGGTACCGCGTTCCTCTTTTTCGACCTGGACGACGACTTCCTGGCCTTCCTTGAGAACGTCTTTGATTTCCCGCCGGGAGACGGACTCTTCGCCGCTGGCGCCGAGATATTTCGGCAGGATTTCCTTGAACGGCAGGAAGCCGTGCCGCTCCGCGCCGAAGTTCACGAACGCCGCCTCGAGGCTGGGCTCGACGCGGGTGATCAGACCTTTGTAGATATTGGCCTTTTTTTGTTCCCTCGCGGGGATTTCTATGTCGAAGTCATAAAGCTTTTGTCCATCGACCAGCGCGACCCGCAATTCCTCGGGCTGCGTGGCGTTGATCAACATTCTTTTCATCAATGGATTCCTTGGGCGTTCTTGCTGGAGAACCGCCTGAACCGGTTGTGCCGCAGGATTTCGCCCACATCCCTTCCTGTTCTGTTTCTTCTGTCATGCGAATGCTCTTTTTCAGGTTCGCGATATCGAAGCGATCGTTCGGATGATGCGTATCCCGATGCTGTGTGTTAAAGATGGGCTGCGGGGGAACCAAGGGTTCCGGCACCGGTCCCATTCGGCGAACGGTAGGCAGCGCGATACCAACCTTGAACCTGCGTTCGGCAGGGTCTTTCGTCGTGGCCCGTCCACTTCCATACCGTGCGAAAACACGGCCAGTCCGCTCGGCCCGAAGGCCGGTCCGGCGGATAATGATAGTGTTGGAAAACTTAACTCTCGAGCTCGTCAAGGGTCGAGCATCCAGACCTTGGGTTTTTGATTTGCATATCGGATTCCGGCAGGCACCGCTGCTTTACGACGCTTCCGCCCGCGGGTGGCCGCATGGGCGCGCCTGTTTATTTCAGGCGATGCACCGGGTCGTTCGTTCAACGATTCTTTTGGGGATCTCACCGAAGACGAGTCACGCCGTCAGGCCCGCGGCCGGTGAAATGCCAAAGGGAACTATAGCAACCTTCAGCAAAAGCATCAATTTAAGGTGTAAAGCTGATATGATTTTTCCGTGATGAAACCTCTCCCGCAAGACCCGAACCGGCATCGCCTGATCGAAATCGATGCCGAGACAGCCGGCCAGCGCATCGACAATTTTCTGTTTTCGCGCCTGAAGGGCGTCCCCAAGAGCCATGTGTACCGTATCCTCCGCACCGGCCAGGTGCGGATCAACGGCGGCCGCAGCAAGGCGCAGCAGCGGCTGAACGAAGGTGACGTCGTTCGGATCCCGCCCTTGCGCCTCGCCGAGGCGCCGGAGGCGGGGATCCCGACGCCATGGCTGGAAAACCGGATCCTCCACGAAGACGAGGACCTTCTGGTCGTCAACAAACCTGCGGGCATGGCAGTGCATGGCGGCAGCGGCCTCCGTTTCGGGGTGATCGAAGGTCTGCGGGCGGCGCGGGAGGATGCGCGGTTCCTCGAACTGGTGCACCGGCTGGACCGCGACACGTCGGGCTGTCTGCTGATTGCCAAGCGCCGTTCCGCGCTGCGCCAGTTGCATGAGCAGTTCCGGGGAGAGGGTGTGGACAAGACCTATCTGGCTCTGTTCAGCGGCGTGTGGGCGCGCCGGCGGCAAGTGGTGGACGCCCCCTTGCTCAAGAACGTCTTGCAGAGCGGCGAGCGGATGGTGAAGATTTCGTCCGAGGGAAAGGCGGCGATCACCGAATTCCGCCGCCTGGAACCACTTTCCGGGGCGACGCTGGTGGAAGCCAGGCCGGTGACCGGCCGTACCCATCAGATCCGGGTCCACGCCCGGTCGCTGGGTCATCCGCTGGCGGGTGACGAACGTTACGGGGATCCCTCGCTCAACCAGGACTTCCGCCGGCGCGGTTTGAAGCGCATGTTTCTGCATGCCGCGACGCTCGCGTTCACCCATCCCCGAAACGGGCGCGAAATCCGCGTCGAAGCGCCTCTGGAACCGGACCTTCAAGATTTCCTGTCGGCTGTCAGACCTCGAGCCTGAGGCCGGCGCTCATTCGCGGGCACTCTCGTTTTTCGTTTCAAAATTCCACAGGGTTCAAGCACTATGAATGAGGATTCTACCCCCCAGTCTTCGACCGAATCGGCTCGTTCCTGTCCCGGCTGGGAAAGGGAAGCGCTGGAAAAGCTCCTGCTCGAAGCGCTGGTGGAACAGCGGAAGGCGCGGCGGTGGAACCTGGCGTACAGAGCCTTTCTGGTTGCCGCGATCGGGTTCGGCCTCGTACTGGCCTTCAAGCCGCTGGCTCATGACGGTCTGACGGCGTCCGGCAAGTCACACACGGCGGTGGTGGATGTAAGCGGCATCATTGCCGAAGGCGGCGAAATCGATGCCGACACCATTATCGAGGGGTTGCGCGAGGCGGCCGAGGCCAAAGGGGTGAAGGGCATCGTCCTCAGGATGAACACGCCGGGCGGCAGTCCGGTGCAATCGGCCTATGTCTACGATGAGATCCGCAGGATCAAGAAAGAGCATCCGGCACTGCCGGTCTATGCCGTGGTGACCGATGTTTGTGCCTCAGGGGGTTATTACATCGCCTCGGCCACGGATAGGATCTTCGTGAACCCGGCCAGTATCGTCGGTTCGATCGGCGTCATCATGAACGGTTTCGGCTTCGTCGGCACGCTGGAGAAACTGGGGGTGGAGCGTCGGGTAATGACGGCGGGCGATCACAAGGCGATCCTCGATCCGTTCGGTCCGGTGAATCCGGTCGAGAAACAGCATGTACAGCGTTTGCTGAACACGGTCCACCAGCAGTTCATCGCTGCGGTGAAAGCCGGCCGTGGCGATCGGCTCAAGGACCGGCCCGAAATCTTCTCGGGCCTTGTGTGGACCGGGGCCGAGGGGATCGAGCTCGGACTGGTGGATGCCGTCGGCGAACTGCATGAGGTGGCCGAGACGGTCATCGGGGCCAAGGAGATCGTGAATTACTCGCACCGGGAAACCCTGCTGGACCGCGTCGTCCGGCAACTGGGCACCAGCCTGGAAGCGGCTTTGACGAAGCTGTCCACCTCGTCGCCGCACCTGTACTGATGACCCGGGAGTTCGAGGTTCTGCGGGAGGAGCGGCTTCACGGCGGATTCTTCACGCTGCTGCGGCTGCGGCTGCGCCACACCCTCCACGGCGGCGGCTGGAGCGAAATCGTCACGCGCGAGCTGTACCACAGGAGCAGTTGCGTGGCGGTCATTCCTTACGATCCGGTGGCCGATCGGGTGGTGCTGATCGAACAGTTCCGGGTTGGACCGCTCAAATCGGGGGGAAATCCCTGGTTGCTGGAAATCGTCGCCGGTGCTGTGGAACCGGGCGAACATACGGACGAAGTGGCCCATCGCGAGACGTTGGAAGAGGCCGGAGCCCAGATTCATGAACTCATCCCCGTGTCGGAGTTCTTCACCACACCGGGTGGCTGCTCGGAAAGCATCACTCTTTACTGCGGTATCGTGGATTCTTCCGGCCTCGGCGGAATCCATGGTCTGGCCGAGGAGCACGAAGACATCCTGGTCAGCGTGGTCGATTTTGCCGCAGCGATGATCCTGCTCGCCGAAGGGCGGATTCGGTCGGCCATCCCGATCATCGGCCTGCAGTGGCTGGCGCTGAACCGGGAGCGTCTCAGGATGCAGTACGGGGTGGCCTGACCGCCTTTGGCGGCTCTAGGCCGCACAGCGGGGGTCGGCGATGGAGCAGCCGGCATTCATTCCGGCCAGTGCCTCCCGGTAGAGTCCGACATACCGGGAGGCACTCTTGCGCCAGGAAAAATCCTTGGCCATGCCGCACTTGCAGACCGCCCGCCAGACCTCGGGCTCCCGGTACAGCGCCAGGGCGCGGTAGACGGCCTCCAGCAGGAAGGCGGGCTTGGCCGGCTCGAACACGATGCCGCTGGCCTGTCCGGCCGCAAGGCGCTCGGGCGTGGCATCTTCCACGGTGTCCGCGAGTCCGCCGACCTTGCGCACGATCGGTACGGTGCCGTAGCGCTGACTATAGAGCTGGTTCAGGCCGCAGGGCTCGAAGCGGGAAGGCATCAGAAAGATATCGGCGCCGGCTTCGATGAGATGGGCCAGCGGTTCGTCATAGCCGATGGTGACGGCGATACGCTCCGGACAGGCTGCGGCGGCCCTTTCGAAGCAGCGTTCGAATTCCTTGTCGCCGCTGCCCAGGACGACGAGCTGGACCGGCAACTGCAGCAGATCATCCAGAATGTCGATCAACAGGTCGACTCCCTTCTGCTCGACCATCCTTCCCACCATTCCGAGCACGGCGACCTCCGGGTCGTCAGGCAGGCCGTACCGCTGTCTGAGCGCCGTGCGGTTGACCTTTTTCCGCTCCAGGGTGTCCGGGCCGTAGGGCGCGGGAAGATAGGGATCGGTGGCCGGATTCCAGGCCACGTCGTCGATACCGTTGAGAATCCCGCTCAGGCACGACTTGCGGCTTCTGAGCAGACCGTCCAGGCCGCAGCCGAACTCCGGGGTCTGGATCTCTTCGGCATAGCTTGGGCTCACCGTGTTGATGCGGTCGGCGAATACCAACCCTCCCTTGATGAAGGAAAGCTGGCCGTAGAACTCCAGTGCCTCCATCTTCCAGAGACGGGGAGGAAGCGCCAGGCGTTGAAAGGTTTCGTAGGGGAACAGACCTTGGTAGGCGAGATTGTGGACGGTGAACACCACGGCCGGACGATTCGGCTCGTCGCTCAAAAGCGGCGGGATCAAACCGGTTTGCCAGTCATTGCAATGGACGACATCGGGTTTCCAGCCGAGGCCGAGCCGGTCCTGGGTGAGGTCGACGGCGACACGCGCGAGCAGAGCGAAACGTTCGGCATTGTCGGGCCAGGGGGCACCGTTGGGTGCCAGGTAAGGGTTGCCGAAGCGGCCGAACGAAGCCGGTGCGTCCAGCAGCCAGAGCGGCACGGTGGTGCCCGGCAAGCGCGTCGACAGCAGGGTCAGCTGACTGCCCGCCTGACGCAGACTCAGCGCGTTGGGGGTTTCGGCGGCGGAGATGGCCTCCGGGTATGCCGGCATCAGGATACGCACATCATGGCCCAGGGCGGACAAGGCCGCCGGCAGGCTGCCGGAGACGTCCGCGAGTCCGCCGGTCTTCATCAGGGGGAAGACCTCGCTGGAGACGAACAGGATCTTCATTCGTCGCCCGGCGTTCCGCAGTCAGGAGTGGCGGAGGGCGCGACGGGTGCGAGCACGATGCCGGCCAGGGGCGGAAGGGTCAGCACGACGGACTGGGCGCGTCCCATCCATTCCACGCTCTCCGTCTTGATTTCCCAGTTGCCGAGATTGGCGCCGCCATAGCATTCGGCGTCGGAATTGAACACCTCACGGTAGCCAACCGGCTCCGGCACGCCAATGCGGTAGTTGTGGCGCGGTACCGGGGTGAAGTTCAAGACCACGACGACGTGGCTGTCATCATCCCGGCGGACATAGCTGATGACTGACTGCGCCGCATCGTGGCTGTCTATCCACTCGAAGCCCTGGCTTTCGAAATCGTAGGCATAGAGCGCGGAGGTGCTTTGGTACAGGCGGTTCAGGTCGCTCACCAGATGCAGCACCCCCTTGTGCAGGTTGGATTCGAGCAGCGGCCAGTCCAGCGCCGTCGTGTGGTTCCATTCACCGGTCTGGGCGAATTCACAGCCCATGAACAGCAGCTTCTTGCCGGGGTAGGTGAACATCATGGTGTATAGGACACGCAGGTTGGCGAAGCGCCGCCATTCGTCGCCCGGCATCTTCGCCAGCATGGAACCCTTGCCATGGACGACTTCATCGTGCGAGAAGGGCAGGACGAAGTTTTCGGTGAAGGCATACAGCAGGCCGAAGGTGAGCTGGTCGTGATGGTAATGCCGGTGCACCGGATCCTTGCCCATATAGACCAAGATGTCGTGCATCCAGCCCATGTTCCACTTCATGGAGAAGCCCAGTCCCCCGGTCCAGGTCGGCCGGGTGACCTGGGGCCAGGCGGTCGATTCCTCGGCGATGACCAGGACGCCGGGAAACTGCTGGTGCACGACGGTATTGAGGTCGCGAAGGAAGGCGATGGCCTCCAGATTCTCGTTGCCACCGTACTTGTTGGGTATCCAGTCGCCCGGCTGACGCGAATAATCGAGATAGAGCATCGAGGCGACGGCATCGACGCGCAGGCCGTCGAGATGGAATTCCTCCAGCCAGAACAGCGCGCTGCCCAGCAGGAAATTCTTGACCTCGTTGCGGCCATAGTTATAGATCAGCGTGCCCCAATCGCGGTGCTCGCCCAAGCGAGGATCTTCGTGCTCGTACAGTGCGGTGCCGTCGAAGCGGGCCAGACCATGGGCGTCCTTGGGAAAATGCGCCGGGACCCAGTCCAGGATCACACCGATGCCATTCCGATGGCAATGATCGACGAAATAACGGAAATCGTCGGGCGTGCCGAAGCGGCTGGTGGGAGCGAAATAGCCGGTGGTCTGGTAGCCCCAGGAGGCGTCCAGCGGATGTTCCGTCACCGGCATCAGCTCGATGTGGCTGAAGCCCGCCGACTTGACGTAGTCGACCAGTTCGTGGGCGAGATCGCGATAGTTCAGATATCCGCCCTCGAGATCACGCTTCCAGGAACCGGCATGCATCTCGTATACCGACAGTGGCCGGTGCAACCAGGGCCAATCCTTGCGCTGTGCGAGCCAGTCGGCATCATTCCAGGCATAGCCGCTCTCGCGGGTGATGATCGAGGCGGTGTTCGGCCGAAGTTCGAACTGGCGCCCGTAGGGGTCGCTCTTGAGATGGATGGTTCCATGCGCCCGGTTGCGTATCTCGAACTTGTACAGCAGCCCCGGCTGCAGTTCCGGAATGAACAATTCCCACACGCCGCTGGCGCCACGCACCCGCATGGGGTGCCGGCGACCATCCCAGCCATTGAATTCTCCGACTACGCTGATGCGTTCGGCGTTAGGGGCCCAGGTCGCGAACAGGATGCCGTCGATACCGTCGACGCTGTGGGGATGGGCGCCCAGAACGCGGTAGATGTTCCAGTGCCGCCCTTCTCCGAAGAGATAGAGATCGAAGTCGGATAGCCGGGGAGGGAAGGTGTATGGATCGATAAAGCTGTGGGTCTGTCCCGTCTGGTCGGTCCAATACAACCTGTAGTGCAGATCGGTGGTTTCCGCCTCGACCTCGCATTCGAAAATGGCGGTACCAGCGATGCGCTCCATGACGCGTCCGGCGGATCCGACCCGCACTTCTTCGGCTTGAGGCAGGAAAGCGCGGATGAGATCCCGGTTGTCCCGCCGGTGGCGGCCCAGTACGGCAAACGGATCGTGATGGCGGGCTTCAACGATGCGCTGGAAGTCCGGCGAGAGTTCTGCCAAGGTCGAGCTGTCCGTCAAACCGCATCCCTCCCGGTCCGATTCACTTTGCTGGATTTCTGATAGTACAATGCCGGCACGCCGGTGCCGGAATATGCGATATCTGCGGCAGGATGTTACCAGATTTCCCACCGCGTTTGCCCCAGCCAGGAATCAGGAGTCCCCTATGCCCGAGTCGATGCACGCCTCATCCCGTTTCGTAAGTCGGCTGACCCGGCAAACCCTGGCCCTCATCCTGGCGGGCGGGCGCGGAAGTCGGCTGCAGAAGCTCACGGAATGGCGCGCCAAGCCTGCTGTCCCGTTCGGCGGCAAGTTCCGGATCATCGACTTCCCGCTGTCCAACTGCGTCAATTCCGGAATCCGCCAGGTCGGCGTGCTGACCCAGTACAAGGCGGACTCACTGATCCGCCACATTCAGCAGGGCTGGGGCTTCCTGCGCGGAGAGCTTGGCGAGTTCATCGACATCATGCCTGCCCAGCAGCGTCTGCAGGAAAGCTGGTACGCAGGCACGGCGGATGCGGTGTATCAGAACTTGGACATCATCCGCCAGCGGGACCCCGAGTTCATCATGATCCTGGCCGGTGACCACGTCTACAAGATGGACTACGGCCTGATGCTGGCCTATCACGTGGAAAGGAAGGCCGATCTCACCATCGGCTGCATGGAAGTGCCGCTTGCCGATGCGAAGGCATTCGGTGTCATGCAGATGGACGGCGAGCAGCGTATCCGGAAATTCGTCGAGAAGCCCTCCGATCCGCCGCCCATGCCGAACCGCCCCGATCACGCCGCCGCATCCATGGGGATCTACATATTCAACACGGCTTTCCTGTTCGAGCAGCTCATCAAGGATGCCGACACCCCCGGCTCGAACCACGATTTCGGCATGGACATCATCCCCCAGGTCATTCAGAAATACCGCGTCTTCGCCTATCGCTTCCGCAACGCCCAGAGCGGCGTGCAGGCCTACTGGCGCGATGTAGGCACGGTGGACTCATACTGGGCCGCCAACATGGAGCTGATCGGGGTCGATCCGGAACTGAATTTGTACGACCAGGAATGGCCGATCTGGACCTATCAGGCTCAGACCCCGCCGGCCAAGTTTGTGTTCGACGATGACGACCGGCGCGGCATGGCGGTGGACTCCATGGTTTCGGGCGGCTGCATCATTTCCGGCGCCGAAGTCCGCCACTCGTTGCTGTTTTCGAATGTACGGGTGAACTCGTTTTCACGCGTGCTGGATTCGGTGATCCTCCCCGACGTGAACATCGGGCGCCATTGCAGGATCAGCCGGGCGGTGATCGACAAGGGTTGCAATATTCCGCCCAATACCGTCATCGGCGAAAACCTCGAGGATGACCGCAAACGGTTTTACGTCAGCCCCGAGGGCATCGTTCTGGTGACCCCCGATTGTCTCGGCCAGAGGCTGCATTTCCACCGCTGATTGCGATTCGGAAGGTGCAGGCCGGAGGGTCCGGACCGCCGCTCCACCCGTTGTTTTCGGTGTCACAGCCCCATGGATGCTCACGGAATTTTCGACCGGCGCCGCGCGGGTATTCTGCTCCACATCAGTTCCCTGCCCGGCGGACCGGGAAACGGCGATCTGGGGGCCGAATCCTTCCGTTTCGTGGATTTCCTCGCGGCGGCGGGTATTTCGGTATGGCAGACACTGCCCATCAATCCCACCCACGAGGACGGTTCACCTTATCAGTGTACATCCGTGCACGCCGGCAATCCGCTCTTGATCGGGTTGGACTGGTTGATTGCGCGCGGACTGCTGGAAGCCGATGCCATTCCTCCCGCTGAAGATGCGAAAGCGATCCGGCAGTGGGCTCTGGAACGTGCTTTCGATTCCTTCCGCCGGCGCGGAACTTCCGATGCTTTGTGTTCCGCGTTCGGCGATTTCGTCAGCGCGAACGACTGGTGGCTGGCCGACTACGCCCTCTACGCGGCACTCAAGGAGGTCAACGGTGGCCTGCCCTGGCAGGCCTGGCCCAAGCCCTTGAGGGACCGCAAACCCGATGCCCTGGCATCGGCCAGCACGTTGTATGCCGACATCATAGCCAGGGTCCGCTTCGAACAGTTCGTATTCTTCGAACAGTGGCAGGGTTTGCATGACTATGCCAAGAAGCTCGGCGTGCTGCTGTTCGGTGACATGCCGATTTTCGTCGCATCGGACAGCGCGGAAGTCTGGGCCGGGCGGGAATATTTCGAACTGGGCGAAGACGGAGAGCCGCGCGTCGTCGCCGGGGTACCTCCCGACTACTTCTCCGCCACCGGCCAGCGCTGGGGAAATCCGCACTACAATTGGGAAAGCATGGAGCGCTCGGGTTTCTCCTGGTGGCTGAACCGCCTGCGCACCCAGCTCAACCTCTACGACCTGATCCGCATCGACCATTTCCGGGGGTTCGAGGCCTACTGGGAAATTCCCGCCCATTCCGAAACGGCGATGAATGGACGCTGGGTCAAGGCTCCCGGCGAGGCCTTATTGTCGCGCTGTACCGAGACCTTCGGGGAGTCCTTGCCGCTGGTCGCCGAGGACCTTGGCATCATCACCGCCGAGGTGGAGGCATTGCGGCGACGTTTCCGCATCCCCGGCATGCGGATACTCCAGTTCGCTTTCGAAGGCGGTCCCTGCAATCCGTACCTGCCCCACAATCATGCCATCGACAGCGTCGTTTACACCGGTACACACGACAACGACACGACCCTGTCCTGGTTCGAAGGGCTGTCGGCGGAGCGGCAGGGATATGTCTATGACTACCTCGGGCGCTCCGGTCTCCCCATGCCGGCGGCGCTGGTTCAGGCCGCGATGGCATCAGTCGCACGGCTTGCGATCGTTCCGATGCAGGACGTGCTGGAGCTGGGGCGGGGCCACCGCATGAACACGCCGGGTACGGTGGGCGAAAACTGGAACTGGCGTTTCGACTGGGCTCAGTTACGTGACGAGCACGCCGAGCGTCTGGCCCATCAGGTCCGTATGTACGGCCGTACGGCCTGACCCTGGCGTCCTTAGGGCTGGAGTATGGTGTTCCGCGGCGGGCGGGTCTCGTCCCGCTCCGGATAGTCCAGCGTGAAATGCAGCCCACGGCTTTCCTTCCGCAGGAGGGCCGAACGGATGATGAGTTCGGCCACGATGATCAGGTTCCGAAGCTCCAGCAGATCGCTGGTGACGCGGAAGTTGCCGTAGTACTCGGCGATCTCCTGCTTGAGCAGCTCCGCCCGGTGCAGGGCGCGCTGCAGTCGTTTGTCGGTCCGGACGATCCCGACGTAGTCCCACATGAAGCGCCGGATTTCGTCCCAGTTGTGGGACACGACGACTTCTTCGTCGGAGTCCGTGACCTGCGACTCGTCCCAGTCCGGCAGCGGCGGGGGGGCAGGAATCTCGTTCAGACGCTCCAGGATGTCCAGGCTGGCCTGCTTGGCGAAGACCAGGCATTCGAGCAGAGAATTGCTGGCCATGCGGTTGGCGCCGTGGAGGCCGGTGCAGGCCACCTCGCCGACTGCGTAAAGGCCATCGATGTCCGTCCGCGCCAGCCGGTCGGTCACCACTCCGCCACACGTGTAATGGGCTGCGGGCACCACCGGGATGGGCTCACGGGTCATGTCGATCCCCAATTCCAGACAGCGTGCATGAATCGTCGGGAAATGGCTCGTGATGAAATCGGCCGGCCGATGGCTGATGTCGAGGTAGACACAATCGGCGCCGAGGCGTTTCATTTCATGGTCGATGGCGCGCGCCACGATGTCACGGGGAGCCAGTTCACCACGCGGATCGAACCGCTGCATGAAGGGGCTGCCATCGGGCAACAGCAAGCGGCCGCCTTCTCCGCGCACCGCCTCGGAAATCAGAAACGACCGGGCGTGGGGATGATAGAGACAGGTAGGGTGGAATTGAATGAATTCCATGTTCGCCACTCGCGCACCGGCCCGCCAGGCCAAGGCGATGCCGTCGCCGGTGGAAACGTCGGGATTGCTGGTGTAAAGATATACCTTGCTGGCACCACCGGTCGCCAGCGCAATGACGCGCGCGCGGAACGTGCGGGTACGGTGGGTTCTCGTATCCAGCGCGTAGGCGCCCAGCACGCGTTGCGGGCCGGCGAGGCCGAGCTTGCGGGAGGTGATCAGGTCGATGACGTTGTGGTATTCGAACAGGTCGATGCTGGGATGGGCCCGGGCATGTTGCTCGAGCGATGACTCCACGGCCCGACCAGTGGCGTCGGCGGCATGCACGACCCGCCGGTGGGTGTGTCCGCCTTCCCGGGTCAGATGCAGATGATGAGCGCCGTCGGTGCTTTCGACTTCGGTGAAGGCGACCCCGTGCTGGAGCAGCCAGTCGATGCACTCCTTGCCTTGGGAGACCACCAAGCGCACGATGTCCGAATCGCACAGACCGGCACCGGCCGCCAGCGTGTCTTCAATATGCGATTCGAGTGAGTCCTGGGCATCCAGGACCGCGGAAATGCCGCCTTGGGCGTAGCGGGTGTTGCCTTCACTCAGGGCGACCTTCGACAGGACAGCGACCCGGGCCCGGTCGGCGAGCCTCAGAGCCAGGCTGAGACCCGAAGCGCCGCTGCCGATGATGAGCGCGTCGTAGGTGATGTCCTTGTCCATGGGTATCGTCGTGTTGACGGCATGTTACAGTAAATCGGCATTCCGTTGAAGCGCACTTCCGAACGTAAGATAATCAGAAGCCTGTTTCCGTCTATCCGTTCCAGCAGTGGATCGTGAATGTCCGCGATTCCGAGGATTTCCCGGAAGGAAATGGTGTGATGTCCAAGGCGATGCGTGGAATGGAGATGAGTGAAGAACTGGACGATGAACTCGTCGGGCGGGTGCAGCGCGGCGACAAAAGAGCTTTCGACTTACTCGTCAGAAAGTATCAGTACAAAATCACCCAGCTCATTTCCCGCTACATCAAGGATCCCTACGAATCCCTGGATGTGGCGCAAGAAGCCTTTATCAAGGCTTACCGGGCCCTGCCTGGATTTCGCGGAGACAGCCAGTTCTACACTTGGCTTTACCGCATCGCGATCAATACGGCAAAGAATTACCTCGTCACCCACGCGCGCCGTCCCAGGGAAGACGAATTCGACGTCGAATCGGCGGAACAATTCGAGAATGGCCATCGTCTAAAGGATGTCGATACGCCCGAAGCGGCGCTCTTGAGTGACGAGCTGGCGGCAACGATTCAATCGGCGCTGGACGAGTTGCCGGAGGAACTCAAGCTGGCTATAACTCTGAGAGAGCTGGACGGATTGAGTTACGACGAAATCGCGGAAGTCATGAGCTGCCCGGTCGGCACCGTCCGCAGCCGTATCTTCAGGGCGAGAGAAGCCATAGACAAACGGCTCCGGCCGTTACTCGACTGATTGAGGATCAGGAATCGAACGATGTTGGAAGAGCATATAGCGCAAAAAGCCTCGGTGTTCGTGGACAACGAGATGGACCCGACCGAAGCCGAAGGCTATTTGCGGCTGATCGAAAAGCGGGAGGACGTCCGCTCCACCGTGAGCCGGTATTACCTGATCGGCGAAGTGCTCCGCACCGGACGAGTCCCCGTTGGCAACGGGCTGGCGGAGGCAGTGGCTCGCAGGATCACGCTCGAGCCAACGATTCTCGCGCCCGCGCGGGTGAGAGCCTCCGACAGATTGCGCCGGCACATCGTCACTGGAGCGCTCGCGGCTTCTATGGCGGCAGTGGCGGTTTTTGTCTGGCGCGGCGTGAGCGGTTTCGCCGCCATGGACGGCGGTCTGTCCGCCGGTGCGGGCGTGGCTTTGGCCGAGGCGCGACTGGATCCGGAAATGCGGGCCTATCTTCTGGCGCACAGTGGCACTTCCCATGTGGCGGGCTCAGGAACACTGATGCCCTACATGAGGATGGTCAGCTATTGAACAGTAACCCGCTTCGACCCCAGCCATGTCCAGAGTTCGACTGATTGCGGCGGCCTTGGGGGCCGCCGTCGCATTTGAGCCGCCGCAACCGTCGTTCGCCGGCGATACGCCGCAGACACTCGGTGCCCGCGCGGGTGTGGAATGGCTGACGGGCATGCGCGAGGCCATGAGCCGCCTCAGTTATCGGGGGCGGGTAGCCTACCTGAAGGACGACAAGGTGAACGGCATGGAGTTCGTCCACAGCATGGCGAATGGCGTCGAGCACGAGCGGCTTACCTCGCTGAACAGCCCGATGCGGGAAATCGTCCGGGACGGGGATCGGGTCCAGTTCTTCTTTCCTGAGACGAAGTCGGTCATGACAGAACGCGTGCCGGTGAGTCGCTCCTTCCTGGTCGACCTTCCCGAATCGTTCGTGGGCTTGTGCGATTATTACGCATTCCTGGTCGGAGACCAGGAGTACGTGGCGCAACGGCACACTCAGACCATCGAGATCGTGCCGGTCGACGACTACCGTTACGGGCGCAAGGTCTGGATCGACACGGAGTCCCGTCTGCCGCTCCGCTTCGAACTCCTCGACGAAAACGGCAAGCCGGTCGAGCAGATGGTGTTCATCTCCCTGGAAGTGTCCGGTGAGGCGCCCGGCCGGGAGGTGACGCCGATGCCGGCATCGGGTGACTATTCGGAACAATCGTCGAACCGGGAAATCATACCCATCGAGGCGATGGACTGGAGTCTGGACAGTGTCCCCGTCGGGTTCAGGATCAGCGGCTACAGCCGGGTCCAGCATCCTCCACTGAGACATCCCATCGAACACATATTGTTGAGCGACGGGCTTTCATCTGTTTCAATTTATGTGGATGAACCAAAGGATGAGCCCTTCGTCGAAAAGCTGAAGAAAATCGGTGCCGTGAATGCTTATACCCGGAAGATCGACGGCTTCGTCGTGACCGTGATGGGAGAGGTTCCGCCCAAGACGGTTCATATGATCGCCAATGGAATCCAGCACCAGAAATCCAAAGAATGACCGTGACGTGAATGATTGAGGAAGAGGCGATAGTCACCCAGGTCGAAGAACACGCGATCTGGGTGGAAAAGTTTCGGAAGTCGGCATGTGGGAGCTGTGCCGGGGGGTGCAGTACTTCCCTGGTGGCAAGGCTGCTGGGGGGCAAACCCCTGCGCCTCCGGGTCGCTACGGAGGCCCGGGTGGCACCGGGGGACCGCGTCATCATCGGGGTGGAAGAAGGCGCCCTCCTCGCCGGTTCATTTCGGATGTATCTTTTTCCTCTGTTTTCGCTGATCGGGGGCGCCTTGTTGGGCAAGCTGCTGGCCGCGCAGGGTCTGTCCGCTACGGCCGAGGCCGGGTCGATCGCCGGCGGTCTGGTCGGTCTGGGGCTGACGCTCGTGTTGCTCAAGTATTGTCCCAGCCTCCAACGGCAGAATCTTCATCCCGTATTCATTCGCCGCATTTCCCGTTGAGATGGCTGGAGTTTTCCGGCTGCGCCGGCGACCGCCGCCTTTGCACTCAGGAGTCACCATGTTTGACCGATACCGTTTTGTCGGCGCCATTTGTGCGGCGCTGGTGCTGGCCGTTTCGCCGCCAGCCCGGGCCCAGCTTCCCGATTTCACCCAGCTGGTTGAACAGAACAACGCCGCCGTCGTGAACATCAGCACCACCCAGAAAGTGGCCGCCAACGAACAGCAGATGCCGGAGGGTCTGGAGATTCCGGAGGGCACGCCGTTCGACGATTTTTTCCGGCATTACTTTGGCGAAGGCGGGGGTAGCGACGGCCAGCCGAGCGAGGCGAAGTCCCTGGGTTCGGGTTTCATCATGTCGGCAGATGGCTATATCATCACCAATCACCACGTCGTGAAAGGGGCCGATGAGATCGTGGTGCGACTGCAGGACCGGCGGGAGCTGGTGGCGAAGATCGTTGGGTCCGACAAGCGTAGTGACGTCGCCCTGCTCAAGATCGAGGCCAGCCAGCTGCCCACGGTGAAGCTGGGGTCGTCCGAAAAGCTCAAGGTCGGCGAATGGGTGCTCGCCATCGGCTCGCCTTTCGGATTCGACCATTCCGCCACCGCCGGCATCGTCAGCGCCAAGGGGCGCAGCCTTCCCAGCGACAATTACGTGCCGTTCATACAGACCGACGTGGCCATCAACCCGGGCAACTCGGGAGGACCGCTGTTCAATCTGAACGGCGAAGTGGTCGGCGTCAATTCCCAGATCTACAGCCGTACCGGGGGCTTCATGGGGCTGTCCTTCGCCATTCCCATCGAAGTCGCCATGCAGGTGGTGGACCAGCTCAAAGCCAGCGGAAGGGTTTCCCGCGGCTGGCTGGGTGTCCAGATCCAGGACGTGACGCGAGAGCTGGCCGAGTCCTTCGGCATGAAGAAACCACAAGGCGCCCTGGTATCCAAGGTTCTTTCGAAGAGCCCGGCCGAAGCGGCCGGCGTCCAGATCGGCGACATCGTGCTGGAATTCAACGGCCAGGCGGTGGACACGTCGGCTGCGCTGCCGCCCATGGTAGGCATGACCAAGGTCGGCGAAGTCGCCAAAATCAAGTTGTTACGTAACGGTGCGATCAAGGAGCTGAGTATCAAGATCGGAGCGCTCCCCGATGAGGAAGAACCGGCGATGGGTGCCGCCGAGCCCGATGCGGTACCGCTGAAGCGCATGGGAGCCAGCGTGGCCGATCTGACCCCGGAACTGCGCGAGCAGTTCGAGGTGCCACGGGGCGGGGTGCTCGTCTACGGCGTCAATCCCGGTCCCGCCTACGAGGCAGGGCTGCGGCGCGGAGACGTGATCCTCCGGATTCAGGACAAGGAAATCAACGGCGTGAAACAATTGGTAGAGTTGGAGAAGACCCTGCCGGCAGGGAAATCGCTGGCGGTGCTGGTGCAGCGGCGCGATGGCTCCATCTTCCTGGCGATGAAATTGAAAGACGAAAAGCAGTGACCGACCAGACGCATATACGCAACTTCTCCATCATCGCGCACATCGACCATGGAAAATCGACGCTTGCAGACCGTTTCATCCAGATTTGCGGAGGACTGAGCGACCGCGAAATGGCCGAACAGGTGCTCGATTCCATGGACATCGAGCGTGAGCGCGGCATCACCATCAAGGCCCAGAGCGTCACCCTGGACTACCAATCCAGGGACGGCGGTATCTACCAGCTCAATTTCATCGATACGCCGGGGCACGTCGATTTTTCCTACGAAGTGTCGCGCTCGCTGGCAGCCTGCGAAGGCGCGCTGCTGGTGGTCGATGCCGCCCAGGGCGTGGAAGCGCAAAGCGTGGCGAACTGCTACACGGCCATCGAGCAGGGACTGGAAGTTCTGCCCGTGCTGAACAAGATCGACCTGCCTTCGGCCGATCCGGCCCGCGTCAAGAGCGAGATCGAGGAGATCATCGGTATCCCGGCGGAAGACGCGGTGGAGATCAGCGCGAAGACCGGTTTCGGCGTCGATCTCCTCCTCGAAGAGCTGGTGAAAAAGATCCCGCCGCCCAAGGGCGACGCCGAGGGACCGTTGCAGGCACTGATCATCGATTCCTGGTTCGACAACTACCTCGGGGTGGTGTCCCTGGTGCGAGTGGTGAACGGCGCGATCTCACGCAAGCAGAAGATCACCATCATGTCGACCGGCAAGAGCCATCTGGTCGAAAAGCTGGGTGTGTTCACGCCCAAACCGCTGGACAAGACCGTGCTGGGCGCTGGCGAGGTGGGCTTCGTGGTGGCGGGTATCAAGGACATTTTCGGCGCGCCGGTGGGCGACACCATCACCGCGACCGACCGTCCGACGACGGAGCCGCTGCCCGGTTTCCAGAAAGTCCAACCGCGGGTGTTCGCCGGCCTCTATCCCGTCGAATCGGACGATTACGAGAGTCTCCGGGAGGCGCTCAACAAGCTGCATCTGAACGATGCCGCTCTCCATTTCGAGCCGGAAGTCTCACAGGCACTGGGTTTCGGTTTTCGCTGCGGTTTCCTGGGCATGCTGCACATGGAGATCATCCAGGAACGGCTGGAGCGCGAATACGACCTGGACCTCATCACCACCGCGCCGACCGTGGTCTACGAGGTGGCCAAATCCGACGGCACGGTGGTCCCCGTCGACAATCCGGCCGACCTGCCGCCCCCGAACGAGATCGAGGAAATCCGTGAGCCAATCATCGAGGCCAACATTCTGGTTCCCCAGGATTACCTCGGTGCGGTCATCAGCCTGTGCATCGAAAAGCGCGGGGTGCAGAAGAAGCTGCAATACATGGGGGGACAAGTAGCCCTGAGCTTCGAACTGCCCCTGAGCGAGGTGGTGCTCGATTTCTTCGACCGGCTCAAGTCGTGCAGCCGTGGCTTCGCTTCCTTCGATTACGAATTCCTGCGGTTCCAGGCGGCGCCCCTGGTCAAGCTCGACATCCTGATCAACGGTGAAAAGGTGGACGCGCTTTCACTGATCGTGCATCGCGACATCAGCATGAATCGCGGCCGTGACCTGGTCGAGAGGATGAAGGACCTGATCCCCCGGCAGATGTTCGAAGTGGCGATCCAGGCCGCCATCGGCTCCAAGATCATCGCCCGCTCCACGGTCAAGGCCATGCGCAAGAACGTCCTGGCGAAATGCTACGGCGGCGACATCACCCGCAAACGCAAGCTTCTGGAAAAACAGAAAGCCGGCAAGAAGCGTATGAAGCAGGTGGGCAAGATCGACATTCCCCAGGAGGCATTCCTCGCCGTCCTGCGCGTCAACAAGGATTCCTGATAACGGTCATCCCGATGGACTACGATTTCTCGTTTTTTCTCGTCGCCGCCACGTTCGTTACCGGTGCGGTATGGGGCGGTTACGCGCTCTGGCTCAAACGGCACCCCCTGCCAGAAGGCACGGCGCACAAGGAGCCGATCTTGGTGGAATATGCCCGGTCGTTCTTTCCGATCGTGCTCGTCGTCATGCTGCTGCGTTCGTTTCTGGTGGAGCCGTTCCGCATCCCCTCGGGTTCCATGATGCCAACGCTTCTGATCGGCGATTTCATCCTGGTCAACAAATTCACCTATGGCATCCGCCTGCCTGTGCTGAATACCAAGATCATCGAGATGAACGAGCCCCAGCGGGGCGACATCGTGGTGTTCCGGTTTCCGAAGGATCCGACCGTCGATTACATCAAGCGCGTGATCGGTCTGCCGGGCGACAGGATCGGTTATTACAACAAGCAGCTCTATGTGAACGGCAAGCCCATGCCCCAGACATCGCTGGGCATTTACCAAGGGGTGGGGCAGGGTGCCAGCATGAGCGGGGCCGAGCTGCTGTCAGAGGATCTGGAAGGCGTCGAGCACGACATTTTGATCCGCCATGGCCAGCCGACGGTGCAGGGCGAGTTCACCGTACCCGAAGGCAGCTATTTCGTGATGGGCGACAACCGCGACAACAGCAACGACAGCCGCTATTGGGGGGTGGTGCCCGAAGCCAACCTGGTGGGCAAGGCCTTTTTCATCTGGATGAGCTGGGACTTCGAGAACGGCGGCATCGGCTTTTCGCGCCTCGGCACGGTACTGAATTCCGGACGGTGAACCATGGGCGGCATGCCCCGTCATCAGCGTGGTCTGACTTTCATCGGCTTCGTCCTGCTGATGGCAGTGGCCGGTTTTTTCCTGCTGCTCCTGTTCCGCCTCGGACCGGTTTATCTCAATCATTACAAGGTCAACAGCTCACTGAAGTCGCTGAAATCGGACCCGCAGTTGCTGGAGAAGACCCGCGAAGACATTCTCAAGACGCTGGAGAAGCGTTGGGACATCAACATGGTAGATTCCGTGACGACGAAAGACGTGAGGATCAGCCGCAGCGAGGGCACCCTGCGCATCCAGGTTGCCTACGACGTGGTGCGACCCATCGTGGGCAACGTCGCTGCGCTGATCCACTTCGACGACCAGATCGAGGTCGAACGCCGTTGATCCGTAGCCACGAACACCTGGCGCGCAAACTCGGCATTCCGTTCCGCGATCCGGGCCTGCTCAGGAATGCTCTCACTCACCGCAGCGCCGAAGGCGTAAACAACGAGCGCCTGGAGTTCCTGGGCGATTCGGTGCTGGGGTTCGTGGTCGCAGAGTATCTCTATCAGCGTTTCCCTTCGGCCGACGAAGGGGTGTTGAGCCGGCTCCGGGCGACACTGGTGAATGAGACCTCCCTGGCCAAGATCGCGCGGGAGCTGGAGCTGGGCGAATACCTCATCCTGGGGTCCGGCGAGCTCAAGAGCGGCGGCTACCGGCGTGACTCGATTCTGTCCGACGCCTTGGAGGCCATCCTCGGCGCCGTCCTGAGGGACCAGGGCATCGACGCCTGTCGGGCACTGATCCTGAAGCTGTTCGAGCGCCCGCTGTCCGCATTGTCGCTGGACGACTGGAAAAAGGACCCGAAGACGCGTTTACAGGAACTGATGCAAGGACGCGGCCTGCCTCTCCCCGTTTATACCCTCATCGACCAGTCGGGGCTGCCACACGACCAGCATTTCCGTGTACGTTGCGAGGTTCCGCTGGCTGTTGAACCTTGCATGGGCGAGGGCAGTTCACGTAAGAAAGCCGAACAACAGGCAGCGGAAAACATGCTCAGCCGCCTTTCGGACCAATCGAGGTTCAGAGTTTGAAATCAGGTTACGTGGCTCTGGTGGGCCGTCCCAATGTCGGCAAATCGACGCTGCTCAACCATCTGCTCGGGCAGAAGCTCAGCATCGTCTCACGGCGGCCGCAGACCACCCGGCACCGCATCCTGGGGATCAAGACCGACGGGCGCGGCCAGGTCATCTATGTCGATACCCCCGGCATCCACGGTGGCGCGCGGCGGGCGATGAACCGCTATCTCAATCGCACCGCGATTTCCTCTCTCCTCGGGGTCGACGTCATCCTCTGGCTGGTGGATCGGGCGGGCTGGTCGCCGGATGACGAACTGGTCATGGCCCGGATCAAGGAGGCGCAGCTTCCTGTCATTCTCGTGATCAACAAAGTCGACCGTATCGAAGGCAAGGATACCCTGCTGCCTTTCCTCGCCGAGGCGAACGCCACCGGACTGTTCTCCGAGATCGTGCCGATTTCGGCGCTCAAGGACATCAACCTGGCGGTGCTGGAAGAACGGGTTCTGGCCCTCCTGCCCGAGGGTGAACCGATCTATCCGGAGGATCAGATTTCCGACCGGCCGGAGCGCTTCTTCGTGGCGGAGATCATCCGCGAGAAGCTGTTCAACCGTCTGACGCAGGAAGTACCGCATGCGCTCACGGTCCAGATCGAACAGTACAGGGAATCGCCGACCCTGGTCCGAATCCATGCCGTCATCTGGGTGGAGCGGGAAGGCCAGAAAGCCATCGTCATCGGCAAGGGAGGCGAGGTTCTGAAACGGGTGGGTGAGGCCGCGCGCAAAGAGCTGGAACGTATGCTCGAGCGGCGCGTCTATCTGGAGCTCTGGACCAAGGTCAAGCACGGCTGGTCGGACAACGAGCGGGCGCTGCAGGGTCTGGGCTATGCCGAATGAACCTGGCCGGAGCCCATGCCGCCTGAAGCGCCGCGCCGAGGCGATCCGAGCCGGGTCCTGCTCGACCACGCCTACCTGCTGCATCGGCGCGACTACCGCGAAACCAGCCTCCTCCTCGAATTGTTCACGCTCAGGCATGGCCGCATCGGCGTGATCGCCAAAGGCGCGCGTCGCGGCCGGCAGGGATTCGCCGCGGTGTTGCAGCCGTTCGTTCCCCTGTTGGTGTCCTGGTCCGGCCGCGGCGAGCTTGCTAACCTGAACCATGCCGAGGCCGCTGGCATCGGCGTTCGGCTGCAGCATACCGCCCTGTTCTGTGGTTTCTACCTGAACGAGCTTCTGATGAGGCTGTTGCCTCCGCACGATCTCTGTCCGGGACTCTTCGGCGCTTACCGAGGCGGGCTGGAAACACTCGCGGCGGGCGAAGACTTGGAAACCGCGTTGCGCAGTTTCGAACTGTCTCTGCTGGAAGCCATCGGCTATGGTCTGCAGCTGCGGGTCGAGGCCGAGAGCGGAGAGGCCATCCGGCCCGAGCGTCTTTACAGCTATCGCATCGACGCCGGTCCCGTTCCCGCCGGCGACGAGGCCGATGCGGTACATGGAATGACTCTGTTGGCGCTGCGCGACCGCCGTTTCGACACGTCGCAAACCCGCACCGAGGCCAAACGCCTGATGCGGCGGATCATCGCCCACCATCTGAACGGCCGCGCTCTCAAGAGCCGCGAACTGTTCCGCAGCTCGTCCTGATTTCGTGGGCTGAAAATGCCCAGCCCGGCCAATCTTTCCCGTACCCGACCGAGGCATTGACAGCGACCGGCAAAAGTAATAAGAGTTCCCTCGACCCCGGCGGATGGTGCCGGGACATCAGTACCGTAACATGGTAAGGAGGTGCGTCATGAAACGACTGTATTACCTGGCGGACAATCTCGACAGCGTGGAGCGGATATCCGACGCTTTGCACAAAGAAGGCATCAGCGACTGGAATTTCCATGTCATCAGCAAGGATCAGGCGGGTCTTTATCGCCGCCACATCCATTCGGCGAATTTCATTCAGAAGTCCGATGCGGTGCGCTATGCAGAGCGTGGCGCCATGGTAGGGTTCCTCTTTTCCGTCCTCGGCAGTGTCTGGGTGGCCACCGAACAGCCATTCGGTCCGGACATGGGCGGCATCGTCTATCTTGCCATTTTCGGTTTCGTCACCCTCTTCGGCGTGTGGGTGGGCGGACTGATGGGGATGGCCACCGAGAACCAGAAGATCTCCGCTTATCACGACCAGATCGAGGCGGGGAAGCATCTCATCCTCATCGATACCCGGCCACAGGAGGAGGACAGGGTTCGCGAGCTCATGGCACGTACCTATCCGGAGGCACACTTGCTGCGGGTGGGCTCGACGCTGATCAATCCTTTCAAATTTGCGCATCCCGCCGTCTGAGCCTTCGGTCACAGCCGGTTCCGGCTGCTTTGTTAATCGGGGCGGGCGACTCTGCTAGAATAACCTCATCCGCTGATGCTGATCCCCAACGCTCCCCGCCCCGACTGATGCCGCAAAAGCTCTACATCGAGACCTTCGGCTGCCAGATGAACGAATACGATTCCGCCAAGATGCGGGATCTGCTCGAGGTCTCCGACAGTTTCGAACTCGCTCGCTCGCCCGAAGAGGCGGACGTTCTCCTACTCAATACCTGCTCGATCCGGGACAAGGCGCAGGAGAAAGTCTTTTCGCAGCTCGGGCGCTGGCGTCCGATCAAACTCAGGCGTCCGGAGGTCGTCATCGGCGTCGGCGGCTGTGTGGCAAGCCAGGAAGGCGAGGCTCTGCAGAAACGGGCACCCTATGTCGACATCGTGTTCGGTCCCCAGACCCTGCACCGGTTGCCCTCCATGCTCGAGCAAGTCAGGCGCGAACGGCGGCCGGTGGTGGACGTATCATTCCCCGCGATCGAGAAATTCGACGCGTTGCCGGAGCCCCGCGCGGAGGGGCCGAAGGCTTTCGTTTCGGTGATGGAAGGCTGCGGCAAGTACTGCACCTTCTGTGTCGTACCCTACACCCGCGGTGAGGAAATCAGCCGCCCGGTCGACGATGTGATCGCGGAAATCGTGGCTCTGGCGGAGCAGGGCGTCCGCGAGGTCAATCTGCTGGGCCAGAACGTGAACGCCTACCGGGGCGTGCTGGCCGATGGCGGTATGGCCGATCTAGCTTTGTTGATGCATTACGTGGCGGCGGTGGACGGCATCGATCGCATCCGTTTCACCACCTCGCATCCGGTGGAATTTTCCGATGCCCTGATCGAGGCGTTTCGCGACATCCCGCAATTGGTCAGTCATTTGCATCTGCCGGTCCAAAGTGGCAGCGACCGGATTCTCAGGCTGATGAAACGGGGGCATACCCGTGCCGAATACATGGCCAAAGTCGCCAAGCTGCGCGAGATCCGCCCCGATCTGAGCCTGTCGTCGGATTTCATCGTAGGGTTTCCGGGAGAGACCGACGAGGACTTCGAGGACACGATGGCATTGATCGAGCAGCTCGGGTTCGACCAGTCCTTCAGCTTCATCTTCAGCGCCCGCCCGGGGACCCCGGCGGCAGCGATGGCCGATGACGTGCCGCCGGAGACCAAGCGCGCCCGGCTGGCCCGATTGCAGGCGAAAATTGCCGACAATGCCGCGAAAATCGGGGCGAGCATGGTGGGAAGCATACAATCGGTCCTGGTCGAAGGTACTTCACGCAGGAATTTCAATGAGCTTAGCGGCCGCACCGAAAACAACCGGGTTGTGAATTTCGCCGGCCACCCCAGACTCATCGGCCAGTTCGTCGATGTCGTCATCACCGAATCCCTTCCCAATTCTCTGCGAGGCCGGCTTATCGGCGTGGCCCATGAGTCAGATTTCATCTCCCCAGACTCTACCGCTCAAATTGCCTAATCATCCGAGTTCGATACAGCTGCTTCTGGAACCGCCGGACAACGCCAGGCTCGCGAACCTCTGCGGCCAGTTCGACGAACACCTGCGCCAGATTGAACGGAGGCTCGGCGTTGAAATCCAGAATCGCGGCAACCAGTTTCAGATCATCGGCGCGGGCAAGGCGGTGCGGGCCGCCTATGAGGTGATCCGTAGCCTGTTCGATGCGGCCCAGCACGAAATCGTCACGCCGGAGCGGGTGCATCTGTCGCTGCAGACCGCGAACCTCGACGCTCTGGTCGGCGAGACCGGTGTGCCGGAAGAGGAGGTGCTGATCCGCACCAAGCGTTTGGTGATCCGGGCACGTGGGACCAATCAGCGGAAATACCTGCAGAACATCGAGCAACACGACATCAATTTCGGCATCGGTCCAGCGGGCACAGGCAAGACCTATCTGGCAGTGGCCTGCGCGGTTGCCGCGCTGGAGCGGGAACAGGTCCGGCGTCTGGTGCTGGCCCGGCCGGCGGTCGAAGCGGGCGAGAAGCTGGGCTTTCTACCGGGCGACATGGCGCAGAAGATCGACCCCTATCTGCGCCCGCTTTACGATGCTCTGTATGAGATGCTGGGCTTCGAGCGCGTCGCCAAGCTGATCGAGCGCAACGTGATCGAGGTGGCACCCCTGGCTTTCATGCGCGGTCGTACTTTGAACGATTCCTTCATCATCCTCGATGAGGCCCAGAACACCACGATCGAGCAGATCAAGATGTTCCTGACCCGCGTCGGCTTCGGCTCCCGGGCCGTCATCACCGGTGACATCACCCAGACCGATCTGCCGCGCAACAAAGAATCCGGGCTGCGCCACGTGCTACAAGTGCTGCGTGACGTGGAGGGCATCAGCTTTACCTTCTTCAGTACCCGCGACGTGGTGCGGCATCCCCTGGTGCAGCGCATCGTCGCTGCCTATGAAGCGCATGAAAAAGCGCGACAGGAGACCAGCGAGTGATCGATTTGACCCTGCAGCGGGCGAGCACCTCGGCGGTGCCGGACTCGGCGGCGTTCCGGCTCTGGGCCGAGGCGGCACTGGAAAAGCCGCACGCCGAAGTCGTCATCCGCATCGTCGATAGGGAGGAAAGCGCTGCCCTGAATTCGACTTACCGGGGTAAGACCGGTCCGACCAACGTGCTCAGTTTTCCCTTTGTGGTGCCGGAGGGGGTTCCCAACGACCTTCTGGGTGATCTGGTGATCTGCGCACCGGTGGTCGAACGCGAAGCGGCGGAGCAGGGCAAGCCTGTTGAAGCCCATTGGGCCCACATGGTCGTGCATGGGATGTTGCATCTGCAGGGCTACGACCACATCGAAGAGGCGGAAGCCGAAATCATGGAAAACCGCGAAATCGCGATCCTGCGAGGTTTGGGCATGGAAAATCCTTATCGGGAGATTCGGCCGGAATGAGCGAGGGAAACTCGGGCGAACATCGAAGTTGGCTGGAGCGGCTCGTGCACTTCCTGTCCGGGGAACCGGCGAGCAGAGAAGAGTTGCTCGATGCGCTCCGGCATGCCCAAAAGCGTCAACTGATCGAAACCGAAGCTCTCAACATGATCGAGGGCGTACTGCAGGTGTCCGAGCTGCGCGTCCGGGACATCATGATCCCCCGGGCACAGATGGCCGTGGTTCCCCAGGATGCCGAACTGGAACGGGTGTTCCCGCTGGTCGTCGAGTCCGGTCACTCCCGCTACCCGGTCATCGCCGATGACCGTGCCGAAGTGGTGGGAATCCTGCTGGTGAAGGACCTGCTCGCACAGAGCCTGCGCAACCGCCATATCAAAGTCTCCGCAATCATGCGCCCGGCCCTGTTCGTGCCGGAGAGCAAGCGCCTCAACGTGCTGCTGAAAGAATTCAAGACCTCCCGCAGCCACATGGCCATCGTCGTCGACGAATACGGTGCGGCCGCGGGATTGGTGACCATCGAGGACGTGCTGGAGCAGATCGTCGGGGAAATCGAGGACGAGCACGATTTGGGCGAGGAGGAATACATCTTCCGGAAAAACGACCAGGAATACACCCTCAAGGCTATTACCCCCATCGAGGAATTCAACGAATATTTCGGCACCGATTTCGAGGACGACGAGTACGACACCGTCGGTGGAATGATCGTGCACCGCCTAGGGCATGTGCCGGAGCGTGGAGAGCGGATCGAGATCGGCCCGTTTCGCTTCACGGTGATTCGCGCCGACAACCGGCGCGTACATCTCTTGAGGCTGCTGCGACTGTCTGTGGACTCACTCCGTCCGGCGGCCGGCTGACAAATGAAAGCCATGCTGCTCGCATTGACTGGCGGGATTCTGCTACCGTTCGCCTTCGCGCCGTTCGGCTACGCGCTGGTGGCGCCGCTGTCGCTGGCCCTCTTGTTCCGGGTCTGGCTGAACGCTTCTCCCTCCAAAGCCGCTCTTTACGGTTATTTGTTCGGGCTGGGCCAGTTCGGAATCGGTGTGTCCTGGGTCTTCGTGAGCATGTACGAATACGGGGGCAGCGACGTGTTTTCGGCCGCCGGCCTGACCGCGCTGTTCGTGGCTTATCTGGCCTTGTTTCCTGCGCTGGCTGGCTGGCTCGGCGTCAAGGCCGGTGGCGGTTCGATACTCGTTCGGACGTTGCTGGTCTTCCCGGCCGCCTGGGTCGTCACCGAATGGCTCCGTGGTTGGCTGTTCAGCGGTTTCCCGTGGCTGCAGATCGGCTACAGCCAGACCGACACCGGCCTGCGCAGCATTGCGCCGGTGTTTGGCGTGTTCGGCGTGGGCTGGCTGCTAGCAGTCCTGGCCGGCCTCCTATTGAGCGCATGGCTGCTGGATCGGCGGGGACGCCGTTTCGCGCTGCTCGGAGCCGCGGTCGTACTCGTCGGCAGCACCCAGTTCGCCAAGGTGCAGTGGACGCATCCTGCCGGTGATCCGATCCAGGTGACGCTCTTGCAGGGCAATGTGCCACAGGATCAGAAATGGCGACCGGAAGCGAAAACTACCACCGTCCAGATGTACGTCGACATGACCCGCCAGCACTGGGATTCCCGGCTGATCATTTGGCCTGAAACGGCGGTGCCGGCGTTCTATCAGCAAGTGGCCGAGAGCTTCCTGGCGCCGCTGGAAGCCGAGGCTCGCCAGCACGGTGTCGATGTTCTGGTCGGCGTGCCTTACTACGAAGCCCAGGGCAACCGGTACTACAATGCGTTGGTAACGCTCGGCGCCAAGCCGGGCCGCTATTTCAAGCGCCATCTGGTACCATTCGGCGAGTTCCTGCCCTTGCGGCCCGTGCTGGCCTTCGTGCTGGACATCCTGCAGATACCGCTGGCGGACTTCACCGCCGGAGCACATCGTCAGACGCTGCTTCAGGCGGCGGGGTATCCACTGATCGCCTCGATCTGTTACGAGGATATTTTCGGTCAGGAATCGCTGACCGGGCTGCCGGAAGGTGCCTACCTCGTCAATGTCACCAACGACGCGTGGTTCGGGGATTCGTTCGCCCCTCACCAGCACTGGCAAAAGGCGAGGATGCGGGCTCTGGAGACGGGGCGCTACATGCTGCGCGCCACCAACACCGGCGTCACCGGCATCATCGACGCTGGCGGCAGACCGGTCGCAGTCGCGCCCATGTTCGAACGGGAGGCGCTGACCGGCATGATGCAACCCATGGCGGGCGCCACACCCTATGCCTTGTGGGGTGACTGGCCCGCGGTCGGGCTGTGCGCGGGGATCGTCGGCATCTGTTTCGCAAGACGCCGACGCAACGTCTCTTCCCACCAGGGCAGACAGGCGGAGCCGGGAGGAAACTAAGTCTCCAACTCATCGAACAGAGCCTGGAATTCGCTGGACAGCTTGTGGTCCGGCGCATAGTAAAGCAGGGGCTTGGACTCGCTGTGCGATTCCCTGACCTTGACCGAGGGTGAAATCCGGGTATCCAGCACCGGATGGCCCTCGGCCAGCAGTTCCTCGACCAATTTCTGAGGAAGGCTGGCACGGCTCTGGTACTGGTTGACGATGATGCCTTCCAGCATCAGGCCGTCGTTGTGATCCGCCTTGATCTCGGCGATCACCGCCAGCAGGTTGTACAGAGCCTCACGCGAGAAGGCGTCGCAATCGAACGGTATCAGGCAGCGGCGGGCGGCGATCAGGGCCGAGCGACTGTAGAAATTCAACACGGGCGGCGTGTCGATGAACACGCGGTCGAAGCCGGATAGGGTTTCCAGCGCTTCGCGCAGCTTGTAGATCTTGTAACGGGATTCGAGCCGTCCCTGCAACGGTTCCAGCTCGGGATGGGAGGGTGCGATGTACAGGTTGGGGTAGGGTGTCTCGTGGATGACTGCGTTCAGGCCCTCATCCTGGCCCTTGCCGAACAGGCTCAGACCCAGCGTATCCTTGAAGAAACGGGCGAGGGTCCGGTCCTGGTCGGCCACCTTCTGCCCCAACAGGTAGTGGGTGGAATTGCCCTGGACGTCCAGGTCGATGACCAGCGTCTTCAAGCCCCGAGCGGCGCTGATGGCGGCCAGGTTGCAGCTGATGGTGGATTTGCCGACACCGCCTTTTTGATTGAATACGACCCTATGCATGTTTGTCTCCCCCGAACGCTGCCGCTCCTTCTAGCGTTCATCGCCGTTCTCGGCTTCAGATTAGATGCGGCGTCCGGTATTCTAGCCACTTTTGCTTGATTGATCGAACCGGTTCCAATGGAAGAAACCTACAATCCAAAGACCGTCGAAGAAACCGCACAACGAATCTGGGAAGAGAGCGGAGTTTTTCGGGCCAGGGAAGATTCAGGCCGTGAGAAATTCTATTGCCTCTCGATGTTTCCGTACCCCAGCGGGCGGCTGCACATGGGGCATGTGCGCAATTACACCATCGGCGACGTCATCGCCCGCTACCAGCGCATGCGCGGCAAGAACGTCCTGCAGCCCATGGGTTGGGACGCCTTTGGACTGCCGGCGGAAAATGCAGCGATGCAGAACGGGGTCACGCCTGCGGCCTGGACCGACGCCAACGCGGATTACATGAGGAAGCAGCTCAAATCCTTGGGATTGGCGGTCGACTGGGACCGCGAGATCGCGACCTGCAAACCAGAGTATTACCGCTGGGAGCAGTGGCTGTTCACCCGGCTGTTCGAGAAGGGCCTGATCTACAAGAAGACCGCGCCGGTCAACTGGGACCCGGTGGACCAGACGGTGCTGGCCAATGAACAGGTCATCGACGGCCGCGGCTGGCGCTCGGGCGCCCTGGTGGAAAAGCGCGACATCCCCATGTATTTCATGCGGATCACCGCCTACGCCGAGGAACTGCTGGCCGAGCTGGACGGTCTCACGGGCTGGCCCGAACAGGTCAAGACCATGCAGCGCAACTGGATCGGCAAGAGCCACGGTTGCGAGGTGCACTTTCCCTACGAGGACGGCAGCGATGTCCTGAAGGTCTACACCACCCGCCCCGACACCCTGATGGGCGCGACCTATGTCGCCGTGGCGGCGGAGCATCCGCTGGCACTCGAGGCTGCCAGAGACAATCCGGAGCTGGCCGCGTTCATCGAAGAATGCCGCCATGGCGGCACTGCGGAGGCCGATCTCGCCACCATGGAAAAGAAGGGCATGGCCACCGGGCGCTTCGTGGTCCATCCGCTGAACGGCGAAAAGCTGCCGGTGTGGATCGCCAACTACGTCCTGTGGGGTTATGGCGAAGGCGCGGTGATGGCGGTACCGGCTCACGACGAGCGCGATTTCGAGTTTGCGAACAAATACGGTCTGCCGATCAAAACGGTCATCGTTTCGACCGTCGGCGCCTATGAAACCGTGGACACGAAAGGTGGCTGGATCGATGCCTACGCCGAGCACGGCCGCTGCACGAATTCCGGAAAATACGACGGCCTGGCTTTCCAGCAAGCCTTCGACGCCATCGCCGCCGATTTGGAGGCCAAAGGCCTCGGCCAGAAACGCACCCAGTTCCGTCTGCGCGACTGGGGCATTTCCCGCCAACGCTACTGGGGCTGCCCGATCCCGATAATCCACTGCCCGAGCTGCGGCGACGTGCCGGTGCCGGCGGAGCAGTTGCCGGTGGTACTGCCGGAGGATGTCACCATCGACGTCGGCTCACCGCTCAAGAAGATGCCGGAGTGGTATTCCACCACCTGTCCCAAGTGCGGCGGCGCGGCGGAGCGGGAGACCGACACCATGGACACTTTCGTCGAATCGTCCTGGTACTATGCCCGCTACACCTGCCCGGACGACACCGAGTCCATGCTGGACCGGCGCGCCGATTACTGGCTGCCGGTCGACCAGTACGTCGGCGGCATCGAACACGCCATCCTCCACCTGCTCTACGCCCGCTTCTTCCACAAGCTGATGCGCGATGCCGGTCTGGTACACTGCGACGAGCCGTTCACCAACCTGCTGACCCAGGGCATGGTGGTCGCCCCTACCTTCTATCGGGAAGAGGGCGGCAAGAAACATTATTTCGGGCCCACCGAAGTGGAGCTGAGCACCGATGAGCGGGGCCGCCCGCTGGGCGCGACCTTGAAGTCGGATGGCGCGCCGGTCACCGTGGGTCACATCGAGAAGATGTCCAAATCGAAGAACAACGGCGTGGACCCGGAGGCGCTGATAGACCGGTACGGCGCCGATACGGTGCGGCTGTTCACCATGTTCGCGGCGCCACCGGACCAGTCGCTGGAGTGGTCCGACAGCGGGGTGGAAGGGGCATTCAGGTTCCTCAAGCGTCTATGGACGCGGGCGGCATTCAATGTCAATACCGCATTTTCGCAATATGGGCGGGACGAATTGCGGGTCACCGACTGGGCACTTGTTCCGTTGGCACCGAACCACAAAGAAGCCCGCCGCCTGATCCATGCGACTCTGAAGCAGGCTAATTTCGATTTCGTCCGCCATCAGTTCAACACCGTGGTCTCCGCGGCGATGAAGATCCTCAATACCCTGGCCGACGACAAGGGGTTCTGGAATTGCGATCACCTGCCCGAAGGTGACGAAAAGGTAGCATTCCGCCGCAGCGCTGCCGTGGTCGCCTTCGAGGGCTATTCGCTGCTGACCCGGCTGCTGTACCCGATCGCGCCCCACATCTGCGACGCGCTCTGGCGGCAGCTCATACCGGGGACCGATATTCTCGATGCCGGCTGGCCGGAAGTCGATGAAGCGGCCCTCGCGCAGGATGAAATCGAACTCGTGGTTCAGGTCAACGGAAAGCTGCGCGGAAAGATCACCGTGCCGACGGAGGCTTCCCGCGAAACCGTGGAGCAGATCGCCTTGGCCGATGCCCAGGTACTGCGTTTCGTCGAAGGCAAGCCGCCGAAGAAGGTCATCGTGGTGCCGGGCAAACTGGTCAACATCGTGGTATGAGTGTAGAAAAGACTTGCCGGTATCTTTCCTTGTTTCTCGTGGCGTCGCTGACCGGTTGCGGCTTCCATCTGCGGGGCAGCGAGACCTCGGACGGCGCCGGTCAGGTCCTCTTCCTGGAAAAGGCCGGCTCCACCCGGGTGGGTTCGAGGCTTCCGGACGCGATTCGTCTGACGGGCGCTCAGCTCACACGCAACATGGTCGATGCCAAAGGCGTGATCCGTATCCTCAAGGAAACTGACGAACGCCGCACGATGTCTTTGAACCTGGGCGGTCGCGGCAACCTGTTCGACCTCTATACGCGGGTGCGGTACGAAGTCACGACGCCGCAGGGCGAGATCATCATTCCGCCCCAGGAGGTCGAGGTGAAACGTGAATATTTCAACAATCAGCTTTCGCCGATTGGCCAGGGCGAGGAGGAATCGCTGCTCAGGTCTGAAATGGAGCGGGAACTGGCCGAAACCCTGGTTCGACGCGTCCTCATCGAGATGAGCCGGAATCCGGGTGGCAAATCTTGAGGCTGAGGCCTGATCAACTGGTCGAGGCACTGGATCGCGGCCTAGCCCCGCTCTACGTGCTGTCCGGCGACGAGCCCCTGCAGTTGGGGGAGGCCGCGGATGCCATCCGGATGGCGGCACGCGACCGGGGCTATGGACTTCGCGAACTGTTTCACGTCGAGCCCGGGTTCAGCTGGAGCACTTTTCTGGAGGCCGGCGATTCCGTGCCTCTGTTCGGCGACCGGCGTATCCTGGATCTGCGCCTCAACGCCAAGCCTGACAAGGAAGGTGCTGCTGCGCTGCTGCGCTATCTCGACCGGCCGCCCGCGGATGCGATACTCATCGTCATCCTGCCACGCTTGAGCCGGGACGAGTTGAATACCGCCTGGGCACGGGCCGCCGACAGGGTCGGCGTCATCGTGCAGGTCTGGCCACTGCAAGGACGCGAACTGGTCGCCTGGCTGGACCGGCGCATGAACCGCTTGGGTTTGCTGGCGGATCAGTCCGGATTGCGGCTTTTGGCCGCACGGGTGGAAGGCAATCTGCTGGCCGCCGCCCAGGAAATCGAAAAACTGCACATCTTGTACGGCGCCGGCCGGATCGAGGACGAGCAGATCCTGGCGGCTGTCTGCGACTGTGCGCGCTATGACGTGTTCGATCTCACCACGGCAATGCTCGAAGGCCACACCCTCCGAACATTACGCATCCTGTACGGCTTGGAAGGCGAAGGCGTGGCACCGCCGGTGGTGTTATGGGCCATCACCCGTGAGCTGCGCTCACTGGCTGTGGTTCAGAGGGACACCACGAGGGGACTGCCGATGGACGGCGTGCTGGCCCGCCTGCGGATATTCGACAAGCGCAAGGAGGCATTCGCCAGAGCCGCCAAACGGCTCGACCGGGACGGTGTGCTGGATGCCATCCGGTTATGTTGTCGGGTCGATCGGGTAGCCAAAGGGCTGGAGCCGGGGAATCCCTGGCTCGGTCTGTCCGATGTCTGCCTCCGCATAGCCACTTCCCATTGATTTCGTAGTGGAACGGGTACAGACATGAGAATCGACAGGCACGGCAACATGGAATTGACCGAAGAGGAAGACGCGGATCTGCTCGAACGGCTCGAGATTCCGGAGAGTGAGCACAACGATCCACCGGTGGAGATCGAATGCGTCGGTATGGAGAACGACGTCGCGACCTTCAAGGCCACCAACACCAAGACCGGTAAGCATGTCCTGATGGTGTTCGATCTGATGAGGCCGGATTGAAAACCAAAGAGGCGTCATTCCCCGAAATGTCAAGGAATATCGCCATTTTTTTCGGGGGTTGACTGCAACGCGGCGTGAGTCAGCCCGTCAAGGCTCGGGAGTTCCTGGCATTGCGGAAGAACAGCGGTTTGTCGCTCGCAGATCGCTGTGTCGACGCAATGGCTTCCAGCACGCGATGATGGTGCGGGGATTTGCTGCACACGGGGTCGGCGTCGGCCATGTCGCCGGTCATGAGATAGGCCTGGCAGCGGCAACCGCCGAAGTCTTTTTCCTTCTCCGGACAACTGCGGCAGGGTTCCTTCATCCAACCGTAGCTGCGGAAACGATTGAAGGCGGCCGATTCGTACCAGATTTCCCGTATGCTGAAGTCGCGTACGCTGGGGCAGTTCAGCCCGGGTAGTTCGCGGGCAGCGTGGCAGGGCAGGGCCATCCCGTCCGGCGCGATGGTGAGGAATGTCGTGCCCCAGCCGTTCATGCAGGCCTTGGGCCGGTCTTCGTAGTAGTCAGGGACGACGTAGTAGATCTTCATCCGTCCCTTCACCTTCTCCTTGTAGCTTTGCGCGATCGCCTCGGCTTCGGCGAACTGCTCACGGGTCGGCAGCAGATGGTCCCTGTTGAGCAGGGCCCAACCATAATACTGGGTGTTGGCCAGTTCCAGGTAATCTGCCCCGAGTTCGTCCGCCATCTCCAAAATCTGCTGCATCTGATGGATGTTCTGGCGGTGGATCACCACGCACAAGACCATGGGATAGCCATGCTGCTTCACCCAGCGGGCCACCTCGAGTTTGTGTTCGAAAGACTCGGTGCCGGCGAGTTCATCGTTCAGCAGCTTTTCCGGCGACTGGATGCTGACCTGGATGTGGTCGAGGCCGGCCGACTTCAATTCGGCGATGCGGACTTCGTCCAGGCCGTAGCCCGAGGTGATGAGGTTGGTGTAATAGCCGAGCTGGCGGGCGTGGGTGACGATTTCGGCCAAGTCGCGGCGGGTCAGCGGTTCACCGCCGGAAAGCCCCAGCTGGACGGCACCGAGCGCGCGGGCCTCACTCAGCACCCGCTTCCATTCTTCGGTGCTCAGCTCGTCACCCAGGCGGGCGTAATCCAGGGGGTTGGAGCAATAGGGACACTGCAGCGGGCAGGCGTAGGTCAGCTCCGCCAGCAGCCAGCGCGGTTTAGTGAGCGATGATTTCTCTGATCCAGCCATTGTTCAGGGCGCTTTCGAGCATTTCGCGCACATCGGGTTCGATTCCCGAGGCATCGTATTTCCGTTCCAGCTTCTCCACGATGCTGGTGAGATTGTGCTGGCCGTCACAAAGTTCCAGGATCGCCGCGGCGGTTTCGTTCAATTCGATCATGCCTTCGGGATAAAGTATGACGTAGCGCTGCTGAGCTTCTTCCCATTGCATACGCAGCAGAGGCGACAGTTCCAACAGGGTATCGGGTTGCAGACTCATGCGAATCAGGCGATGTTGAAATAGGGCGGTTTTTTGTCGACATAGGCGAGGTACATGGCGTCCAACATCGACCACAGGATGTCGAGCTTGAATTGGAGGATTTCCAGGGCCCGTTCCTGTTGTTCGCGGGTCTTGAAATGATCCAGCGTGATTTCGATGCCGTGCTCGACATCGCGGCTGGCCTGAGTCACCCGCTTGCGGAAATAGGCCAAGCCGTCGGCTGCGATCCACGGATACAGATCCGGCCAGCCAGCCAAGCGTTGTTTGTGGATGGTCGGCGCAAACAGCTCGGTGAGCGAAGAGCAGGCGGCTTCCTGCCAGGTCGCGGTACGAGCGAAATTGAGGTAGGCGTCGACGGCGAAACGCACGCCGGGCAGTACATGCCTGAGCGAGGTGATGTCCTCGCGACTCAGGCCACAGGCAATGCCTAGCTGGATCCATGCCTCGATCCCGCCGGGATCATCGCCGTAACCGTCGTGATCCATCACCCGCTGCATCCATTTGCGGCGGGTTTCGCGGTCCGGGCAGTTGGCCATGATGGCCGAATCCTTGCGCGGAATGGTGATCTGATAATAGAAGCGGTTCGCCACCCAGCCCTGGATCTGCTCCCGGTTCAGCTCGCCGTTCGCCATCAACACGTGGTAAGGGTGATGGATGTGGTAGTACTTTTCCTTGGCACGCAGCCGAGCCTCGAATTCTTCGCGGCTCCAGGGGATCGTGTCTTGGCTCATGGGACTCCTCACAAAACGATTTCCAAACCGTCGTAGGCAACTTCGACCCCGGCTTCGCTCAGGGTACGATGCTGCGGCGAATCTTCATCCAGAATCGGGTTGGTGTTGTTGATGTGGATCAAGACCTTGCGAGCATTCGGCAGGGTGTTCAATATTTCCAGCATGCCGCCCGGACCGGACTGCGGCAGGTGGCCCATCTCACGTGCAAGCTTGTCGCAGATGCCGGCGTGACGCATTTCGTCTTCGCGCCAGAAAGTTCCGTCGACCAGGAGGCAGTCCGCGGCTTCCATGGCGGCGCGGACGTGCGGCTCGATCTCCCCCAGGCCCGGCGCATAGTAGAGCTTGCGGCCGTTTTCCAAATTTTCGACGATCACGCCGATGTTGTCGCCCTCGTGCGGATCATGGCGATGGGGCGAATAGGGAGGTGCCTTGCTTTTCAGCGAGTGGGTCGAGAATTTCAGGCCCTCGATGCCGGGAATCGTAAAGCCGCTCCCATCCAACGGCAAGGCGTGCTGCTCCACCCCGCAATAATGCTCCAGCATCCGGAACAGCGGAAAACCGGTGGAGAGGTCCTGCTTCACCATCTCGCTGCAATACACTTGCAGGGGGCGGGTGGATTCACGCAGCATCAAAAGGCCGGTGGTGTGATCGATCTGGCTGTCGATCAGCACGATGGCGTGGATGCCGGTGTCACGGACACCCTTGCTGGGATGGCTGGCCGGGAAAGCCTCGAGCTGGCTGCGGATGTCTGGCGAGGCGTTGAAGAGCACCCAGCGCTGGCCGTCGGCGCTGACTGCGATCGAGGACTGGGTGCGGCCTCGGGCGTTGATGTTTTTTTCCCGGAAGCGCCGGCAATTGTCGCATCGGCAGTTCCACTGCGGGAATCCGCCGCCGGCGCCGGCGCCGAGCACACGAATGATCATAAGGAAGCTTGCAGGAGTCTGTACCGCCGCGCAAACGAAAACGGGGCTCGAATGCTCGAACCCCGCTTTCGCCCAACCGTTCGGAATCAACGGTTGTAGATGTACATGGTGACTTCGAAGCCGAAGCGCATGTCGTTGTAGCTCGGTTTTTCCCAACGCATCTTAAATGTCCTCCAGATAATGTTATACGTCTGGTCTTCAAGAGAAAGAGCAGGTTACAGCTCGGCAGCCAGTATACGTACCGCCCCGCTCCTACGCAACAGAGTTTTTCCCGAAACAGTGGCCGTACGCCGGCTTGTGTCGCTCATCAGTGAACGTCAGGCGGGCTCCTCAGCCCTGGCCTGGAATCAACCCGACAGAACCGGGTTTGATCCGCTTGCACTGTACGACCACGTCTTCCATATGGCAGCGGAAGCGGCCGTTGTCGCCGCCTTCGCTGCATTCCTCGCAGACCAGCTTGCCCGTACTTTTGCGCTGTTCGACATGCCAGCCATAGCCCTGGGATTCACAGAATATCCGGGCGTGCTTTTTGAGGTTGTAGTCGTCGGATGCAGCGGCTTCGGCTTCCGTTCTCGCCGAGCATTTCTGGGGCGGGAGCGTATTGCCCATCAGGTCGCGATAGATGTATTCCGTGGCGAAGACGCTGCCCTGAAGCAGCGAGACCAGCACCAGGAGAAGACAGGAATAGAGTTTCAAGCTTGTGTCGATCATAAATAGGTCCTTCCGGCAGGGTCGGTGAAGCGGTTCGGGATTCAGTTGAGAACGCGGATGTTCATGCGCGCGACTTCTTCGTTCTGCTGCGCCCGAATGGGATCGTACTTTTCGTTCTCACTCAGCTTCGCCATGACGACCACGCCCACCAGAGCGGCCGTTGCCAGCGCGACGTATATCCAGAAATAGTCTTTCCCCGTCCGGGTTTCTTCGTTCATCTCGTTGTTCTCCTCTTTTTTTGTCGTGTGCCAGTCTGCGCGAACGTGCGACCGTATCCCGTCCCAGTGGACGGCTCGGTTGGCTTCGCCTTCACGCAGACACTCATAGTTTCGTAGCGAAACTATGGCAAGGGTAGGCACCAAAAGATTTATTGTCAATATATGATTTAGTCGATACTTGTGGATGCGCCCACCTCGGAGCGGAAAGCAGTGTCCTTGCTCGTGTGGTTTATATAAACCATATTGTTGAAATGAACCTTGATGCATGGTTTAATTCAGCCGCAGGCGAACGGGGGACGGAGACCCCCTCGTCCGGCTGGACGAACGAACCGGGCCAGCCTCGCCGCGAAATCGCAAGAAAGGGGCGGTTGTACCCTACGACTGGAGCGTATCGGACATGGTCAAAAAGCATCTCGCGTACTATCTCGCACATCTCACCCAGGACATCCCCGCCGGCATCGTGGTGTTCCTGGTGGCGCTCCCTCTCTGTCTGGGTATTGCGCTGGCGTCCGGCGCGCCGCTGCTTTCAGGCGTGGTTGCCGGCATCATCGGCGGACTGGTTGTCGCCTGGGCCAGCGGTTCGCAGTTGAGTGTGTCGGGCCCGGCCGCGGGCCTGACGGTCATCGTGCTGCAGGGTATCGAAAAGCTCGGCGGCTTCGAGCACTTTCTGCTCGCCCTGATCCTGGCGGGGCTGATGCAGCTCGCTCTGGGCTTCCTCAAGGCGGGAACCATCGGCGCCTATTTCCCGTCGTCCGTCATCAAGGGCATGCTTTCGGCGATCGGCCTGATCTTGATTGCCAAACAGCTCCCCCACGCCGTCGGCTATGGCCGGGACATCCTGGGCGAGGAAACCTATCTGCCTCAGGACACGGAGGGCACTTTCTCGGAACTGATGCACGCCATGGACTCGATTTCCCCGGGCGCGACCGTCGTGAGCGCCATTGCCATCGTCATCATGGTACTGTGGGAGTCCCGGCTTGTCCGTGCCGTCCCGTTGCTGGCGTGGATTCCGGGGCCGCTGGCGGCGATTGCCTGGGCGGTGGCGTTCAATCTCTCGATGGCGGGATCGTCTTGGGAGATCGCGCCGGAGCACATGGTCCAGCTTCCAGACATCCGGGGAGTCGGTGATCTGGCCGGACGGCTCGTCTTTCCGGATTTCAGCCGGATCATGGATTCGGCGGTGTACAGGGTGGCGTTCACGATTGCCGTCATTGCCAGCCTCGAAACCCTGCTCAGCCTGGAAGCAGTCGACAAGCTCGACCCCCTGAAGCGGGTGGCGCCGACCAACCGGGAGCTGAAGGCACAGGGTATCGGCAACCTGTTGGCCGGCTTGCTGGGCGGGCTACCGCTGACGGCGGTGATTGTGCGCTCGTCGGCCAACATCAATGCCGGCGGGCGTACCAAGGTGGCCTGCTTCATCCACGGCCTTCTACTGCTGGTAAGCGTGAGCTTCCTCGCCCGCTACCTCAACCACATCCCCCTGGCCGTGCTGGCCGCGATCCTGCTGATGACGGGCTATAAACTGGTCAAGCCGGCCTTGGTGGCAGAGATGTACCACAAGGGCGCGAGCCAGTTTATTCCGTTCGCCGTCACGGTCATGGCGATACTGGCCACCGACCTGCTCATAGGGATCGCCGTCGGCATCGCCTGTGGCCTATACTACGTCGTCCGAGCGAATTTCCATGCCGCCATTTCTCTCACCCGCCACGGAAACCATTATCTGCTGCGACTGCGCAAAGACGTCTCGTTCCTGAACAAGGCCCTGTTGCGTGAGCAACTGGACCAGGTCGAACCCGACAGCGAGCTGATCATCGACGGAACCTACGCGGAATTCGTGGATCAGGACATCCTCGAAACCATCGAGAACTTCGTCGAAGCCGCGCGCGACGACCGTATCGTGGTTTATCTGAAAAATTTCAAAGCCGCGTACGCCGGCAGCACCGCCAAGAACAGGCAAGACAACGCCGATACCACCCCTTTGTACAGGATTTCCGGCTGAAGTCCCGGTTTGACAGAAGTGCCGCCTTTCCCTTTCAAAACCTAAGAGCGAACTCATGGAAGCTTTCGAGCGGATGCTGTTGGAAAACAAGGCCTGGGCCAAGGATCAGCTGTTGAAAGACCCAGGCTACTTCGAACGACTGTCGGCCGATCAGAAACCGGCGGTACTCTGGATCGGCTGCTCGGACAGCCGGGTGCCGGCGGAAATCATCGTCCATGCCCAGCCCGGTGAAATCTTCGTCCACCGCAACATCGCCAATCAGTTGATCATGACCGATTTCAATGGTCTGAGCGTGTTGCAGTATGCGGTTGACGTACTCAAGGTCCGCGACGTCATCGTCTGCGGACATTACAACTGCGGCGGCATCAAGGCCGCGCTGCAGAAACAGAGTGCAAAGCTATTGATCGTCAACAAATGGCTGAAACACGTCAAGGACGTCTACCGGCTGCATGCGGGTGAGATAGAAGCACTGGGCAGCGAAGAGGAACGTGTCGGTCGCCTGGTCGAGCTGAACGTGATCGAGCAGGTATACAATCTGGCCCACACCTCGATCATCCAGCAGAGCTGGAAACAGAACCGGTGTCCGACGTTACACGGGTGGGTGTACGGGCTGCAGGACGGACTCCTCAAACAGCTGGTCACCCTGCCTCCCGGCAGCGAGGTGAGTCCCGTTTACCAGTACGTCGATTTCTCCGAATAGGCGGCTGACCTGGTCTTCAGCCTGGAGGAGAGCTGATTTCGAGAGCCGGACATGAACGATTCTCCCGAAGCCGTCCGCCACCGTTACGACCGCATAGCACCTTTCTTCGACTTCATCGAAAGCGTGATGGAAATCCTGTGGTTCAGGCGCTGGCGGCAACGTCTCTGGAACCTGATCGAGGGTGAACGCGTGCTCGAGGTGGGCGTCGGAACGGGTAAAAACCTCGTGTTCCATCCGGCAGGAAGGTCCGTCACCGCCGTGGATTTCAGCGAACGGATGCTGCGCCGGGCCCGCCGGCGCGCAGCCCGACTGGGAACCAGGACCGATTTCAGACTCATGGACATCCAGGCTCTGACATTCGCCGACCGGGAATTCGACACGGTGGTGGGCACCTTCGTGTTCTGCTCGGTGCCCGATCCGGTCGGAGGTCTCGAGGAATTGCGCCGGGTCCTGAAACCGGGTGGCAAACTCGTTCTGCTGGAACACGTACGTTCGGAAGGGGAAGCGGCCGGCCGGCTGATGGACCTTCTCGATCCCTGGGTATCCCGCCTGGTCGGCGCCCATATCAATCGCCGCACGGTGGAGAACGTGGAAACCGCCGGATTCCGCTTGGAACATGTCGAACGGCTGAACGCTCTGGTGCGGTTGATCGAGGCGCGCAGCCCTTCACTGGCTTGAGAGGGACGGCTCAGGTGCTATCGACTCCTCGTGACTTCACCAGGACCAGGGTGTTCCGGGACGCTTCCACACGGTAGTCGATGCGGTCGAAACAGGCCGCGATCAGGGGCCAGCCACGGCCGGATTCTTCGAAGGGTTCGGGAAATTCGCTGCGCGGCGGCCAGTGAAGGAGAGGGCGCCCGCGGTCTTCGATCTCGATCGAAATGCTTTGCGGAGCGCGGTGCCACGACACCGTCACCGGTGCGTTGACACCGCCGTGCAGGATGATGTTGTTCAGGGCTTCGACGATGCCGAGTTCGATGCGGGCGGCATCCACCGGAGAAATCCCGGTGGCGAAGCACAAGGCGCGAATGGTCACGCCGACGAGGTTGATGTTGCTCGCTTCGCTACTGATGGTGAGCTGTATCGCCTGATGCACCGGCTCACTTCCTCTCGATGACGACCAGCGAAATATCATCGGTGTAGCTGCCCTGGCCCCGCCAGTCCGACAGCGACGCTTCGATGCAGCCGATCGCTTCGGCCAATGGCAGAGAGGCGGTTTCTTCCAGCAGACGCCGGAAGCGTCCGGCGCCGAAAGCCTCCCCTGCGGGGTTCATGCATTCGGTTATGCCGTCCGAATAGGCGAAAAACCGGTCTCCCGCCGCCAGGCGGTGAGATTCGCAGGCATAGCGCCGGTCGGCAAGAACCCCGAGCGGAAGCCCGCGAACCCCGCTTTCCACGATATCACCGGTCTCCCCTTTCCACATCAGGGGCGGAGGGTGTCCGGCCGTGCTAAGGTCGAGCCGCCCGGTTTCACGATCCAGCAAGGCGTAGATCATCGTAGCGAAATAGCTGTTCGCTTCGGGCTGACCGGCGAAGAAACGGTTGAGTTCCTCCAGCATCCGGTTGGGCGGAAGACTGCCGCAGGTCGGGACGGGCGGGCCCTCCGCGGTGACGTCGAGCGACCGGCTCTGCAGCAGACATTTGCTCAAAGCCACGGAAATCAGCGCCGCGGATACACCGTGACCGGAGACGTCGAGCTGAAACAAGCCGACACGGCGATCGTCCAGCGGAAAGTAGCCGAACATGTCGCCGGCGAGGAAATCGCTGGCGACGAACAGTGACCGGACCTCGAGATCGGGCAACGTCCACGGCTCGGGGAGGAGGGACTTCTGGATGGCGGCGGCGGTGGCGAGGTCGTTGCGGATAGTCTGGTAAGCCTGTTTGAGTTCACGATTCATATCCTCCAGCAACCGGCCGCGCTGGTCGAGCTGTTGCTCCAGCCTGAGGATGCGCTCACCCGCCCGGATCCTGGCCCGAAGTTCCTCGCGGTCGACCGGTTTGACCAGAAAATCGTCCGCACCGGCCTCCATGCCCCGCAGCAGCGAATCCTTGTCGTCACGACCGGTCAGCAGAATGAAGTAGACGTAGTGGGGCAATTTCAGCGACCTCACCTGCCGGCAAAGTTCCTCGCCGTTGAGATGCGGCATGTTCCAGTCGCTGATGACGAACTCGAAACGCTGGGATCGGAACCGCTCGAGGGCCTCGCGACCGTCTCTAGCCGATGTGACTTCGTAGCCGAGCTTGCGCAGGTACACCGCAACCGCGAGTACTGCGATGGGATCGTCGTCGACGAGGAGTATCCGCACTCAGTCCCCCGGATACCACGCGCGCCGGCTGAACAGAGCACGCAGACCTCGCAGGACGATGCGAAGCTCCTTGTCCGGGCCCGCCTGGGCGGCGAACCAGGCATCGCTCATGAGGCGTTCCTCCGCCAGAGCGGTCGCCGGTAAATCCAGCTGGGTCGGCCCGATCAGGCCGGCAGGAGCCCGGTCCGCCGCTTTTTCCCATTCGGCGGTGCGGCAAGCGGCCTGCTCGGATGTGATGGCTTCCACGCCGACCAGTTTCAGGTCGCCCTTGGCCACATTCACGAGCCAGGGCAGCTTCCTCAGTATCGGAGCACCGGCCGTCCATTCGGCGGCCGTGAATTCGGCCCGCGCCGACAGGCCGGCGCCATCCCGGACCAGCCGGTTACCGCGCAGACGCCGAAACCGTAGCGGCCGGGTCGGGTGCCGTGCGATGGCGGCCAGAGCCGCCAGGGGCCAGAGGGGCACCGACAGCAAAAGCAGCAGCACGCCGGCCAGCCGGTTCAAGAAACCGGAAAAATCGCGTCCGATCGAGACCTGATCCAGATCGGCCAACAGGAAGGCATCGACGATCCTGAGCTGGGCACCGGTATCAACGCGGAGCAGATCGTTCCCGCGCACGATGCCATTTTCGACCGTCACGAGCTCACCAACGTACGAATGGGGCAGGATGACCGCATCGGACAACCGGGCATCACGGTCGACGATCACGCCGTCGGAGATCACGACCCTCCCCTGCAACCATGCGCTCGGATGGATTCGGCAATGGCTGCCGACCAGCGCGGTGCCGTCCTTGAGGCAGCCGGCCGCGACGGAAGAGTTGCGGCCCACCGTGAGCCCCGGCCGGAGCTGCCGTCCGGGAATGGCCAGCCCCTGGATGCGTCCGGCCACGGCATCGAGGTTGGCCCCATGGTAGGCAGGCAGGGATTCCAGCAGGCGGGCGTTGCCTCCCTCCAGCAGGAGCTTGCCGGCCTCCGGAGCAGATACCCCGGAAAGGACGTCCGGCCAGGCCATACCGCGCATGTCGTCCGCGCTGCCGCGCAATAGCCACAGGCCGGCCGGATTGTCTTCGCACCAACCATGGAGGACCGACCCCTCGCTGGTGCCGGCCGCTTCGAGAAATCCGCCCAGGAGCGGGGAGCGCAGCATGTCGCCTCGCACCACCAGGGTCGATTTGTCCGGGCATTTTGGCAACTGGCTCAGCAGCAAAGCGATGTCTACTTCGCCGGGGGACGGCCAATAATCCAGATTCAAGCCGAAATGCCGTCCATCGCGCAGGTGCGTCCGGAGCTGCTCGCCGAAAAGACCGACGACCACCGTCGCCTTCCCGATACCGACGGCCGCCAGCATTTCCAGGGTGTAGTCGATCACGGGTCTCGCCGCGACCGGCAGCATGGCGACGCAGGTGCGATCAGTCAGGGGCAAGAGCTCGCGGCCGATGCGGTCGGCCAGGACGATCACGCGCATGCTTCTCTCCCCGGGCCGTCCGGTACCCGGAGGCGGCGCTGCCTTCGCCCTCCGATCCCCGCCAGCAGCAACCACAGCAGCAGATGGGTCGCCGAGACGGCGAGCAGGATGGGATCGAAACGAGAGATGTACCAGATCTCGTGCATGCTCAGGTACAGCACCTGCGTCATGATGATGAACAGCGTCGCGCTGAAGCCCAGGAACAGCCCCAACGCCCGCCGGTCCCGACTGATGATGTGATAGGCCAGCAGCATGGCAAGCGCGGGAAAAAGGTAGCGCTCGTGCATCTTGATCGACCACAGGTAGACGGAAACCGGCAAAAAGGCCGCCAGGTAAACGTGGTCCGAAGCGGTCATGCCCCACCAGGCCCGCCACGCCACCCAGGCGAGAATGAAGAAGAGAAAGACGGTTCCCCAGGTCTTGAAACTCAGAAACAGCATCGTCTGTGTCGCATCGGCGCCATTGCCGCCGATCAGGGCGAACACATTGGCTGCATTCAGGCTAGCGTAAGGATACGAAGCCAGGGTAGATACGTACTTCTCCACGACCCAGGCGGGTCCGTGTACCGCGGCGAATGGCAGGACTCCCAGAGCAAACACCAGGATCGCGGCTGGCAGGAAAAGACTCAGTTCGGCAGCCGTATGCCGGCGGAGCAGCCGGTCCCCGAACCAAAGCAGGGGGATGGGAGCAAAGATCAACGCCTGCGGCTTCACCAGCAACGCCGCCGCGAAAGCCGCCCCCGAAGCGGCGGGCCGCCGTTCCAGCCACAGCACGCCGAGCAGAAGGAACAGCGTCAGCACCGAATCGACCTGTCCCCAGACTGCCGAGTCGACGATCACCGCGGGGTTGAAGGCATAAAGCGCTGCGAGCCCGAGTATCTTGGCGGGGTCGTAGTTTCGTTCGGTCGCCATTCGATGGATCACTCCGACCGTCGCGAGATCGGCCACGATGGCAGGCGACTTGAGCATCACCCGAAATTCGGGCGTATCGAAGCCCACCTGCAACAGCGCCCGTGACTTTCCGATCAGCCACAATACATAGATGTAGCCAGGCGGGTAATCCGCGAAATAACCCGGGCTGTAGAACGAAAGCAGCCCCTCGGCCGCATGGCCGGCCCAGGCGCCGAAGGTGCCGATGTCGACGGGGTGGCCTTTGCAGAAGGCTGCCAACACGAGGCGCAGCAGCAGGGCTCCCGCCAGAATCGCCGCCAGGCCGAACCGTCTCTCAGAGGGTGAGCTTTCCAATTTTCTGCCGCCATACACGATAGAGGAAAAGGGGGTTGCCGATGATGTAGCGCCGCCACATCCGTCCCGGCTCCTGCAAGAGTCGCCAGCTCCATTCCAGCCCGATTTCCCTCAGCCAAAGCGGAGCCCGGGGAATCCGGCCCGAGTAAAAGTCGAACAGTCCGCCCACCCCCATGGCAACGCGTGGCTTGAGCCGGGACCGGTGTTTCCAAAGCCAGAGCTCCTGTTTGGGAACGCCGAAAGCCACCAGCAGGATGTCCGCTCCGGAGCGGTTGATGGTCTCGATGATCTCGTTTTCGGCGTCCGGCGCGAAATAGCCGTCGCAGCTGCCGACGATCTTGAGGTTCGGATAACGCTGCAGCATGTTTTCGGCGGCCTGCCTGGCTACACCCGGCCTGGCACCCAGCAGGAACAGCGACAGATTTTCATGCGCACAACGTTCGCACAGACGGGGAAACATATCGGTGCCGTTGACGTTGGCGCGCAGGCTGGTGCCCAGAATACGGCAACCGAAGCGAATGCCGATGCCATCCGGCAGTACCCGTTCGACCTTGCCCAGGACCTCCCGGTACTCGGGGTTGCCATAGGCGATGTTCAGGCAGTCCGGGTTGACGAAAGCGATGGTAGCAGGACGGTCTTCACGGACGCGGCGGACGATCCAGTCGATGGCCTCGCTCATGGTGGTATTGGCGATGGCGACACCGAAGAACTCCAGCTGGTCCGGCGCCGGCCGTATGGCATCGCCGGCGACCAAGCCGCCGACGCCAGTGCGCAACATCAGGCCGAGATTGCCCGCCGCCGTTTCGGTGTAATAGAACTCGCGGTCCAGCTCCCCTTCGCCCTCATAGGCGATGCCGATCCTGGATCGCAACGTGTAGGGCGAGAAAATCCCCGGCCGCAGGCGGAAACGGATGCTCTGGGACGCCGGCACCGCCGCGGCCTCCTCGGGACTCAACGGACGCGGTCCGGCGAAAGCCATGTCTCCCCACAATACATTCAGCAGGACAGCCAAGTCGCGGGCAGGGGCATCGTCGGCAAAGGCGAGCTGCCGGAACGGCACCTGGAAACGGCCGACTCTCTCCGTGGCGGCGAAGACCCGTCCGGCGCGCAGTTTGGCGACGAGCGCGCGAAGCAGCAGCAGCGGTGCCAGCAGAATCAGCAACGCTCCCGCCACGATGCAATCGACGATCCGTGGCAGCAGACTGGTGACCAGGGTCAGCAGCGGGAGCAGCCACAGACGCCAGTGCCAAAGGGGGCGTTTTCCCAGGGGTCCGGGAATCGCCGTGTGACGGGCCATGTCAGCGCCCAGCGCCCGTCCGCGGCTTGATGCGCGCGGGAACGCCCACCGCCAGGCTGTTCGACGGCACATCGGTGATGACCACGGCATTGGCGCCGATGACCACGTCGTCGCCGATCCGGATCGGCCCCAGCACCTTCGCGCCCGCACCGATGTCGACGCGGTTGCCGATCACCGGGGAACCGGGTTCGTTGGTACGCTTCAGCCCGATGGTGACGCCGTTGCGGACCGTCACGTCATCCCCGATGACGGCATCACCGCTGATGATGATGTCGCCGAAGTGCTCGATGGTGAAGTGCCGTCCGACCTGCGCCTCGCAGGGCAGGTCGATGCCGGTGAGTATCTGTGACAGCAGTTTCAGCGCCTTGTACAGGAACGAGAGCGGCAGCCTCAGCCAGCGCGGTCCGATCCGGTAGCGCCAGCGTCCGAACCGGTAGACCAGCATGACCCACAGGCCCTGCCGGGTCAGGTCGCCATCGTAGTTTTTCCAGTCTTCCCGAACATGCTCGAACATGCGAATCACCACGGTTGCGGCGGCGACACCCTGCCGCCTTCGGTTTCTTTCCAGGCCCGGTTCCACAGACGGATCAGCGCCTCGGATTCGTGCGCCTTGGCAGGCGCAGATCTACGGTGACGCAAGGCCCGCAGCCAGTGCCATAACTGCTCCAGCGTCTTGGCGCTCCAGGCAAGGGCCAGACCGTGCCATTTGCGGTAATACAGTGCCTGGCTCCGCATGCGCCATAGCGTGAGCTGCGAAGCGTGAGAAGAGAACTCCATGTCGCTCAAAGTCTTGGCCGACTCGCCGCCGAGATGGGTGATGACCAGTTCCGGCCAGTACATGATCCTGCAGCCGGCAGCCCTGATCCGACGGCACAAGTCCACTTCCTCGTAATACAGGAAGAAACGCGGGTCGAAGAAGCCGATGCGGTCGATCAGGTCGCGCCGCAGAATCGCGAAGGCCCCCGGGACCCAATCCACTCCGGCTTCTTCTGAGGGGTCCGCCCAGGTTCGGTCGAAACGGCCGAACAGCCGGGATTTCGGGTAACGATGTGCCAGACCACTCAGAACGAGAAACTCATTCAGCAGGGAAGGGAACATGCGGGCAGAGGGCTGCCAGCCGCCTTCCGGACCTACCAGCCGACCTCCTGCCATGCCGACGTCCGGGCAGGCATCCATGCGCTTGGAGGCGGCGTCGAGCAAGCCGGGAGCCAGGCAGGCATCCGAGTTCAGCAGAACCAGATAGCGCCCCCGGGACTGCGTGAAGGCGAGGTTGTTAGCGTTGCCGAACCCGAGATTCACGGGACTCCGTATCAGCCGGACATCGGGAAACTCGGCTTCGACCATGTCCGCCGAGCCGTCCCGGGATGCGTTGTCCACCACGATGGTCTCGATGCCCGCCCCCCCCGCCTGGTCGCGCAGGCTGGCCAGACACCGGCGCAGCAAGTCACGGGTGTTGAACGATACGATCAGAACCGAAATGTCAGGCGGATTCATCGGATTTCGTCCTTTCGGTGCGTACCCAGGCGGCATCCCGGCCCGCGGACGAGAGCAGCCGTTTGCCCAACGTGAGTTTCCAGGCGACATAGAAAGGCGCTGCGGCCAGTGCTCCCCAGTCCCGCCAGCCGGCCCGTCCCACGGCCAGGGCTGCAGCGATGTGCAAACCCACGATGACCATACCGGCGGCGGCCCCTATCCTCCCTGGTGGCCAGGGCCAAGCCAGCAGCAGCGCCAGCAGGATCACATGATAGGCCAGCGGCAGCAGCAGCAGGTCCAGCAACGGTTCCAGCAGCGGCCAGCGGCCTCCTGCCACCTGCCGGATGAGCGGGGGGATCTGTTCGCGCATCATCCGGAACCTGCCCCCCTCCCAGCGGGCGCGCTGGCTGGAAGCCGCCGCAGCCGTGGCCGGCATGGGTGACCACACGGTCGCACCGTCGCAGAAGCGCACGCGCCTGCCCGCCCGCACCAGACGGATGTGATACTCCAGGTCCTCGGCGATGGAACCGGCGTCAAAGGGAACGCTCTCCAGCGTCCGGCGGTGCAGCCCGAAGCCGCTGCCGAGTATGCCGGCGGACCAGCCCCAATAGTCCCGCCCGCGCGGACGCAGTACATTGAATGCCAGCCAGGCGACGTGCATCAACCGGGCGCGGACCGACTGTTCCGGGTTGGAGACGCGGTAACGCGTCTGCGCCGCGTCGGCACCGGCCTGGAACAGCGCCGCGAGTTCGCCGAGAAAATTCGGCTCCACCCGGGTGTCGGCATCGACGACCACGAACACGTCGTGATCCTCCTTCAGCAGGATCGAGAAGGCATGATCCAGCGCATACCCCTTCCCGCGCCGTTCAGGGTCTTCACGGACCAGCACCCGTGCGCCGGCGGCTTCGGCACGGGCGGCCGTATCGTCGCTGCAGTTGTCGGCGACGACTACGATCGTCACGCTGTGATGCCCCGTCTCGGCGCCCTGGATGCTACGCAGGCAGGCCGCGATGCCATCGGCCTCGTCGTGCGCCGGAACCACGATGCAGAAGCGCAGCGGAGCCGCGTCCCGGATGGCGGCGGTTTTCCGGCGGGGCAAAACGCCGCCGAGCGTCAGCATGGCCAGCTCGAAAGTGCCGGGCAGGACCGCTGCGCTCAGCACGACACCGGGTAACAGGATGAAAGTATCGATCGGCATGCCGAACCCCCGATGTGGTCAGGAAGAGGAAAGCCGGCGTTCGAAGACATCCGCCAGCCGCGCGATGCTGCCATTCAGCTCGTATTCGGCCAGCACCTTGATCCGCCCGGCTTCGGCCAGCCGCCTGGCGAGCGCCGGGTCGTCCATCAGCCGCTCGATGGCGGCGACCAGTCCATCGACGTCGGACGGAGCGACCAGCAGTCCTTCGGCGCCGTCCCTGATCAGTTCAGGCACGCCGGTGATGTGGGTGGTGATGCAAGGAACCCCCAGCGCCATGGCCTCCATCAGCACCACCGGCAACCCTTCCGCGAAACTGGGCAGCACGAAGGCATCGGCGGCGGCGTAATAGCCGGAGATCTCATCCTGATTGACGGCCCCGGCGAAATCGACGGCATCTCCCAGTTCCAGCCGGCGAGCCTGGGCTTCGAGTGAAGGGCGGTCCGGCCCCTGGCCGACCAAGGTGAGATGGACCCGGCGGCCGCGGGCGCGCAGCCGGGCCAGCGCGTCGAGCAGGATGTGCTGGCCCTTGGCGGGCACCAGGCGTCCCACGCACAGCAGCTCGAACACGGCGCCGGCGGGTTTGGCCTCGCGGGGAGCGAAGCGGGCGGGATCCACGCCGAGCCGGCAAATCTCGAATTTGTTCCAGTACGTCACCGGCGAGAGCTTCATCAGCTGGCTGCGGGCGTAATGGCTGATACAGACGATGAAGTCCGCGCCTGCGATCTTGTCAGCCAGGCGGTAACCGGGGACGTCGTAGAATTCATCGGGACCATGCACCGTGAAGGAAAAGCCGATGGGAAACACCTTGCCAGCGATCAGGCCGACCATGGAGGCAGGCGTCGCGAAATGGACGTGCAGATGGGAAAGTCCTTCACGGTGCATCCATTCGCCGATCATGACGGCCTCTACCCAATAGGCGAGCTGATAGCCCAGTTTTCTGCCGTCGGCGCCGCCGAGGCGCAGGGCGAACCACAACCCCCGGACCAGGGCCATTGGCCGGCGCAGGAGCGTACGACCCAGGGCTCTCAGGGCGCCTGCCGCGCCTCGGGGTTTGAGATACCAAGTGGCCTCGGCCTCCCGCCGCTCCTCCGCCGTCAGCTTTTCGGGCGGACGATCCGGAGGGTTCACCGAGGCGACGGCGATCGCAAAACCGCGCCTTCTGAGGCCGAGCACCTCCCGCAGGATGAAGGTATGGGAAATGGCCGGATATTGACTGACCAGATAAGCAAGTCTGCAAGGGGGGCTCATCGGCGCTCCAGGCATTCACGGTAGAGGGACAAGGCCGCATCGATCTTCGCGGGCCAGGAGTACCGCCGTTCGACCCGTTGGCGACCCGCCTGGCCCCGGCGGCGCCAGTTTTCCGGATCACGGAAGATGTCTTCGAAGACGCCGGCTAGCCCCGCCACGACGGGTTTCCAACCGCCGGCAGGCACCAGCGCGCCCACTTCGCCGTCGACGATTTCAGCAGGTCCGCCGTAATCGAGGGCGACGACCGGCCTCGCCACTGCCATCGCCTCCAGCAACACTGCGCCGCCCGATTCGCGGATGGAAGGCAGGCAAAACACATGGGACTCGGCCAGTCGGCGAGCCACTTCGCTGTGGGGGAGGGCACCCAGAAATGCCACACGGTCGGAGATCCCGAGCTCACCGGCTCTTTGCCGCAGTGCATTTTCCTCGGGGCCGGCGCCTGCGATGGCGAGATGGACCGGGAAACCGGCACTGATGCTCGCGACGGCTTCGAGGAGCATGGCCACGCCTTTGAAGGGGAGCAGACGGCCGACGAAAAGGATGCGCAAAGGCCGACCCTCGCTGGGCGGTTCGGGCCAGGGCGCGGCCCGAAAGACTTCGAGATCTACGCCGTTCTCCAGCATGTCCCGGCACTTCGGCCGGTAACGTGCGGGCACATCGGCGCGGGTCGCCGCGGTGGCGGTCAGAATCAGACGGGCGTTCCGGCTGGAGCCGACCAGCCCGTCCACCAACCGGCCCAGCCGCCGCACCGGATAAAGCCAGCCGGATTCTGCCGCCATGATTTCGGGGAAATTCGCCGGCGACTTCAACCCGCCGTTCCAAGGGCCCAGGATCACGGGCACGCCCAGCCGGTGCAAGGCGGTCGCAGCGAGGGGGGAAACCGGAGTCGGCTGATGGACCAGTTCCCAGTGTGGATCTTTCTTGCGCAGTTTCCGGAGAGTACGCAGCGCCGTCCAGTCGTAGACGAAGAAATCCAGGGACGAAATCAGGAATACCGGGTGTTCACTGCGTGGGAAGAGGCGGGAAGCCAGGCGATAGAGCGGACCGGCGAACCACTCGGTATCGATGTAGACGACCTCGGTGCCGGGCAGCGGGGCCCCTGCCTTTTCCAACGCCTCCCGGTTGCGGACATGGGTCAGCAGCGTGAGCGGGATCCGCCCGGCCAGCCGGGAATACCACTCCCAGCCGATCTGCGAGACCGAGCCCATGGCCGGCGCGCACTGGTAGGCCGAAAGGAGCAATCTGCCGATGTTTTCCATGCTTTCCCCAGTCGATGGCACTCGAACCGATGCCTGCTGCCCGGCGGGCTCCCGGAATTGTAGCATTCGTCCGCGCGTGGGCGGATAGTACCGGACGCAATCTCATCGACTTCGTGAAACCGTTCTAACTACAATAGTCGAGCATGGCCATTTCTCGATGACTGCCGGGAGTAAGGGGAATGCTTCTCAAGCACAGGACGCAGGACAATGTGGACATCGTCGAACTCGGCGGACGCCTGGTGATGGCAGACGCCGCCCAGGCCAGGAGCGAACTCCTGGCCGTCGTGAGACGAGGCACGGGGCGGCTGGTGGTGGATTTGAGCGATGTCGGTTTCGTCGACTCCAGCGGGCTGTCGGTGCTGATCGCCGCCTTCAAGGCCATCGAGGAACGGTCGGGAAAAATGGTCTTGGCGGGATTGTCCCCAGAAATCCAGGCGCTGGTTGAACTGACCCGCCTGAACGAGATTTTCCTGGTTTTCGCCGACGCCGAACGGGCCGTCGAATATCTCGTTTCAGCCGAATGATTTCCGGTCTCCGGGATTCGATGCGGCGGAGCGACCACACCGCCGGACTGGGACGCCTGGACATGAAACCGTTCCGTGAGGTCGCCCGCAGTGCGACCCTCGCCTTGAGCGTGGGCCTGGCCGGCTGTGGTTCCTGGGAGTCGGTGCCGGACGCCACCCCCGGCGCTCGCCAGGCGTTCAGTGCACCGCAGAAAGCCGAAACCATGTCGCCGGCCGAGGTGATCAGGGCTTTCCAGGAGGAAACCGTGACCGACTACCGGGTCGGTGACGGCGATCAGATCCACATCGACGTGGTCGGCCGGGCCGAGCTTTCCGGGCCGCAGGTGGTCGGACCGGATGGCTATGTCACCCTACCCGTGGTCGGCAACATCTCCGTGCGGAATCTAACCAGGGAACAGGCGGCCCATGCCATCAGTAGGGCATTGAGCAAGTATTATCGCGATCCCTTCACGACGGTGCGGGTGCTGCAATACGCATCCAACCGTGTCACAGTGCTGGGCCGTGTCGAACATCCCGGTCCGGTGCCTTTCGACACGCCGCCGACGCTGCTCGAAATCCTGTCGAAAGCCGGAGTTTTCCCACTGATCCGGCCGGAGCAGGTGCTCACGAGCTGTGCAGTGATCCGACGCGACCGTATTCTCTGGGTGGACATCGGGAAACTGCTGGGGGGCGACCTGCAACTCAATGTGCAACTGCACCGGAACGACGTGGTGTACATCCCCGACGCATCGGATCGTCAGGTCTTCGTGCTCGGCGCCGTCAACAAACCGGGGGCCATCCGCCTCACCTCGCGGATGTCCTTCGTCGATGCGCTCGGCCAGGCCGGCGGTCCCACGCCGGATGCTCACCAGGGGGAAATTCACCTGATCCGGCCGCAAAAGGGCGTCAACCTGCAGATCGCCCTGAGCGACATCATGAGACCGGATCCCAGCCTGTCGCTGGCGCTGGAACACGGCGACATCATCTACGTGCCCATGAACACCGCTTCGAAGATCGGCTTCATCCTGCAGCGGGCCAACCCTTTCATGCAGGCCTGGATGCTGCGCCAGATCGGTACGATGTAGCGTCGGCACGATGAACGCAACCGCTCCCGGGACTCCCCCAAACCCGCCGCAGTCCACCGGCACACTGATGCCGCTGGTGAGTTTCCGGCGGCACCGCCGGATCGCGCTGATGGTCATGGCCGTGGTCGTCGTTTTCGGGGCCGGATTCGCCTGGGTCAAAGGCAAGGCCGTCTATTCGGCCACCGCGGTGCTGTACGTGGCGCCGCATTTCGTGAACATCCTCAAGGAATCCAAGGAGCTGGACATCCCCGCCTATGATCAGTTCATCGAACATCAGGCACTGACGGTACCGCGTTACGACATACTGCTGGAATCGCTGGCCAAGCTTGGAGACAGACGGTATGTCTGGCAGAAGAAGAAGGAATCGGACCGTCGGGCCGCCGAACGACTGCAAGCGGCGCTCGAGGTCAAGCCGGTCAAGGACAGCTACCTCATCACGGTCACGCTGGAATCGACCACGCCGGACCATCTCGACGAACTGGTCAACACCATCGTCGACACCTATCTCGAAAAATCCCGGGAATCGGACTCCTTTTTCGCCCGCAACGTGCGCCTGACCAGCCTGAGGGAACGGCGCGGGCAGATCCAGGGTGAAATCGACGCAAAGCTTGCCCGCCGCACCGAGATCGCTCAGGAACTGAGCGTGACGACATTCAGCGAACAGCTGGCAAGCCCCTACGACAAGCTGCTGATCGAAAGCCAGAATGCCCTGGCCATGGCGCAGCGCAACCGGCTGGCGAGCGAAGCCGCCCTGGCGTTGTTCGAAGACCGGAAGAGCGGACAGGATGCCATCGCCGCGGCGGCCTTCGACACCATCCAGAAAGACCCGGGGCTGATCAGCCTGAAAGGCAGCCTCTACAAGCGCCGCAGCGAGCTGCTGCAGCAGGCCAGCGGCCTCGATCCCCGGCACCCTCTGAAAATCCAGATCGACCGCGAATTCAAGGAGATCGATGAAGAACTCAACCGAACCGTCGCCAAGCTCACCGAGCAGGTCGCGAAGAGTTTCATCGATCAGCGCAAAGCCGACGTGAAGCGGGACCGTCAGATCGAACAGGAACTCTCCCTCCAGCTCGAATCCTTTCGTCAGAAGGCTTCCTGGTTCGCGGCGCTGTACAACGAGGCCCTGAGCCTCAGCGACGAAATCGAACGCAGCCGTAAGCAGCTCGACATGATCGACGAGCGTATCGAGTTCTTCGAGCTGGAGTCGCGGGCGCCCGGTTTCGTTCGTGTCGAAACCTATGCCCGTCCGCCGGAGCTGCCGGTCAAGGGCGGTCGGAAGAAGCTGTTCGCCGTGGTCCTGGTGTTGGCATTGGCGCTGGGCGCCGCCACTCCGGTCGGGCTCGATATGCTGGATCAGCGCATCCGCACCACCGGCCAGGTCGCCAAGATCATCGGTCACAGACCAGTCGCCTGGTTCGTCGAACATCACGGCAGCCCCGATCTCAAACGGATGAGCGCAGACCAGCTACGCCGGCTGGCCATCGCCGTAAACCGGGAGCGGGAGATGCACGGCAGCCGGTTGGTGTCGTTGACCTCCGTCAAACCGGAAGCCGGGGTGACCGACCTCGCTCTGGATCTGGCCGCCGAACTCGGCGTGCTCGGCGTGCCTACCGTGGTCGTGGAGGCCGATCCCCTCAAGCCTGACCCTCGCTATCGGGGCGGCTCGGCCCAGCCCGGCTTGGCCGATCTGTTGGCCGGTTCCGGCGAAGTCACGGCGGCGGTCGTACCGGCGGCCGGCGGATTGCCGGCCCGGCTGGGAACGGGAACCGCTCCGGGCCGCCAGTTGTTCGCCTATCCCGCCCTGCGCCGCTGCCTCGACGAGCTGAAGGCGGCCTACGATCTCGTGCTGATCGATGCGCCGCCCCTGCTTTTGTCCGCCGATGCCGAATACCTGGTGGAGATCGCGGACGTTACCCTGCTGCTGGTCGGCGCCGGCCAGGTCAAACCGGGGGAACTGCGGCGGGCGGCCGGCATCCTGGAAAAGATCGACCCGAAGGCGGTGGGCTTCGTGGTCACCCGGCTGGAGGTCTATCGTGGCGGCGGCTATTACGCCAAACTGGCCGAGGAGTTCGCACTGGCCGCCAGCCATGAGAACGGGCAGAAACACACTTCGAGGAGGCTGGAGGGATGAAACCGGGGTTCCTTTACGTGCTGCACAGCGGCAATCTGTACGGTACCGAACGCATGGCGTTGGCGACCCTGGATGGTTTGCGCGACCGCTTGGAACCCGTCCTGTTCGCCCCGCCCGGACCGGCCCTGGAGGAGGCCGGGCGGCTGGACATCCCGGCGGTGGCATTCCGCGGCGCGCCTGACCTGGCCATCAGAGTCCGGCCCTGGATCGCCCACCACCGCCGGATCGCGTTCGCTGCCACCGGCGTGAGTCATTCCCTGATATTCCTGGCCTGGAACCGCCTGTATCGGCGCCGCAACGTGCACCTCCACCTCGTGCACGGCGGCACGGACGAACGCGAAAGCTACGGCCGCAAACGGCTCCTCAACGGAACAGGCGTACGCTTCGTCGCGGTGTCCGAATTCGTACGCGAACGCCTGCTCGCACATGGCGTCACCGAAGCCGACATCGAAGTCTGCGAGAATTTCCTGCCGGACCGGCAGATCGCCGCGGCCCCCCGGCGGCCGGCGTTCCGTGAGGGAGTCCGCAACGTCGTCGTGGTTTCGCGCGTCGATCCGATCAAGCGGATCGATCTGCTGTTCGACTGCCTGGACCGGCACCCGGCACTCGAGCGTTTGGATTTCCGCATCTGCGGTACGGGCTGGGACCTGGAGGTGCTGCGGGCACGTGCGGAAAAGGATCATCCGAACGTGGTATTCGAAGGCTTCAGCGACAGAGTTCCGCAAATCCTGGCAGAGAGCGATCTGTTGCTGCACCTGTGCCCATGCGAGCCGTTCGGCCTCGCCATCCTGGAAGCCATGGCCGCCGGCGTTCCCGTGCTGGTGCCGGATACCGGCGGCGCGGCATCGCTGATCGAACCCGGCGTTTCTGGATTTCAGTTCCGCGCCGGTGACACCGACGATCTGGGAACCGTACTGGAGGAAGTCGCCGGCCTTGCGCCGGCGAGCCTGGACCGCATCGTCGCGGCGGCCGACGCCAGGCTGCGCGAACGTTATTCGAGCAAGGCCGGGTTGGAACGCTATGCCAGACTGTTCGAGGAGCTGACCGATGACTGAACCGACACTTTCCGGCCGGCCTCTGCTGTCGGTCGTCGTCATCGGCCGGAACGAGGGCGAGCGCCTGAGTCGCTGTCTCGCCTCGGTGCGTGACATGCGGGATCCCGGTGGTCCGGTCGAGATCATCTACGTCGATTCGGCTTCTCGGGACGACAGCGTGGCGCGCGCACGCGCGTTCGGTGCGAAAGTCATCGAGGTGAAGCCCGAACGGCCTTCCGCTGCCTTGGGACGCAACGCCGGCTGGCGGGAAGCCAAAGCGCCGTATCTGCTCTTTCTCGATGGCGATACCGTACTGCACCCGGATTTCGTCGCCGACTCGCTGCCCGAGTTTGACGACCCGAAGGTCGCCGTGGTCTGGGGACACCGGCGTGAACTCCATCCCGAACAGTCGTTGTTCAACCGCGTGCTGGATCTCGACTGGATCTATCCGCCCGGCCCTTCCGATTTCTGCGGAGGCGACGCCCTGATGCGCGCCGATGTCGTCCGTTCCGTGGGGGGCTTCGACGCCAGCCTGATCGCCGGGGAGGAGCCGGAAATGTGCCAGCGCATCCGGGCGCTGGGTTTCACCATCCTGCACGTCGACCGCCCCATGACCGGGCACGACCTGGCCATGAAAACCTGGGCGAGTTACTGGAAGCGGGCGTTCCGGGCGGGCTATGCCTATGCCGAAGTGTCCGAGCGGCTGCGGCACACGGCCTTTCCGCTGTGGCTGGCGGATGCCCGGAGGAACCTGCTGCGCGGCGGTTTCCTGAGTCTGCTGTTCGCTGCCGGAGTGGTGGGGCTGGCGATCGCCAAGAGCATGCTGCCGCCGGTGCTGGCGCTGGCGTTCTTCCTGGCGCTGGCCTTGCGCTCGGCCTGGAAGGCCAGCTGGAAAGGGGGCGGGCTCTGGACGCTGCTGCTCTATGGCATCCACTCACATCTCCAACAGATTCCCATCCTGGCCGGCCAGATCGCCTGTCGGCTCGACCGCCTGCGTCACCACCGCCGTTTCCTGATCGAGTACAAGTGATGCCATGTCCAAGATCGCCAAACGTCTCCTGCTGGGTCTACTGACACCGGCCGCCGCCATCGCCGACCGCCTGGAATCCTGGCACCGCCTGTGGGCTCATGCACGGCTCAAGGCGGCCCTCGATTCGGCCCTGGATCCTTCCGTCGTTGTGCTGGGAACGCCCGAACTGCATGGCAGCAGAAACATCCACCTGGGGCGGGACCTGTTCCTTTATCCCGGCCTGTACCTGGAAACCCAGGAACGAGGCCGTATCGATATCGGCGACGGTGTCGTGCTGTCGCGCGGAGTGCACATCGTGTCCTATGCCTCGGTCATCCTGGAAGACGGTGTGATGGTGGGCGAATACACCAGCATCCGGGACGCCAATCACCGCATCGCCGCAGGCCGCTCCGTGCGGGACACCGGCCATGATGCCGAGCCGGTCCGGATCGGGCGCAACGCCTGGATCGGGCGGGGCGCGGTCATCCTGCGGGGAGTCACGATCGGGGAGGCGGCCGTAGTCGGCGCCAATGCGGTCGTGACGCGCGATGTTCCCGCCGGCGCGGTCGTGGCCGGGGTGCCCGCCCGTTCCATCGAGCGCAAACGCGCCGGCTGATGCTGTCCTACATCGCGCTGCTGCCCGGCATCGCGGCCTTTCTGATCGCCACCCGGCACGACGTCCAGTACGCCTTTCTCCGCGTCTATCTGCCGGTTCTGCTGCTCCTGCCGGATTATTACCGCTGCATTTTCCCCGGCTTGCCAGACCCGACCTTCAATCAGGCGGCCTGCGTCGCGGTGGCGGCGAGCTTCGCGATGAACGGCTTCCCCGGCTACCGGTTCAGCCTCAACGATCTCTGGGTGTTCGGCTATGCGCTGTGTGTCTCCATCTCCGAGTATCGCGCTTCCGGCTATTCCGATGCCCAGAATCTGATGTTCGCGATGCTGTTCAGCGGCGTCGTCCCTTATCTTTTGGCCAAGAGCCTGATCGAGCCGTTCGGCAACCGCTTCCTGTTCGCCAAGATCTGTGTGCTGTCGATGGCGGCCGTCTCGATCCTGAATCTGGTCGAGCTGCGTCTGGGAATGAATCCGTGGCGGTTCGTGTTCGACCGGTTCTTTCCCGGCCAAGGTCTGGAATGGGTCACGACCTTCCGTTTCGGTCTGGCGCGGGCAGGGGGGCCCTACGCCCACGCCCTGCTGGCGGGGATCATGATGATCGTCGCCTTCCGGCTGCAGCGCTGGCTGCAGTGGTCCGGAGCCTGGCCGGACAAGTTCGGTCTGTTGCCGTGGCTGCCTTACAAACCGGCGCTGTGGCTGAGTCTCACCACGGCTGGCGGCCTCTTCATCACCCTGGCGAAAGGATCCTGGCTGGCCAGCTTCATCGGCGCCGGCCTGGTCGCGGTGGGCAGGAGCAAATACCGACGGGCGGCGATGGCGACGATCCTGGGCGGGATGATCATCGTCGGAATTCCGGCCCTCATCGCCTTCCTGGACTATGCCTCGGTCGGGCGCGAAAACGCCAAGGACGAAAATCAGGAAACCGCCGCTTACCGTTACGAACTGATCGAGCACTACGTGGACATCGCCAATCAGCAGCCGCTGTGGGGCTGGGGCCTGACCAAATGGCCGAAGGTACCGGGCGCGGAATCCATCGACAACCACTACCTGCTGCTGTTGCTGATGCACGGTTATTTGGCCTCGGTGTTCTTCCTCCTGTTACTGCTCGGTACCTTGGTCCGCCTCCTGATCCACGGGCTGCGCCAGCCGCCCACCGGCCCGCCCGGCAGCTCGCTGTCGTTCACCCTGGCCGGCATCTATCTCGCCTATTTCGTCGCCATAGCCACGGTGTTCATGGGTCAGCAAACGATGCCCATGTTCTTCATGCTCACCGGCTGGGCGGAGAGCTACATGCAGCGGCGGAGCCCGGAATGGAGCGACGCCGGCGAGGCCGAGCGGCGGCTCGGGGCGGCGGTGCCATTCCGGTTCAGGCGGGTCTTATGATGCCCCGCCCCCTTTGGCCTGGCCGATCAGCAGATTGCAGAGAAAGCCGATCAGCAACAGCCCGGATGCCATCCACAACAGGGCGAATCGGACATGGACCTCGGCGAGGCCGAGTCCGGTCAGCCAGGTTTCCAGCCCACATACCAGCGGCGGAACGGCCACCGCCGCCACCGCCCACGCCGTCAGCAGGCTGCCGTGAACCCGTCCGGTCCTGGAGGTCCCGAACAAATCCGCCGCATAAGCGGGCAAGGTGGCGATCCCGCCGCCTAAAAGGCCAACCGCGCCGGCACAGCAAACCACGAAAACGGCCAGGTCGGCGCCCAGACCGACGAAAGGCAGCGCCATGCAGAGCGCCCCGCCTCCCAGGAAGACCCCGGTACAGACGGGCTGGCGGCCGAACCGGTCGGACGCCCAACCGCCGATCAGACGGCCGCCGACGTCGGCCAGACCCAATATCGCGACGAATGCCCCCGTGCCGGCCGCATCTGACATGTCCTGCAGTATCGGTACCGCCAGACGGGAGAGGCCGATGCCGGCGGCGGCGCTGAGAAAAAACATCGGCCAAAGCAGGTAAAACCGCGGCGACCGCCATTCCCGAGCGGGGGCCGGCTTGCCATCCGACGGCGACAGCCGCATGGCAAGGCAACCGGCGAGCAACAAAACCAAACCCAGCGATCCCAAGGCAAACGCGGTTTCCGCCACGCCCAAGGGTTCGGGATTTCCGCTGAGTTTCGGGAGTGCGTCCGCCAGAGGCCCGGCCGACAGAATGCCACTCCCGAGACCTGCAAGCGCCAGCCCGGCCATCATTCCACGGCGGGCGGGGAAGACCTGCATCAAGGCGGGCATCGTGGCCACATAGCCAAAACCCAAGCCAAGACCGCCGGCCATGCCGTAGCCGGACAAAACCAGATTCCTCGCCTGAAGATGCGCGCCCGACAGCATGGACAGGAGAGCGGCCAGAAAGAGCAGGGAGGCGGCGAAAAGCACCGGACGAGGTCCGACCCGGTCGGCCCAGCGGCCGCCGAAGCCTGCCGCCAACCCCACGCCAAGCACGGCCAAGCCGGACATCCACGCCTGAGTCGGCATGAGAGCGGGCGCAAAGAGACTGGCGAGGAGCCCGCCGGGCAGGACGAGCGAGTACAACAGTCCAAGACCCGTGAATACACCGAATGTGGCGACCGGGACCGGCCAGCGGCTGAAGTCGCTCGGGGCCGCCGCCCCGGGTGAATCGCTGCCACGCCGGCCGATACGCAGCATCTGGCCCAGTCTGGCCAGGGCAGTGTGCACGACCCGCCGCTCGTCGGGCCGGGCCAGAAGGGCGAACACGAGACCGAGGGTGACAGCCCCATAGGCCACGCCGAACAAGACCAGCATGCCGAACGCCTCCCACCGACCGAGCCCGGCGAGCTCGGGCCGGCCGGACACGGCCCGGCTGGCCAGATAGCCGACCAGATAGGGCAGAGCCCCGATGGGAGCGACCTCCCGGAAAAACCGGAACTGGCCGATGCCCAATTGCGCGTTGGCATAAACGATGACGCCCAGGCTGCTGCCGATCCGGGTCAGCATGATCGTCCCGGCCAGGGCGAGCAGGCCGGTTTCACCCCGCCACTTCATCCAGGCCAGGCCCACCGCCAACAGGACGATCTGCGGCACGATGAAAGCCCAGAAAGTGCGGGCGGGCGAGTTGATCGCCTGGAAATAACTGGTGACCGGGGCCGTCAGCGCGTGGATGTGGAAGCCGACCGCGGCATAGAGCAGCAGGGTCGCGGCATCGGCGACCGGGACGCTCTGTCCCATCCAGGCCGTGATCAGCACCGTCGCGAACGGTGCCATGAATCCCAGCGCCAGGCCATTGAGCGCATTCAGGTAGCGCGAGGAGCGCAGATACAGCCGCACCAGCTCTTCACGCTCGCCGAGAGTGTGCAAATGGGTGATCGCCGACAGCAGGCTGTTGGTCGCCGAATTGAAGAGCTGGGTGGCCATCATCGGGAATTTCTGACTGATGTCCAGCAGACCGACCGCGCCGGGATGGTGGGTGACATAGCCGGCCAGCGCCCGTTCGCTGGTATTCAGGAAGACGCTGAGCAGGCCGTTCGCCTGCATGACACCGCCATACTCCAGGAACGGTCGCCACTGGGCCTTTCCCAGTCCCCACAGATGGATGCGGAACCCGGGCAGCAGCCGGTGAAACCAGGTCAGGGTCAGCGTCAGCGCGAACACGGCGCGCAGCACGTAGGCTGCCATCATCCCGACCAGACCCCAGCCCTGGAGCAGGAAGACGACGATCAGCACGGCCTCCAGGGTCGAGCAGATCAGCGAGATCACCGCGTTTTCCGCGTTGCGGTGGATGCCGCCCATGACGTAACCGTAAGGAATCAGAAGCTCCAGCAGCATCGCCCCCACGACGCCCAGCACCAGGAGCCGCATCGTTTCCTGCATCCCCGGGTCGACATGGAACCAGGCGTAGAGCCAAGGCATCGACACCCACAATGTCCCCAGGATGAGGCACCCGAGCGCCAGCGTGAGCCAGATGCCGGCTCCCATCATGCGCCCGATGTCGTCGAGCCGGCCATGAGCGTAGTATTCCGCCGAATAACGTATGTACACCCCGGCGATGCCGAAGGTGCTCATGCCGATGTAACCCAGCACCAGGAAACAGGTGGCCCAGATGCTGTAGTCCTGCAGCGAAACGTGCAGGAGGATGAACGGCGGGAGGCCGACACGGGTGACCAGATAGATCAGCTGCCCGACGACGCTGGCGATGGCATTCCTGGAGAGGCGGGTATGGGCGTTGCGGTGATCGTCGGCCATGGAGTGCAGCTCCGGTGCTTCGAAGGGCGCGTTATTTTGCCACGCCCACGGGCGGCCGGCTGCAGCGACCTGTGGATCGACGACGGCTGGGGTATGATGGACGGCATCGAGCGCATGAGGAGGGGGAAACCGTGCATCTGATGGATTATTTCGACCGCTGCTACATCATCAATCTGCCCGAACGCCGTGATCGCCGGCGTGAGATGGAGAAGGAGCTGGAACGGGCCGGCATGCCGCCGATGCCCGGCCGGGTGGAGTTTTACCCGGCGATCCGGCCCGAATCCGCCGGGCCGTTTCCCAGTATCGGCGCGCACGGCTGCTTCCTGAGCCATCTGGGCATTTTGCGTGCGGCCAAGACCCAGGGTCTCCGCAATGTCCTGATACTCGAGGACGACCTCACCTTCGCCGCGCAGTTTCCCGAAGTTGAAGAGAGGCTGCTCGGCGAATTGCGCGAAACCCCCTGGGATTTCGCGTTCTTCGGCCATGTACTGGAGTTTCCCGAAGTCCCGTCAGACAGGGCGCACCTGGAACCCTACGCCGGCCCCATCGTCACGGCGCACTTCTATGCGGTCAACGGTGCCGTGATCGACCGCCTGCTGGGGTTTCTCGATGCTCTGTTGCAGCGTCCGCCGGGCCATCCGGACGGCGGACCCATGCACGTGGATGGAGCGTACTCGACGTTCCGGCAGCAGAATCCCGACGTGGTCACCTTGGTGGCGGTGCCCAGCCAGGGATGGCAGCGCAGTTCGCGCAGCGACATCGCTCCCAACCGATGGTACGACCGCTGGCCTTTGGCGCGGAGCCTGGTCGCCCTGGCCCGGCGGGGCAAGACATGGTTACGCGGCAACCGCCGGCATTGAGCCTTCGGTGGGTGGTGGATGGTATGGGCGGCCGGTGGCTCGACGGGATTTACGCCGCGGCGCTTTGTCTCGGCCTGACGGCCTGTGATGAACCCGATGCTCCGACACCGGACTCCGGCTTCGGTATCGGTGTGAACATCGCCGGTCTGGCCTATTACGGCACTGAAATTCCTTTCGTCGATCTGTTCAAACTCTCGGGACCCTGGCTCACCCAATGCCGGACCGGGCGCGATCCGGGCTGCAACGGACAAGGCTGGCCTCCCGGCGCGAGCGCCTGGAACACGCTCGAACAGGATGCGTTGGCACTGGATGCGGCGGGGTATCCGAAATCGCTGTCGGATCCTGCCCGAAACGACGCGTCCGGCAGTCGTTTCACCTCCGTCGCCACCCTGGTACCGACCGACCTGAATCCTTCCCGACCGGCCGGACGTTTCATCGTCCGCTACCAGGGCCAGGGCACGCTCGGCTATGCGCGGGGCGCCGTTCGCAATGCCGTTCTATCCAGACCCGGACGGGACGTCGTCGACGTGACTGGCACCGGTGGCGAATACTGGTTCGAACTCGCCATCCTGGCCACGGATCCCGGCGGCAACGGCGATCACCTCCGCAACATCAGAGTCGTGCCCGAAGGCGGCACCTGCGAAGGACGGCCCACGGCCTTCTGCACCGACACCCAGACCTGCGGGACGCAACGTGCCTGCCGGCCGTTCGAGGAAGCGGACCCCATCTTCGATCCCCGATTCCTGCGCAACCTGGCGCCGTTCCGCGCCATCCGTTTCATGGCCTACCAGAACACCAACGATTCCACCGCCGTTGGCTGGACCGATCGCACCGTTCCGGACAGCCGGACCTGGGCGTCCGAGGGCGGAGACGGCGGTCCGGCTGAGCTGATCCCGGCATTGGGCAACCGCCTGCAGGCGGACGTCTGGGTAAACATGCCTGCGCGCGCCGACGACGGCTACGTCCGCCAGTTCGCCATGCTGGTGCGGCGGGAGCTCGACAAGGACCGTAAGGTCTACGTCGAATACGGCAACGAAGCCTGGAACGATGCCTTCTCCGCCGGTCGCTGGATGGAAGTGCAGGCGCTGGCGAAATGGCCGGGCGCGGGTGAGAGCGCCTACGGCAAAAGGCTGCAATGGTACGGAATGCGCACCGCACAAATCTGCGACATCTGGGAAGAAGTCTGGGCCGAGGAGGGGGACCGGGTGATCTGTGTCATGGGAAGCCAGGCCGCCAATCCCTGGACCGCACGCCAGGCGCTGGACTGTCGACTGTGGCGGGCCGAACGCGGCGGCGCGCCCTGCTATCGGCATCATGTCCGGGCGTTGGCCATTGCTCCCTATTTCGGCCACTACCTGGGCCTGCCAGAACATGCGGCAGTGGTAAAGGAATGGAGCACCGATCCCGACGGGGGACTGCACCGACTGTTCACTGAAATCTTCTACGGCGGCGAGCTTCCGGGCGGCCCGGCCGGCGGAGCCCTGGAGGAAGCCAAGCGTCAGATGCAGGAAAACAAACGCCTTGCCAGCGAGTATGGGCTGAACCTGGTGGCCTACGAAGGCGGTCAGCATCTGGTGGGCGTCGGCGAAGCCGGCACTGATCCGGCGATTACCGCCCTGTTCGTGGCAGCCAACCGGGACGAGCGCATGGGTGAGGCCTACCTTCGCCACCTGGAAGACTGGCGGGCGGCGGGGGGCGGGCTCTACAACCTGTGGAACAGCGCCGGTCCCTATACCCGCTGGGGCAGTTGGGGCCTGCTCGAATACCGGGACCAGCCTGGCGCGCCGAAATACGATGCGGTCAGGGCCGCGATGCCCCGGGAATGAGTCCGGGGCAAGGGATCACGCTTTTGTTATAATGCGCGGATTCCGTCCCGGGCAGGCATCGCCGCCACGCCCATTCCCTACCGCTCGGTTCCGATGACAGCCTTCGCCAGAGAAATCATTCCGGTCAACCTCGAAGACGAGATGAAGCAGTCCTACCTGGATTACGCCATGAGCGTGATCGTAGGACGCGCCCTGCCGGATGCCCGCGACGGTCTCAAACCGGTGCACCGGCGCGTGCTTTACGCAATGCACGAACTCGGCAACGACTGGAACAAACCCTACAAGAAATCGGCCCGCGTGGTCGGCGACGTGATCGGTAAATACCATCCACATGGTGACACGGCGGTGTACGACACCATCGTGCGGATGGCCCAGCCGTTCTCGCTCCGCTACATGCTGATCGATGGACAGGGCAACTTCGGCTCGGTCGATGGCGACCCGCCGGCGGCCATGCGTTACACCGAAGTCCGCATGGCACGCATCGCCCACGACCTCCTGGCCGACCTGGACAAGGAAACCGTCGACTTCGTCCCCAACTACGACGACTCGGAACGGGAACCGTCGGTTCTCCCGACACGGATTCCCAACCTGCTGGTCAACGGTTCGGCCGGTATCGCAGTCGGGATGGCCACCAACATTCCGCCACACAATCTCAGAGAAGTCGTCGACGCCTGTCTGGCGCTGATCGAGAATCCGGAAGCCGGCGTGCAGGATTTGATGGCTTTCGTGCCCGGCCCGGACTTTCCCACGGCGGGCATCATTAACGGTGCCGCCGGCATCCGTGAAGCCTATCTCACCGGCCGCGGCCGCATCTACCTGCGCGCCCGCTGCCAGTTCGAGGGCGAGGAGGGTGGCCGCCAGAGCATCATCGTCAACGAGCTGCCGTACCAAGTAAACAAGGCACGGCTGCTGGAGAAGATCGCCGAACTGGTCAAGGAAGGCAAACTCGAAGGCATCTCCGCCCTGCGCGACGAGTCCGACAAGGACGGCATGCGCATGGTGATCGAACTGCGCCGGGGCGAGGCGCCCGAGGTGGTGCTGAACAATCTGTATCAGCAGACCCAGATGCAGAGCGTATTCGGTATCAACATGGTGGCGCTGCTGAACGGCCGTCCGCGCCTCATGAACCTGCGCGACCTGATCGCCGCCTTCATCGACCACCGCCGCGAGGTGGTGACGCGGCGCACGCTGCACGAACTGCGCAAGGCCAGAGAGCGGGCGCATGTGTTGGAAGGTCTGGCGGTAGCGCTGGCCAACATCGATGAAGTCATCGAACTGATCAAGAGCTCGCCGAGTCCCGCCGAAGCCAAGGAGCGCCTGGTTTCGCGCGCCTGGCGGCCCGGTGTCGTCACCGAACTGCTGGAACGAGCGGATGCGGCGGAAGCCTCCCGCCCGCGCGATCTGGACCCGGTCTACGGGTTGCGCGAGGGCGCGTATCACCTTTCGCCGATCCAGGCACAGGCGATCCTGGATCTGCGCCTGCATCGCCTCACCGGTCTGGAGCAGGACAAGATCATCGCTGAATATCGGGCGCTGTTGGAGCAGATCGCCGATCTGCTGGACATCCTGGCCAAGGACACCCGTCTGATGCAGGTGATCCGCGATGAACTGGTCGCCATCCGCGAACAATTCGGCGATCCCCGCCGCACCGAGATCATCGCCGACCGTCTCGACCTCTCGGCCGAGGATCTCATCACCGAGGAAGACATGGTGGTGACGGTCTCACACGAAGGCTACGTCAAGGCCCAGCCGCTGTCGGATTACCGGGCCCAGCGCCGTGGCGGCCGCGGCAAGCAGGCGGCCGCCACGAAGGAAGAGGATTACATCGAAAAGCTGGTCGTGGCCAACACCCATGACACCATCTTGTGCTTCAGCAGCAGCGGTAAGGTCTACTGGCTCAAGGTATACGAACTCCCGGTGGCCAGCCGCACCGCTCGCGGCCGACCCTTCGTCAACCTGCTGCCGCTGGAGGAAGGTGAACGCATCAACGCCATCCTGCCGATCCGGGAGTTCGACGAAGCCCATTTCATCTTCATGGCCACAGCCTCAGGCACGGTCAAGAAAGTCGCGCTCAGTGAGTTCGAGCGCCCCCGGCCCAGCGGCAAGATCGCCATCGAGCTGCGCGACGATGACCGCCTGGTCGACGTGGCGATCACCAATGGCGAACAGGACGTGATGCTGTTCAGCAGCGACGGCAAGGTGGTGTGTTTCCACGAGACGGATGTCCGTGCCATGGGCCGTACCGCCGCCGGGGTGCGCGGCATGACTTTGCAGGAAGGGCGGAAAGTCATTGCCCTGATCATCGCCAGCGAAGGGACCGTGCTCAACATCACCGAAAACGGCTACGGCAAGCGCACGCGCCTGGAGGAGTTTCCCCGTCACCGGCGGGGCGGGCAGGGGGTCATCGCCATCCAGACCAGCGCCCGCAATGGCGCGGTCGTCGGCGCAGCTCTGGTCGAGGACGAGGATGAGATCATGCTGATCACCGACGCCGGCACCCTGGTGCGGACGCGGGTCAGTGAAATCTCCGTGCTCAGCCGCAACACCCAGGGAGTCACCGTCATCCGCTTGAATCCCGGCGAAAAGGTCGTCGGCATGGATCGCATCGGCAGCCTGCCCGGTGGCGAAGAGGACGAGCTGGACAACGGTTCCGGCGATTCCGCGGAAACCTTGTAAATCCAGGCCTGCCATGGCGATCGATGAAATCTTTCGGGTGTCCAGGAACGGCGTGGAACCGGTGCCGAAGCTCCGGCCGGGGTTTTCGAACGGCCCTGCACGTCTGCAAATACCGGGAACCTGTCCATGACACGCATCTACAACTTCAGTGCCGGCCCTTCGATGCTGCCGGAAGCGGTGCTGCGCCGCGCCGGGGAAGAAATCCTCGAGTGGGGCGAGAGCGGGATGTCCGTGATGGAGATGAGCCATCGCGGCAAGCATTTCGGCGCCATCGCTGAAAAGACGGAGGCTGATCTGCGTGAACTGCTCGCCATTCCACCGGAATACAAGGTACTGTTCCTGCAGGGCGGCGCCACCGCCCAGTTCGCCATGGTACCGATGAACCTGCTGCGGGACAGGACCTCGGCCTGCTACGTCGATACCGGTATCTGGTCGGGAAAAGCGATCGAGGAGGCCAGCCGTTACTGCCAGGTCGTGGTCGCGGCCACCGCCAGGGCGGGCGGTTTCACCACCGTGCCGGCGCGCGACGAATGGCGGATCGACCCCGAAGCGGCCTATCTCCATTACACCGCCAACGAGACGATCAACGGCGTGGAATTTCAGGACGTCCCGGAATCCGGCGGGTTGCCCCTGGTGTGCGACATGTCGTCCAACATCCTGTCCCGGCCGGTCGACGTGGAGCGGTTCGGGCTGATCTATGCGGGGGCCCAGAAGAACATGGGACCGGCGGGTATCACCGTGGTCATCGTCCGGGAAGACCTGATCGGCAAGACCATCCCGGGCACGCCCACGGTGTTCGATTACAGGAAGCATGCGGACAATGGCTCGATGCTGAACACGCCGCCGACCTACATCTGGTACCTCGTAGGGCTGGTGCTGGAATGGCTCAAGCGGGAAGGCGGAGTGGCGGCCATGAATGCCCGCAACATCCGCAAGGCCGAGAAGCTCTACGCCGCCATCGACGCTTCGTCCTTCTATTCCAATCCGATCGACCCTGCGTTCCGCTCGCGCATGAACGTACCGTTCCGTCTCGCCGATGCCAGTCTGGAAAAGACCTTCGCCGCCGAAGCCGCGGCACAGGGGCTGGAGGCGCTCGAAGGCCACCGTTCCGTCGGCGGCTTGCGCGCCAGCATCTACAACGCCATGCCGGAGGCCGGGGTGGACGCGCTCATCGCCTTCATGGCGGACTTCGAACGCCGGTATGGCTAGGGGAATACCGTGTACGCGGTGCTGACCTACGACCGTATCGCGATGGCCGGGTTGGAGCGCTTGCCACGGGATCCTTACGAGGTCGCTTCGGGGATCCAGCATCCGGACGCCATCCTGCTGCGCTCCTTCGACCTGCAAAGTGTTGCCATTCCGGAATCGGTCCGCCGCATCGGCTGCGCCGGCGTCAACGGCATTCCGGTGGACGACTGCGCAGTCATGGTGGCGAACCAGATCCGTGGCTTCCTCCCGACGGCCGAAATGCCGCGCTGCCACCCCCATCACATCGGGATCGCCAACGGAAACGTCCCCGACATGGTGAGCCGCTCGGCAGCCTTGGGGGAGGCGAACCCGAACGTCCCCGGATCGGTTGACAAATCGCGGGGCGACTACGCCTATACGGTCGTCGACCTGAACGTGGAAGCTCCACCGGCCATTCCGGACAGGACCGCGAACATCCGCAGGGTGCCGTCCATCCATCGGTCATCCGCCCACTGAACTCAAGACGGAAACTTTTCCAGGAAAGCATGGCGAACGATCCTTCTCTCGCGGAACTGCGCAAGTGCATCGACGAACTCGACGACCGGGTGCTGGAACTGCTCAACCAGCGGGCGAGGTGTGCCCAGCGGGTAGCCGACATCAAGGTGGCGGCAGGCGAGACCGACTGCTTCTACCGTCCCGAACGGGAAGCGGAAATCCTGCAGCGGTTGACAGCGAACAATCCCGGCCCGCTCGGCCGAGATGCCGTGGTCCGCTTTTTCCGCGAAGTGATGTCGGAATGCCTGGCCCTCGAAAAGCCGCTGAGCGTCGCCTTCCTCGGACCGGAAGGAACCTTCACCCAGCAGGCGGCCTACAGGCATTTCGGCCACGCCATCCAGGCCGTCCCGATGCCGGCCATCGACGAAATCTTCCGGGCTGTGGAGAGCGGTACCTGTCATTACGGTGTGGTGCCGGTCGAGAATTCGACTGAAGGCGTCATTACCCACACCCTCGATAGCTTCGTGCGCTTCAGCCTGATCATCGCCGGGGAGGTGCAGCTGCGCATCCACCACAACCTGCTGTGCAGGACACCGACCGCGCTGACCGAGCTGACCGAAGTGTTCTCCCATCCGCAGTCGCTGGCGCAATGCCGGGGCTGGCTGGACCGTTTTCTGCCGGGTGTACGCCGCACCCCCCTCGGCAGCAACGCCGAAGCCGCCCGGCGGGCGGCGGAAACCGCCGGTACGGCGGCGATCGCCGGCGAAGTGGCGGCGGGACTCTATGGCCTGGAGATCCTGAACCGCAACATCGAGGACGAACCCGACAATACCACCCGGTTCCTGGTCATCGGCGGCCAGCCGGTGGGACCGACCGGCCACGACAAAACTTCGCTGTTGCTGTCCACCCGCAATGACCCGGGTGCGCTTTTCCGCCTCATCGAGCCATTCGCGCGCCTGGGGATCGGCATGACCAAGATCGAATCGCGGCCTTCGCGGCGCGGCATGTGGGACTACTTTTTTTTCATCGACGTGGAAGGGCATCAGGCCGATCCCACCCTGGCGCAGGCCCTGGCCGAGGTGCGGGAACACTGCTGCATGATGCGTATCCTCGGTTCCTATCCACGCGCACTGAGCTGACACTTTCGCCATGAGCATCACCACACTCGCCGTCCCCGGCGTTCGCGGACTCACCCCTTATCAGCCCGGCAAACCCATCGGCGAGCTGGAACGGGAGTTCGCTCTGAAGCGCATCGTCAAGCTGGCCTCCAATGAGAATCCCCTCGGCGCGAGCCCCAAGGTGCTGGAAGTCGTGCGGCGGATACTCGGGGGTACTCACCTTTATCCCGACGGCAGCGGCTTCGAACTGAAGGCGGCACTGGCTGAAAAACTCGGCGTCGAGCCGGCGCAGATCGTCCTCGGCAATGGATCCAATGATGTGCTCGATCTGGTGGCGAGGGTGTTCCTCACGGCCGGACGCAATGCGGTGTATTCCGAATATGCCTTCGCCGTGTATCCGATTGCGACCCAGACCGCAGGAGCGACGGGAAAACCGGCCCCGGCCCATGACGGCAGCCGGGGTCCACGCTTCGGCCATGATCTGGAGACCATGTTGGAGCGGATCGATCCCGATACCCGCGTGGTCTTCATCGCCAATCCGAACAATCCGACCGGGACGCTGCTCGGCCGGGACGAGCTGTATTCGTTTCTGGCGGCGCTGCCCGAGCATGTCATTGCAGTCGTGGACGAGGCCTATTTCGAGTACGCACGGTGCCCCGACCATCCGGACGCCTTGGAGTGGCTGGGGGAGTTTCCCGGCCTGATCGTCACCCGCACGTTCTCCAAGGCCTACGGACTGGCGGGCCTTAGGGTCGGATATGCGGTTACCGGGGTGGAGATCGCCGACCTGCTGAACCGTGCTAGGCAGCCGTTCAACGTCAACACCCTGGGACTGGCCGCCGCGGCCGCCGCCCTGGAAGATACCGGCTTCCTGGAAGCCACGGTACAGGCGAACGACGCCGGCCGGAGCCAGCTGGAAGCCGGTTTCCGAGAGCGGGGCTTCGATTTCATCCCTTCCGCCGGCAATTTCGTCAGCTTCGACCTGGGGAGGCCGGCCACTCCGGTTTTCGACGCGCTGCTACGCGAAGGCGTCATCGTGCGGCCATTGGGAAATTACGGCCTGCCGAACCATCTCCGGGTGTCGGTCGGCACCGCAGAAGAAATCGACCTCTTCTTCGCCGCCCTGGACCGCGTGCTGGTTCCATGATCCGGCGCTTCTGCATCATCGGCGTCGGCCTGATCGGCGGTTCGGCCGCCCTGCGCGCCCGCGGGTTTTGTGGTGAAATCGTCGGCGTCGATGCCGATCCGGCCAACCTCGACCGCGCAGAAGCGCTGGGAGTCGTCGACCGCGGCCGTGTCGATCCGGAGCAGGGCGTGGAAGGGGCCGATTTCGTGCTCATCGCCACCCCCGTCGGTACCATCGAGCCCTTGTTCCGAAGACTGCGGCCGGTATGGCGACCGGAGTGCGTCTACACCGATGCGGGCAGCACCAAAGGCAGCGTGGTGGATGCGGCCCGGCGCGTGTTCGGCAAGGTGCCAAGCAATTTCATCCCCGGCCATCCAATCGCCGGCGCCGAGCGCAGCGGTGTGGAGGCCGCCGATGCCAGCCTGTTCGAAGGCAAGCGCGTCATCCTGACGCCCCTGCCGGACAGCGCACCCGACGCGCTGGCACGGGTGGGAGAGTTCTGGACGTATCTGGGCGCGAAGGTGGAGCGAATGGAAGCCGAACGCCATGACGAAGTGCTGGCGGCGACCAGCCATCTACCCCATGTGCTGGCGTTCACACTCGCGCGAATGCTGGGCCGCAAGGATGAGCAGGCGGAAATTTTCCGCTACGCCGCCGGCGGTTTTCGCGACTTCACCCGTATCGCCTCCAGCGATCCAAGGATGTGGCTGGACATCTGCCGGGCCAACCGGGAGCCTCTGCTGGAGCTCTTGGCCGAATACGAGGCGGCGCTGCGCGAGGTGGCAGGACTGATTCGCAACGACGACGCCGGCCGTCTCTACGCCTGTTTCAGCGAAGCCAGGTCCGCCCGCGAAAAATTTCTACAGCTGACGGAAAACAATCATGCATGACAAAGACGTGGTATTCACCGCCAGGCCCGGTGGACGGATGCAGGGCGACATCCGGGTACCGGGCGACAAGTCCATCTCCCACCGGTCGGTGATGCTGGGCTCGCTCGCCGAGGGCGTGACCGAGGTGAGTGGCTTCCTCCAGGCTGAGGACTGTTTGGCGACCATGGCGGCGTTCCGGGCCATGGGCGTCGAAATCGAAGGCCCGACGGAGGGCCGGCTGCGGATCCATGGCGTCGGCCTGCATGGCCTGAAGCCACCTGCCGCGCCCCTGGATCTCGGCAATTCCGGGACGTCGATGCGCCTCTTGAGCGGACTGCTGGCGGGCCAGACATTCGATGTGACACTGACCGGCGATTCGTCGCTGGTACGTCGGCCCATGCGCAGGGTCACCGAACCGTTGCGGGCCATGGGCGCGCGGATCGACACCACCGAAGCCGGCACCGCGCCGCTGCACATCGCCGGCGGAAGCCGCCTCAAAGGGATCGACTATGCGATGCCGGTCGCCAGCGCCCAGGTGAAATCCTGTCTGCTGCTGGCGGGCCTCTACGCGGAAGGGAAGACCTGTGTCACCGAGCCGGCGCCGACCCGCGACCACACCGAACGCATGCTGGCGGGTTTCGGCTATCCGGTGGCGCGGGATGGCAACCGCGTATGCATCCAATCCGGCGGCAAGCTTTCCGCGACCCGTATCGACGTGCCGGCGGACATTTCCTCGGCGGCGTTCTTCATGATAGGCGCGGCGATCAGCCCCGGGTCCGACGTGTTCCTCCGCCATGTCGGGATCAATCCGACCCGGACCGGCGTCATCGAAATCCTGCGCGAAATGGGCGCCGACATCGAGATACTCGCTCCGCGCGAAGTCGGCGGCGAACCGGTGGCGGACCTCCGCATCCGTTACCGGGAACTGCGCGGCATCCGCATTCCCGAACATACCGTGCCGCTGGCCATCGACGAATTCCCGGCCCTGTTCATCGCCGCAGCCTGCGCCACAGGCGAAACGGTGCTGACCGGGGCCGAGGAGCTGCGGGTCAAGGAAAGCGACCGTATCCAGGCCATGGCCGACGGCCTGACCACGCTGGGCATCGATGCCCGCCCGACCCCCGATGGCATGGTCATCCGGGGCGGGAGTTTCCGCGGCGGCGCAGTCGATTCGCGCGGCGATCATCGCGTCGCCATGTCATTCTCGATCGCGGCATTGCGCGCTCCCATCCCCATCGAGATTCACGACTGCGCCAACGTGGCGACATCTTTTCCCAATTTCGTCGAACTGGCGCGGACCCTGGGTTTGGACATCGAGGTCAGCTGAACCGGCATGCAGGACACCATTCCCGTACTCACCATCGACGGCCCCAGCGGCGCCGGCAAGGGCACTGCGGCCCGTGCGGTCGCCGCCCGGCTCGGTTGGAATTTTTTGGACAGCGGTGCGATCTATCGGGCGCTGGCAGTCGCGGCCGTGGACCGGGGCGTCTCCCGGGAGGACGAGTCGGCGCTGGCGGCGCTCGCGGCATCGCTGGATCTCGTGTTCGGAGCGGATTCGACGGCGCGCATCCTGTTATGGGACGCCGACATTAGCGGACGTATCGTCACCGAGGAATGCGGCAATCTGGCCTCGAAGCTGGCGGCGTTTCCGGCGGTGCGGCAGGCATTGCTGGACAAACAGCGCGGCTTCCGCCGGCCCCCGGGGCTGGTGGCGGACGGCCGCGACATGGGGACGGTGGTTTTCCCGGACGCCCCTTACAAGGTCTTTCTCACCGCGAGCGCGGAGGTTCGCGCCCGCCGGCGCTATAACCAGTTGAAAGAAAAAGGCATGGATGTTAGCCTAGCGCACTTGACCGAAGAGATCGAGGAACGCGACCGGCGCGACCGGGAGCGGCAGATCGCGCCGCTTCGAGCGGCGGCGGATGCCGTCGTGATCGATTCATCGGACCTGAGCGTCGATGAAGTGATCCAGGTTTGCCTCTCCGTGGTGCAATCGCACTGAAATCCTGAGGCCAATACAGTACAGGGTGTGTTCCGCCGCGCGGCGAGCGGACACGATCGTCAACCAACTCTATCAACATTCGTCCGATTTCATACCTCGGACGCTGGAATCATCGATCATGGGCGAAAGCTTTGCAGAACTGTTTGAAGAAAGTCTGGCGAAAGCCGAGATGCGCGCGGGCAGCATCATCACCGGCACCGTCGTCGACATCGGCACCGATGCGGTCGTCGTCAACGCCGGACTGAAATCCGAAGGCGTCATTCCGAAGTGGCAATTCCTCAATGCCGACGGCCAGCTGGAAGTCCAGGTGGGCGATCAGGTCGAGGTCGCTTTGGATATGGTGGAGGACGGCCTCGGCGCGACCCTGCTGTCCCGCGACAAGGCGAAAAAGCTCAAGGCATGGGAAGACCTGGAGAAAGCTTTCGAGAACAACGAGACCGTTGTCGGCCGTATCGTCGGCAAGGTCCGCGGTGGCTTTACCGTGGCCATCGGCGCCCTACGGGCGTTTCTGCCCGGCTCCCTGGTCGACGTGCGCCCCGTGCGCGACACCGCTTTCCTGGAAGGAAGGGACCTGGAGTTCAAGGTCATCAAGATCGATCAGAAGCGTAACAACGTGGTGCTGTCGCGCCGTGCCGTGGTCGAATCCGAGTTCAGCGCCGAGAAGGAAGCGCTGATGGAAAGCCTCAAGGAAGGCGCCATCGTCACCGGCGTGGTCAAGAATCTCACCGATTATGGCGCATTCATCGACCTGGGCGGGATCGACGGCCTGCTCCACATCACCGACATGGCCTGGAAGCGCGTGCGTCACCCGTCCGAAGCCGTCCAGATCGGCCAGGAGCTGCAGGTCAAAGTGCTCAAGTACGATCAGGAAAAGAACCGCGTGTCACTGGGCCTCAAACAGCTCGGTGAAGACCCCTGGGTCAACATCGCCCGCCGCTATCCCGCCGGCACCCGCTTGTTCGGCAAGGTCAGCAACCTCACGGATTACGGCTGCTTCGTCGAACTGGAAGAGGGCGTCGAGGGTCTGGTCCACGTCTCGGAGATGGACTGGACCAACAAGAACGTCAATCCGGCCAAGGTCGTCCAGCTCGGTGAGGAAGTCGAGGTCATGGTCCTGGACATCGACGAGGAACGGCGCCGCATCTCCTTGGGCATGAAGCAGTGCAGACAGAATCCCTGGGACGAGTTCGCTGCGACCCATAAGAAGGGCGAGAAGATCCGGGGCACGATCAAATCGATCACCGATTTCGGTATCTTCATCGGCCTCGACGGCAACATCGACGGCTTGGTGCATCTGTCCGACATTTCCTGGTCGGTGCCCGGCGAGGAAGCCATCCGCCAGTTCAAGAAAGGCGACGAGCTGGAGACCGTCATCCTGGCGATCGATCCGGAACGCGAGCGCATCTCGCTGGGCATCAAGCAGCTCGAACAGGATCCGTTCCAGAACTTCCTGGCGGCTCACGACAAAGGTTCGATCGTGCGCGGCGTGGTAAAAGAGGTGGATGCCAAAGGCGCGGTCATCACTCTGGCGGACAACGTGGAAGGCTATCTGCGCGCCTCCGAAATCCAGCGTGACCGGGTCGAAGACGCGCGGGCACTGCTGAACGTGGGTGACGAAATCGAAGCCAAATTCATCGGTGTCGACAAGAAAACCAAGTCGATCTCCCTGTCGATCAAGTCCAAGGATCAGGATGAGGAAGCGGCGGCGATCAAGGACTACTCGCAGCAGGTGTCCGGCACCCCGACCCTCGGCGACATTTTCAAGGAACAGATGGAAAACCGCTGATCGTTTCCGGTTTTCCCCGGAGGAGGGGGTCGTAAGGCCCCTTCCGGTCCACTTTTTGGAACCTGGAGATCGACATGACTAAATCGGAATTGATCGAATCCTTGGCCGGAAAGTATCCGCATCTGTCCCCCCGGGACATCGAACATGCGATCAAGGAGATGATCGGCTGCATGAGTGAGGCTCTGGCCGGAGGCGAGCGCATCGAAATCAGGGGGTTCGGCAGTTTTTCCCTGCACCATCGTCCCCCCCGGGTCGGCAGGAATCCCAAGACCGGGGAGTCCGTTCATCTGCCATCCAGGCGCGTTCCCCATTTCAAACCCGGTAAGGAGTTGCGCGACCGGGTCAATTCGATCAAGGACTAAGGACTTTTCGGCAAGCAACAAATCGCCTCGCCCTCCTCGGACGAATGGTGGAGGCACCGAATGTCGGACGTCCCGATGCTTGAACTGCTGACCCTGTTGCTTCCGGTGGCTGCCGCTTCCGGTTGGTATGCAGCGGCCAGACACCACGGACGAAACCTGTCGGCCGGACTGAATGACGGGCTCCAGCGGGCCTATCAGACCCCCACCGATACGGCCATCGGAGCCAGAGCCGATGAGGCGTTTCATCTGCTCAGACAGATCGCTGATTCCAGCGCCAAGACCCTGGAGTTGCAACTGGCCCTCGGCGGCCTGCTGCGCAGGAGTGGAGAGCTTTCCAAGGCGATCGAACTGCACGAACGCCTCCATTCCCAACCCCAGATGTCGGACGAACAGCTGCACGCCATTCGTTTCGAACTGGGCATGGATTATCTGAGCGCCGGGCTGCTGGATCGGGCCGAAACCGTCTTCGCTGGCCTGACCGCGACTGCTTCCCACGGCAAGGCATCGCTCCAGCAAATGCTGGCGATCTACCAGAGCGAAAAGGATTGGGTGAGGGCGGCCGAATGCGCCCGGTCACTCAAGAAGTTCGACGCCGGCCAGCGCAACGCCACGTTAGCCCATCTCCTGTGCGAGCAGGCCGAATCGGCGATCGCCCGGGGAGAAACAGTCGCGGCCCATGCGCATCTTCAGCAGGCCCTGGCCGAAGATCCGCGCTGCGTCCGGGCGACCCTCCTGAAATCAAGGCTCGCTCTGCAACGACAGCAATGGGCGGAAGCGGGTACCCTGCTACGGTCGGTGGAATTCCAAAATCCCGCCTTTCTGCCGGAGGTCATAGGGCAGTTGCGGCTCTGCCATGCCAGTCTTCGGGACATGGACGGGTATTTGACCTATCTCGACTATGTCTATCAGCGTTATCGTACAGAAGCGGCCGCCCTACTTCTGGCCGACGAACTGGCGCAACGGGAAGGGGCGCCCGCGGCGGCGAGCTATCTGACGGGTCTTCTGTCCGAGCGGTCGAGCCTGAACCTGATCCGCCGCACGCTGCATTATGCCGGAGCAGCCACCTGCATCGACGGTGATTGCCTGTCGATCCTGCGGCGCTGCCTGACCGCCCTCGACGGCCTAGCGTCCAGGCATCCCGGTTACGGTTGCGTACAGTGCGGCTATGAATGCCGTGAGCTGCATTGGCACTGTCCCACCTGCCGCGCCTGGGAAACCATCCAGCCGGCCGATCCGGGTGTCGGTTTCAGCGGCAAGACCCCAGCGACAACCCCATCTTGACGGACATGCCGGCACCGATCCCGGCCATCCAGCGCGCGTGGCCGGGACCGAAAAGGACGATCACGGTCGATCCCATGTTGAAGCGGCCGATTTCAGCACCGCGTTCGAATCGGAGGCCTTGCCCTGAGTAATCCCACCGCCTGATCGTCTTCGAGCGGGGCGGTGTGACCTCGCCGTGCCAGACGGTCTCAATGCTCGACACGAAAATCGCGCCAACCAGAATGACCGCCATCGGTCCCGCGGCGGTATCGAAATAACAGATCAGCCGTTCGTTTCGTGCAAAGAGATTCGGGACGTTTTCCGTCGTCGCGACGTTGACGCTGAACAGGGCGCCTGGCACATGCGTCATAGCTGCCAGGGTACCTGCCACCGGCATATGGACACGGTGGTAATCACGGGGCGAAAGATAGACCGTGACAAAGCTACCGTTTTCGAATGCCTCTGTCCGGCTGCGATCACCGCCAAGCAGTCCGGCCAGTTCGAAGCAGCGTCCTTTGGCCTGGAACAACCGTGTACCCTCGATGGCACCGAGCTGGCTGATCATACCGTCCGCCGGACAGGCGATGGCGTCGGGCTCGCTGCAGACCGATCGCACGCCGGGTTTCAGCGCACGTGTGAAAAAGGCGTTGAAGCACTCGAACGACTCCGGCGAACTGCAGACGGACTCCGCGAGATCGACCCGATAGAACCTGCAGAAGGCACGGATCAGAGCGTTCTTGAACCAGGGCTGGCGAATGCGGACCGCCCAGTGCACGAACCGTGAAAGGCCGTGTTGAGGCAGCAGATATTGGATGCTGGCAAACAGCTTGAACGGCAAGGCGGCCATGATCATTCGTTGATATGAGCGCGGACGAAGCGATGATTTTCGTCAAGAAACAGTGTGATGTCGGCACGTGCGGGCATTTCCGCCAGCATATGCCGGGTGAGCCGTTCGTAATGCATGATGAAACGCCGCAGCGCCGCCTCATCCATCAGACGATGGCTCGAGGAGCCGTTGCCCCGGACCGCTGCCGCCAGCTTACGCTCTTGCAGGCCTCGCCACCGGTATACGCATTCCAGATCGGGGACCTTCAGCATGATCAATCTGTCCAGTCGGTCGAACAGTTCGGCATAAGGGCCACCGAGCTGTTCGTTGACGTAGGTCCGCCAGCTACCGTCGGCATCCTCCCCAGACTCCAGGGCGTTGATCGGACGGACCAGATCCTCTCCGACCTGAGGAACGCAGCCGACACACCAGCCTTCGAAGATGACGACATCGACCGGAGCCGTGATTTGCGGCCAGGCCGACAGCGGGCGCCGGTCATCGACCGACTTGTCGAATGCCGGCAAAGCCACGGAGACTTCCGGCCCAATCTTCGTCAGTCGATCGAGCGTCTGCAATCCCAGCTCGACATCGTGAGTACCCGGAACACCCCGTGTCATCAGCAGAGGGTGCACTTCCCGCGCCAACCTCTCCCTTTCAGATCTCGTCTTGTAGAGATCGTCGATGGAAAAACCGGCAACCTTGCACCCATAGCCCTCGCGCAGAATCAGCGCCAAGAAGTCGCATAGGGTCGACTTGCCGGAACCTTGCGCGCCGTTGACGCCAAGCACGAAGGGGCCGTTGTCCCTGTGAGTAAGGACCCAGGCTGCCAGCGGCACATAGACTCTCGCCAAGGATTCGGCGAGAGTCAAAGGAATGCGCTGTGTGGCCATCGAGGCCAGGAAAGCCGGGCGGACCCGCTCCCAGACAGACCGGTAGACGTCCTCCGCCACTATCCGGGCGGGCCACAAAGGGAACGGATCGGCCGCCATTGCCGGCAATCAGGTCACCTTGTCTCGGGGGGGACGCCCTTCGAAAAACGCAGTGATGTTGTCGATGACGCGCATGCCCATCGCGATCCTCGTCTCCTCGGTGGCACTGCCCAGGTGGGGAAACAACACGACATTGTCGAGTTCGAGAAAACCCGGGTTCAGCCGGGGTTCGCCTTCGTAAACGTCCAGTCCCGCGCCCCGGATGCGCCGGTTCCGCAAGGCCTCGATCAGGGCTTCATTGTCCACCACGTCTCCGCGGGCCGTGTTGACGAGATAGGACTGCGGCTTCATCCGAGCCAGACGGTCCGCATTGATCAAATGCCGGTTTTCCTTGCTGCCGGGACAGTGGAGCGCGACGAAATCGGCGCGTTCCAGTACCTCTTCCAGGGTGCCGCATTGCTCGGCGCCCAGGGCATCGATCAAGTCCTGCGGCGGCGGAAAAGGATCGTAAAAGATGACGGGCATGTCGAATCCGAAATGGGCCTTTTTCGCCATGGCGCGGGCGATCCGACCGAATCCGACGAGTCCCAGGATCTTGCCGGTCACCTTGGTACCGAGCATGTGGGTGGGGCGCCATCCCGTCCAGCGGCCGCTTCGGACTTCCCGTTCTCCTTCTCCACCCCGACGGGCGACCGCGAGCATGAGCAGCATGGCGATATCGGCGGTACAGTCCGTCAGCACGTCGGGAGTATTGGTGACGGCGATGCCGCGCTGCCGGGCGGTATCGAGATCGATATGGTTGAAGCCCACCCCGAAATTGCCGAGGATCTTGCAGCGCAGTGGCTCTACAGACAGCACATCCGCATCAATGGCATCGGTCACCGTAGGCAGAACCGCATCGTAATCGCGCAGGGCCGCCTTCAACTCGTCCCTGCTCATGGGATGGTCGTCGGCGTTGAAGACGACGTCGAACGACTCCCGGAGTCTACTTTCACAAGATTCCGGCCAGCGTCGCGTCACCAGTACTTTGGGTTTGCTCATGGCGGCTCCAGACAAAGGGGAGGGCGCGCCCGCCGGCGCGCCCGTTGGAATCGTGCCTCGCCGCAACCATCAGTCTCCGGCGAGGTCCGGCGGATCAGACTCGGGGCTGGATTACCGGAGCGGTCTCGCGCCAATGGGCGCTGGCCGCCGCGATGCCGCTGCCCGGCGTCAAGGGAATACCCACGTCCAGCATGGCCATTTCCGAACCCACGATGGCGCTGGCCAGGCTCAATTCGTTGAGATCCCCCAAGTGACCGATGCGGAATACTTTCCCCGAGACTTCACTCAGCCCCGCACCCAGCGACAGGTTATAGCGGAAATAAGCCGTGTGGATCACGTCGCGCGCATCGAACTCCGGTGGTACGACGACGGCCGACACGGTGTTCGAATACCATTTCGGATCCTGGGCGCAGAGCTGGAGCCCCCAGGCAGCCACCGCCCGGCGGACACCCTCGGCCAAGCGGGCATGGCGGGCGTAAACGTTCTCCAGCCCCTCCTCGAGCAGCAGTTCCAGCGACTTGCGCAGACCATACAGCAGCGGGATCGACGGGGTATACGGGAAAAAACCGCCAGCGTTGTGAAGGATGTGATCGTTGATGTCCAGGAATGCGCGCTTGCACTTAGCGGACTCCCGCGCCTTCAGTGCCTTCTGGCTGAAGCCCAGCAGCGCCAGACCGGCCGGCAGCATGAAGCCTTTCTGGGAGCCGGCCACGCCGATATCGATGCCCCATTCGTCCATGCGGAAATCCAGAGAACCGATGGAACTCACGCCATCGACATAGAACAGGGCAGGGTGGCCGGCCGCATCGATGGCCTTGCGTACGGCCGGAAGGTCGTTGGTCACACCGGTTGCAGTCTCATTGTGGCAGATCAGCACCGCCTTGATTTCATGAGCGGTGTCGGCTTTCAGGCGCGCCTCCAGTCTGTCCAGCGGCACCCCCTGACCCCACGGCACCTCCTCGTACTCCACTTCGAGGCCCAGACGTCTGGCCAGGTCGATCCACAGATGACTGAATTGTCCAAAACGATAGGACAACACTTTGTCGCCGGGAGAGAGCGTATTCGAGAGAGCAATTTCCCAACCCGCGGTTCCCGTGGCCGGAAAGATGAAGCACTGCCCTGCTTCTGTCCGGAATACCTTTTTCAGATTCTCCAGCAGCGGGGTCACGAGGGCAGGGAAGTCCGGTCGCCGATGGTCCTCCATCGGTACGTGCATCGCGCTGAGAACGGCATCCGGAATGTTCGTCGGACCAGGAACGTAAAGATGGTTGCGACCAGGCATCAAATTCACCTTGTGTTATAGGATCGAGATATTGCTCTTAAATATTCGTAGAGGTACGGATGGGAACGGGACGAGCCTCGACATGGAAAACCGCCGCCAGCCGGGCTCATCCCCTCAGGAAGGACGGCAATCATGCCACAGCGGCCGGACATTCTTCAATCATGAGGCGCTCTTGACACGCACGTCACCGAAATTGATAATGCGCACCTTCACCCCGGGCGCGCTTGTCGGCGTGTCCATTCCGACGGTGGCGTAGCTCAGTTGGTCAGAGCGAGGGATTCATAACCCCTAGGTCGGCGGTTCAATTCCGCCCGCCACCACCATCCCCAGCCTCGCCAAGATCCAAAGACCTTGCAAACGCCAAGGCTTCGCGGGCTATTCTCTTCCTGTCTGTCAAAGGCGACCCATCGCTTTTTACGATTTAACATAATATACATTATGCGCATATCTGGAGCGGCTCGCGGCTACGTCAGACCGACCGGAGACCCGGGTCCTCCGCATTCGTAAAACGAAAAAACCGCATCTCCGCCGGCATCGACCGGAGATGCTTCCTGGTCTCTCCGCATGCGCGTCAAAGCTTGACCCAAAGCCGAACCGCGCCATCGTCCTCAAATGGCCCGCCTTCGACACCTGTCGTCTGCGGACGGGAGTCTGGTACTCTCTGTCACCTCTTTGGTCTTCTCGGTTCCCGATTTCTGGCACGCCCCCTTGGGCCCAGCGGCAGCGCCGGGGCTTGCCTTACACTCACCAACGTTCATCTCGGCATGCTCGAATATATATTGACATACCATCGCGGCCTTTTCGCTACGCTGTTCCTGTTGCCCATATCAGTCATTTACGGCGCCTACGTAACTCTGAGAAACCGCATCATTTTTCTCTGTCATAGTGCACCCGCCAGACATGATGAAAAAGTCAGACGAGTGATCAGACAGATCGATCTATGGAAAGAGCAAGGATGCAAAGAAAAATTATGCACGGGTCGTTCGGGATGGAAAAGCATGAGCGAGCTCATCCCAATATATAAATATTCCCACAGAAAAATCCATATTGATTTATATGATATTCTGGAAATCGACGTGAGCCGGCGTGTCGTGAGAGTTGAACCTCTGGTCACGATGGGGCATTTATCCTCCACCTTGAAGGTCGAGGGATGGATGCTTCCCGTGGTTCCCGAGCTGAATGACTTGACGGTGGGCGGACTGATCATGGGGTTCGGCGTCGAAACCAGCAGCCATAGATACGGTCTATTTCAACATATATGCGAATCTTTCGAGATCATAACGGCAGAAGGAACTTTGGTTACCTGCAGTCGCAGCGAGAATCCAGAGCTGTTTCATCAAATTCCATGGAGCCATGGCACACTCGGTTTTCTTGTGGCCGCAGAACTCCAAATAATACCCGCAAAAAAATATGTACGATTGCATTATCAGCCCGTATCTTCTTTGAACGAAATGGCGAAGCTGTTCGAGTCCGAGGCCAGGAACACCGATAACGATTTCGTGGAAGGGATCGTATACAACAGGGACGCAGCCGTCATCATGTGCGGCAGACTGATGGACGCAGCAGGACACGACGGCCCTGTCAACCCCATAAACCGGTGGTATAAACCCTGGTTCTTCAAGCACGTGGAGAATCGCCTCCGGCCGAACTCGAACAACGTCGAATACATTCCTTTGGAGGATTACTTTCACAGGCATACAAGAAGCTATTTCTGGATGATGAAAGACATCATCCCCTTCGGCAACCATCCGCTGTTTCGGGTTCTGCTGGGCTGGGCGATGCCGCCACGTATCGAACTTCTGAAGTATACGGAAACTGAAACCACCAGAGAGCTCAGGGAGCGTCATCAGATGATTCAGGATATGCTGATGCCCATACGATATCTCAGTAAATCAATCGAGTATTTCGACGAGCATACTGGACTCTATCCTCTCTGGCTATCACCCATGTCGATCCGGCGGAACAGTGAGGATATCGGGTTTGTCCGTCCCTTCTGCGACGAAAACGGCGTCGAGGATGAGCTGTTCGTGGATATCGGCGCTTACGGCACTCTTAAAAAGAAAGACAGAGATGCCAGGGATGTGCTCGGCTTGCTCGAACAATTCGTCCTGCAGCATCACGGATATCAGGCGTTATATGCGAAAACGGCTTTGAGCCGCACCGATTTCCGTCGAATGTTCAATCATGGCAGCTATGATCGTCTGCGCGAAAAATTACCGTTATGCAAGCTGGCATTCGACGAGGTATACGACAAAGTATCGACTGCGGGCCGGGCATCCCCCGTTGAAGTCCGTCGGATGAAGAAAAAGCATTAAGCGTTGCCCCTAGGATACAGAACTTGCCACGGAGGGGTGTTTGAGGCAGAATCCGAATCTCATGAGACAGGGATCAAGCATTTCTGGCTTAATTCATTGAAGCTATGCCCGATCGATTATACCCAACCGCCCCTCTCGGTGTCGGACACAAGGGGCGGTCTGCGTTATTGCGAAGAGCGACGCGACTGATTGGCACGCTGACTTTTCCGCCGCTCCTGGCAGCCTGCGCTCACACCCTGCCGCCTGCCGGCCAGCATTCGGTGTCGCATCGCGATGTCGAATCGCCGCCGGAAAAACCGGTCGACCCGGCTTATCTTCGATTGCCTTCGGACTTGGCGCTACTGCAGGACCGGCTCGCGAGCCGCCTGTGGGACGGGGATCTGCCGGTGGGAGAAGATTCCGAAACGGCCAGGGTTCCGGCGACCAAGAGACGGAAACCCAGGGCAGCACCCGGTCTGCGTCTGGCCAGAGCGGCTTCCGGCTCACCGGGGGAAGAAGGCCTGTGGCAGCATATCAGGCAAAAGCTGGTTCTGAGCGACATTCGACATGAAGCGGTCGATGCCGAAATCGAAGCCTTCAGGCACAATCCGGCCCATCTCGATGCGCTAGCAAGGCGGGGAGAGCCTTTTCTGCATTATCTGGCAAGCGAAATCGAGCGCAAAGGGCTGCCCATGGACGTGCTTGTCGTCCCCATGGTCGAAAGTGCGTTCGATCCCTTGGCAGCCTCCCCCCGCGACGCCGTCGGCCTGTGGCAGATCGTGCGGGGCACTGGCGAAGAACACGGACTCACCGTGGACGAAAACTATGATGGCCGTTACGACATACATGCCTCGACGTCCGCGGCCCTGTCGTACCTGAAACATCTCGGCACCGTTTTCAACGGCGACTGGCTGCTGGCCTTGGCCGCCTATAATGCCGGCGAGGGAGCGGTGCAACGGGCGGTCGCTGCCAGCCTCAAGGCCGGCCGGGGTGGCAGCTTCTGGACGCTCGATCTACCGGCCGAAACCCGGGCCTACGTGCCTCGGATACTGGCCTTATCCCGCATCATAGCCCATCCGGAAGGCTACGGCCTGAAGCTCAGGAAAATCCGGGACCGGCCCTACCTGACGAGGGTGGAGGTCGATTCGAAGGTCCGTGTGGCCGAGGTCGTCGCTAGCTCGGGACTCCCCGAACAGGAATTTTTCAGGATGAATCCTGCCCTCAAACCCGGCGTGCAACCGCCCAAACGCCGGTATGACGTCCTGCTGCCGGTCGAGAGCGCCGCGGCGCTGGCCTCGATCCTCGACGGCGCAAAACCTACGGCGGCCAGGAAAAGGGGCGGTAGACGTGGCGCCACGCTGTCGGCTCTCGGCCGGCAGTCCGGGCACGGCTAGCGACTCAGCGCGGCGCCAGAGGACTTTTCGGAAAGCTGATCCCCTCCCAACCATATTTCATGAAAGTCCGGATGTTGCGATGATCGTCGCCGTCCGGACGACCGAGCACGTCCTCCCAGTAATAGTCGCCGAACAATGCGAGGGTTTCGGTGACCGACAGCCTGTGCAGCCGGGCGAAACCGAAAATCTTGCATGAACCCGAGTTGGTACCGGCCGGATTGATCACGACCTCATCCCCCCGTCCGTTGCGAAATTCGGTCGGAGTAAAATGATAAGCCGAGTCGATTGCTTCGACGGTGTCTGTGAAGGCGATGCGGTCGCCTTGCCGTATCCGGGCAATGAGTTCTTCTGGGGTCATGGTCGGTCGATCGATGCTAGGAGTGGTTCGAGTTTCTCGAATACGCTTTTCATGAGGAGGGGTTGCGCCTCGGCGTTTGGATGGAGGCCATCAGACTGTAGCAGATGTTCGTCCCCTGCGACCCCGTCGAGAAAAAATGGCAAGAGTCGAACCTGTTTCTCCTCGGCGAGTTCCTGATACACCCGTTCGAAGGCCTCCGCATAGCGGCCGCCGTAATTCGGCGGAAGCTTCATGCCCAGAAGCAGGACCTGCGCCCCGGTCGATCTCGCCTGATCGATCATGGCGCCGAGGTTGGCTTTCAACGCCGCCGGAGGCAGGCCGCGTAGGCCATCGTTGGCGCCGAGCTCAAGGATCACGATCCGGGGACGGTGCGCTGCCAGCGCTGCAGGCAGGCGGGCCAGTCCGCCGCCGCTGGTATCGCCGGGAATACTGGCGTTGACCACGGTGATGTTTCGAGGCTGCAGTCTTTGCTGCAACAATGCGACCCACCCTTGGCCGCTGTCCGAGAGGCCATAGCCGGCACTGAGGCTGTCGCCCACGACGAGCAAAGAATCGGCCGCCGCTGAATCCGCCGAAAGGGGAGTTATCGAGATGAAGCCAGACACGATGGACAAGAACAGCAACGATGCCGGACCGGAGGGCAGGCGCGCTTTGATCATGGCGAGACAGGTGGACAAGTGGGTCGTAAGCGCCGGTGAAAGACTGGATATCTTGACAGGTGTGGACCTGGCGATCAAACCGGGTGAGAGCGTCGGGATCGTCGGAACCTCCGGCTCCGGCAAGTCGACTCTGCTCGGTCTGCTCGCCGGCCTCGACCGGCCGTCTGCGGGCGAGATCGAGCTTGCCGGCTGCCGCCTTTCGCAACTGGACGAAGATGGTTTGGCACGGCTGAGGGCGCGGCACGTCGGTTTCGTGTTCCAGTCGTTCCAGCTTCTGCCCAGCTTCACCGCCCTGGAAAATGTCATGCTGCCGCTGGAACTCGGCGGTCGTCTCGACGAAGCCCGGGACCGCGCCCGGGGACTCTTGGCCCGGGTCGGCCTCCAGCATCGCCTGGGACATTATCCCCGCCAGCTCTCCGGCGGGGAGCAGCAGCGAGTGGCCCTTGCGCGCGCCTTCGTCACGGTGCCGGACATCCTCTTCGCCGACGAGCCGACCGGAAATCTCGACGACCGTACCAGCCAGACCATCATCGATATGCTGTTCGACCTCAACCGCGAGCATCGCACCACGCTGGTCCTGGTGACGCACGATGCCCGTCTCGCTTCGCGTTGTGATCGCCTGCTCCGGCTGGAGGCCGGGCGGATGCTCGAGTCATGAGGGCCGCCTACGGTTTCCGCCTGGCCTGGCGGCTCGCCAGGCGTGACTGGCGGGGTGGCGAACTCGGTGTGCTGCTCGCCGCACTCCTGATCGCCGTGGCCGCCACCGCAGCGACCCAGTTGTTCAGCGATCGCCTGGCCCGCACCATGGTCGATCATGCGGCGGAATTCATCGCTGGTGACCTGACGCTGGCAAGCCATCGCCAGATCCCTCCGGAGTGGCTCGAGCAAGCGGCGAGCCTGGGCCTGAAGCACGCGGCCAGCGCGGAATTCCCCAGCGTGCTCATGGAGAACGAGCAGATTCTGCTGGGAGGGATCAAGGCCGTGAGTCCCGCCTACCCCTTACGCGGGGAAGTCCGCACCCGAGCTGCGGGAGCGGTGGACGAAAGGCCGGCGGGTGGCATTCCGCAACCGGGCACCGTCTGGGTCGAATCTCGGGTGCTGACTACCCTCGGCCTCACGCTCGGCGCTTCACTCACGGTCGGCAGCGCACAATTCCGCGTCGAGCGGCTCCTCACCCACGAACCGGACCGGCGCGGGGACCTTTACAGCCTCTCGCCGCGTGTGATCATGAACCTCGGCGATCTACCGGCCACTCGGGTCATTCAGCCCGGCAGCCGGGTGCACTACTACGACATGTTCGCCGGGAAGGACACCGCCGTACGCCGTTTCAAAGCCTGGCTCCGGCCCCGGCTGCAGCGAGGCGAGCGGCTGCTGGACGTGCATGAGGACCGCCCCGAAGTCGGAACGGCATTGAACCGCGCCGAACGTTATCTCGGCATGACCGGCGTGATGATCGTGTTGATCGCCGGTGTGGCGATCGGTATGAGCGCTCGGCGTTATACCGAGCGCCATTCCGACACGACCGCCCTGCTCAAATGCATGGGGGCGACGAAGAACGACATCCTGGCGATCCACATCTGCGTCCTGATGATGGTGGGGCTCCCCGGCTCCCTTCTCGGCAGCGCCCTCGGTTATCTGGTCCAGGCCGCTATCGCCCGCTCGGTCGCAGGGCTCCTGCCCCATGACCTGGCCCAGCCGGGGCTGGAAAGTTTGCTGACGGCACCACTGATCGGAATGGTCATCCTCGTGGGTTTTGCCGTCCCGCCTCTGCCGGAGCTGATGCGCGTGCCGCCGCTGAGAGTCTTGCGGCGCGACCTCGGACCCACCCCGCCCAGCGTCTGGTTGGGTCTCGGCATTGCCATCGTGACCTTGGCGGCCCTGCTTCTGCGCCCCGCGCGTGATCCCGCACTGGTGGGGTTCGTCCTCATGGGAGGCGCGGCGACACTGGCGGGTTTCGGTTTTTGCCTCGACGGTCTTCTGCGATTGCTGCCGACGCTGCTGCGCCGGCGTCCTCTGGTCTGGCGTCTCGGCCTGCACTCCCTGCTGCGCCGTCGCCGTCTCGCCTCGGTTCAGATCATGGGGTTCGGGCTGGCCATGGCCGCCATGCTGATCAGCCACGTCGTACAGAACGAGCTCGTGTCCGAGTGGAAACGGCAGTCGCCGGACAATGTGCCCAACTTTTTCGCACTCAATCTGCAGGAGACCGAACTGGACCGGTTCCGGCAAATGCTCAAGGCCGAATCGATCGAAAGCAGCGGGATCTATCCCATCGTTCGAGGGCGTCTGGTCAGCGTGGACGGGATCGATGCACACGAGCTCGCGCCGAAGGACTCCCATGCCGAAGCCGCCCTCGAGCGGGACCTCAGCCTGACCTGGAGCGAGGGGCTGCCGGCCGGCAACCGTATCGTCCGTGGCCATTGGTGGTCGGGTGTGCCTCTACGGGTATCGGTGGAAGAGAAGCTCGCCGCAGAACTGGGCATCCGGATCGGTTCGCAGCTTACGTTCGATGTGGCCGGCACGCCGGTGTCCGCGACGGTCGAAAGCATACGCAGCGTCCGCTGGGACGCCCTGACTCCGAACTTTTACATGATCTTCTCCCCTCGCAGCCTGCAGAACCAGCCACGCACTTATCTGACCAGCTTTCATGTTCCTTCGGGACGGAGCACCGTGCTCAGTAACCTGGTCAAGGCATTCCCAGGGATCACTCTGCTGGATGTCGATGCCTTGCTGAAACAGTTTCAAGCGATCCTGCAGCAGGTGACGCTGGCGGTCCAGGTCGTTCTGGGATTCGCGGTGGTCGCCGGTTTCACGGTCCTATTCGGGGCGGTGCACGCCACGGCGGAGGAGCGGCTGCGGGAGGATGCACTGTTACGGGCCCTCGGCGCGGACACACCGCTTTTGAAGAGGAGTCAGTGGATCGAGTTTGCAGTCCTGGGGTTTCTTGCCGGCATCCTTGCCGCCGCCTCCACCGAACTGGTCGGTGCCGTGGCATTTTCCAGAGTGATGAATCTGGCGCCACAGGCACACCCTTGGCTATGGCTGGCCGCACCCTGCCTGGGCGCGATCACTGTGGGGATGGCGGGACGATGGAGCGTCCGCCGGGTCGTCGCGGTGAGTCCCAACGACGTTCTGCGTGACCTGTCCTGAAACGAAGAAGCATCCGCGGCAGCAGCGATGGGGGGCAACCCGCTGCCCTCCCCATCGCCGGCGTCACTCAATTCGCAGACACGTTGACCTTGGAAGTCCAGCCGCTCTTGCCTTCGCAGGCACCGTCCAGAATCTTGAGTTTCACGAACGGCAAAGCGCCCACGATCGATTCCTCTTCCACCGTCGCCCGGGTGCCCGATTTCACCACGCAGACTTTCTGCTCGTCGTTTTCCTCCTCCCCCGAGGCGACGTTCATCAGGCCGGGCGCCGCGGTCAGCTGGGAGTCGCCCACGTTGGGATTGGACACCACCACCGTCTGACCGACCTGGACCGCGGTCTTCACCTGGACCTCTCCGCTCCCGCCGCCGCCCATGGCCAGTGCGAGCAGGATCACGACAGCGACCCCACCGATCACGTACAGTATTTTCGGATTGGACTTGAGCGTATCTAAAATGTTTGCTTTGGCGGGTCCTTCGCTATTGTTTTCGTTAGACATTCGTTATTACCTCCTCGTTGGGATCAAGTCTCCCCTTCCCAGGGTACGCGCACGTTACCATGTTGCCCCATCTTCGAACAAGGAGGAGGCTCGGGCAGGGATTCGAAGGCCGACGGCGTCTCCTGTACACTGTGGCGCATGACGAGAAAACATCCGCGATCGGCAGGTTTCGCATGAGTCACAAGCATCCTGTCGAAGCGGTCGAATCCCTGGTGATGGCGGACGGGTACGGCCGCCCGGCGGGCTTGCGCCGCGGCTTCGAACATCCGGGCCATGAGGCGGGTGGTCGGGCGCCAGGCGACTTCGATGCCGCCAGACCGGATCGGCTCGCCCGTCTGCTCCGAGCAGCGGCCGCCTATGCCGCAGGGGGTGGCCATCCAATGCAGGCATCGCCGGAGCGTGGGGATGCCGAAATACCCGAATCGATCCGCCGGCTGCGTCAGCCTTGATCCAGATCGTCCTCCTGCTCCTGGTCCTGCTGCTCGTCCTGCCCCCACTGGCGGCCTTTTTGCGCGCCCTGCGTCCCCGCCTGGCGAAAGAAATGCGGCGGATTGCACCATGGCTCGTTCTGTTGCTGTTTGCGGGACTGGCGGCTACCGGACGGCTCGGCTGGGTCGTGCCGCTCGCAGGTGCGTTGCTGGCGGCCTTGCTGCGACTGCTGCCCGGGCTGATTCCCCTGCTGCCCGTCCTGCAGCGGCTGTGGCGCCGGAAAACCTTCGGCGCCGCGGGAGAGTCCGTCGTGGAAACGCGGTTCCTCCGGCTGCGCCTGGACCGCAGCAGCGGGGAAATCCGAGGTGAAGTGCTCGCCGGGCGACAGGCCGGCCGTCGGCTCTGTGAGCTGAGTCTCGCGGATCTGCGGGAGCTCCATGCCGAACTGCTGCAGGCCGATGGCGAATCGGCCCGCCTGCTGGGAGTCTACCTGGACCGCGTGATCGGAACCGGCTGGCGGGCCCGCGCTGGAGCCGATGACACGGCCACCGGTTCGTCGCAATCGGGTCGGATGAGCCGGGCCGAGGCCTTGGCGATCCTGGGATTGAAAGAGGGTGCACCGCGCGAGGCCGTCGTCGAAGCCCACCGGCGGTTGATGCAGAAGCTGCACCCGGACCGGGGCGGATCGGATTATCTCGCGGCCAAGATCAATCAGGCGAAGGACGTGCTGCTGCGCGAAAGCCGCTGACTGCGCTCAAACGCGTTAAAATCCCCGAGGAACGAAGTCCGCATCTCCCCGACCACCTCACCGCTCATGTATTCCAGCCCAGCCTATCGAAACCCGGAAACCGTCGGCCCCGCCTCTCTGATTGCCGCAGCGGGGAGCTTCCTTTGATGGCGAAGGAGCGCGCAGGCCGTAATGCCTTGCTGGTGAATTCCGGCGACGGTCCCGGCGGGCCGGCGCTTCGGCAGTTTCTCGCCAGCCTGGAACGATGCTACGTGCGCCAGGACGACCATCTGGCGAAGACCGGGCCGGCGCGGCCCGCGGATCATCGCCGGAACCTGTACTCGCTCCAGCTGGCGAACCTCAGGCTGCGCTGGCTCAGAACGGGCGCGATGCTGCCTCAGATCACCGTGATCGGCCCCACCCAGGCCGGCAAGAGCTCGGTGATCAACTGGCTCCTGGGCGAGAATGCGGCCGTGGCAAGCCCCCTGGCGGGATTCACCCGCCATCCGCAAGGATTCGCCTACGGCGGCGAGGGAGAGGCCGTGACCGCACTGTACCGCTACTTCGATCCCCTGCAGGCAAGACGCGTCGCCGACCTGCCCGCCGAGGATTTCCGGTTTTTCGGTTTCGAACCGATGCCTGCCCGCCTTCCCCGGCTGGGCCTTGCCGTCACCGTCTGGGACACGCCGGATTTCGATTCGATCGATTCGGAACGCTACCGCGGCGGCCTGCTCCGGGCCATCGCGCTTTCGGATCTTCTGATTTGCGTGCTCAGCAAGGACAAATATGCCGACCAGTCGGTGTGGGAGCTGCTGGCCATGATCGAGCCGCTCGGCATCCCCAGCTTCATCTGCCTGAACAAGACGCCTCCGGCAACCGCAGAGACGGTGGTACGCTCGCTGGGCGGAAAGTGGCGCCAGGTTCGGAGTGACGCCATGCCGCCCATCGTCACCCTGCCCTATCTGGGAGGGAACGCTTCCGAGCCTCCCGGCGTGGATGCGCTGGTCGAAACCACCCGGACCCTGCTCAGGCAGACGGACCGCTCGCGCCAGTGCCTGGGACTGATGCGATTCGTGCGGGCGAACTGGGAAAGCTGGCTCGCGCCGGTCCGCGTCGAGCAGCAGGCCCAGCAGGAGTGGCGAGCCTTGGTCGGCCGGGCGATCGGTTCGGCAAGCCGGCTCTACCGCCGTGACTATCTCGACCACCCCCACCATTACGAAACCTTCCAGCGCGCACTCGCCGAACTGCTGACCCTGCTGGAAATTCCCGGCGTGGCTCGCGTGTTGACGCAAATGCGGCGGATCATGACCTGGCCGGTCAGGCAGCTCGGACGGCGGTGGCGGCCCGATGCCGCCAATCTGGGCAGCGAACGCTCGTTACTGCAGCAGATCGCCCTCCACGTCATGCTCACGCTGCGCCAGGAGGTGGCCGAGATCGCAGAGACTGCCACGGAAACCAGGCCCTGGTGGCTGGCGTTGGGACGCGAGATCGGCCACCGGCAAGCCGCCGTGCTCGACCGTTTCTCGCAGGCCGTCTCGACCTATTCGCGCGAGTTCGGGCCGGAAGTCGAAAAGACCGCGCATGCATTGTACGACCGTCTGCGGGAACATCCGGCGGTGCTCAACAGTCTCAGGGCCACCCGTGTCACCACCGACGCCGCGGCACTGGCAGTCGGATTGCATACCGGCGGAATCGGCTTGCAGGACTTCGTGATCGCGCCGGCCATCTTGTCGCTCACCTCGCTGCTGACCGAAAGCGCCCTGGGCCACTACGTCCAGCGAGCCGCCGAGGATCTGAAAAAACGTCAGGCTGCCGCAGTGAGCTGTTTGTTCGAGGATCATCTCGCGGCGAACCTGCTCCGTGCGCCAGAAGACATGCCTCATGACACCGGCTTCTTCATCCCCGCCGGCACCCTCGAAGCAGCGGAGCGGGAACTCGCCGCCGCCCCCGGTACACCATGAATCAACAGGAATATTCGGCCATCCGGAGCGAAATCCTCGCCTGGGTCCAGGCACTGGCGCACGCCGGCTGGCTCAGCCGTGAGGACGTCGAGCCCTTCGCCGGCCTCGACGACACGAGTCCGGGCACGTTGTTCGACGGCAGCATCCACCGCCCGCTGGTGATCGGCTTTTTCGGCGGCACTGGCGTCGGCAAGAGCTCGCTGCTGAACCGCCTCGCCGGCGCGGCGATCGCCCGGGTGGGCGTCGAACGACCGACCTCGCGCGAAGTCTCGCTCTACGCCCACGAATCGGTGCGGCTCGACCGTTTCCCCCCCGATCTGCCTCTAGACCGGATCCGTCTGGCCCATCACCACAATGACACCCTGCGCCGGCTGGTCTGGATCGACATGCCGGACATCGACAGCGCCGAGACCGCCAACCGGGAACTGGCTCTGCGCTGGATCCCTCACATCGATCTCCTGATCTATGTAGTCAGTCCGGAGCGTTATCGCGACGACTGCGGCTGGGCGATGCTGATGGAGCAGCGCGGCACCCACGCCTGGGCTTTCGTCATGAACCAGTGGGACCACGGCGATCCCGTGCAGATTCAGGATTTCCTCGCACTGCTGAAAAACAGCGGGTTTGCCGAGCCCTACCTGTTCCGCACCCAATGCGCCAGCGACGACGGAACGCCCGCAGCGGCGGACGATTTTGCGTCCTTGGAACGGCTGATCGAAGAACTGGCGGACAAACATCTGGTCGATCAGATCGAGTCCCAGGCACTGGCCTGCCGCACCCGGCGACTGCAAACCTGTCTCGCCGTGGTCAAGGCACGCCTGGAGCAGCGATCGGCCTGGGATGCGCAGCGTGGCAGCTGGGAGGCACAATGGAACGAGGTCGCGACAGAGCTCAAGCAGGGACTCGCCTGGGTGACGCAGCGGGCCGCGGAGGAATTCCTGGCCGGCCGGCTCAAATCACTGGCGCCGCCCGAATCCGCCGCCGATGGGGATGGCCCGCCCGTCAATGCCGTCTGGGATCCCTGGGCACAACAGCGCTGGGAAGACGTGCTAGCGGGTCTGACCGTCGACGCAGACGACCGGAAACTGCCGCGGCTACCTTTGCAGCAGGCACTGGCACCGCTGGCGACCGGTGCTTCCGCCACGGTTGGCAGGCGGGTCGAGGAAAGGCTGCGCTGCGCTCTGTCACGGCCGGGCAACCGGCTGCAGCGGGTGCTTTACCGTCTGTGCCGAATCGCCTCCCTGCTCCTTCCGCTGGGAGCGGCCGGCTGGGTGACCTTCAACGTGGTGACGTTCTACTACCGTAGCAGCACCGAGCACCTGGGGTATCTGGGCGTCGATTTCGCCGTCCACAGTGCCCTTTTGATCATCCTGGCATGGCTGCTGCCCTACTTGTCGTACCGTGCCCTCAAACCGTCTGCGGAGCGGGCCGCCCTTAGGGGAATCCGCGCAGGACTCGACGCCGGCCTGGATGAAATCGGAACCGGGGTGTCCCGGTCGCTGGAGCAGCTGGGGCGCCGCAGCGAGCAACTGGCCGAAACCGCTTCCGAATGGCTGAAATCCTGTGAAATCCCTGGTGACGACAGGATCATCGGGGATTCCAGAATCGCCCGACTGCTGCCGGGACGCTGAACGGCAAAGCCATGCGTCGTTGAGCATGCAACACAAAAGTGCTTTAATTTTTTAGTTAACTCCTGTTGCACCGGATTGCCTTTGTGCTATAAATCCATACTACTTTAATCAACTATTTTTGCCAGGCACGCACGAGACGCACCATGACGCAGACCGAATGGGACCGCGATGCGGTGACGGAAGTCATCGAACAGAAGAAGTCCATGCCGGGGGCACTTTTGCCCATTCTTCACGGAATCCAGGACCGCATCGGGTTCATTCCGGAGGACGCGGTTCCACAAATCGCCAAGGCGCTGAATCTCTCGCGGGCCGAAGTCCATGGCGTCATCAGCTTCTATCACTATTTCCGCACCACCGCGCCGGGCAAGCACACGATCCACCTGTGCCGGGCCGAATCATGCCAAGCCATGAACTCCGAGTCCCTGGAAACCCACGTCAAAGCACGCCTCGGCATCGACTACCACGAAACCACGGCGGACGGTGCCTTCAGCCTGGAACCCGTTTACTGCCTCGGCAATTGCGCCTGCTCGCCCTCGATGATGATCGACCATGAGGTGTATGGGCACGTCTCGCCGCAGAGCTTCGACGCGATCATCGATGAATTGAAGGAGGTCGCCGCATGATTACGGTCTACGTCCCCCGTGATTCCAGCGCCCTCGGTCTCGGTGCCGAGCGGGTGGCCAATGCCATCCAGCTCGAGGCCGCCAGGCGCGGCACGGCGATCAAGCTGGTCCGCAACGGTTCACGCGGCCTGTACTGGCTCGAACCCCTGGTAGAGGTCGTCACCCCCGGCGGGCGTGTCGCCTATGGTCCGGTGCGGCCGGGCAACGTCGCCGGCCTGTTCGAAGCCGGCTTCTTGGAAGGCAAGGCACATCCCTTGTATCAAGGATTGACGGAGGAAATACCTTACCTCAAGAATCAGGAACGCCTGACGTTCGCCCGCGTCGGCATCACCGATCCGGTCTGCCTGGAAGATTATCTGGCTCACGGGGGCTACCGCGGACTGCGTAACGCCTTGGCGATGGAGCCCGCCGCGATCGTCGAGGAAGTCACCGCTTCCGGCCTGCGGGGTCGCGGCGGTGCGGCCTTCCCCACCGGTATCAAATGGAAGACGGTGCTCAATACCCCCGCCGGCCAGAAGTACGTCGTCTGTAACGCCGATGAGGGTGATTCCGGTACCTTCTCCGACCGCATGATCATGGAAGGTGACCCCTTCGTGCTGATCGAGGGCATGACCATCGCCGGTCTCGCAGTGGGGGCAACCCAGGGCTACATCTATCTCCGCATCGAATATCCCCATGCCGGGGTGGCCTTGAATCAGGCCATCGAGGCCGCTCTCCAGGCCGGCTACCTGGGCGATGACATCCTCGGCAGCGGCAAGCGCTTCCAGCTCGAAGTCCGTCTGGGCGCCGGCGCCTATGTCTGCGGCGAGGAAACCGCCCTGCTGGAAAGCCTCGAAGGCAAGCGCGGCATGGTGCGCTTCAAGCCGCCGCTGCCCGCCATCGAGGGCCTATTCGGCCAGCCCACGGTCATCAACAACGTGATCTCGCTGGCCTCGGTGCCGATCATCCTGGACAAGGGCGGCAAATACTACGCCGACTATGGCATGGGCCGCTCACGCGGTACCCTGCCGCTGCAGCTTGCCGGCAACGTCAAGCGGCCAGGCCTGATCGAGAAGGCCTTCGGCATGACCCTGCGCGAGCTGCTGTACGACTATGGCGGCGGTTCCGCCAGCGGGCGCCCGATCCGCGCTGTGCAGGTCGGCGGCCCGCTGGGTTCCTACATGCCGGAATCGCAGTTCGACACCCCGCTGGACTATGAGTCGTTCAGCGCCATCTGGGCCGTGCTCGGCCATGGCGGTGTCGTGGTATTCGACGACACGGTCGACATGGCGAAGATGGCGCGCTACGCCATGGAATTCTGCGCGCTCGAGTCCTGCGGCAAATGCACACCCTGCCGGATCGGTTCGACCCGAGGCGTGGAAGTCATCGACCGCATCATCGACGACCGGGACCGGGCGAAGAATCTGGCGCTGCTGCGGGATCTGGGCGACACCATGCTGGCCGGTTCGCTCTGCGCACTGGGAGGCATGACGCCCTACCCCGTCCTCAGCGCCCTCAATCATTTCCCGGAAGATTTCGGCGAGAAGAGTGTGGCGCAGGTTGCCTGACGCCCCCTTCCCTGACGGGTGCCCCGCAAGCACCGACCAAGAGAGGAGATAGCCCCATGGCTCTACTAAAAGACAAAGATTTCGGCACGCCGCCCAGCACTTCCGACAAAATGGTCACCCTGGAAATCGACGGCTTCACCGCCACCGTGCCCGAAGGCACCTCGGTCATGCGGGCGGCCGCCAGTATCGGCATCGACATCCCCAAGCTCTGTGCCACCGACAGCCTGGAACCGTTCGGTTCCTGCCGTTTGTGCGTGGTCCAGATCGAAGGCGGGCGCGGGCTTCCAGCCTCCTGTACCACGCCCGTGTTCGAGGGCATGAAGGTCGTGACCCAGAACGACCGGCTGGCCCAGATCCGCCGCGGCATCATGGAGCTGTACATCTCCGATCACCCCCTCGATTGCCTGACCTGTTCCGCCAATGGCAACTGCGAGCTCCAGGACATGGCCGGCGTGGTCGGTCTGCGGGAAGTACGCTACGGCTACGAAGGTGCCAACCATTTCGATGCGAAAAAGGACCTGAGCAATCCGTACTTCCAGTTCGAGCCCTCCAAGTGCATCGTCTGCTCGCGCTGTGTCCGCGCCTGCGAACAGACCCAGGGCACCTTCGCTCTCACCATCGACGGCCGCGGCTTCGAGTCCAAGATCTCACCCGGACAGAACCAGGCCTTCATGGATTCCGAGTGCGTCTCCTGCGGCGCCTGTGTCCAGGCCTGCCCGACCGCGACACTCATCGAGAAATCCGTGGTCGAAAAGGGCCAGGCCGATCATTCGATCATCACGACCTGTGCTTATTGCGGGGTCGGCTGTTCGTTCAAGGCGGAGATGAAGGGTTCCGAGGTCGTACGGATGGTCCCGGACAAGAACGGCCAGGCCAACCATGGCCATTCCTGCGTCAAAGGCCGCTTCGCCTTCGGCTATGCGACCCATCCGGACCGCATCACCTCGCCGATGATCCGCAAGAGCATCCATGATCCCTGGCAGAAAGTGAGCTGGGAAGAGGCGATCAACTATGCCGCCTCGGAATTCAAGCGCATCCAGGCCAAATACGGCAAGGATTCGGTCGGAGGACTCACCTCCAGCCGCTGCACCAACGAGGAGGCCTACCTGGTGCAGAAGCTGGTCCGCGCCGCTTTCGGCAACAACAACGTCGACACCTGCGCCCGCGTCTGCCACTCACCCACCGGTTATGGCCTCAAGCAGACCCTGGGCGAGTCGGCCGGGACCCAGACCTTCGACTCGGTGATGAAGTCCGACGTGATCATGGTCATCGGCGCCAATCCCACCGACGGCCATCCGGTGTTCGGCTCGCTGATGAAGAAGCGAGTGCGCCAGGGCGCCAGGCTCATCGTGGTGGACCCGCGCGACATCGACATGGTCCGCTCGCCGCACATCGAGGCCGATTATCACCTGAAGCTCAAGCCCGGCACCAATGTCGCCGTGGTCAACGCGCTCGCCCATGTCATCGTCAGAGAAGGACTGGTCGACGAAGCCTTCGTGAATGCGCGCTGCGAGGCGGAGTCCTTCAACAAATGGAAGGATTTCATCGCCCATGAACGCAACTCGCCGGAAGCCATGGAGTCCGTCACCGGCGTACCGGCACAGACCCTGCGCGAAGCGGCGCGGCTCTATGCCACCGGCGGCAATGCGGCGATCTACTACGGCCTGGGCGTCACCGAGCACAGCCAGGGCTCGACCACCGTGATCGCCATCGCCAACCTGGCCATGGCGACCGGCAACGTCGGCCGCGAGGGCGTGGGCGTCAATCCGCTGCGCGGGCAGAACAACGTGCAGGGTTCCTGCGACATGGGCTCCTTCCCCCACGAGCTGCCAGGTTATCGCCATGTCTCAGACAGCACGGTGCGGGCCCAATTCGAAGCGGCCTGGAACACCCGGCTGGATCCCGAACCAGGCCTGCGCATTCCCAACATGTTCGCAGCCGCGCTGGAGGGCAGCTTCAAGGGACTCTACTGCGAGGGTGAGGACATCGCCCAGTCCGACCCGGACACCCAGCACGTGTTCGCGGCGCTGGAGGCCATGGAATGCGTCGTCGTTCAGGATCTGTTCCTGAACGAAACCGCCAAGTTCGCCCACGTCTTCCTTCCCGGCGCCTCCTTCCTGGAAAAGAGCGGTACTTTCACCAATGCCGAACGACGCATTTCGCCGGTACGCCGGGTGATGCCGCCGCTGGCCGGTTACGAGGACTGGCAAGTGACGCAGATGCTGGCCAACGCCCTGGGTTATCCGATGAACTACAGCCATGCCTCGGAGATCCTGGACGAAATCGCCAGCCTGGTGCCGACCTTCAGCAAGGTCAGCTTCAAGCGCCTGGACGAGGTCGGCAGCCTGCAGTGGCCATGCAACGAGGAGGCGCCTAACGGCACGCCCACCATGCACGTCGACCATTTCGTGCGGGGGAAAGGCCGGTTCATGCTCACGGAATACGTCCCCACAGAGGAACGCACCAGCAGCAAATTCCCGCTGATCCTGACTACCGGCCGCATCCTGTCGCAGTACAACGTGGGCGCGCAAACCCGCCGCACTGCGAACACGGCCTGGCATTCGGAAGACCGTCTGGAGATCCATCCCCACGACGCCGAGAACCGGGGCATCAAGGACGGCGACTGGGTCGGCATCAAGAGCCGGCAGGGCGAGACGGTGCTGCGGGCGGTGGTTTCCGAGCGCATGCAACCCGGGGTGGTCTACACCACCTTCCACTTCCCGGAATCCGGCGCCAACGTCATCACCACCGACAATTCGGACTGGGCCACCAATTGTCCGGAGTACAAAGTCACTGCCGTGCAGGTTACCAAGGTCAATGCGCCTTCGGAGTGGCAGCAGAAATTCCGCAGCTTCACGGAAGAGCAATTGTCCTTCCTGGAAAAGGCCACGGCGGGCTGATTCGGGATGACGGATCCGGCCGCGACCGTCTCCGATCCGGTCCTTCGCCCGGGCAGCACAGAGGATGCGCCGGGTGCATGGATCCCGGAAGACGGCAGCCGGTCCAGCCACTGCCGGGTCACGGTCCAGCGCCTGCGTGACGGGGTCGTCAGCGTCGAAACCGACGAAGTGGCCGAGGAGGTGCCCGTTGCGCTGGTCTACAACGGGGTGCCGCATGTGGTCATGCTGGCGACGCCCCTGGACCTGGAGGATTTCGCGATCGGTTTCAGTCTGACCGAGGGCATCGTCCGCTCACCGTCCGAGATCCTGGCGGTCCGCCCCCACAACCGCAGCGAAGGCATCGAGGTGAGGCTACGCATCACCGAGGAGCGTTTCGCCGTCCTGCCGGGCAAGGAGCGCAATCTCACCGGGCGTACCGGCTGCGGCCTGTGCGGTTCGGCGACCCTGCAGCAAGCGGTGCGCCGCCCTCCGCGGGTGGGAGCGGGCGCTGTCGTGTCGATGGCCGATCTGCGCCGCGCCCAGGATGAACTGCGGGCACGACAGGACATCAATTCGCTGACCGGTGCGGTCCACGCCGCGGCCTGGATCGTGCCCGGTCGGGGGCTCGTCCATCTTCGGGAAGACGTGGGCCGCCACAATGCCTTGGACAAACTGATCGGGGTCTTGGCGAAAACCCGCACATCGCGCAACGACGGCTTCGTCCTGGTCACCAGCCGCGCCAGCTATGAGATGGTACAGAAATGCGCAGAGGCCGGCATCGGCTTCCTGGCCGCGATTTCGGCACCCACCGGCCTCGCCGTCCGGCTCGCGCTGGAAACCGGCCTGACCCTGGCCGGTTTCGTCCGCGGCGAGACATGCGTGGTTTATAGCCACCCCCACCGGCTGCTCGAACAATAAGCGAGTTTCCGACTCACAACACCCAAATGAAGGGGCCCTACCTGCATATGCACAGCGAAAATCTCGTCAAGATGGCAAACAACATCGGCGCCTTTTTCCAGGCGGAGCCCGACCACGCCGTAGCCGTTCAGGGCGTGGTCGATCATCTGCACAAGTTCTGGGAGCCCCGGATGCGCCGCCAGATCATCGCCCACCTCCAGGCCGGCGGCGAAGGACTGAGCCCGCTGGCACGTGAAGCCGTGGCCGTGCTCATGAACGAGCAACAGAAGAATGCGGCCTGACCGGTTTTCCACCACCGCGTAGCACCGGCACGCTCCCCTTCCGGCCCCGTCTTGCCGCGGGGTCGGTTTCATCCCCTGCAAGCCGGACAAGGATGCCGCGAGCGTCTTGCTTTTAATCGATACTTCCATAATCATAGAAAAATGGAATCGAAGTCCGTCGTGATTGCCCTTGCCGCCCTGGCGCAAGAATCCCGTCTGGCCGTATTCCGGTTGTTGATCCAGGCCGGGCCGGAGGGTTTTTCCGCCGGCCGAATCGCCGAAGCCCTGGGAATCGCCCCTTCATCGTTGTCCTTCCATCTCAAGGAGTTGGTCCATGCCGGTCTCGTCAGATCACGTCAGGAAAGCCGTTATGTCATCTATTCGGCGAATTTCGAGGTAATGAACGAGTTGATCGGGTTTTTGACCGAGAACTGCTGCCGCGGCGCCCCCTGTACGACGTCCACCCCGATTCGATGCGCTACCGATCAGGAGACTCCTGAATGAGCGAGAGAACCTACAACGTGCTTTTCCTGTGTACCGGCAATTCGGCCCGCAGCATCATGGCGGAGGCGCTACTCAACCATCTCGGCAAGGGACGTTTTCGTGCCTACAGCGCCGGCAGCCATCCGACCGGTCGCGTCAATCCGCTAGCGTTGGAACGACTGACCAAAGAAGGCGTTCCGGCGGACGAGGCACACAGCAAAAGCTGGGACGAGTTCGCTGTCCCAGGGGCACCGCCGCTGGATTTCGTCATCACGGTCTGCGATAACGCCGCCGGCGAAGTATGCCCGGTCTGGCCCGGCCAGCCGATCACCGCCCATTGGGGATTGCCCGATCCGGCGGCCGTCGAAGGTTCTGAAAGCGAGCGACGGTTCGCATTTGCCCAGACCTTCGCGCTTCTCGAACGGCGCATCACCCTGTTCACCGCCCTCAACCCCCACAGCCTGGAACGGCTCGCCCTGGAGCGGAAGCTTCGCGACATCGGACGGACGGCTTGACACAAGACGCACAGGAGCGCCGAGAGCCATCCAACCGGAAAGGTCAACCGCCATGCGCTGGCGACCTTGTGCAGGCACGGCGTACCTGCTGAAGGACCGGGCAGCAAATCCGGGGAGGCCAACGGCGATATGGTTTACTAACCCGGCCATCGAAGAGCGGTTGGTGATGCGACATCGGGCAGAATCTGTGTCCGGAAATCATCCTGTGAAGTCCAGGACGAAATGCGACGGCGGGCGCTACGGATGCGTACGGAATCGAAATCCTCTTGGAGGGAAATCGCGCGGGTGGTCGGTGTCGATATCGATACGGTGGGAGCGGAAGACGTCGACGGCCCACCTTGCGGCATCAGCATGCAACCGGAGCAAGCCAAGCAAGGCGAACAAGATGGGGTCGGCGGGTCCTTCCGCGGCGCTCAGGTTTCGCTCACCCGTTGGCGTCGGCTCCGGACCCGGCAGACGCGCCGGTGAGAAGCGCGCCGTCAAAGCGCGTTGATCGCTTCCCGCAGATTCCTTGCAGCGATGATGGAAACTCCCGGCACACCCTGCTTCGGCGCGTTCTTGGCGGGCACCAGGGCGTACTTGAAGCCGTGCTTGGCGGCTTCGCGCAGGCGCTCTTCGCCGTTGGGGACGGGACGGATTTCACCATTGAGACCGAGTTCGCCGAAGATGACCCACTCGCCGGGCACGGGGCGGTCGCGGAAACTGGAGACGACGGCGCAGGCGATGGCGAGGTCGCCGGCGGTTTCGGTGAGACGGACACCGCCGACCAGATTGACGAATACATCCTGAGCGGCGACCGGCACGCCGCCATGGCGGTGGAGCACGGCCAGCAGCATCGCCAGCCGGTTCATTTCCATGCCCACCACCAGCCGTCGCGGGGACTGGAGATGGGATTCGTCGACCAGGGCTTGGACTTCGACCAATAAAGGCCGGCTGCCTTCCCGGGTCACGGTGACGATGCTGCCCGGCATGTCCTCATCGCCTCGCGACAGGAAGATGGCCGAAGGGTTGCGGACTTCCTTGAGCCCGGTCTCGGTCATGGCGAAGACACCCAGTTCGTTGACCGCCCCGAAGCGGTTTTTGAACGAGCGCACCACCCGGTAGCGGCTGGAAGCGTCCCCCTCGAAATACAGCACGGTATCGACCATGTGCTCCAGCACCCGGGGGCCGGCCAGCGCGCCCTCCTTGGTGACGTGGCCGACCAGGAACACGGTGGTCGAACTCTGCTTGGCGTAGCGCACCAGTTGCGCCGCGCATTCCCGCACCTGCCCCACTGAACCGGGCGCGGACTGCAAGGCTTCACTGTATACGGTCTGGATCGAATCGACCACCAGCACCTCTGGCTTGTGCCGCTCCGCGGTGTCGAGGATGCGTTCCAGCGAGGTCTCGGCCAGTGCCTGAATGCCGTGACCGTCCAGTCCCAGGCGATGGGCCCGGAGACTGACCTGGCTGAGCGATTCCTCGCCGGTCACATACAGTGTGCGGGTGCTCCTTCCCAGATAGGCCAGGGTCTGCAACAGCAAAGTGGATTTGCCGATACCGGGATCGCCGCCCAGCAGGATCGCCGACCCCGGCACCACCCCGCCGCCGAGCACCCGGTCGAGCTCACCGAGGCCGCTGGTGATGCGCGAGAGGTCCTCGCGGGACACCTCGGCCAACGACACCGGCATGCTGCCCTCCGCCGCACCGGCGTAGCCGGCCAGACGCCTGCCGACCGCTGGCGCTTCGATTTCTTCGACCAGGGTGTTCCACTGGCCGCAGCCACCGCACTGGCCGGACCATTTGGGCTGACTCTGGCCACACCCGGTGCAGCGGTAGACCACCCTGCCCGCCTTGGACCCTCTGGCGGCGCTCAGGGCTTGCTCCCCGTCACCAGGGCATTGACCTCGTCGCGATAATGCACGCTCACCGGATGGAAGCCGATCTCCGCCATCGCGTCGAGGCCGGGAGCCAGCCGCATCACGCGGTCGGGCGATTCGTCGCTGAACAAATGGACGATCCAGTGCTCCAGCAGATCGATGCGGTTCAGTTCCCGGAATACCTTGAAATACTGTTTGACCTCTTCCTGGATGAGCCGGGTGTGTTCCAGGGTATCGTCCAATCCATAGCGGTCGCCGTTCACGAACAGCCCACCGGGCTTGAGCACGCGGAAGATTTCCTGCAGCACTTCGCGCCTGTAGCCGTTCATGAAGTTATGCAGGGTGAAGGCGGAAGCGATGACCTCGAAACTGTCATCGGCCTGGTCACGGAGAAACGACAGGGCATCGTTCTCGACCAGCCGCAAACGCCCCGCCTCGATCCAGGACGCCAGATTCGCCCCCGCCTGCACCAGCATGGACGGCTCGGAGTCGACGGCCGTCAGCGGCACCTCGTCCAGTGCCGCGAGCAAGGCTGCGGTCGTCACGCCGGTGCCGCAACCGAGTTCCAATGCGTCGTCCGGGACTGCCCGTCCGCGCAGCCATCCGGCCACGAACTCTCCTACGCGCCGGCTCATGTCCGCAGCAGCCGGACAGATCAATGCAAGCTTTTCGTACTCTTCGGCTATCGGGCCGGAAAACAGCCGCTCGGCAGTGTGCAAATTGGAAATCGCGTTCATGGGAACTGAAGACACCCCACCTTTGGAAGAAAACCGTGGCCCGCTTGATTTTTCATGCGGGCGCCGCAGATTATGGTAGCACTCAAACCAACCACGGGGATTCCCGCCATGCGCATCCTTTTGTTCCTGCTGACCAACGCCGCCGTACTGGTGCTGATCAGCATCGTTTTCAACGTGCTCGGCCTGGGCCAGTTGCTGGCACAGCAGGGCGTCAACCTGGATCTCGACAGCCTGCTGGTGTTCTCCGCCGTCATGGGCATGAGCGGGTCCTTCATCTCGCTGCTGATGTCCAAATGGATGGCGAAACAGTCCATGGGCGTCTTCGTCATCGAACGGCCGTCCAACAGTACCGAGAGCTGGCTGATCGACACCGTCGCCCGCCAGGCCCGGCAGCTCGGGCTCGGCATGCCGGAAGTCGGCATCTTCGACTCCCCCGAACCGAACGCCTTCGCCACCGGAGCCAGCAAGAACAGCTCGCTGGTCGCGGTCAGCACCGGCCTGTTGCAGAACATGAACCCGGACGAAGTCGAAGCCGTGCTCGGCCATGAGATGAGCCACGTCGCCAATGGCGACATGGTGACCATGGGCCTGCTCCAGGGTGTGGTCAACACTTTCGTATATTTCTTCGCCACGGTGGCCGGCCATCTGGTCGACCGGGTGCTGTTCCGCTCGGAGGACGACCGCGGCGGCTACGGCCCGGCTTATTACATCACCCAGATGATCGCGCAGATCATATTGTCGATCCTCGCCACCATGATCGTGATGTGGTTCTCGCGCTGGCGCGAGTTCCGCGCCGATGCCGGTGGCGCCCGCCTGGCCGGTCGAGGCAAGATGATCGATGCTCTGCGCGCACTCCAACGGGCACGGGAGCCGCACGACCTTCCCGGCCAGCTCGCTGCCTTCGGCATCAGCGGTGGCGGCGGCCTGAGCCGGCTGTTCATGAGCCATCCGCCGCTGGAAGAACGCATCGCCGCGCTGCAGAACCTGCGCTGAGCCACGCCTTCGGTGCCGTCCTGACCCTCTCCTCGTGCGAGGGGGTCAGCCATGGCGCCACATCTTGACGGCCGACAGCACCAGAATCGCCGCCAACACCGGCAACAGCCAGGCCATAGGAACCACACCGAGCAGCAGGCCGCCCAGCCAGACCCCGGCGAGCGATCCCAGGGCCATGAGGGCGATGAAACGGCGTTGCGCGGCGATCACCGCGAAGCTTCGGTCGCGACTGTAGCGGGTAAAGCTCGTCACCATGGTGGGCAGACTTACGGCGAGGGACAGGCTGCCGGCGAGTTTGAGGTCCAGTCCGAACAGCAGCACCAGGGTGGGTATGAGCAGTTCGCCTCCCGCAACACCCAGAACCGCCGCGACCATTCCGATGCCGACACCGGCCAGCGCACCGGCCAAGACCAGGGCGATGCCCTCCAGCCGGGCGGCCGATCCGGACTCCACATCATGCCCCCAAAGCAAGGCCGCTGCGATTCCCACCAACAGTACTGCTATTACCCGGTAGAGAATCCGCGACTGGAGCCGCGTCGCCCAACCAGCGCCGATCCAGGCCCCGCCGAGACTTCCGGACAGCAGCGTGAGGACGACGTCCCCATGCGACAGTACGCTGGAAAAGGGGACGGCGCCGGCGCGGAACGGCAAGGCGGCTGCCACTACGATGAGGCTCATCGCCTTGTTCAGTATGACCGCCTCCAGCGCACCGAAACCGAACAGACCGATCAGCAGAGGGAGCCGAAACTCTGCTCCGCCGATGCCGATCAGCCCCCCCAGCATACCGATCGCGGCACCGCTCCCGAACGCGGCGAACGGCGTACGGACATCTTGGGTTCTGGAAAGCATGTGCTGATTGCCCCCGGGCTTCGTGCTTGAGCCCAGGTCCCATAGGGATTGGAAAGTCCGCTCCGGCCCAGGTCTGGGACGGAGCGGCCGATTGCGTTTTAGGCCGCCACGCCGAGAATGACCGAGCCGGCCTTGAATACCGCCATCGCGGTCTGGCCCTCCGCCAGCCCCAATGCTTCAAGGCTGTCGTTGGTGATCGTCGCGGCCACGGTCTCGCCGCCGCCCAGATCGATGATGACGTCCGAATTGACCGCGCCCTTGTGAATGCGGCTCACGGTGCCGCTCAACTGGTTGCGGGCGGACAGGCGGTAGCCGGCGTCGTCCGTGACGACGATGACCTGGGGCGCCTTGACCAGCGCGACGGCATCGCCGCCCACCTTGACCCCGAGCTTCTCCACCGACTCCTTGGTGATCGCCGCAACGATGCTCTGTCCTCCTTTGAGTCCCACGGCCACTTCGGCATTGACCGCGCCGACGTTGACGGCTGTGATCTTGCCGAAAAACTGATTTCGTGCACTCGTTTTCATGACTCGACTCCTTTGCCTCGTTAGCCGCCAGACAATGTGATTTCCGGAAGTAGCGGCAACCTCCGTCACAGCGAACAGGGACGATACCGCCGCCGGTTCATTCCATCAAAGCGACGGACTTCACCTGGACCCATACCTCCTGGCCTCGGACGATGCCGAGCGCCGAGGCGGAGCGCTTCGTCAACCGCGCAAGCAATGGCGATTCTCCCACCCGAACCCGTACCAGCGCCAATCCCGGATGGTCTTCGTCCTCGATCGCATCCACCCGTCCCCGCAGCAGGTTGAGCACACTGGTTTCCTCCTGCCGTTGCCGGGCCAGGCTGACGTCGCGGGCCAGCACGCGCACCCTGATCTTGCGTCCCACCGGAATCCCCCTATCCCTGGTCCACAAACTGCCGCCGGGAAAATCCAAGCGCGCCAGATGCCAGGACTCGTCCCGCTCCCCCACCACGGCATCCAGCACGGCCCCGGCATCCTCGCCGAGCCGGATGGGCAGATCGAGCCGGGCGAGGGTTTCTTTCAGGGGCCCGGCGGCGATCACCCGCCCCTCCTCCATCGCAACGAGGTGATCCGCCAGCCTAGCCACCTCATCGGGAGAATGACTCACGTATAGGACCGGAATGTCGAGTTCGTCATGCAGGCGCTCGAGGTAGGGCAGGATTTCCTGCTTGCGCTTGAGATCGAGCGCAGCCAGCGGCTCGTCCATGAGCAGGACCCGCGGGCTGACGGCCAGCGCCCGGGCGATGGCGACACGCTGGCGCTCTCCGCCGGACAGCCGGTCCGGCTTGCGGTCGAGGAGATGGCCAATCCCCAGGAGTTCCACGGCCTGATCCAGGCTCACCCGTACCGGCCCCGACGCCCGCTTCATCCCGAAACGCAGATTGCCGAGCACGGTCAGATGAGGAAACAGGCTGGCCTCCTGGAAAACATAGCCCAGCGGCCGCTTGTGGGTAGGAACCCAGATTTTTTCATCCTGCCAGACTTCGCCGTTGAACGTCAGGCGGCCGGCCGAGACACGTTCGATGCCTGCAATGCAGCGCAGGAGCGTGGTCTTTCCCGAACCGGAATGGCCGAACAAGGCCGTCACTCCCCGTCCGGGCAAAGTGAGGTCGACGTCGAGCCGGAAACCCGGCCAGTCGATGTGAAAGCGCGCGTGAATGTCTTCCATGTCATCCGGCCTTCTTGGGATTGGGCCGCCAAGCATAGAGCGCCAGCAGAACCAGAAAGGAAAACATAAGCATCACCGCAGCCAGCCGGTGGGCCTGGGCATACTCCAACGCCTCGACATGGTCGTAAATCTGCACCGAGGCCACCCGCGTCACGCCCGGTATGTTGCCGCCTATCATCAGCACGACGCCGAACTCCCCGACGGTGTGGGCGAACGTCAGAATGGCGGCGGTGAGGAAGCCCGGCAGAGCCAACGGCAGTGCGACGCTGAAGAAAGCATCCATCGGCGCGGCACGCAGTGTCGCGGCCACTTCCAGCGGCCGGTCGCCGATGGCCTCGAAGGCGTTCTGCACCGGCTGAACCATGAAAGGCAATGAATAGAATACCGAGGCCAGCACCAGTCCCCAGAACGTGAACGGCAGCGGGCCGATGCCCAACTCTCGGGTCAGGTAACCGACCGGGCCATGTGGCCCCATCGCCAACAGCAGGTAGAATCCCAGCACCGATGGCGGCAGCACCAGGGGCAAGGCCACCACGGCGCCGATCGGCCCCTTCCATTTCGATCGCGTACGCGCCAGCCACCAGGCGATGGGCGTCCCGACGAGGAGCAGGATCGCGGTGACGATGCTCGCCAGCCTGACGGTGAGCCAGATCGCCTGCAGATCGCTGTCGGACAGGAACATCCCGGGGCTCCTATTTTTTCAGATTCTCGCCCGGCAGCACGAAACCGTACCGTGTCATCACGGCGCGAGCCGGCTTGCTACTCATGTAGTCGGCGAAACGTTTGGCCAAGGGATTGTTCTCCGCCCGCTTGGTGATGATGTAACCCTGTTCGAGAGGTTCATGCAGGGAATCCGGAATCAGCCAGTAGCCTCCCTTGTTCGCCAGCTCCGGATTCAGCGCGAGGGACAGCGCGATGATGCCGATCTGAGCGTTGCCCGTCTGTACGAACTGCGCCGTGGCCGCGATATTCTCGCCGTACACCAGTTTCGGCTCCACCTTGTCCCACATGCCCGCTGCACGCAATGCCTCTTCGGCCCGCTTGCCGTAAGGCGCATGCTTGGGGTTGGCGATGGCGATGCGGGCGATCTTGGGATCGGCAAGACTGGTCAGATTCATTTTGGTCGCATCGAGGGTCGCACTCCACAACACGATCCGGCCGAAAGCGTAAGGTTTGACTTCCGAGGCGGCCAAGCCTTTTTTCACCAGTTCACGGGGAAAATCGATGTCGGCGGAAAAATAGAGGTCGTAGGGCGCCCCCTCCTGAATCTGGGTGTGGAATTTGCCGGAGGAGCCATAGATCACCTCCACCTCCTCGCCGGCATTGGATTTCTTGAAGGTCGCGACGATCTCATCCATCGCGAATTTGAGATCGGCCGCCGCCGCGACCGTGATCTTCCCGGCGTGGGCTGCGCTGGTCGAGAGCAGGAAGCATGCGGCCAGTAGCGTTTTGATGAAGCTCATTGCATTTTCTCCTTGTTTTGTATTCGGGATCAAAGTTCGTAACCGTAGGCGCGAATGACCTGCCTGGCCGCATCACTTTTCAAATAAGTGAGGAGGGCCTGGGCGGCGGCGTTGTTTTTCCCTTTGACGAGCAACACCGCTTCCTGCTTGAGCTGCGGATACAGTTCCGTCGGCACCACCCAATACGATCCAGGCGCGAAACGGCCATCCTGATATATCTGCGACAAAGCGACGAAGCCCAGCTCCGCGTTACCGCTGGCCGTGAACTGGTAGGCTTGCGTGATGCTCTCTCCCAGCACGAACTTGGACTCGAGCGCCGCAGCCACACCCAGCTTGTTCATGACCTCGACCGCCGCAGCGCCGTAAACAGCCATCTTCGGGTTCGCCAGCGCCAAATGCTGGAACGCACCCCGTTTGAGTACCTCCCCTTTGTCGTCGACGACACCGGGCTTGGCGCTCCACAGCACGAGCTTGCCGATGGCATAGGTGAAGCGGCTTGCAGGGATCGCCAGCCCGTCCTTCTCCAAGCGACTCGGGGTTTCGGCATCGGAAGAAATCAGCACGTCGAAAGGCGCATCGTTCTTGATCTGTGCGTAGAACTTTCCGACCGTGCCGTAGGCGATCACCGCCTTATGCCCGCTCGCCTTCTGGAAAGCCGAGGCGATCTTTTCCATCGGGCCGGTGAAATTGGCGGCGACGGCCACGTTCACCTCGGCACCCCAGGATTCCGGAATAACCAGGACGCACAAATGCAACAGCAGAATTTTCAGGGATTTCATGGCACATTTCTCCAAAGTGTGAGCAGGCGTTCCCTCCCGCAGAGTCGTTCACCCCGGCGATGGAAGCTCGCCGGACGCACCAGGACGATTCCTGGCTCGATCGTTTTTTTTGGATATATCGATGAACGTATCTTGCCGGGGACTGCGGCTATCTTACACGCCGACTGGAGAGTCGATCATATTACAGTTTGGAAACAAATCGTTGATGAATCGCCGTATCGCCTTTTTCACGGCCACGCCTTACCCTTCCAGGTGAAAGGTTTTTTCGCCGTTCAGACGGCAATGGCTTTCCAATCGTTATATCCACACCAACATTTCGAATCGATAACACCCAATGCCCAAGGAATCCGTCACATGAGAGCCAGACGACTGCCCCCCTTGCTGATGGCTGCAGGCCCTGCCTTGCTTCAGACACCGGCGCTTGCCGCGATGACCATGGAAGAACGTTTGCAGGCCATGGAGCAGCGCATGCTGCAGCTCGAAAAGAAACTGGACAAGTCCGAGCAGGAAAACGCCGACCTGAGACAAAAACTGGCGGCAACGCAAAGGGTCGTTGCCGCAACCGCCAGTGCTGGCGCCAGACCCGCCAAACCGGCAGGCGAACAGACCGACAAATCGGCCCAGGCCAAGGCCGACAAAGAACTGGAAAGCTGGGTCAGCAGCTTCCAGCAATGGCCGACCGAAGGCTTCTACCCCAACAAGGTCACTGAACTGCACGAGCGGGTCACGACCCTGGAAAAAGCCACTGAAGCCCAGAAGGCCGCAGCGGAGGAGAAAGCCAAGAAAAGCACGCTCATGGAGATCGGCGACCGCGGCATCGCCTGGTCTTCCGCCGACGGCAACTACAAGCTCGCCCTGCGCGGCTACCTGCAGACCGATTTCCGGGCTTTCTTCGACGGCTCCAACAAGACCAAGAATCCGGGCTCGAATCTCACCGATTCGGCGTTGATCCGGCGCGCCCGCCTTACCCTGGAAGGCCAGCTGTTCAAATGGGTCGACTGGCGGGTATCGCCCGATTTCGCCAACAGCCAGCTCCAGTTGTTCGACGCATTCATCGACGCCCATTACATCCCGGAAGCCGCCCTGCAGGTGGGAAAGATGCGCGTGCCCATGAGTTTGGAACGCTACAAGACCGCGACCAACCTGGATTTCGTGGAGCGTGGATATCCCGCCCAGATCGCGCCCAACCGCGACGTCGGCGCCATGCTCCACGGACAGATCGGCTATCCGGGATACAAGCCTCAGTACTCGATCCAGCCGGTGTTCCGCGACTGGATTTCCTACGAGTTCGGCTGGTTCAACGGCACCGGCGACAGCACGCCGGTCAGCCAGAGCGACGTGGAAGTAGACCAAGAGAAGGACATCGCCGCCCGCATCTTCTCCCATCCCTTCCTCAAGAGCGGCATCGAACCGCTGGAGGGCCTGGGGATCGGCGTCGCCGGCACCTGGGGCAACCCGATCAACCAAACGCTCAACAAGCTGATCAGCGTCGGCCAGCAGACCATCTTCAACTACGGCGGCAGCGGCACCAACACCTCGTCGGTCGTCGCCAACGGCAACGCCTACCGCTATTACCCGCAGGCCTACTGGTACTATGGTCCGTTCGGCCTGCTCGGCGAATACATCTGGACCAACCATGAGGTGCTGGCCACGAGCACTTCTGGCACCAAGTCCACCACTTACGAGACCAGCATGAACAACCGGGCGTGGAACCTGGAGGCCAGCTATGTGCTCACCGGGGAACGGGACGGGTTCTTCGGTATCAAGCCCCAGAACAATTTCGATCCGCTGGCGGGCAACTGGGGCGCTTTCGTGCTCGCCGGCCGCTGGACCGGCCTCACCATGGACTCCCACGCCTTCGAGCCGTTCAAAGGCGCGAATGGCAAGGACGCCACCCTCGCCAACCCGCTCACCTCTGTCTCGGGCGCCAATACCTTCACTACGGCACTCAACTGGTATCTGAACCCGTTCATGAAGTTCCAGACCGATTACAGCAACACCTGGTTCACCGGCGGCGGCGGATTGAAGGGCGAAAATCGCCGGCAAGAACAGGCATGGTTTACGCGGTTTCAGATCGCGTTTTAGGTGTTCGCCCCGGCAGGCGTGCCGCATGCCGCTTGCGGTATGTTTTCATGGACGGACTCGAAGACCATCTCCTCAAGGTGTTGCGATGGGAACGAAGCACGCACGACCGGGTGCCGAGGAACGAGCGACGATCATGCCGATGCGAGGAGAGGGGGACAGCGGGCGTGGCTCCGCTCCCACGCCGTGTCGCGCACCATCGCCGGTCAGCCGGGAACCCATGCGCAAGACGCTGCCCCATGACCCGGGCGAGGAAACGGGCCGACACCGGGAGCGGACCGGCGCGGCAGGCACGGCCCCCCTCGCCTGATCCGCCCATTTCGTCATCAAGGAACGCCCCTTCCTTCCGCCGGCCCGCCGCTGTATGAGCTGGAAATGGCGGAAACCGGGGGCGATGCCACCGAGCGCCTCATCGACGGCCTGCAGCTCATCGCCTACAATCCCCTCGAGCGCAAGCCGGGCGACCCGCGACCCCGCTATCGACTCGACCCGGCCGCCCCAGCCAGCAGGGAGGATTTCCCCCCACCCACTGGTGCGCACCCATCCCGAGAGCGGCAGGACGCTGCCGTATCTCGGCGCAGCCACCGAAATCGCCGGCTGGGAGCCGCGGGAGAGCGTAGCCCTGATAGAGCGGTCGCTGGCACACCCGCTGGACCCGCGTCTCGCCTATCGCCACCGGCGGCGCGTGGGCGGCATCGTGTGCCGGGACGACCAGGCCGCCGTGCTTGTGCGAACCCCGTTTCCCGTTGAATCGCGGCGCGTGCGCAAGCGCACCGGCTTGGCGGGAGGATGGCCCCTCTGAACCATCGATCGAAAACCATGAGCTCGATCCCAACGCTACTCGCTTCACGTTACGGCAGGCATGAACCCGTGCCGGCCATCGCCGCGAACGCTGTCCTGGAACACCTGCTTTCCCACCGATCGGTCCGCGCCTACACCGCCGAGCCCTTGGCGCCTGGCACGCTGGAAGCCCTGGTCGCTGCGGCTCAATCCGCCGCCAGTTCGTCCAACCTCCAGCTCTGGAGCGTGGTCGCGGTCGAAGACGGCGCGCGGCGCGCCCGCCTCGCCGAGCTTGCCGGCAACCAGACCCACATCGTCCAGGCGCCGTTGTTCCTGGTCTGGCTGGCCGACCATGCCCGTCTGCGGCGGATCGCCGCCCGGCGCGGCATCGCCGCCGAGGGACTGGACTATCTGGAGATGTACACCATGGCCGTGGTCGACGCCGCCCTGGCGGCGCAGAACGCCGTGGTCGCCGCGGAATCGCTGGGGCTGGGCACGGTCTACATCGGCGCGATGCGCAACCACCCGGAACGGGTGGCGGCGGAACTCGGCCTGCCTCGGGGGGTTTTCGCCGTCTTCGGCCTGTGCGTCGGCCACCCCGACCCGGCCGCCCTCCCCGCCATCAAGCCGCGTCTGCCCCAGAACGCGGTGCTGCACCGGGAAACCTATGCCCTGGAAAGCCAGGACGAGGCGGTGGAGCGTTACAACGCCGCGATGTCGGAGTTCTATGCCGAACAGAACATGGCGGTCGGGGGTGACTGGTCGAAACACTCCGCCTCGCGCATCTCCGGTCCTGCCAAGCTGTCCGGCCGCGACCGGCTCAAGGCGGCTCTGAACGCCCTCGGCTTCGAACTGCGCTGACATGGACGGCCTTGCCCTCAGATTGAAGATCGTCCAGGCCGGCGAACCGGTGCTGCGGCAGCGGGCGCGTCCCTTGAGCCCGGAAGAAATCCGCAGCGCCGCGGTCCAGGCACTGATCGGGCACATGCGCGAGACGATGCGCGACGCGCCGGGCGTGGGACTCGCCGCGCCGCAGATCGGCCAGGGTCTGCAACTGGCCGTCATCGAAGACCGCGCCGACTACCATAGGGGCCTGTCGGCCGAGGAACTGGCGGCGCGAGGACGCGAACCGGTACCCTTCCACGTCATCGTCAACCCGGAAATCGTCGCCCGCTCGGAAGAGACCGACGTCTTCCACGAAGGCTGCCTCAGCCTCGCGGGCTTCAGCGCACGGGTGGAGCGTGCCCGCTGGGTGCGGGTATCCTGCCTGGACCACCGGGGGGAACCGCAGACCGTCGAGGCCAGCGGCTGGTATGCCCGCATCCTGCAGCACGAGATCGACCACCTGCACGGGAGGCTCTACATCGACCGCATGGACCCATGCAGTTTCACTACCCAGCCCAACCACGTCCGTTACGGCGACATCGAAACCAGCTGATAGCAACGGCGGGCTGCCAAGCCGGCAGCATTACCACAACGACACATGGAACCGAGGCCAATTGCGCCCCGGGGGTGGAGCCGGGGTCGAGGCAATGGGATGAACCGTGACCTTTCGGGCTCATGGACTGGCGGACCCATGCCAAACCGCGACGCGAGCGGTTTCCGGAACGGCCATGAGCGTAGCGCCAGGACTCTACGAACAACTGACCGGGGCGGGCGAGGACAAGACGCGCGTCAAACCGATCGCCGAAGTCTTCGAGCATCTGGAGGACCGCTGTTCCCAGTCGAAGGACGTGGCGACCGCCGGTCAGGTGCGCGAGACCGGATTACGGCAGCAGAAGGAAATCGAGGAGGGGGAAGTGCGTCTGACCCAGGCCATCCATCGTCAGACCCTCGGGGTGGTCGGTTCCGTCGGGAATGGTCCGGCTGCTGGAATGGTTCCTCGCTCGCCCGTCTGCCCGACCCATAGGGGAACGTCACCACCGAACCGAAGCGATACTCAGGCGGCCATGTTCTGCTGTTCCAATACGGCGTTCTCCGCCAAGGTTTCCTGGATCAGCGTCTTGACTTCCAGCGCGCATTTCCCGCACTGGCTGCAGGCGTCCAGGCGCGTCCGCAAGGTGCGCAGATTGTACGCGCCGTGGCGAGTGACGACTTCCCGAACCTGGCGGTCAGTGACGCTCCTACAGATGCAGACATACATAAGGATGGGCCTCAAGACTGGAGACGAGCTTAGAATATCAGAACTGAGAACGTTTCTCAAACAAGAAACGGAAAAAATTTTGTTCCCGAATCGGCAAGACAGCATTCCCCATCCGGCGACCGAAACGGTACCTAAACCCTCTCTTCCGTTTGGCTTTGCAGATAATTCTCCAGACCGATGCTCTCGATCAGCCGAAGCTGGATCTCCAGCCACAGACAGTGATCCTCCTCGGTGTCGTCGAGCAGAACCTGCAGGATACGCCGGGTCTCGTAGTCGCCCTTTTCCTCACACAGGCCGATCACCTCGCGGAGATGGCCGATGACGGCGTGTTCGACGCCGAGGTCGTTCCTCAGCATCTCCGGCACGTTCCGTCCGACATGGATCGGATCCCGGGCACCCACGTCCGGAACCCCTTCCAGGAACAGGATACGCCGGATCAGCGCGCTGGCATGAGCCTGCTCCTCCTGCATTTCGTGGGCGGTGTGCTCATACAGCGCATGAAAACCCCAGTCCCGATACATCATCGCGTGGATGAAATACTGGTCGATCGCGGCGAGCTCGCCCGCCAGCAGCCGATTCAGCGCCGTTATCACCTCAGGCTGACCTTGCATTTCCCCATCTCCCGAAACGCCGCCCTTCAGGGCCTTTGTGGTTGTCGTACGTAATTGAAACAGAATTACGTATACTAGTCAGCCAGAAAAAGCCCTGCCACATTCGAACCTACGCCCGATCCGCGGCGCACGCAAAAAGAAGACCACCACATCGGCGACCGGACCACCTGAACCAATGAACGAAATCGAGTACGAACTGCGCGAACGGGATCTGCTGGCTTTCAGCGATCATCAGATACGGGAGACCAAGGCGCTGAAGAAGCGGCGGCAACGGCATCAGGCCACGATCCCGGCATTTTTCGTCGCCATTTCGCTGTTTCTCTGGTTCTATTACCAGGACATGGTATCCGCAGCCTACGTGGGCGTCATAGCGCTGGCATGGGGCTTTCTGGTCCCTGCCTACATACGCTGGACCACCCGCAAACAGCTGCTCGCGATGTACTCGCAGGAAGACAAGCGCCGCATCCTGGGTCGCTACCGGCTGAGCGTGGCCAGGGACGCGCTGATCGAAAAGAAGCTGGACGGCGAGGAGACTCGGATTCCCTGGAGTGAAATCCTGCGGATCGAACTCACCGACAAATACGCGTTCATTTTCGTCGCGATCGACGAGGCGTTGATCGTACCACGGGCCACGACCAATGCGGCAAAGCTGCGCGATTTCGTAAAGGCGGCGGACGAACGGATCGCCGCGGCGGACTGAAGCGGCCGTGTCTGTCTCACGATGATCGAGTTTCACGAGGTCACCCTCAGGATCGGCGGCCGGAGCCTGTTCGAGCACGCCTCGTTCAACATCTTTCCCGGCCAGAAAGTCGGCGTGACCGGCGCCAATGGCGTCGGCAAGTCCAGCCTGTTCGGGTTGGTGACCGGGAGCAGGCAGACCGACGCCGGCGAAGTCCGGCTCCCGCCGAACTGGGTCATCGCCCATGTCGCCCAGGAAACGCCATCGGACGCACGGGCTGCGATCGAGTTCATCATGGATGGCGACACCGAGCTGCGGGAAGTCGAACGCGAGATCGCCTCGGCCGAAGCCTCCGGAGACGGCCTTGCACTGGCCCGCGCCCATGCCCGTTACGAGGCGATCGGCGGCTATCAGGCCAGAGCCAAGGCCGGGCGGTTGCTCGCCGGTCTGGGCTTCGCAGCGGGCGACGGGGAGCGTCCGGTCGACGCCTTTTCTGGCGGCTGGCGCATGCGGCTCGCGCTGGGCCGCGCGCTGATGGGCCGCTCGGATCTCCTGCTGCTCGACGAGCCCACCAACCACCTCGACCTCGATGCCGTGCTGTGGTTGCAGGAATGGCTGGCCGGCTATCCCGGCACCCTGCTGTTCGTCTCGCACGACCGCGACTTCCTCGACGGTCTGGCCGATCACATCCTCCATATCGAAAACGGCCAGGTCATTCTCAACACGGGCAATTTTTCGGACTTCGAACGAGCGCGGGCCCAGCGGCTGGCGCAGAACCAGGCGGCGTTCCGCCGGCAGCAGGCCGAGATCGCCCGCCTGCAGGGGTTCGTCGACCGGTTCCGTGCCAAGGCGACCAAGGCGCGCCAGGCCCAGAGCCGGCTCAAACTGCTGGCGAAGATGGAGGTCATTTCACTGGCCCATGTGGATTCCCCCTTCGAATTCGCCTTCCGCCCGCCGGAAAAACTGCCCCGTCCGTTGCTGCAGACCGAAGACGTCACGGTGGGATACGAAGGCGTTACGCTCTTGGAAAACATCGGGCTGTCGCTGATGCCGGGCGACCGGGTCGGCCTGCTGGGCCGCAACGGCGCCGGCAAATCGACCTTGATCAAGCTGCTGGCTGGGCTGCATCCGCCCTTGAGCGGTGAGCGCCGGGTTTCAGGCGAACTGCGACTGGGATATTTCGCCCAGCATCAGGTGGAACTGCTGCGCCCCGCGGAAAACGCCGTGTTCCATGTCCAGAGTCTGGACGACAAGGCTTCCGAAAAGGACATCCGCAATTTCCTCGGCGGCTTCGGCTTCAGCGGCGAACGGACTTTCGAACCCGTCGCCGGGTTTTCAGGCGGCGAGAAAGCCCGACTGGTGCTGGCCCTTCTCGTCTACCAGCGACCCAACCTCCTGTTGCTGGACGAACCGACCAACCATCTGGATCTGGAGATGCGGCTGGCGCTGATCCGGGCACTGCAGGATTTCGAAGGTGCGGTCGTGCTGGTGTCGCACGACAGCTACCTGCTGCGCGCGGTGGCAGATGATTTCTTCCTGGTCGCCGATGGCAGGGTCACCCCATTCGACGGTGATCTGGACGACTACCGCGCCTGGCTCCGCAACCGCGCCTCCTCCAACTCCAGCGGCGCCGAGGACCACCGCGACGCGGGGACGTCCCGCCGCGAAACCCGGCGGGCCGATGCCGAAAGACGACAGCGGCTCCGGCCTTTGCGCCTGCAGCTCGAACGTGCCGAAGCGGAACTGGAGCACTGCTTGAAGCGGCGGGAAGAACTCGAATCCCAGTTGGCCGATCCCGGTCTTTATGCCGAGGAGGCCAGGGACCGGCTCAAACGCCTGCTGCTGGAGAAGGCCGAGGCGGAAGCTTCACTGGTCCGCGCCGAAGCAGCCTGGTATGCCGCCAGCGAAGCGCTGGAACAGGCACAGCTGCAGACCGACATGGCCTGAATCCGGAGAAGACCCCGCATGCCGCTGATCCGACTGTTCATCGAAATCTGCCTGTTCCGCAAAGGGCCTCAGGATGTCCCACGGTCCCTTCTGCTGCTGTGGCTCACGGCGGCAGCCTACCTCCTCGTCGGCTTCATCCTGCTCGGGCTGGAAGTGGACTGGCTGCCGGCAGTCGTCGAGTCGCTGGCGGAACTGGCGATGCTCCTCGGTTTCGTCTGGCTGCTGCTGGCCCTCTTCAAAAAAACGCCACGCTGGCAGAAGACGGTCATCGCCATGCTCGGCAGCGACGTCGTCATCAGCGCGCCCGCCATCCCTCTGGTGGGCTGGACCTTGGCGGTGCCCGACGCCGCCGGTATCCACCTCATGTTGTTCGGCATGATGCTCTGGCACGTCGCCGTCGTCGCGCACATCTTCCGGCATGCGCTGTCCCAACCCTGGGCCACCGGCTTGCTGCTCGCCGTCGCGTATGTGGCGGGAAGCTACAGTGTCATGATGACGCTGTTCCCCCCTACGTCCGTTTGACGGCATCGGCAATCCTCGCCTTCCGCCTTGCTCCTCTCACGGCACACAGTCGCTCCCGGCACATGACCGCATTCCTGCGCCAGCCTCATCACCGTTACCAGGACCCCCTGGCGCGGATCTGGATCGCCTGCGCCGAAAACGTCGGCTTCCGCATTGCGCGCAGCTCCGAGGTGTATGCATCCACGGACGGACAAGGCACGATTCTGATCGGCAGCGACGATTTGCTCGACCCGGACGATTCCCTCGCGCAGATGATCTTCCACGAGCTGTGCCACGCGCTGGTGGAGGGCGAGGCCGGTGAGGCCCAAGTGGATTGGGGCCTGGACAACACCAGCAACCGGCACCTGTGGCGCGAGCATGCCTGCCTCCGGCTGCAGGCCTATCTCGCCGACGGCGTGGGCCTGCGCGATTTTTTCGCCCCCACCACCGACTTTCGCGTCAAATTCTGGCCCACCCTCGGTGACGACCCGATGACGGCTCCGTCGGACAGAGGCGGCCGCCGCGAGCCTTCCTGTGTCGCCGCCCGGCTGGCCGCCTGGCGCGCATCGCAGCCGCGCTGGGCTCCGCACCTTCAAGCCGCTCTGGCGGCGACCGCGGCCATTGCTGGCGTCGTTCCCCGCCACATCCGAAGCGATGACGCCGGCGAGGAGCGAATGACTTCCCTGTGGAGCACGGTGGTACCGCCCCCTCCTCTGCATCCGGCGGGCCATGCCGCCGTCGCTCGCTACCCGGCGGACAAGGGCTGCGCCAGCTGCGCCTGGTCATATGTCGCTCGCCAGGGGATTCGCTGCCGGCATGCGCCGAAAGTGCGCCTCGCTCCGGATGCGCCGGCCTGCATGCGCTGGGAGCCCGCGAAAGATCTCGATTGCCTCACGTGCGGCGCCTGCTGCCGGGAAGCCTACCAAGCGGTGGAATTGTCGACTCGCGAACCACTCGTCCGCCTGCATCCCGACCTGGTCGTCGTCGCCGGGAAACGCCGGAAACTGCGCCGCGATGGCGAGCGCTGCGCCGCCCTGACGGGCGGCAACGATCCCGCCCAATCCTATGCCTGCCGGATCTATGAAGACCGCCCCCGCACCTGCCGAGATTTCACACCCGGCAGTGCGAATTGTCTGGACGCCCGCCGGAGAGTCGGCCTGTCCTTGTGACGGCGGGTCCAAACACCGAGTGGGACGCTTGAAGCAAGGCCATTGGAAGGGTGGGCTTGAATATCGATGAGCAGCTCGACCGGGTCGGTCCCCTCGGGACGACATGGGCGGAACAGGCCAGGGGTGTTCTCGTGCCTGCCGCGCCGGCCGGGACGGTGGGGATCGGCGAAACGGACCGTCACGCCGGTCCGCTTCTCGTGTCGGCCCGTTTCCTCGCCCGGGTCATGGGTCAGCGTCTTGCGCATGGGCTCCTACATGCGATCGACGGCCGCGGTCGATCCCTCCGGGGCCGCCCGGGCGGCTGGCGCGCTCGACCCACGTGCCCGCCGTGGAGCGATTCGCCGCCTCCTCGATGAGGTCGCCTTCCCCCTGTCCAGGAACCCTGCGGTCCTCGATTTCCCGGGGACGCGCATGCAAGCTCTCCCCCACCGGGAATCCGGCCAAGCCGATCCGCCCCGCAGTTGCGAAGGAAAGGCCGGGAAGAATGACGGCAGGCCATTTTGTCCACTCAGCGCTGATCGTTTCCGCCTGGCGGGATATGGTCTTCTGGCAATGCCCGACACCCACCTTCACATGAAATATCCCGCGTCACGCCATTGGCGTCAGTGCCCCGCATTCCTGGGAACGATGAACCTGGCAGAGGTACGATTTGTCTTGTACCCATGGTCGTAAGCCTGCCCGTTAAACTCCAAATGGGTGTCGGCGGGACGGCCAAGGGTTATCTTGAACGGGGCCTTTCCCTGGACGGTCTTGACCTGCCCCTCGGTCACGTTTTCAAAAAGAAGTTTTTTTCCCTCGGCATCCGTGACGCTGGCCCAGGACTCCCCCGAAAAGCTCAGGGTTAGAGTATCCACCTCCGGCTGCAGCGGCTGTGGAGAGGGCTGCGGTTGCATCGACGGATACGGCGAAGCGGCCGGCGAGCCAAGCGCGTCGGCCGCTGCCATTGGGTTCGAGGCGGGGGCAGGCCCGCCGGTGGGGGGCGCTACCTCCTCCCTCCCGGGCATGGCGGTCCCGTTCACAGCCGGTTCCACCGGTACCGGTTCGGAAAGCTCGACCGGGGATGGAGCCTCCCCGGAAATCTGCGACGAACGCCAATGCTGGTAGCCCCAGATACCCGCCATGCCCAGCAGGACCAGTCCCAGCGGACCAAACCAGGAGGTGGGGCTCGCCTCGCTCTGGCCGCGCACCACGGATCCCGGCTCGGGATCCGATCCCCCCACGGCGACTCGGTTGTAGGCATCGACGATTTCCTGCTCCGGCAGTCCCAGCAAGCGCGCGTAACCGCGCAGATAGCCGCGCACGAAAGCCGGAGGCGGCAGGCTGGCATAATCGTCGCGCTCCAGAGCACCGACGGTCCCCACGGACAGGTGCAGTTCGCGTGCCACCTTGTCGATCCCCTGCCTCCGTGCCTCGCGGGCGGCTCGAAGCCGCTGCCCAGCGCTCTCTCCTCCCGGCCGTTCTGCGAGACCGTCATTCGTGTCGCCCATGTCGTCGTTCCGCCTTCCGAAAAACGAATAATTGTAAGCGCCCGCCCGTCTGCGCATTCAAACGCATACGGTCACGCCTTTGCAAGTTCGATTCCGTCCCTGCTTTCCTGAGTGCAAGGCGCCTTGCGTGCCACGTCCCTTCCCGAGGTGTCAGAATAGCCGCACCGGACGATCGTTCCGGCGTGAGGCTGCGTGGTCTCCCTTGCCCAGATGACAAAGGGCCGTGGGCCCGCATACAAAATCTTGAGGAGAAAACTATGGAACTCGGCAACTGTGTCCATTGCGGAACCAAAATCTCCGCGCCAGCAAGCATCTGCCCAGGCTGCGGAAAATCGGCCGAATCATCCGCCGGTGAAAACGAACCTCCCATCCGGAAGCTCGGCGGAAAATTCCAGGCCATCGGCATCCTGGCTCTTGCAGCCGGCATCGTGGCCACCCTGGGCGGCGCCTGGTGGGGACCGGCGCTCGCGATGCCGGGCGTGGTGTTGTTCATGCTTGGAAAAATGTAAGCGAATGCGGGCACGAAGGGAGGGAGCCCCTTCGTGTTCCTGAAGCAGCAGCCGACGGAGCGCGCCGGCGCGCGCAACCGGTCAATCGGACATACCGCCGTATTGATGACATTTCTGAGGCACGGCTCGACACCCGGGGAGACATGAGACATGCTAGACAGCCGTCATGGCATGTTCCGACGCGCGGCCGGCGAAACACGCCCCCACCAGGACCTTCAATGCAGGATTCCGTACAGGATGGAGCCCAGAATCGATCTGTTGAAAAACACCGGATGCCAGCTGCTTCTGATCATTCCGGCGGTACTCGCCGGCGGTTGCAGCACGAAGATCGGTCCGGATTACCAGACTCCCGAAACCCGGGTTTCCCCCGACTGGCTCGAAAGCGAGGACAGGCGTGTCTCCAGGAAGGAGGGCGATTTCCGTGAGTGGTGGCGGGTGTTCAAGGATCCGGTCCTGAACAAGCTGGTGGAAACCGCCTATTCACAGAACCTTCCGCTACAGATCGCCGCCGTCCGCATCCTGGGTTCGCGCGCGGAGCTGGGCATCGCGACCGGCAATCTGTTCCCGCAGAGCCAGGCGTTCCAAGGCCAAACCGAAGATTTCGGCATGCCTCTTCTGCGGAATCTGGGATTGGGCGACAGCCTCTGGTATACCCGCATCGGCGTCATGTCGAACTGGGAAATCGACATCTGGGGCAAGTACCGCCGGGCCATCGAATCGGCCGACGCGCAGTTGATGGCATCCGTCGCCGAGTACGACGACATCCTCGTCACCCTCACCGCCGACGTGGCCAACACCTATGTGCAGATCCGGACCCTGGAAAAGCGCCTGGATATCGCCCGCCATAACGTCGAGACCCAGAGCGAGAGCCTGCGCATCGCCGACGCCAAATTCCACGGCGGCACCAGCACCCAGCGCGACGTGGAACAGGCCAGGACCGTGCTCGCCAGCACCCAGGCCACCATTCCGGTACTGGAAGGGCAGCTTCGGCAGGCAAAAAACACGCTTTGCTACTTGCTCGGCATGACGCCGGAGAAGCTGGACGAGCCCCTGGGCGGCGCAGCGCAGTTCGGTCAAATTCCGGCGCCGCCGGTCCAGGTCGCCGTCGGCATTCCCGCCGACCTGCTGCGCCGCCGCCCGGACGTGCGCCGTGCGGAACGGAGTGCCGCGGCGCAATCGGCCCGCATCGGCATCGCCAAGGCGTCGCTCTATCCGGCCTTCTCGATCAGCGGCAGCTTTGGCTTCCTTGCCACCAACTCCCAGGGCCACAGCCTGAGCGATATCTTCAACTGGGGCCAGCACTACTACGCCTTCGGGCCCTCGGTGCAGTGGAACCTGTTCAATTATGGCCAGCTCACCAACCAGGTCCGCGCCCAGGATGCCCGCTTCCAGGAGCTGGCCCTGAGTTATCAGAACACCGTGCTGAAGGCGCAGCAGGAGGCCGAGAGCGCCTTGATCGGTTTCCTCAAGGCCCAGAATTCCGCACAGTTCCTGGCCGAGAGCACCGCCGCCGCCCAGCGCTCGCTGGATCTGGCAACCTTGCAGTATCGCGAAGGCATCACCGATTTCACCACGGTACTCACGGCGGAGCAGGACTTGCTGAAACAGCAGGACAATTTCGCCCAGACCCTCGGCAACATCGCCACCAACCTGGTCGGCGTCTACCGCACTCTGGGCGGCGGCTGGCAGATTCGCGAAGGCAAGGAATTCGTGCCCGAGCCGATCCTGCAAGCGATGGCCGAGCGAACCCACTGGGGCGATCTGCTGAAGCCCGGGGCGGTGCCCAAGACTCCCCCGTCCAGCCTCATCCGGGCGCCGGACTGGTAAGGCCGCAAAGTTTCGCGAAACTCTCGACTCATTGGCGACGAGCCGTGCTCCAGCCGATTCTGCCAACACCACCGGAAACGACTTCAGGGAGACCCTTCCAGTGATTCGCACGACTCTCCACCGCCTGGGACGCATGCAGCGCACCCTTGCCGGCATCCTTACTTCCATGCTGTTCCTGGGCATCGGCGGCTGCGATCGACCCAACACTTACGTCCCGCCGCCACCGCCGCCCGTCATCATCAGCCAGCCGGTCGTAGGCCCGGTCACGCCCTATCTCGAACTCACCGGAAACACCCAGGCGATCAAGACCGTGGAACTCCGCGCCCGGGTCGAAGGTTATCTGGAAAAAATCCTGTTCCGCGAGGGCGAAATCGTCAAGGAGGGACAACTGCTGTTTCTCATCCAGCAGAACACCTACCAGGCCAAATTGAAGGAGGCCAAGGCCCAGGTGCTCGCCGACAAGGCCCGCCTGATGCATGCAGAAACCGAGTTCGCCCGTTTCTCGGGATTGCTCAAGCAGAATGCCGCCGCCCAGACCGACGTCGACCGCTGGCACTACGAACGGGATTCGGCGCAGGCCGCAGTCATGGCCTCGGAAGCCAACGTGGAACTGGCCCAACTCAATCTGAGCTACACCGAGGTCAGAGCGCCGTTCACCGGCCGCGCCGGGCGACGCCTGAAGGATCCGGGCAACCTGGTCGGTGCCGGCGAGAAAACCGTACTCGCCGAAATAAACCAGATCGACCCGATCTACGCCTATTTCACGATCAGCGAGCATGATCTGCTGCGGGTCCGGGGCCAGCATCAGGACGAGGCGACCAATCCCCACACACCGGACGTGCCCGTGTTCCTGGGTCTGGTCAACGAGGACGGCTATCCGCACCAGGGCAAACTCGATTTCGCCGGCATCCGGCTGGACCCCACCACAGGCACCTTGCTGCTGCGCGCCATTTTCCCGAACACGGACTATTCCATTCTTCCCGGCCTGTTCGCCCGGCTCAAGGTGCCGGTCGACGCGGCGCAGTCCGCCCTGCTCATCCCGGTGGAAGCCATCGGCTACGACCAGCTCGGCCCCTACGTGCTCGTCGTCGACGACAAGAACCTGGTCGAGCGGCGCAGCATCACCACCGGCCCCCCTGCCGGGCGCATGATGTCGGTCAGCGACGGTTTGAAGAGCAGCGACTGGATCGTGGTCGATGGCCTGCTGCGCGCCATTCCCGGCAAGGAAGTGACCCCCGTCCGGCAGCCGCTGGCGGCTGAACCGGCCGGCGATTCCGCGGGAGCGCCCGCCCGATGATCTCCAAGTTCTTCATCGAACGGCCGATCTTCGCCAACGTCATCGCGATCGTCACGATCATTCTGGGCGCCGTCAGCCTCATCAATTTGCCGGTCGCCCAGTATCCCGACATCGTGCCCCCCACCATCCAGGTAACCACCCGCTATCCCGGGGCCAGCGCCGAGATCATCGCCAATACGGTCGGCATCCCGATCGAACAGGCGGTCAACGGCGTGGAAAACTCGCTGTATCTGTCCTCGACCAGCGGCAGCGACGGCTCCTATACCTTGACCGTGACTTTCCGGGTCGGCAGCGATCTCAACACCGGCCTGGCCCTGGTGCAGAACATGGTCAACGGGGCCTTGGCCCAGCTGCCGGATGCGGTGCAGAAACAGGGCGTCACCGTCAAGAAAGTGTCGACCGACATGCTGCAGGTCATCAGCCTGTATTCGGACGACGACCGCTTCGACGAAACCTATCTTTCCAATTACGCCGTCATCAACCTGCAGTATCCGTTGGCCCGCATCCATGGCGTCGGGCAGATCAAGGTCGTCGGCGCCGGCTCCTACAGCATGCGGGTATGGCTGAATCCGGAGAGGCTGCGCTACTACGGCCTCACCGCCAAGGATGTGGCCGACGCGATACAGCAGCAGAACGTCGAGGTCGTGGCGGGCCAACTCGGCGGCCCCCCGGTGCCCGAGGACCAACCCTACCAGTTCACCATCAACGCCCTGGGCCGTTTGTCCGATGTCTCGGAATTCGAGAACATCATCATCAAGACGAGCCGGGGAAAACCGCAGCAGTCGGTCACGAACGAAGATGCAGCCCGGATCGTGCGCGTGAAGGACCTCGCCCGAGTCGAACTGAGCCAACAGACGTACACCAACTACGCCGAGGTCAACGGCCACAAATCGACCCAGATCGTGGTCTACACCCTGCCCGGCGCCAACGCCATCGACGTCGGCGAAAGAATCAAACAGTCGATGGAGGAAATGAGCCAGGACTTCCCCCAAGGGCTCAAATACGCGATCTTCTACGACACCACCAAATTCATCGACCAGTCGATCCACGCGGTCTACGAGACCCTGTTCGAAGCCGGCGTGCTGGTGCTGATCGTCATCATGGTGTTCCTGCAGAACTGGCGGGCGACCCTGGTGCCGGCCACGACCGTCCCGGTGACCATCATCGGCGCCTTCGCCGCGATGGCGATGCTCGGCTTCTCGGTCAACCTGATGACATTGTTCGCCTTGATCCTGGCGATCGGCATCGTCGTGGACGACGCCATCATGATCGTCGAGAACGCCTGGCACTACATCGAGAAGGGACTGACGCCGAAGGAGGCGTCGATCAAGGCCATGAGCGAGATGACCGGCCCGGTCATCGGCATCACCCTGGTGCTGACTGCGGTATTCCTGCCTTCGGCCTTCCTGCCCGGCATTACCGGCCAGATGTTCCGGCAATTCGCCCTTGTGATCGCCTCTACCGCGATCATCAGCGCCATCAACGCCTTGACCCTCAAACCGGCTCAGTGCGCCCTCTACCTCAAGGCACGGCCGGCCGATCACCGTCCGAACGCATTCTACCGCGGCTTCAACGAAGTCTATGCCGCAATCGAGGCAGCCTATACCCGAGTGGTCCGCTGGATGGTGAAAAGGGCCGGAACGATGGCCGCGGTTTTCTTCGCCTTCATCGCCATGGGCGGCTGGCTGTTCAGCATCCACCCGACAGGCTTCCTGCCCAGCGAGGATCAGGGCTACGCCATAATCATGACGCGCCTGCCGGACGGCGCCGCCCAGCCCAGACTCCGGGAAGCCAGCCGCAAGCTCGACGAAGTCCTGAAAAAAACGCCCGGCGTGCATGCCTGGGTCGTGATCGGGGGGTTGTCGATCCTCGATACCGCCAATCTCTCGAACGCTTCCACCACCTTCGTCATTTATGACGACTGGGACAAGCGCGGCGAAGCGCTCGATCAGCGCCATATTCTCGGCAGCCTGAAAAAGCGGCTCGACGCCATTCCGGAAGCCCAGTTCGCCATCATGATTCCGCCGCCCATCCGCGGCCTCGGCCAGGCCGGCGGCTTCCAGATGATGGTCGAAGACAGGCGCAGCCTCGGCCTGCCCGAATTGCAGAAGGGCGTGCAGGAACTGACCCGCGCCGGGTCCACGCAATCCGGTCTCGGCTTCGTGGGTTCGACCTTCAGCAACCGCAGCCCTCAGCTTTACCTCGACATCGACCGCACCAAGGCGCAGTCGCAGGAAGTTCCGCTGAGCAACGTATTCGCCACCCTGCAAGCGTATCTCGGATCCGCTTACGTCAATCTGTTCAATAAATTCAATCAGTCGTTCCAGGTTTACGTGCAGGCCGACGCACCCTACCGACTGCGGCCGGAGGACATCCAGAATCTCTACGTGAAGAACGTCCGGGAGGAAATGGTCCCGCTGGGCTCCCTCCTGACCGTGAAGCACATGCTGGGTTCCGAACTGGTCACCCGTTACAACCTCTATCCGGCAGCACCGGTGTTCGGCTCCGCAGCGCCGGGGTCCAGTTCCGGTGAAGCGATCCAGCTGATGGAACGGATCGCCAAGAACACCTTACCGCAAGGCATGAGCTTCGAATGGACCGCCACCGCATTCCAGGAAAAGCAGCTCGGCAACCAGGCGTATTACATCTATCTTCTGTCCATCGTTCTGGTTTTCCTGGTGCTGGCCGCTCAATACGAAAGCTGGGCCAGCCCCGCCGCGGTGATCCTGGTCGTACCCATGGCTCTGGTGGGCGTCATCGTCGCCCTCATCATCCGCCACTTCGACAACAACCTGTACACCCAGGTCGGACTGGTACTGATGATCGCGCTGGCCAGCAAGAACGCCATCCTGGTGGTGGAATTCGCCCGGGAACTGCGCGCCGAAGGCATGGCCATCGCCGACGCCGCGGTGGAAGCCACCCGGCGCCGGTTCCGGCCCATCATCATGACCTCGTTCGCTTTCATCCTGGGTGTCGTCCCGCTGATGAAGGCCGGCGGCGCCGGCGCGGCCAGCCAGCAGGCGATCGGCACCGTGGTGTTCGGCGGCATGCTGGCCTCGACCATCCTGGCCATCCCCTTCGTACCGGTGTTCTACGTCATCACCCAGCGCTGGAGCGAGCGGAACAAGGGAGGAAAACCGGAATCTCCGGCGACCGGCTGAGGCGGCCCGTAGGAGTGTCACGGCCTCACCGGTCCCGTGGGAGCTCGACGGAAGCAGGCTTTGGTCGACTCCCATGATTACGATTGACAACCCGGCTCCGCTTGACGAAAGTGTAGCCAGCTTTGTGGTACATCCTCCGCCTCGACGGGTGATGCTTACGCTGACATCGGGAGACATGCGCACATGAGTTCCGCTGGCGTTCCACATACCGATCTTTGGCCGCTCCTGCTCTATTTCGAGCTGGTGCTGGTCGTCGTGGGCACGATGCTCGCGCTGCCCCCCTTCCTGGGGGAACGCCGCACCCGCCGCACCCCGGCGACGGAACAGCCGTACGAATCCGGCATCGTCGCGGTGGGCAGCTCCCAGCTCCGTTTTTCCGTCCGCTTCTATCTCATCGCGATCTTCTTCGTCATCTTCGACCTGGAAGCCGTCTTCATCTTCGCCTGGGCCATCGCGTTCCGCGAAAGCGGCTGGCCCGGCTACATCGAAATCCTGATCTTCATCGGCGTCCTGGTCGCCACACTGGTCTATCTGTGGCGCATCGGCGCGCTCGACTGGCGCACACCCCGCCAACGCGGCATCGAAGCCACGATCCACCAGTAGGAGCCCCTCATGCGCTGGAGCCTGAAACGAGCAGACCAAAGCCCGATGCCTCAGCCGGGCCGGCAAACCTACGAAGAAGTGCTGCGGCGCAACATCCTGTTCGCCCGCCTGGACGACCTGGTGCGCTGGGGCCGCAAGAATTCGATCTGGCCGTTCAATTTCGGCCTTTCCTGCTGCTACGTGGAAATGGCGACGGCCTTCACCAGCCGCTTCGACATCGCCCGTTTCGGTTCCGAAGTGATCCGCGCCAGTCCCCGCCAGGCCGACCTGATGGTGATCTCCGGTACGGTGTTCCGCAAGATGGCGCCTGTGGTCAAGCACCTCTACGACCAGCTGCTCGAACCCAAGTGGATCATTTCCATGGGCTCCTGCGCCAACTCCGGCGGCATGTACGACATCTACAGCGTGGTCCAGGGCGTGGACAAATTCTTACCCGTCGACGTCTACGTGCCGGGCTGCCCGCCACGGCCGGAAGCCTTGCTGGAGGGACTGATGATGTTGCAGGAATCGGTGGGAAAAGAGGCGCGGCCCCTGAGCTGGGTGATCGGACCGCAAGGCATTCAAAAGGCCCCCGCGCCGAGCCGGCGTGATCTCAAGCAGGCCGAACGCAACCGGGCGACCGAACTGCACGACCCGTTCAGCCTGGACTAAGCGGGAGGAAATCCAGACATGGCAGCCCCGACGACGGAACATGCCGAAACCATCGTCCCGGCCCTGTGCCGGCGCTTCGGCGGCGAGACCTTCGTCCAGCAGACCACCGCTGACGGCATTCCCACCCTGTGGCTGCCCGCCCGAATCCTCGTGGAGACGATCCGCTACCTCCGTTCGGAAATCGACCGCCCCTATGCCCTGCTGTTCGACCTGACCGCCGTCGATGAGCGGGTCCGGAAGCACCGTGACGGCATGCCGGCAAGCGCCTACACGGTCGTCTATCACCTCGTCTCGCTGGAGCGCAACGCCGATGTCCGGCTGAAAATCGCCTTGCCGGAGACCGATCCGGCGCTCCCCAGCATCGTTGCCGTCTGCCCCGCCGCCAACTGGTACGAGCGCGAAGTCTGGGACATGTTCGGCATCCGTTTCGACGGGCATCCCAACCTGCGCCGCCTCATCATGCCGCCGACCTGGAAGGGCCATCCCTTGCGCAAGGATCATCCGGCCCGGGCCACCGAGATGGAACCGTTCAGCCTGCCGGACGATGTGCAACAGCAGGAGCAGGAAGCCCTGCGCTTCGTGCCCGAGGAATGGGGCATGCAGCGCCAGAGCGAGGACACCGACTTCCTGTTCCTGAACCTGGGCCCCAATCACCCCAGCGTGCACGGTGTGTTCCGCGTCGCCCTCCAGCTCGACGGCGAGGAGATCGTCGATGCCGTGCCCGACATCGGTTATCACCACCGGGGCGCGGAAAAGATGGGGGAACGCCAGTCCTGGCACAGCTACATCCCCTACACCGACCGGATCGATTACCTGGGCGGTTCGATGAACAACCTGCCTTACGTCATGGCGGTGGAGAAGCTGGCCGGAATCGAGGTGCCGGAGCGCGCCCGGGTCATCCGCGTCATGATTTCCGAGTTCTACCGGATCGCCAGCCACCTGCTGTTCTACGGGACGTTCGCCCAGGACGTGGGCCAGATGTCGCCGATTTTCTACATGTTCATCGACCGCGAGAGGGTGTTCGAGATCATCGAATCGTTTACCGGCGCCCGGATGCACTCCAGCTTCTTCCGCATCGGCGGGGTGGCCATGGACCTCCCCGAGGGCTGGGACAGACTGATCCGTGAATTCATCGCCTATTTTCCCAGGCGTCTGGCCGAATACGACAAGGCGGTGATGGCCAACAAGCTGATCCAGCGCCGCACCCGCGGGATCGGCGCCTACACAACGACCGAGGCCATCGACTGGAGCGTGACCGGCGCGGGACTGCGGGCCACGGGGCTGCCCTGGGACTACCGCAAGGCACGGCCCTATTCGGGTTACGAGAACTTCGAATTCGACGTTCCTACCGGCACGAACGGCGACTGCTACGACCGTTGCGCGGTGCGGGTGGAAGAGATGCGGCAGAGCCTCCGGATCATCGAGCAGTGTGTGGAGCACATGCCTTCCGGCCCTTACAAAGCCGAGCACCCGCTCACCACCCCACCGCCCAAGGAACGCACGATGCACGACATCGAGACTCTGATCCAGCATTTCCTCAGCGTCTCCTGGGGCCCGGTGATCCCGCCGGGCGAGGTCTGCATGACGATCGAGGCGACCAAGGGCCTGAACGGCTATTACCTGACCTCGGACGGCGGCACCATGTCCTACCGTACCCGCATCCGCACCCCCTCGTTCCCGCATCTGCAAATGATCCCGCTGATGAGCCGGGGCATGATGGTCGCCGACCTGATCGCCATCCTCGCCAGCATCGATTTCGTGATGGCCGATGTGGACCGCTGAAGGAACCGGAACATGACCCTCACATCCGACGAAATCCAAGCCATCCTCCGGGAAGCCAGGCATTTCCCTCACCCTTCGGCGGCCGCGATCGAAGCGTTGAACATCGTGCAGCGCAGTCACGGCTGGATTTCCGATGAGCTGCTGCAGGAGATCGCCGAACTGCTGGGAATGTCGCCGGCGGAGCTGGACAGCATCGCCACCTTCTACAACCTGATCTACCGCCGGCCGGTCGGCAGACGCGTCATCCACTACTGCAACAGCGTGAGCTGCTGGATGCTGGGCGCCGAAGACAACCGCCGCCATCTGAGCGAAAAACTCGGCATCGCTGTGGGGGAAACCACGGGGAACGGCGAATACACCCTGCTGCCCATCGTCTGCCTGGGAGCCTGCGACAAGGCTCCGGTACTCATGATCGGCGACGAGACCCATTTCAACGTCGATCCCGCCAGACTGGACGACATTCTCGGTGAAACCGGAGCGCCCTGATGGACAAGCCGCTCACCCGCAACATCAAATCCGACGGCTCGACCGTGACTCTGGCCGAGTATCTCGCCAGCGGCGGCTACGAAGGATTGAAAAAAACCCTCGCCGAATTCGCCCCTCTCGACGTACAACAACGGGTCAAAGACTCCGGACTGCGCGGCCGCGGCGGCGCCGGCTTCCCGACCGGCCTGAAATGGAGCTTCGTGCCGATGGGCGAGGACGCACCCCGGACCAAATACCTGGTGGTCAACGGCGACGAGATGGAACCCGGTGCGTTCAAGGACCGGCTGTTACTGGAGGGCGATCCGCACCAGCTGATCGAAGGCGTGGTCATCGCAGCTTACGCCATCCAGGCCAATATCGCCTACGTCTTCCTCCGCGGCGAATACCGGCTGGCGGCGGCGCGACTGCGGCAGGCGATCGCCGAAGCCGAAGCGCAGGGGCTGCTCGGCGAAGGCATCCTCGGCTCGGGATTCAGCCTGGACCTGCGCCTGCACACCAGCGCCGGGCGCTACATCTGCGGCGAGGAAACCGCCCTGCTCAACTCGCTGGAAGGCAAGCGCGCCAACCCCCGCGCCAAGCCGCCGTTTCCGCAAGTCTCCGGCCTGTTCGGCAAGCCCACCATCGTCAACAACGTCGAGACCCTCTGCAACCTGCCGCACATCCTCCGCAACGGGGTGGAGTGGTACAAAGGACTCAGCCGGACCGGCGAACCGGGCACCAAGATCTACGGCGTCAGCGGCCGGGTCAGGTCCCCCGGCGCCTGGGAGCTGCCCATGGGCACGACGGCGCGCGAGATCATCGAGGAGCACGCCGGCGGCATGCGCGACGGCTACCGTTTGAAGGGCTACCTGCCGGGAGGGGCCTCTACCGACTTCCTGCTGCCCGAACACCTGGATATTCCCATGGACTACGGCTCCATCGGCAAGGCCGGCAGCCGGCTCGGTACCGGCACGATGATCTTGCTGGATGATAAGACCTGCCCGGTGCAGATGGTGCTCAACCTGGAACGGTTCTTCGCTCAGGAATCCTGCGGCTGGTGCACCCCTTGCCGGGATGGCCTGCCCTGGACCGTCAGCCTGCTCGAAGGGCTGATCGAAGGGCGCGGCCGGCCGGAGGACCTCGCGACTCTGGAGCGCTTGTGCGGCCTGCTCGGCCCGGGCAACACCTTCTGCGCCCTCGCACCCGGTGCAATGGAACCGCTGCAGAGCGCCCTCAAGTACTTCCGCGCCGATTTCGAGCGCTATCTCCAGCCGCAAACCACCCGCGGAGGCATGTATGCCTGACAAAATCGTCGGGAACGATTTTGGACCGCCGAAGGCGGGTCCGAAGGACGGACTCCAGGGAGGGAGTCCGCACAAAATCGTCGGGAACGATTTTGGACCGCCGAAGGCGGGTCTGCACATCGAGATCGACGGCAAGAACCATCCCGTCAAGGCAGGGGAAAACCTGCTGCAGGCGATCCTCTCGCTGGGCCTGGATCTACCCTATTTTTGCTGGCACCCGGCCATGGGTTCGGTCGGCGCCTGCCGCCAGTGCGGCGTGATCCAGTTCAAAGATGCGAACGACGCCCAAGGCCGGGTGGTGATGGCCTGCATGACGCCGGTCGCGGAGGGTATGCGGATTTCTCTCCAAGGCCCCGATGCCAAAGCCTTCCGCGCCGGCATCCTGGAACTGCTGATGACCAACCATCCGCACGACTGCCCGGTGTGCGAGGAAGGCGGCGAATGCCATCTGCAGGACATGACCGTGATGACCGGCCATACCATCCGCCAGTACCGCGGCCTCAAGCGCACCCACCGCAACCAGGACTTGGGTCCCTTCATCAACCACGAGATGAACCGCTGCATCGCCTGCTACCGCTGCGTCCGCTATTACCAGGACTATTGCGGCGGCGACGATCTGCAGGTGTTCGCCTCGCACAACCACGTCTATTTCGGCCGCCATGAGGACGGAGCGCTGGAGAACGAGTTCAGTGGCAACCTCGTCGAGGTCTGCCCGACCGGGGTATTCACCGACAAAACCTTCAGCCGGCATTACAGCCGCAAATGGGATCTGCAGACCGCGCCTTCGATCTGCGTCCACTGCGGCATTGGCTGCAACACCAGCCCCGGTGAGCGTTACGGCAGCCTGCGGCGGATCGTCAACCGCTACCATGGCGAGATCAACGGCTATTTCCTCTGCGACCGGGGGCGATTCGGCTACGGCTTCGTCAACGGCCCGGCCCGCCTGTATCAGGCCCGCTCCGCCGAAACCGGTCCGCTGGACGTGTCGACCGCCGAAAACCGCTTGCGCGCCATGCTGGAGGATGCCAAGGGAATCGTCGGCATCGGATCACCCCGTGCCAGCCTCGAGGCCAATTTCGCCTTGCGGGAACGGGTCGGCGCGGAGCGTTTCCATGCCGGCATCGGCGACGCCGAACACGGTTGCCTGCGCACCCTGCTCGACCTCGTCCGGAACCTCCCCCTCCACCTCGTGTCGCTGCGCGAGGCCGAACGGGCGGATGCCGTGCTCATCCTCGGCGAAGACCCGACCCAGACCGCGCCGCGGCTGGCGCTGGCGCTGCGCCAGGCGGTGCGCAACCGCGCCCTGGCCATCGCCGACGAACTGGGTATCCCGCACTGGCAGGATGCCGCCGTGCGTGAAGCGGCCCAGGCCGAAAAGAGCCCGCTGTTCATCGCCAGTCCGGCGCCGACCCGGCTGGACGACATCGCCGCGCGAACCTGCCGCGCATCCCCCCGGACCATCGCCCGGCTGGGCTTCGCCGTCGCGCATGGCATCTGCCCCGAAGCGCCGGCCGTCACGGGTCTGACACCCGAGCACGAAGCCCTGGCCGCGGAAATCGCCCAGGCTCTGACCTCGGCCGAACGCCCCCTGATCGTGGCCGGTACCGGCTGCCTGAGCGAAGACGTGCTGCGGGCGGTGGGCCAGATCGCCGCTGCGCTGGCGGCGGCACGGCCGGGACGGGCCACTGCGGTGCATTTCGCCGTGCCGGAATGCAACAGCCTGGGGCTGGCGCTGATGGAAGCGCAATCTCTGGCACACGCCGCCCACACCATCGAATCGGGCGAGGCCGACACCTTGCTGATCCTGGAGAACGATCTCTACCGGCGGGCGGACCGAACCACGGTCGATGCGCTGCTGACACGTGCCAGACAGGTGATCGTGATCGACCATACCCTGCACGCCACGGCGGAGCGCGCCCACCTCGTCCTGCCGGCCGCCAGCTTCGCCGAGACCGAAGGGACGCTGGTCAGCAGTGAAGGCCGCGCCCAGCGCTTCTTCGCGGCGATGCAGCCGGCCGGCGACAGCCGCGATGGCTGGCGCTGGCTCGGGCCGTGGCCCCGCCTCGACGATCTGACCCGAGCGCTGGCCGACTCGCTGCCGGTGTTCCAGCAAATCACCGCTTGTGCGCCGGGAGCGGCCTTCCGCATCGCGGGCCAGAAGATCCCGCGCCAGCCGCACCGCTACAGCGGACGCACCGCGATGCTGGCCGACATCCGCATCCACGAACCGAAACAGCCGGAGGATACCGATTCGGCCCTGGCCTTCTCCATGGAGGGAGCGGCAAACGACCATCCGCCGGCCCTGAATCCCTTCGTCTGGGCGCCGGGCTGGAACTCGAACCAAGCGGTCGGCAAGTTCCAGGACGAAGCCGGCGGGCATCTCTCCGGCGGCGATCCCGGCATCCGCCTGATCGGTGATGGCGCCGGAACCGGCCTACCGTGGTCCGTGCCGCCGGAAACCGAAGCGTCCATTGCGGACGCGCTGCGGCTGGTACCGCTGCACCACATCTTCGGCAGCGACGAGACCAGCATGCACTCGTCCGCAGTGGCGGAACGGGCCCCGCATCCCTATGTGGCCCTCAACCCCGAGGACGCGGCCCGACTCGGTCTCGCCGAAGGCGAAGAAGTCGAACTCGCCCCGGACGTCTGGCTGCCGGTGAAATGCCTGCCCGGTCTCGCGGCAGGGATCGCCGGCGTGCCGGCCGGCCTGCCCGACCTGCCCGTCCCGGTAACCGCCTGGCAGTCGTGGAAACCGAACAAACCTGGAGATGAGACATCATGACCGTCGGATCACCCGCTGTCGTCATCGGCATCCTGCTCTCGACCGTGATCGTCGCGGCCTGGCTGATCTGGGTGGAGCGCCGCATGATCGGAATCTGGCAGGACCGGCTCGGCCCCAACCGGGTCGGCCCGCTGGGACTGGGACAGGTCGTGGCGGACATGGTCAAGATCTTCTTCAAGGAGGACTGGATTCCGCCTTTCGCCGACAAGCCGGTGTTCGTCATCGCGCCGGCCATCGTCATGGTGACCATGCTGCTCGGCTTCGTCGTGGTACCGTTCGCGCCGGGCGTGGGCGTCATCGACTTCAATTTCGGCCTGCTGTATTTCTTCGCGCTGTCTTCGCTGGCGGTCTACAGCCAAGTGCTGGCGGGCTATGCCTCGAACAACAAATATTCGCTGTTGGGGAGCCTGCGCGCCGCCGCCCAGAGCATCAGCTACGAGGTCTTCATGGGGCTGGCCGCCATGGGCGTGGTGATGCTGGCTGGCAGCTTCAACCTACGGGAGATCGTCGAAGCGCAGAAAGACGGCTGGTACGTACTGCCGCAGTTTGCCGGCTTTCTCGCCTTCCTCGTGGCGGCCGTAGCGGAATGCCATCGCGCGCCCTTCGACCTGCCGGAAGCCGAACAGGAAATCACCGGCGGTTTCCACACCGAATATTCCGGCATGAAATTCGGCATGTTCTTCGTCGGCGAATACCTGGGGATCACCTTGAACTCGGCCATCCTGGTGACGCTGTTCTTCGGCGGCTGGCTGGGACCGGCCTTCCTGCCGCCTTTGGCCTGGTTCATCCTCAAGACCCTGGTCTTCATCCTTTTCTTCATCCTGCTGCGGGCGGCGCTGGCCCGGCCGCGCTATGACCAGTTCATGAGTTTCGGCTGGAAGGTGATGCTGCCGCTGACCCTGGCCAATATCGTCGTCACCGGGGCCGTCGGCTTGTCGGTGCCATGAGGGAGGAAGCAGGATGATCAGCCAGTTGCGCACCCTGTGGATCGTACTCAAGCACACCTTCTCCCGCGCCGACACGGTCCAGTACCCCGAACAGCGGCCCAAGCTCTATCCGCGCTACCGCGGCCGCATCGTCCTCACCCGCGACCCCGACGGCGAGGAGCGCTGCGTCGCCTGCAACCTCTGCGCGGCGGTGTGTCCGGTGGACTGCATCGCGTTGCAGAAGACCGAGGACGTTGACGGGCGCTGGTATCCGGAATTCTTCCGTATCAACTTTTCCCGCTGCATCCTCTGCGGCCTGTGCGAAGAAGCCTGCCCGACCTACGCGATCCAGCTCACCCCCGATTTCGAGCTGTGCGAGTACGACCGCCGCAACCTGGTATATGAAAAGGAACATCTTTTGATCCAGGGCACCGGCAAATATCCCGGCTACAGTTTCTACCGGGTGGCAGGCAAGGCCATCGCCGGCAAAGACAAAGGCCAGGCGGAAAACGAAGCGCCTCCGATCGACGTCCACAGCCTTCTGCCCTGACGCCAACCCCACAGGCATCGACATGGAACTGATCCTCTTCTACCTCTCCGCCCTGGTCGCCGTCGCCGCCACCTTCATGGTGGTGATCCAGTGCAACACCGTGCACGCCCTGCTCTATCTCATCGTCTCCCTGCTGGCCTCAGGCTTCATCTTTTACCTGCTGGGGGCGTTTTTCGCGGCAGTGCTGGAAGTCATCATCTACGCCGGGGCCATCATAGTGCTGTTCGTGTTCGTGGTGATGATGCTCAATCTCGGCAGCAAAACGATCGAGCAGGAAAGACAATGGCTGTGTCCCGGCATCTGGTACGGTCCTGCCGCACTCTGTGCCATCCTCTTCGCCGAGCTGTTGTTCATCCTGATGCGTTCCGGCGCCCATGAGGCGGGCCGGATCGTCGACTCCAAGGCGCTCGGTATCGCCCTGTTCGGCCCCTATCTGCTGGCCGTCGAAACCGCCTCCATGCTGCTGTTGGCGGGGCTGGTCGGCGCCTATCACCTCGGTCGTCCCCTCAAGTCTTAGGAGCTGAAGCGATGGCGCCGATTCCTTTCGAACATGCGCTGGTGCTGGCCTCGGTCCTGTTCGTGCTGGGCCTGGTCGCCCTGCTGATCCGGCGCAACCTGATCGTGATGCTGATGTCGGTGGAGATCATGCTGAACGCCGCGGGCTTGGCCTTCATCGCGGCAGGGTCACGCTGGGGCCAGCCCGATGGCCAGGTCATGTTCCTGTTGATCCTGACCCTGGCCGCCGCAGAGGTCGGCGTAGGGCTGGGGCTGGGGCTGCAGGTCTATCGGCGCCACAAGACGCTGGACGTGGATCGCCTGAGCGAAATGCAAGGCTAGGAGTCGTCATGCTGAAACTGTTGTGTCTGGTCCCCTTCCTTCCTCTGACGGGCTTCCTGATCCTCACCTGCAGCGAAGGCCGGCTGCCCAGGGCTTACGTCCCCTGGATCGGCGCCGGGTCGGTCGGACTCTCGGCGGCCCTGGCGACGTCTCTGGCTTTCGAGCTCATGACCCTGGAGCCGGACACCCGGGTGTTCCGGCAGACGCTCTGGCACTGGATGGCAGCGGGCGATTTCGGCGTCGATTTTGCTTTCTACCTCGACGCACTGTCACTCAACATGCTTTTGGTGGTCACCGGGATCGGCTTTCTGATCCACGTCTATTCCGCCGGCTACATGGCGGACGACCCCGGCATGGCCCGCTTCTTCGCCTACATGAACCTGTTCGTGTTCGCCATGCTGATCCTGGTGCTGGCGGACAACCTGCCGCTGCTCTACCTCGGCTGGGAAGGCGTCGGACTGTGCAGTTATCTTCTGATCGGCTTCTGGTACGAGAAGCCGGAAAACGGCTATGCGGCGCGCAAGGCCTTCGTCGTCACCCGCGTCGGGGACACCGCCATGGCGCTGGGGCTGTTCCTGCTGTTCAGCCAGCTCGGCACGCTGGACATCCAGGAAGCGATGAGCCGGGCTGGCGCTCAGTGGCCGGCAGGCTCGACCCTCGCTACCGCAGCGGCCCTGCTGCTGCTCGGCGGCGCCGTCGGCAAGTCGGCCCAGTTGCCGCTCCAGGTCTGGCTGCCCGACGCCATGGCGGGCCCCACCCCGATCAGCGCCCTGATCCATGCCGCCACCATGGTCACGGCCGGTGTCTACCTCATCGCCCGCACCCATGCGCTGTTCACCCTGGCGCCCGAAGTGCAGACCCTGGTCGCGGTCATCGGCGCCATCACCCTGCTGATATCCGGTTTTAGCGCCCTGACCCAGACCGACATCAAGCGCGTTCTGGCCTATTCGACCATCAGCCAGATCGGCTACATGTTCCTGGCTCTGGGCGTGGGCGCCTGGTCGGCGGCGATCTTCCACCTGACCACCCATGCCTTCTTCAAGGCACTGCTGTTCCTCGGCGCGGGCGCCGTCATCCTGTCACTGCACCACGAACAGGACATCTTCAGGATGGGAGGCCTGCGGCGCAGCCTGCCGTTGGTATTTTGGACCTTCCTCGCCGGCCTGGCCGCCCTGGTCGGCCTGCCCTTCACTTCCGGGTATTACAGCAAACACGAAATCCTGCTCACCGCTTACGGAGCCGGCAGCGCCGGCTCCTGGCTGTGGGCCGCCGGCACGGCGGGCGCGGTCCTCACTGGCCTCTACAGCACCCGGCTGCTGCTGATCGCCTTTTTCGGCCCGGAACGGACACCGGCGCATCGGCATTATGGCTCGAACATCGCAGCGCCGCTGGTCGTGCTCGCCATACTTTCCCTGGCCGGAGGGCTGGCGAAACTGCCCCTGTTCCCGGCGCTGCCCGAAACCGGAACGGACCAGGCCGGCGACTCCCCCGGCCTCTTGACCACGGCGGCGCCCTTCCTCGGCGTCGCGATCGGCTACCTCGTCTACCGCACCGGCACCGCTTCCGCCGAAGCACTGCTGAAGCTCCCCGGAAGCGAGGCGTTGCGCCGTCTGTGGTTCAGCGGCTGGGGCATGGACTGGCTGTATGACCGTCTGTTCGTTCTGCCTTTCGTCGTCCTCGCCCGGCTGAACGAGGCCGATGCCGTCGACCAGCCTTACCGGGGCATCGTCGCGCTCACCCGCCTGGGCCATCGCCTGCTGGTGCCCACCCAGACCGGCCAGCTCAGGCGCTACGCCGCCGGCATGCTGTTCGGCGCCGTGCTGATCCTGGCCGTGGGGGTATGGGCATGATCCTGCTCTGGCTGATCCTGGTTCCACTGATCGGTGGGCTGCTGTCGCTCCCGGCCGGACGCCGGCGGGACAATGCCCCGCGCTGGCTGGCACTGGCCGCCTTGGCCGGGGAGACCGCATTGCTGCTGGCCGTGTTCGCCGACACCGTGCCCGAATCCACCTGGCTGGCGCAGATCGACTGGGCCTGGATTCCGCGCTTTGGCATCCGTATTCATCTGGCGCTGGACGGGCTCAGTCTGCTGCTCATCGCCCTGACAGTGTTCCTCGGCTTCGTCGCGGTGCTCTGTTCCTGGACCGAGATCCGCGAACGGTCGGGCTTCTTCCATTTCAACCTGCTGTGGACGCTGGCCGGCGTCATCGGGGTGTTCCTCGCCCTGGACCTGTTCCTGTTCTTCTTCTTCTGGGAAGTCATGCTGATCCCGATGTATCTCTTGATCGGCATCTGGGGACACGAGAACCGGGCGTATGCGGCCATGAAGTTCTTCATCTTCACCCAGGTCAGCGGACTCCTGATGCTGATCGCGATCCTCGCCCTGGTGTTCCTGCACTACCAGACGACACGGACGCTCAGCTTCGATTATTTCGAGCTGCTCGAGGCCGATCTCTATCCCGGCGCGGCCCGCTGGATCATGCTCGGCTTCTTCGTCGCCTTCACGGTCAAACTGCCAGCGGTTCCCTTCCACACCTGGCTGCCGGACGCCCATACCCAGGCGCCGACCGGCGGCAGCGTGCTCCTCGCCGGGGTGTTGCTGAAGACCGGAGCCTACGGCCTGCTACGCTTCGTGATTCCGCTGTTTCCCGGTGCGGCGCAGGATTTCGCGCCTTTCGCCATGATCCTGGGAGCGGTCAGCATCCTCTATGCCGCCAAGATCGCCTTCGCCCAGACCGACCTCAAGCGTCTCATCGCCTATACCAGCGTCAGCCACATGGGCTTCATGCTGCTCGGCGCTTTCGCCGGCAACACGCAAGCGCTGCAAGGCGCGGTGATGACCATGCTGGCCCATGGCGTCAGTGCGGCGGCGCTGTTCATGGTCGCCGGCGCCCTGCAGGAGCGGCTGCACACCCGCGACATGGACGCGATGGGCGGGTTGTGGACGCTGACGCCCCGCATCGGCGCGATCACCCTGTTCTTCTCGGTCGCCGCGCTGGGCATGCCGGGGCTGGGCAACTTCGTCGGCGAATTCCTGGTGCTGCTGGGGAGCTTCCGCGTCGATACCGTCCTCACCGCGTTCGCCGCGCTCGGCCTGATCCTGGCACCGGTGTATGCGCTGTACGTGATGCAGCGGGCGTTCCACGGACCGGCCTCCCGCCATGAAGTCCGCGATTTCGGCCTGCGCGAAATGGGCGTGATGCTGTGCCTGGCCGCCGCGACCGCCTGGATGGGGCTCCATCCCCAATCGATGCTGGCCTACACCGACGCCACGGTGAACGGACTGACCCGGACCCTGGCCCAGCGAGGAACCTGACGTGACCGCCGACGCTCTCACCGCCCTGCTCCCCTTCATCGTGCTGTCGGCGGCCGCCGTTGCCGTGATGCTGGCCATCGCGATCCGGCGGAGCTTCCGCCTCGTTTTCTGGCTGACGTTCGGCGGGCTGCTGGCGGGCCTGTCCACCCTACCCCACGCTTCGTCCGTCGCGCCGCTCCAGGTCACGGACTTGCTGCGGGTCGACGCCTATGGCCTGTTCTTCCATGCCCTTTTCCTGCTCGCCGCGCTCGTCGTCGCCCTCCTGTGCCTGGCGTATTTCCGCCGGCGCGAGAACGAGAACGAAGAAATCTTCGTGCTGCTCCTCACCTCGACCCTGGGGGCCCTGCTGCTGGTATCCAGCGCCCATCTCGCCATGTTCTTCCTCGGCCTGGAGGTGCTGACGATCTCCCTGTTCCCGATGATCGCCTATAGCGTCCGGGCCTCCCGCCCGCTGGAAGCGGGCATCAAATACCTGATGCTGTCGGGACTCGCCTCCTCTTTCCTCATGTTCGGCATGGCACTGGTCTACGGCGACCTGGGCGTACTCTCGTTCGGACAGATCGGCGCGCATGGCGCGGAACTGGGGCAAAAACCGCTCGCTCTCGCCGGCCTGTTCCTGATCCTGGCCGCGATCGGCTTCAAACTGTCGCTGGTGCCGTTCCACCTGTGGACGCCGGACGTCTATCAGGGCGCGCCCGCCCCGGTCACCGCCTTCCTGGCAACCGTGTCGAAGGCGTCCGTGTTCGCCCTGCTGCTCAGGTTCTTCACCGCCGTCCACGCCGAGCGATCGGAAACCTTTCTCTGCGTGCTCGGCCTCCTGGCCGTCGTTTCCATCCTGGCCGGCAATCTCCTGGCGCTGCTGCAGGTCAGTCTGAAACGCCTGCTCGCCTATTCCTCTATCGCCCACATGGGTTACCTACTGACGGGGTTCGTCGCGGCGGGACTGCTGCGGCGGGACCTGCAGACGGAAACGATCGCCTTCTACCTCGCCGCCTACACGGTCACCAGTCTGGCCGCCTTCGGCGCCATCTCGGCCTTGTCCGACGACGACCGCGAATCCGACCGGCTCAGCGACTACGCCGGCCTGTTCTGGCGCTCGCCCTGGCTTGCCGCGGTGCTGACACTCTCCCTGCTGTCGCTGGCGGGAATCCCGCTCACAGTCGGCTTCGTCGGCAAGTTCTACGTCTTCGCCGTCGGCGTGCAGGCGGAGACCTGGCCGCTGGTGGCGACCGTCGTCATCGGCAGCGGTATCGGCATCTACTATTACCTCCGTGTCGTGCTGACCATGATCCAGCCGGCCGGTGTCGGTCAGCGGGTCACGCTGCATCCGGCGGCGGGAGCCGCTTTGGCCGCTGCGGCACTGGTCATTCTCGCGGCCGGATTGTTTCCGCAGCCTTTGATCGATGCCGCCGCCAACGTGCCACAACCGCCCCCCACCGCCGACAGCCCGTAACGGCTCACCGCGACGGGCGGAGTCCCATAAGACGGTTCCGCGCCACCTGCTACCTGCTCATCGCACCGCTCTTCCCGGAAGGAAAGCGCCGGCAAGCTTGCTTGCCGGCGAACAGCGCTCGGAAAGCGGTGACCTACCCCCTGGGCATGCCGCTGAATCCGGGAAAAAAGTCAGCGTTGGAGGTCAAACGATTCCTCGGTTGCCGGGTTGCCGATGGCGCGGCACGAAACCGCGAATCGGGCCGGTGGTATCCCGCCGATGCCGCCGTGGAGCCTGACCTCGTTGTAGTCCCGGCCTGGGGCAACGACTCGAACCCGTGCTCGTTCGGGCACTCGTCCCGGAACTTGCCGTTGCAGCCATCGCGCAGACCTCCGCGAAGGGCAATCCCGCTTCAGCCTGCTCAAAAAACCGAGGATCCGGTCTTCGGTGAACCTGCTCTTCTTCATGTCCGCGTCTCCTGATCGGGCGGACTTTACCCCTTTCCGTTGGTACGCCACGGCGGGGACGGGTCAATTGAGTCCGCCCAGCGTTTCAGGATATTCGATTGCCGGGTTAATATCTGGGGATTCCTAACCTTCACGGCGGAAGCCTCCGAAGCTCTGAATCCGAGTTGCAGGTAGATTTCTTTCTCGATAACCGACTTGTTCCCAGAGAACCACGGCCATGAAAAAGCGGAAAACCCGAAACACTCCGACGATCACCGATCCCCCAACACAGGGCCCGTCTCGGTCTGTGAGGAAGCCCGCACGGGTAGCCGTCGGCGACAAATCGGAGTCACCGTCAAAGCCACGACGTTTGAGCGTATTCGATCGCTACCTGACTCTCTGGGTAGTTCTTTGCATCGTCGGCGGCGTTGGCCTGGGGCATTTCTTCCCCGCGATGTTTCAGGCGGTGGGACGATGGGAAATCGCCAAGATCAATCTCCCGGTCGCAGCGTTGATCTGGTTGATGATCATTCCCATGCTGCTCAAGATAAACCTCAAAGCGCTGAAAGGCGTCGTGCAGCATTGGCGCGGAGTTGGTGTGACCCTGTTGGTAAACTGGGGCGTGAAGCCGTTCTCGATGGCGTTCCTGGGATGGCTCTTCGTCGGCAACCTGTTTCGCCCATGGCTGCCGTCCGACCAGATCGACGCCTACATCGCCGGTTTGATACTCCTGGCGGCAGCACCCTGCACGGCCATGGTGTTCATCTGGAGCCATCTCGTGCGTGGCGAACCGCACTTCACCTTATCACAGGTGGCACTCAACGACGTCATCATGGTCTTCGCCTTCGCGCCCCTCGTCGGCCTGCTGCTGGGACTGTCGGCCATTACTGTGCCCTGGGACACATTGCTCCTGTCGGTGCTGCTCTACATCGTGGTGCCGCTGATGCTGGCGAACTTCGGGCGTGCCCTGATGTTGCGCCACGAGCATGGGTATGCGCGCTTGGACCGACTGTTGCAGGTTTTGCATCCCGTGTCGCTGACGGCACTCCTGGCCACGTTGGTGCTGCTGTTCGGCTTCCAGGGTGAGCAGATCTTGAGCCAGCCTTTGGTGATCCTTCTCCTGGCGGTGCCCATTCTGATCCAGGTGTTTTTCAATTCGGGGCTGGCCTATCTCCTGAACCGCGCCGTTCGCTCCCCCCATTGCATCGCCGGCCCCTCTGCGCTGATCGGTGCCAGCAACTTCTTCGAACTGGCGGTTGCCACCGCTATCGCTCTGTTCGGTTTCGAATCCGGAGCGGCCCTGGCGACAGTAGTCGGTGTCTTGATCGAGGTGCCTGTGATGCTGCTGGCCGTGGGCGTTGTCAACCGCAGTCGCGCCTGGTACGAGCTGCGTTCAGGCGTTCCCAGCCACGAAGAATGCTGCCCGTGGACGCGCATCGGCATGCAGGCAAATGAATAGCGGGCGGGGCTCCGCGACCGCCGTTCCGTCACCCCGGTGCATGACGGCACCCTCTGCCTTGGCGGTGCTGGCCGCGCGTCATTTCCCGTCACTCAACCAGTGCCAGGTCAAGCTGAACAAGGCCAGGTTCGTCGAGACATTGCCCTGGCCGCAAGACCGAATTCAAACCCCGCTCATCTCCGGCCGGCATCCGGAAATGAGCGGGTTCGTTTCGACGGGCTCCGATCTCGATCATTGCGCAATTGTCCCGTCCCAAGTGCTCTTTTGTCCAAGAAAACGTTGGAGCGTTCGTTCACAATCCACGCATATCTTTGATTGTTTGGCCAGGACGAAGTGAAGACAGTGACATTCGCCACTGCAGCATTGCAATCTCGGCGGCTCGATAGGCCGATCGGAAAATCGGGTCAGCCCTCGCTGCGGAATAGTGGCTTCCTCTTGGGGGGAGTGATCCGGGACTACATCCGTGTCCAACATGACAAAGTCCGCTATGAACGGTTGCGGCAGGCGGAAAGCCATCTGATCCGCTGTGCCGAAATCCTCGGCGACCGGCCGATCGGTGTATACCGGCCCGACGATATCCGTATTCTGCTGAACGAGCTGCGCAGCGCCTATGGCCTGTCCGCCGCGACCGCCAACGGTTATCTCGGTTCGCTGTCGGCCTTGTTCAACTGGGCCATCGCGGAGCGACGCTACGGCCTCGAGCGAAATCCTTGCAACGGCTGCCGGCTGCCAAACGAGAGCGTCGTGGCGGAACTGCGCCAGCAGAGTGCCGATAAACCGTTCAGCCCGGAACAACTGAAGATCTTCTTCGAGTCCGAGCATGCACGGAAAGGCGTCAACACGGCCTACAAATATTGGATTCCCCTGATCCAGCTCTATGCGGGCGCCCGTATCGGCGAAATCTGCCTGCTCACCCCCGAAGACATCGTGGAGCTTCCCGGCGGCATCCCGGCTTTCCGTTTGGTAACGGCCAACGCCCGGCTGCCCGTCATACGCAAATTGCGTTTCGTGCCCCTGCATCCCCGGTTGGTGGCCCTTGGGCTGCTCGAGCACGCAAGGAATCAGCGCGGCCACGGCACGATGTGGCCAGGGTTAAAAATTCCGCGCTTGGGCAGCAAAGGACAGAACTTTGGAATGTGGCTCAACCGGCACTTGAACGCGCTGGGACTGAAGCAGGAAGGGCGGCGTTCCGACGTCTTCCGCGCCACGTTCCGTGCCTTCTTGAAGCAGGCGGGCGTTACCGAATCGCATGTCGACGCCCTGCTGGGGCTGACCGGAAGCGGTGCCGGCGGCTGCGCCAGACCTCTCTGGGAAACCCATCCGGATGTACTCCTGCGCGAATTGACCAAGCTCGACTATGGCATCGAGCACACGGCACCTCCCGTGAGTTGACGGCGAAGGCTTCCTGCATGCCATGAGGGCGACGACAGCGCTTGCGGGTTGAGCGGCCGGAGGACGTTTGACGAAGCCGACTCGGAAGCAGACCACCCGCCAGGGAGCGCTCAGGGTTCGCGTCAAACCGACCGGCCATTCGCCCCTGGTGTTCGATACCGTATCGGTGGCAGTGGAACCCTGACCCGCTCTCCTGCCGCCGTCAGGAATCCGGATGGGGAACTTCGGCGGGATCGCCGATCGGCGGCGTCGTGGCCATACAAGGGCGAAACAGCCGCAGGTAAGTATCGGCGACCTGCTGGAGCGCGCCCTGGACTTCGCGATAGCGCTCCAGCACATCCCTGCCGAAGGGCGTCAGGTGAGCGCCTCCCCCGTGTCTCCCTCCGCGGGAGGCGTCCACCACCGGTTCGCGGAAGGAACGGTTCATGGTGTCCACCAGCAGCCAAGCGCGCCGGTAACTCATGTCCATGCTGCGGCCGGCTGCCGATATCGACCCGGTTTGCTCGATCGCCTCCAACAACTCCGCCTTGCCGGGACCGAAGGCGATTTCGGTACCATAGAGCAGGCGCAAAGTCAGTTTGAACCTCGGCTCGACAAAACAGCGCCGTGGGTGCACCGTTTTCTTGCTACGCCGCTTGTGTGTTTCCTGTGTCTTCTCACCCACTCGGCCGATACCGGTTCGGGGTACCGGTGAGGTCGTACCGGGCTCAGAAAGAAGCGGTTTATCGGATGACATTCGCAACTCGTCGGACGGCAGCGATCGAATGATTCGCCGATCAGGGTTAATCGTAACGGTTCTGCAAGCGCAGCGATATCCCCTTGAACGACATGGAGCATGCGGTCAAAGGGCGCCGGACAGTCTGCGCGACGCGGTGGAGATCCTGGGTTGGGATGCGTCACGGCAAGATTCTCGACGTGGCCGCAAAGTGACTAAGTGGTGGTTTTGAATGGTGGGCGGTGCAGGGATCGAACCTGCGACCCCTTCCGTGTGAAGGAAGTGCTCTCCCGCTGAGCTAACCGCCCTTGTCCTGCGAACCCTGTCATGGCGCCGTGCGGATACCGAAAAAAAATACCGCAGCCCGGACGCATGGTTTCGATCCGCGTAATTTATCTTCAAATCCAAACATTGTAAATGCTCTTGTCGAGAACAAATAAACTGTCCGTGGTGTAGCAACCTGCCCCCATCCAGCCATACCAGAGTGAAATAGATAAGTCCGTCAACCAATGGAGAACGACGGACATGAAGAAGAACAGGTCATCGGGTTCTCCAAAACGGGCCGAAGGGGGCATGCCAATCACGGAAATGTGCCGCCAGGCGGGACGAAGGTTTCACTATCAATGATGGGCTGGAGTCGGCAACCCCAGGGACCCGCCATTGCGTAGCCACAGGCAAGGCCGAAAGCGACCGATGATCTCGGCAGGCGCTGTTTTGCAATGAACAGTCCGGTGGTTTTTGCCAGCGGCGCTCCCTCAATCGAATGCTGCGAAGGGAACCCGGTCCGCCAGAGTCCAGTCGCGCACGATATTTGCGATCATCCCGGCCTCCTGGGCCAGTTGCGACGCCGTGCACCTGGTCATCGAACCGATCTTTTTCTCAGACGGCGCAGCAGGAAAGCCGTTTGACGTCCTTGGTGAAGGTCTGGGCCGCGAGCTTCAGACCCTCGACCATGGTCAGATAGGGAAACAACTGGTCGGCCAATTCCTGCACGGTCATCCGGTGGCGGATCGCCAGCGCGGCCGCCTGGATCAATTCGCCCGCCTCCGGAGCCACTGCCTGCACGCCGATCAGACGCCCAGTGCCGGCTTCGGCCACCAGCTTGATGAAGCCGCGGGTGTCGAAATTGGCCAGCGCCCTCGGCACGTTGTCGAGCGTGAGCGTGCGGCTCTCGGTCTCGATGCCGTCGTGGCACGCTTCGGCTTCGCTGTAGCCCACCGTTGCCACCTGTGGATCGGTGAACGCCACCGTCGGCATCGTCGTCAGATCCAGCTCGGCACTGCCGCCCATCATATTGATCGCGGCGCGGCTACCGGCCGCCGCCGCCACATACACGAATTGCGGCTGGTCGGTGCAGTCGCCGGCAGCAAAGATGTGCGGCGCGCTGGTACGCATGGCGCGGTCGACGATGATGGCCCCTTGCGCGTCGACCTCGATGCCCGCCGCCTCGAGATTCAGGTTGCGCGTGTTCGGCGCGCGCCCGGTGGCAACCAGCAGCTTGTCGGCGCGCCGCTCGCCGTGACCGGTAGTCATCACGAATTCCCCGTTCGCATAAGCGACCTGGCTCGCCTGGGCATGCTCCAGCACCTCGATGCCCTCCAAACGGAACGCGTTTGTTACGGCCTCGCCAATGGCCGGATCTTCGCGGAAGAACAGCGTGCGGCGCGCCAGTATCGAGACCCGGCTGCCCAGCCGGGCGAAGGCCTGCGCCAGCTCGACCGCCACCACCGACGAGCCGATCACGGCCAGCCGCTCGGGGATCGTGTCGCTCGCCAGCGCCTCGGTGGAAGTCCAGTAGGGCGTATCCGCAAGGCCCTGGATCGGTGGAATCGCCGGACTCGCGCCGGTAGCGACGAGGCAACGGTCGAAGCTCAGCTCGCGCGTGCCGCCGTGGCAAAGCGCCACGGTGAGCGTATGCGCATCCATGAACCTGGCCTCGCCGCGCAGCACGGTGACGGCCGGGGTACTCGCCAGGATGCCTTCGTACTTGGCGTGGCGCAGTTCCTCGACGCGGCCTTGCTGCTGGGCCAACAGCCGCTCGCGGAGGACGACCGGCGGTGTCGGCGGAAGCCCCTCATCGAACGGGCTTTCGCGGCGCAGGTGGGCGATGTGGGCGGTGCGAATCATGATCTTCGAGGGCACGCAGCCGACATTGACGCAGGTGCCGCCTATGGTGCCGCGCTCGATCAGCGTCACGCGCGCGCCGAGATCCACGGCCTTCAATGCACCCGCCATTGCCGCGCCGCCGCTGCCGATCACGGTCACGTGCAGTGCTGGCTCGCCGCTACCGCGCTTCGTTCCGCCGTCCGGCCAGCCGAACGTCTCGTCGAACAAGCCGCCGGCGGACTTGCCCGGTGTATCGGAAACCCGTGCGCGGTAGCCGAGCGCGGTCACGACCGTGACCAGCGGATCCGGGCCCACGCCCGGATCCGCCTCGATCTCGGCGCGTTTGCGCAGAAACGACACCGAGGCCGAACGCACGCCGGGCACCTTTTCCAAAACCTGCCGGACGTGCTCGGCGCACGACGTGCAGGTCATGCCGTCGATGAGCAACTCATGCCTACTCATTCTTTCCATTGCCGGAGTTTGGCACTGTCGCGGGCACACAGCACTGCACGACACGCCGGCGTCGATTCAAGGCATAAACCGTGAGGCCGACGAATACGATGGGCATGCGGATGAGAACGTAATCGGGCCCACCAGCCCAAGCCGAAAAACTCACGGCACCCAGCAGGACCACGAGTATCGGGAGCGCGCGGCAAATCGCGGTGACGATGTAACCGACGATGCCCGTGCGCGTTAAGGTTTTGTCAGCCATGCTTCATTCGTTGACAGTCGAAGGATAACCGGCGTTCGCGGTTGCCTGCGCGAGGGTTTCCGGACTGGTCCTGGCGTCGTCGAAAGTGACGACGGCTTCGCGTTTCTCGAAGTTCACTTCGACCTTGCTCACGCCGTCGACATTGGCGAGCGCCTTCTTCACCGTGATCGGACAGGCCGCGCAGGTCATGCCGGGCACGGACAGAGTGATGGTCTGGCCAGCACTCCAGGCGGGTGTGCTCAGGGCGGCGGACAGGGCGATCACTGCGGTGAGTTTCTTCATGGCAATGCCCTTTCAGTAGAACAGCGGCAGGACGTAGGGAAACACGAGGGCAACCAGGACCAGGGCGGTCACGATCCAGAAAGCGATCTTGTAGGCCGTCCGCACTTGGGGCGCGGCGCAGACGTCACCAGGCTTGCAGGCATGGGCCGGTCGGAAGATGCTGCGCCAGGCGAAGAACAGTGCGATGAGCGCCGCGCCGATGAAGATCGGCCGATACGGCTCCAGCACGGTCAGGTTGCCGATCCACGCGCCCGAGAAGCCGAGCACGACCAGCACGAGGGGGCCGAGACAACAGGCGGAGGCGAGGACGGCCGCGATGCCGCCGGTCACCAGTGCGCCGCGACCGCTCTTGGATTCCGACACGAGGTTCTCCTTCCGGGACTTCGCTTGGTGCGGTAACGTTACTTCCGTAGTCGACTACGGAGTCAAGCACCATGGAGAGCGCTCAAGAGAACCTGACCATCGGCGCCTTCGCCAAGGCCGCCGGGGTCAACGTGGAGACCATCCGCTTCTACCAGCTCAAGGGCTTGCTGCCCCGGCCGGAGCGGCCTTATGGGGGCATCCGCCGTTACGGGCGGACGGACGTGGCGCGGGTGAAATTCGTGAAATCAGCCCAGCGCCTGGGGTTCAGCCTGGATGAAGTCGGCCGGCTCCTGAAACTCGAGGACGGCACCCATTGCAGCGAAGCGGCCGAACTGGCCGCCCACCGGCTGGCGGATGTACGCGCCCGCCTGGCAGACTTACAGCGGATGGAGGCAGAGCTGGCGAAGCTGGTTGGCGAGTGCAAGGCGCATAGCGGCGACATTTCCTGCCCATTGATCGCGGCATTGCACTGCTGCTGAACGGAGAGCAGTTCGGGCTTGGCGTACGATTTTTTCCGTTTCGCGAGCTGCTCCGGTCAGAACGGCAGCCGGCGGCCGAGCTGACCGCGCATGCCTTTCATCAGGTTCATGATGTTGCCGCCCTTGAGCTTCTTCATCATTTTCTGCATCTGCTCGTGCTGTTTGAGCATGCGGTTCAGGTCCTGCACCTCGGTGCCCGAGCCCAGGGTGATACGGCGCTTGCGGGAAGGGTTGAGGATGTCGGGGTCGGACCGTTCGGCGGGGGTCATGGAATCGATCATCGCCAGCTGCTGGTACATCTCCTTGTCGTTGATCTTGTCCTTGACGTGCTGGGGTACGTTCCCCACGCCCGGCAGCTTGTCCAGCATGGCGGCGAGGCCGCCCATGTTCTTGAGCTGCAGTAACTGGTCGCGGTAGTCGTTGAGGTCGAAACGCCTGCCTTTGTGGATCTTCTTGGCGAGTTTTTCCGCCTTGGCCTTGTCCATGGTGCGCTCGACGTCCTCGATCAGCGAGAGCACGTCACCCATGCCGAGGATACGCGAAGCCACGCGGTCCGGATGGAACACCTCCAGAGCCGCGGTCTTCTCGCCCACACCCATGAACTTGATCGGCTTGCCGGTGATGTGACGGATTGACAGCGCCGCGCCCCCGCGGGCGTCGCCGTCGGTCTTGGTCAGGATGACGCCGGTCAGTGGCAGCGCGTCGTGGAAGGCCTTTGCGGTGTTGGCGGCATCCTGGCCGGTCATGCTGTCCACCACGAACAGGGTTTCGATCGGCTTGATCGCCGCGTGCACGGCCTTGATCTCGTCCATCATGTCTTCGTCGATGTGAAGACGCCCGGCGGTGTCGATGATGACCACGTCCATATAGCGTTTCCGTCCGTGCTCGACGGCGCGGCGAGCGATATCGACGGGCCGTTCGCTCGCATCGCTGGGGAAGAACTCGGCCTTCACCTCGCTGGCCAATGTCTCCAGCTGCTGGATGGCGGCCGGACGATAGACGTCGGCGCTGGCCACCAGCACGGACTTGCGCAGATTCTCCTTGATCCAGCGCGCCAGCTTGGCGACGGTGGTGGTCTTGCCTGCACCCTGGAGGCCCGCCATGAGGATCACTGCCGGCGGCTGGGTGGCCAGGTTCAGTTTCTCGTTGGCCTTGCCCATGATCGTCACCAGTTCCTCGTTGACGATCTTGATCATGGCCTGGCCGGGTGTGAGGCTCTTCTGCACCTCCTGGCCCAGCGCCCGCTCCTTCACCTGTTCGATGAAATCCTTGACCACCGGCAATGCGACATCGGCTTCGAGCAATGCCTGGCGCACTTCGCGCAGGGCATCCTGGACGTTGGCCTCGGTCAAACGGCCCTGGCCGCGCAGTTTGCGCAAGGAATCGGAGAGGCGGTCGGTCAGGTTGTCGAACATGGCAGGTTTCCTAAGGTCTTGACTTTCGGTGCAACGCGGTCGGCGCGGCTTCAAACAGACCGCGCATTATGCCAGACTACGTCCCGGAGGACATGACCCCCTATGCATTCCACGATCTTCGCCGTCACCGCGATCCTGGCCTACCTCGCCGCCGCCGCGTCCATCTACCAGTCGCTACGTACCGATTACCTCTCCGCGCTGGAGACACGGCGTCAGAAAGGGGCGACGCTGGTGTTCGGCTTTCTGGCGGTGGGGTGCCATGCATTGACGCTTTCCACGCTGTTCGACACCGAAGGGGACCTCAACATCGGCTTTCTGAATACCCTGTCCGCCGCGGCCTGGATGATAGCCACCGTACTGCTGGCCGTAACCTTCTTCAGACCGGTGGAGAAACTCGGCATCGTGGTGTTTCCGATGGCAGCCCTGGGCCTGGCCCTGAAGCTCTCCTTCCCCGAGAGCACGCATTTCCTGAAGAACCATTCTCTGGAAATGCGCCTGCACGTCGTCGTGTCGATGCTGGCTTACAGCTTCCTCAACATCGCCGCCTTGCAGGCGATCGTACTCGCCGTTCAGGACTGGCGCCTCAAAACCCACCACGCCAGTGGGTTCGTCCGCTCGCTGCCGCCTCTCCAGACCATGGAGAAACTGCTGTTCCAGCTCATCGGCGCCGGATTCGTCCTGCTCAGCGTGTCCCTCGTGACCGGATTTCTGTTCGTCGAAGACCTGTTCGGCCAGCATCTGGCCCACAAGACCGTCCTCTCCATCGCCGCCTGGGGCGTATTCGCCGCCCTGCTCGGCGGGCGCCGGTTCCGCGGCTGGCGCGGCCGGACCGCCATCCGCTGGACTCTGGGCGGCTTCGCCGCGCTGATGCTGGCCTATTTCGGCAGCAAGATGGTGCTGGAGCTGGTGTTGCATCGGATATGATGCCGATGAGTCGGGAGAAGGTTCGTTCGCTGGCAGCAATCTACGTCAGTTTGAAAAGACCTTCCCATTCCATGACGAGCAAATGAGCTCGACCGGCCTTCGACAGCGGACGACTCATCCGGCCCAGAGGTAATCGGCGAACAGCCCGGCGAATACCGCCGCACCGAACCAATGATTGTTGAGGAAGGCGCGGAAACACTTGGACTTCTCCCGCCCGAATATCAAGACCTGCTGATAGACCGAGAATCCCGCCGCGGCAGCCAGGCCCAGCGCGTAGAGCCCCCCCAAGCCCAGATAGCGGCCGATGCCGGCCAGAATCGCCAGCATGGCGATCTGCAGGGCGCCAATGATCTCGCGGTCGTACTTTCCGAACAGGATCGCGGTCGACTTGATCCCGATCTTTACATCGTCCTCCCGGTCCACCATGGCGTACATGGTGTCGTAGATCAGTGCCCACAGCACCGTCGCCGCGTACAGCGCCCAGGCCACGACCGGAATCGAGCCGGTCTGGGCAGCGAAAGTCATGGGAATGGCCCAGCCGAAGGCCAGGCCGAGGTAGGCTTGGGGCAGATGGGTATAGCGTTTGGTGAAGGGGTAAGAGGCTGCCAGGAACGCGCCCGGCACCGACAGGGCGATGGTCAGCCCGTTCATCGTCAGCACCAGCGCGAAGGCCGTCAGGCACAGGACCACGAACAGGATGAGAGCCTCCTTCGACGTCACCTCCCCTGCCGCGATCGGTCGCAGCCGGGTGCGTTCGACGTGCGGGTCGAACTCACGGTCGGCGTAGTCGTTGATGACGCAGCCCGCAGCCCGCATCAACACCACACCGAACACGATCACGGCCGCCACGCCAGGATCGGGGCGCCCCTCCCCGGCTATCCACAACGCCCACAGAGCAGGCCAGAGCAGCAGGAAGATGCCGATGGGTTTGTCGAAACGCATCAGGCGCCAGTAGGCATCGGCACGCGATTTCACCGAGTGCGGGACGTTCATGCGGACTCCGGGACGGAAAGCACGGCGGGAAGGAAGAACTCGGCGACCAGCAAGGGCCTGCCAGCGATCGAATAGAGCGAGCGACGACCCCAGACGGGCCCGGCCGAACCTGATCCGGCGCGAACCGCCGGCCGCCAATGGCGGTCCTCGGCCAGGGCCGCCTCGAACCCATGACGCCGCGGACGCCGTGATGCGAACAGGATTTCGCCCAGCGGCCGATTGCCCAGGTGCGCCAGCCGGCGTCCCGCACCCTTCAGGGTTTGTACCGGAAGGACGCTGCGGGCAAGGACCAAACGCCGTTCGCGGGATCGGAGTTCGACTTCGCGCACCAGCGCGCGACGGCCGGATCTGAGTTTCAGCAGCAAGGCCTCGTCCGGGAAGGGATGGGCGAAACCCTGGCGGATCACCCGGACATTGAAGTCGGCGCCGCAAGCGGCTTTCAGACGCCGGGTCAGCGAGCCCCTTTCGAACACCCAGGATTCCATGGGCCGCGGTATCGCCGGGCCGCAGCCCCGATGTGCATTACGGAATTTCGGCAGGGAAGAGAAAAGTTTGCTCCTGGAATACAAGGCGTGCGCTCGGTGGAAAAAGACGCCGGATTTTAGCAGACCGCAGCCTCATGCCGCGGGAGCTACAGGCAGCCCGGCGGTTTGGGCAGGCCGGCGATCAGGCAGGCCTGTTTGAGCGGCCCGCCGGGAAACAGGCCATGCAAATAACGGTTGTTGCCTTTGGTTTCTCCCAGTTCTTTCTGGACCGCCTTGACGAACAGGCGGGCGTTCGGCAGATGATCGAAGCGGCGATGGTAGTCGCGGATGAAGCGGACGATCTCCCAGTGCGCGTCGGTCAACCGGATGCCGATCGTTTCGGCCAGGCGTTCCGCCGTAGCTTCGTCCCAGGAGTGCGAGTCCAACAGGAAACCGTCGGCGCCGAGCCGCAAGGGCTGATTCACGTCCATGTCAGCGAAAGCTCGTGCCGCACCGCGAGTTCGACGAAGCCGTCATAATCCACCTGGCCGAGCGTTTGCAGCAGGCTCGACGCGCAAAGGCCGCGGGCGCGGAGATCCGGCGCCAGCACGCGGATGTCCAGCCACGCCGCCGCCTCGGCCACTTCGCGCGAAAACCGGCAACCGGTCAGAGCGCCGTAGACGCCGTTTTCCAGCAGGAGCACGGCGTCGCCCTCCCCCGCCCGGGCCAGACATCGGCTGAGGGCGGCGCTCTCGAAGGGCGAGGCATTGACCAGATGCAGCACGCTCATCCGCACCCCACGGCGACATCATGGCCGGCGATCCAAGCCGGAACCTCGCTCCGCGCCAGCAACCGCACCGGCAGGACCAGCCCATCCGGCGAGAGAGCACGCTCGGCCAGCGATTCGTGTTCCGCCGCGACTTCGCGGACGTCGTAGAACTCCAGGGTCCGTAGCAGCGGCGCCGACGGGCGAAGCCCCGCGCCTTCGAGGAGATGAGCCGCCTGCAACTGCCACACGCCATCGTCAAGGAACAGGACGTCCACCGGATGGTCGAAGGCTGCAACCGCCAGCAGCTGGTCCACCAGCTCAACGGTGCGGTCGCCCCGAAAAGGTGGTTGCCGAACCACGAAGACGAAACACTTGGAATGATTCATGATGTGAAGGTGAGTATCCGGTCCGCTTTCAGGCAGGCGTCCACCCACTGGCCCAGCCCCCCGATGCGAAAGCCTGGCGCAAGCAGTCCCTGGTCTTTCCCCTCCGCTGAAACCAGACCCCGGCGCTGGGCCGCGGAAACGCACAGGACCAGATCCAGGCCATACTCACGCGCCAGGGCGCTCCAGCGGCCGGAAAGATCGTCTTTGCCGGCGAACGATGAAACTTGTGCGTTACACACGCCGTCATAGTAAAAGAATACCAGCAGGATATGGTGCCCGCCCGCCAGGGCGGCTTTGATAAACTGATACGCGGTGTTCGCCGCCTGAGCCTCATGCGGGCTCGCATCGATCTGTATGACGAATTTCATGATCAGCGCTCCCACCACGAACCGCCTTGCCCCGGTTTTCCGCCCGATTGTCCCAATCCCTTTCATGACACGTCCACGCCGCCCCGCCCGCACGCTATTCCAGGCGGTAACCGCCCTACTGGCGATTTCGTTGATCGCCGCAACCCTTCCCGCGGCCGGCGAACCCCTCAACCTCGAGCTGCCGGACATGGGCGACTCCACCGGCACCCTTTTCACGCCCCAGCAGGAAAAAGCGCTGGGCGAGGCCTTTTACCGGAATCTGCACCTCCAGGTCCAGATCAACGAAGATCCGGAAGTCACCGACTACATTCAAGCGCTGGGGCGGAAGCTGGTGGAAAACAGCGACACGCCAGCCCAGCCTTTCTACTTCTTCGTCGTCAATCAGCCGGTCATCAACGCGTTCGCCGGTCCCGGCGGCTACATCGGCGTCAACTCGGGGTTGATCCTCATCACCGAAAGCGAAAGCGAGCTGGCCTCGGTGCTCGGACACGAAATCGCACACATCACCCAGCGCCATCTCTACGAGGCATTCCAGGCCGCCGGCCGGCTATCGCTGCCGACCGCGGCGGCCATGCTGGCCGGCGTGCTGCTGGGCGCAGGCACTGGCTCCAGTCAGTTGGGCCAGGCTGCAGTCATCGCCGCCACGGCAGCCAGCCAACAGATGCAGATCAATTTTACCCGGGACAACGAGGCGGAAGCCGATCGGGTGGGCATGAAAATCCTCTCTGGCTCGAATTTCGATCCCCGTGCGATGCCCACCTTCTTCGAACGAATGCAGCAATCCACCCGCTTCTCCACCGGCCGCAGCACGCCGGAATTTCTCCTGACCCACCCGGTCACCGTGTCGCGTATCGCCGACACCCGCGGGCGGGCCGAACAATATCCCTACAAGCAATATCCCGACTCGTTCACCTACCAGATCATCCGGGCCAAGCTGCACGTTCAGACGACCCACAATCCTCAGGAAAGCGTCGATTATTTCACCGCCATTTCGGAGGTGGGCACCCGTCAGCAGCAAGACGTGGCCCATTACGGACTGGCCCTTGCCCTGGTCGCCCAAGGCAAGATTGGTCAAGGCAGACCCATGCTGGAGGAACTCATCCGCCGCTATCCCGAGCAGTCGCACTTCTTCAATGCCCTCGCTGACGCGGAACGCGAAGCCAAGACCTACCCCGCCGCCTTCGCTATCTACGAGGAAGCCTTGAAGCGCTTTCCCGGCAACCGCGCGCTCACTTTGAACTATGCCCAGACCCTGGTCCGCGCCGGCAAACCCCTGGAGGCGCGCAAGCGGCTGCAGGACTACCTGCTCCATTTTCCCGCTACGCCGGAGGTATATGAACTATTGGCGCAAGCCCATTCCCAGCTCGGCAACGAAGCAGAATCCCACCGCTACCTGGCCGAAGCCTATTACGCCGACGGTCAGACCCGCAACGCCATCCTGCACCTCAAGCTGGCACAGAGAGCACCCGGCCGCGATTTCCAGACCGACGCGGCGATCGAGGAGCGACTGAAGGAGCTGATGGAAGAGCAGAGGGAGGAAAGGGAAAAATGAGCAGGATGACGACGCCGTTTCGAAACGCCCGCTTCGGATCGCCGCCCGCCTAATTTTCGTTGGCGTAGCGGCACCGGCGCCGATCAGGCGGCATTTGCAGGACCACGCCGTCGAAGCGGACGCCGTTGTCCTTGCCCACCCGCGCCCCCTGCTCACCCTGCCCATGGTCCTGGCTGCCGCCCGGGAATGGGGCAAAGGACCGCTCCCGTATTTCCGCCCGGGGCATCGGACGATGCCCCCTTGCAGCGTGCTACCTCGCCGGACGGTTTATTTGCTCCCAGCACTATGGACATAGCTCCTTGTATGGCGCTTCGTTAACAGGCATAATGCGCGCTCTCTAGGAGCACGCCGGCTCACCGATTCTATGGCAAGCCGCATCGGTCCCCTCGCAATGATACGCTGTGAACCCCGCCAGGCCCGGAAGGGAGCAACGGTAACAGCGGACTCGTGTGCCGGGGTGTGGCTGGTGCGGTGAGCCGCCCATTACCTACCCTTCCGTCGCAACCCCATGCTCTACCAAGCGCTTGCGCGTAAGTGGCGACCCCACAACTTCACCGAAGTCGTCGGCCAGGAGCACGTCGTCAAGGCGCTGACGCATGCGCTGGAAGCCGGTCGCATGCACCATGCCTATCTGTTCACCGGTACCCGCGGCGTCGGCAAGACGACGCTGGCCCGGATTCTAGCCAAGGCGCTCAATTGCGAAGACCGGCAGGGCGCAAACCCCTGCGGCCGCTGCCTGATCTGCCGGGAGGTGGACGAAGGCCGCTTCATCGATCTGATCGAGGTCGACGCCGCTTCACGTACCAAGGTCGAGGATACCCGAGACCTCCTGGACAACGTCCAGTACGCCCCCAACCAGGGGCGCTACAAAGTCTACTTGATCGACGAAGTCCATATGCTCTCCGGGCACAGTTTCAACGCCCTGTTGAAGACACTGGAAGAGCCTCCGCCGCACGTGAAATTCTTGCTGGCGACCACCGACCCGCAGAAGATTCCGGTCACCGTGCTATCGCGCTGCCTGCAGTTCAACCTCAAACGGTTGACGCCCGAGCAGATCCGCGCCCAGATGGCCCAGATTCTGGCGTCCGAGAGTATCGACTTCGAGCCCGCCGCCACCAAGGCTCTGGCCCGCGCCGCCCAGGGCAGCATGCGCGACGGCCTCAGCCTGCTGGACCAGGCCATCGCCCACTGTGGCGGCCGGCTCACCAACACCGGCGTCAGCGCCATGCTGGGCACCGTATCGCGGGAGCCGGTCTATGGCGTGCTCGAGGCCCTGGCGGAGTCCAGGGCCGATGAGTTGCTTGCAGTCTCCGCGACCCTCGCCGAATTTTCCCCCGATTACCAGGACGTGGTGCAGCAACTGCTGGCGATCCTGCACCAGATTGCGATTGCCCAGTTTGCCCCGGACGCCATCCGCCAAGACGACGAGGCCGAACGCGTACTGACCCTCGCCCGCCGTCTTACACCGGAGGATACCCAGCTCTACTACCAGATCGCGCTGCAGGGGCAAAAGGATCTGCAGCTGGCCCCCGACCCGCGCGATGGCTTCGAGATGCTGCTGCTGCGGATGCTGGCCTTCCGGCCGCACTCCGCCGAAGCCGCGCCGAGGATCGTCCCGACCGCGGCCGCCCCGGCGATGCGGGCACCCTCCGATACCGGCATTCGGGAGCCGCACCGCGCTCGGGAAGTCACCCGGCAAGCTCCGCCCCCGGCCGCTGCCGAAGCTTCCTCGTCCGGGGCAAGTCCTGGGACGACAAGCGACGCGCTGAACTGGCCGCGGATGATCGAGGCCATGCGCCTCGCTGGCATGACCCGCCAGCTCGCCAGCCATTGCGTGCTGAGGACGCTGACGGAACATGCCTGCGAGTTGGCGTTGGACCCCAGACAGGCCCAGATCCACACGCCAACGGTGACAAGCAATCTCGAGACCGCCTTGCAAAAGCTCCTCGGCCGCCCCATCAAGCTAACGATCCGCTGCGAATCCCTGGACGCGGAAACGCCGGCCGCCGCCGATCAGCGCGCGCAGATCGAAAGACAGCGCGAGGCCGAACTCGAAATCGAAAACGATGCGACCGTCCACGCCCTAAAGGACATGTTCGGCGCACAGATCGTGGCCGGCTCGACCCGACCGCTAGACCACACCGAACCTTGAGGTAATCCCATGAAAAACCCGTTGGCCAACCTGATGCAGCAGGCACAGCGCTTCCAGGAGACCTTCCAGAAAACCCAGGAAGAGATAGCGGCGACCGAAATCCAGGCCGAGTCCGGCGGCGGCTTGGTGAAAATCCGCATGAACGGCAAGCGCGAAGTGCTCAAAGTGGAGATCGATCCCAGCCTGCGCCAGGAGGAACACGAAGTGTTGGAAGACCTGATCGCCGCAGCCTTCAACGACGGCGTGCGCCGGGTCGCCAAGCTCAAGCAGGAGAAGATGGCCGGCCTGACGGGAAGCCTGGGCATCCCGCCCGGCTTCAACCTGCCATTCTAGTCCCGCATGCGGCAAGCCGGTGCCATTGCCGAGCTGATTGAAGCGCTGCGCTGTCTGCCCGGCGTCGGGCCCAAGACCGCGCAGCGCATGACGCTTCACCTGTTGCAGCGCGACCGCGACGCTGCCGGCAGACTGAGCGAAGCCCTGCGCCAGGCCCTGGAAAAAGTGGGGTTATGCGCCCAGTGCCGCACCCTGACCGAGCACTCACTATGCGAGTACTGCGCCAGCCCGGGACGGGACCGGTCCCTCCTCTGCATCGTGGAATCGCCGGCCGAGGTGCTCGCGATCAGCCGCTCCACCGGCTATAAGGGATTGTTTTTTGTACTCAATGGACGCCTGTCGCCGCTCGATGGCATCGGTCCCGAAGAGCTGGGGCTGGACGTCCTGGAGCAACGGCTGAAGGACGATGCTGTCGCGGAACTGATCCTGGCGACCAACACCACCGTCGAGGGCGAAGCGACCGCTCATTACCTCAGCGACATGGCCCGGCGCCACGGCGTCCGGACCACCCGCATCGCCCACGGCATCCCCTTCGGCGGAGAGCTGGAATACGTCGACGGCGCCACGCTTTCCCATGCCTTCGACGGCCGCAAGGATTTCTGAAAAGACCTACCCACCCAAGGAGCCGCTATGTCGCAATGTATCTTCTGCCAGATGGTCGCCGGGACGATCAAACCCGCCGTGGTTCATGAAGACGAACTGACGCTGGCGTTCCGGGACATCAACCCGCAGGCGCCGGTGCATGTGCTGGTGATTCCCAAGGCGCACGTCGCCAACCTCAACGAGCTGCCGGCGGACGCGCCGGGTCTGGCCACGGCGCTGTTCGAGACGGTCAAGCGGGTCGCCGCGCTGGAAGGGATTGCCGAATCCGGCTACCGCACGGTGGTCAACTGCCTGGGCGATGCCGGCCAGGCAGTCGACCATCTGCATCTACACGTCCTCGGCGGCCGCCGCCTGCACTGGCCACCGGGCTGATCCCCCGTGACCGGTACGGGCGGAAGGGTAAACCCTATTCGCCGCCATCGGCGGGATTCAGCTCGGTGCCGAGGATGGACCAGTCGTCCGGATTGGCCTGGTCGTCGCCCGTCATACGCAGCTTGCACACGAATTTCTGGGCGATCCGGCCCTGCGGGGAATCGACCAGCACCTCGGACCGCAGAATGTAATTCCTGCCGCCCAGCGCCCAGGCCTCGTATTTGTCATCCAGGAATTCCGAATTCTCTGGCACCACGTGGTCTTCCAGCATCGCCGCCTTGCAATGCAGATAAGCGAAGTCGGTACGGGGGGTCTTGACCTTGCCGAGTTGCTCTTCCTCTTCTTCCTTCATATCGAAGAGATCGGACTCGAGGACCTTCATCACGAAAGGTGTCACGCCCTTGTTCTGCAGTACGTAAAGACCGACGATGAATAAAACCAGTAATAGAAGGGAGATGTTGCGGCGCATGATGCTCCTCTCGTTTTGTTCTGCTTATGTTCTGATTGCCAGGAATCCGGGGGTCCCTTGGGGAGACGCCACGGAAAACGATCAATTGTGCGGCACCGCTGTCGAAATGTATACCGGAGCCGCCGGAACCTTCGCGATTTTCAGGCCATGAACCAGCCTTCCAGCCTCGTCGTCGCCATCTCCTCCCGAGCGCTTTTCGACCTCGATGAATCGCACCGCATCTTCGAACAGGAAGGCCGGGAAGCCTATTGCCGATATCAGATCGCGCATGAAGACGAAATCCTGGCGCCGGGCGTCGCCTTCCCGCTGGTGCGCAAGTTGCTGGCGATGAACGACCGCCTCGGCACCCCGCTGGTCGAAGTCATTCTGCTCTCGCGCAACAGCGCCGACACGGGCCTCCGGATTTTCAACTCCATACAGCGCCACGGACTGGACATCACCCGGGCTGCCTTCACCGGCGGCCGCTCACCGTTCAAATACGTAGCAGCCTTCGGGGCCCATCTGTTCCTGTCGGCGGACGCCGGCGACGTCGCCGACGCCCTCAACGACGGACAGGCGGCGGCTACCATCATCACGGCTCCTGCCCGCAGCAGCGATACCGACCAGCTGCGCATCGCCTTCGACGGCGACGCGGTGCTGTTTTCGGACGAGTCCGAACGCATCTACCGCTCGGCGGGACTGGAAGCCTTCGCCGAGAATGAACGCGTCGCCGCACGCGAACCTTTGCCCGGCGGCCCGTTCCGGAATTTCCTCGCAGCACTCCATCACATCCAGACCCGCTTCGATGCCGACGGTTCACCGCTGCGCACCGCCCTGGTGACGGCCCGTGGCGCGCCCGCTCACGAACGGGTGGTACGGACGCTGCGAGCCTGGAATATCCGGATCGACGAGGCGCTGTTCCTCGGTGGACGGGATAAGAGCCAGTTCCTGGCCGCTTTCGGGGCGGATATCTTTTTCGACGATCAGAAAAGCAATTGCGAAGCCGCGAGCCGCCACGTGGCGACCGGCCATGTGCCGCACGGCGTGGCCAACGCACCCGATGACGCTGACGACCGGCCACTGGGGACGGATGCAGGCAGCCGCTCGCCGTGAGCATTCCTCTCACCCCGTCCGTCTCCCGATTGCGGAAGAGGTGGACAAAGAAACGCTTCGCATTGTTTCGCTTCAGCTGACCGGCAGCTTGTAGGGCTTCCCTTCGACTTCCCGGACCAGCCGCGGCACGAGAAACCCCGGCAGCCGGCGGCGCAGGGCTTCGTGCAACGCCCGGGCTTCGGCCTCCGGAACTTCGAAATGGGCGGTGCCGCGCACTCTGTCCAGCAGGTGAAGGTAGTAAGGCAACACCCCACATTCGAAGAGTCTTTCGCTGAGTTCGCACAAGGCGCTGACGGAATCGTTGACCTGCCGCAGCAGCACGGACTGGTTCAGCAACGTCAGACCGGCACGCCGCATGGCTGCCAGCACGCTGACGGTCTCGGCGTCCAGTTCCCGGGGATGATTGGCGTGAATCACCACCACGGTTTTGAGCCGGTGGCCGGCGAGGATTTCCAGCAACCTCTCGTCGATGCGGGAAGGCAGCACCAGCGGCACCCGGCTGTGGACACGCAGCCGCCGCAAGTGCGGGATCGCTGTGAGCTGCTCCGTCAGCCGTGCCAAGCGATCATCGCTCAGCAGCAGCGGGTCACCGCCGCTCAGAATGATTTCAGTGAGCCCAGGATCGCGGACGATATAATCCAAAGCGGCCTTCTCCCGCTGGCGGGTGAACTGGCCTTCGCCATAGGGGAACTCGCGGCGGAAACAATAGCGACAGTGGACCGCGCAGGCGCCAGTCGTGATCAAGAGCGCCCGGCCCTGATACTTGTGCAGCAGGCCAGGCACCTTCAGAGCCGGCCGGTCGCCGACCGGATCGCCGACGAAACCCTCGGGAGAGGCCAGTTCCTGCGCCAGCGGCAGAACCTGCCGGAGCAGCGGGTCATACGGGTCGCCCGGCCTCATTTTCCGGGCATAGGCGCGCGGCACGCGGAACGGGAACTTTCCCGCCGCCTCCGCCGAAAACGGCGCGGCGATGCCGAGAAAATCCAGGAGATCCTGGACACAGCCAAAACCCTCGGCCAGTTCGGCCTGCCACTGCTCACTCATATCGTCCACCGTCCTTGATCGGCGCTGTACGGTTCCGCAATAAAAAAGCGTCCATTATAATGCTCTGTATTTTTTCAGATGCATCGACCCGAGGTATGCATGGCTATTGTTAGCACGAGTGAGTTCAAGAACGGTTTGAAAGTGATGCTGGACGGTGATCCCTGCACCATGCTCGAAAGTGAGTTCGTCAAGCCGGGCAAGGGCCAGGCCTTCAACCGGGTCAAATTGCGCAACCTCAAGACCGGCCGGGTGGTGGAACGGACCTTCAAGTCCGGCGAGACCCTGGAAACCGCGGACGTGGTCGACGTGGAAATGCAGTATCTCTACAACGACGGCGAGCTCTGGCATTTCATGGTACCGGAGTCCTTCGAGCAGTACGCCGCTGATCAGAATGCCGTCGCCGACGCCAAGAAGTGGCTGAAGGAACAGGACATCTGCATCCTGACCCTGTTCAACAACGTCCCGCTGGCCGTTCAGCCGCCCAATTTCGTGGAGCTCACCATTACCGAAACCGACCCCGGCGTGCGCGGTGACACCTCTGGTGGCGGCGGCAAACCTGCCACCCTGGAAACCGGCGCCGTAGTCCGGGTACCGTTGTTCGTCCAGACCGGCGAGGTCATCAAAGTGGACACCCGCACGGGGGAATACGTCTCCCGTGTCAAATAGGGCGCCCTCCGACTGGCGTCCATCCTGCCCGCCGGCCATGCTGCGCCGGCGGGCGGAACTCCTTCGGAAAATCCGACGGTTCTTCGCCGAACGGGAGGTGCTGGAGGTCGAGACTCCCCTTCTCTCGCACGGTACCGTGACCGATCCGCACCTGAGCGTTTTTTCCGTCGGTGGCGGCAGCGACGGTTCGTCACGGCTGTTCCTCCAGACCTCGCCGGAATTCGCGATGAAGCGGCTGCTGGCCGCCGGCAGCGGTTCGATCTATCAGATCTGCAAGGCCTTCCGCAGGGATGAATCCGGCCGCTTCCACAACCCCGAGTTCACTCTCCTGGAATGGTACAGGGTCGGTTTCGGGCTCGACGAATTGATCGAAGAAACCGATGCGCTGTTGCAGGTCCTGAGTGAAAACATCCGTCCGCTGGCCGCGTCCGAACACCTGAGCTACCGCGAGTCCTTCCTGAGACATGCCGGCATCGATCCGCTCGACGCCGGGTTCGCCGATTTCGCCGGCTGTGCTGCGAGCCACGGTTTGCAGGAAGCCGAAGCAATCTGCGGAACGGACCGTTCGATCTGGCTCGACCTGCTGTTCAGCCACCTCGTCCAGCCCCATCTGGGGCGGGGCCGTTTCACGTTCGTGCGCGATTTTCCCGCGATCCTGCCATCCCTGGCCAGGTTCAAACCGGACGACGAGCGGTTGGTGGAGCGGGTGGAGGTATTCCTGGACGGTCTGGAGCTGGGCAACGGTTTTTTCGAGCTCAGCGACCCCCTCGAACAGGAATGCCGGTTCGACCGTGACATCGCTGCCCGCATCGACGCCGGGCTTCCCGTTCCGGAAAAAGACCGGCGTCTCCTGGATGCTCTGAAAGCCGGTCTGCCCGACTGCGCCGGGATCGCCCTCGGCATCGACCGGCTGCTGCTCGGCCTCCACCGGCTGGACGCGATCGCCGATACCCTGGCCTTCCCCCTGGCCAAGGCCTGAGCCGCTCGAACTTACGGGGAAATCCGTACCCGCCTCCCCCCTTCCGGTGTCCAGCGCAGGAATTCGCCTTCGCTGTGCCACTCCGCCAGCACGATCCGACGGACCGGACGACCACAGACCAGGTCGTGATCCGCCGGCCGGTGGGTGTGGCCGTGGATCATGACGTCCGCGCCGAAATCCCGGAACACCCGCGCCACTTCGGCGGCGTTGACGTCCATGATCTCCGGCGCGGTGCCACGCTTGTCCAGCACCGAACGCAAGCGGTACCAGCGTGCGTAGAGTCGGCGCACCCAAAGCGGTTTGCCCAAGGCGTGGCGCTTCCATGCGTCGGTGCGGACCCGCGCCCTGGCCTGCTGATACTTGCGGTCGTCCGTGCACAGCAGGTCGCCGTGCGTGACCACGGCCTTGTGCCCGTACAGGTCGATGACCGTGTAATCGTCGAGCAGAGTTGCCCCGGTGGCCGCGGCGAACTCCGGACCGACCAGGAAATCACGGTTGCCCTGCTGGAAAAACACCCGGGTGCCGGACTGTGTCAGCTCCCGAAGACTTCGCCGCACCACCCCGGCGGGAAAAGCGGTATCGTCGTCGCCGATATACGCGTCGAACAGATCGCCGAGTATGTACAGAGCCTCGGCGCCGCGGGCATGACCGGCAAGAAAGTCCTGGAACAGCCGGACCCGGCCGGGTTCTGTCGCGCTCAAGTGCAGATCGGCAATGAACAACGTCTCCAGTCTCAAAGTCTGCTCCAGGGAAGCCATGGAAAAAGATCGCCGGTTCAACCGACCGGCGGGGTAAAGTGCTTGAGAATCTGGGGGTTTATCTCCTCTTATCATTTATGTTAGCATACGCCGACTGATGAGACGGGTCTTCCAGCCTGGAGGACCAGCGTCCCGAACGGCGCCCCTTGCGGGCGTTTTTAGTTTCTGAAGGAACGGGATAACAACATTGGGCCTTGTGCCCTTTTTTTGTGGGCCGGAAACTGACCATGCGGATGCCCGAACACTTGCAGCGATTGATCGAGCCCGTCGTTACCGGATTGGGTTATGAACTGGCGGGAATCGAGTTCGACGCGCGTGCCAGGGTTCTGCGCGTCTACATCGACCATCCCCAGGGGATAGGTCTGGACGACTGTTCGAAGGTCAGCTACCAACTCAGCGGTATGCTGGACGTGGAGGATCCCATTCCCGGTCAGTACCAGCTGGAAATATCGTCGCCCGGCCTCGACCGCCCGTTGTTCACCCTCGAGCATTTCAAACGCTTCACGGGCCGTCGGGTGCGGCTGCAAACACTGCGCTCCCTGGATGGTCAGCGCCGGTTCAAGGGGGAGATTGCAGGCGTCCGGGGGGATGTGATCGACCTCGAAGACGACAACGGCCTGCATGCCATTCCTTTTGACCTGATCGACAAGGCCCGGCTCATACCCGAATTTGATATCTGAACATTGTAGGACGACCTGATGGCGAATAAAGAAATCCTGCTGGTAGTCGACGTGGTGTCGAACGAAAAGGACATCGAAAAAGAAGTCATCTTTTCCGCGATCGAAGAGGCGCTCCGCACCGCCACGATCAAGCGGCATGACGGCAGGTACGATGTGCGCGTGAGTATCGACCGCAAGACCGGCGACTACGAAACCTTCCGCCGCTGGCAGGTGGTGGAACCCCGGGAGGAATTCGGCAACGGTGTCGAATTCCCGGAAAGAGAGATATCCCTCGAAGAAGCGCGCAAGACTCACCCCGGCATCACCGTCGGCGAGTTCGTAGAAGAACCCTTCGACTCCATCGAGTTCGGCCGCATCGCCGCGCAGACCGCCAAGCAGGTGATCGTGCAGAAAGTGCGCGAGGCCGAACGGCGCAAGATCGCGGACGCCTATCAGAGCCGCGTCGGCGAGCTGGTCACCGGCGTCATCAAGCGCATCGAGCGGGGCAATGTCTTCCTCGACCTCGGCGGCAACGTCGAGGCCTTCATCCCTCGTGACGAGATGATCCCGCGCGAATCCGTCCGTTCCGGGGACCGCCTGCGCGGCATCCTCAGCGCGGTCCGGCCGGATGCCAGGGGGCCGCAGCTTTTCGTCAGCCGCACCGCGCCGGAACTCCTGATCGCGCTGTTCCGGCTGGAAGTCCCCGAGGTCAGTGAAAACCTCATCGAAATCAAGGGAGCAGCCCGCGATCCCGGAGTACGCGCCAAAGTGGCGGTCAAGAGCAACGACCCCCGCCTCGACCCGGTCGGCGCCTGCGTCGGCATGCGCGGCTCGCGGGTCCAAGCCGTGTCCAACGAACTGGCGGGAGAACGCATCGACATCATCCTGTGGAACGAGAACGAGGCCCAGTTCGTGGTCAACGCCATGTCGCCAGCCGAAATCGTTTCCATCGTCGTGGACGAAGACCGCCACAGCATGGATATCGCCGTCGCCGACGAAAACCTGTCTCAGGCCATCGGCCGCGGCGGCCAGAACGTGCGGCTGGCGTCCGAGCTTACCGGCTGGACGCTTAACGTCATGAGTTCCACCCAGGCCGACGCCAAGACCCAGGAAGAGACCCGGCGTCTGATCCAAACCTTCGTCGAACAACTCGGCGTCGATGGGGAGGTCGCGGAAATCCTCGTCCGGGAAGGCTTCTCCAGCGTGGAAGAACTCGCCTACGTACCGACCAAGGAATTGCTCGAAATCGAGGAATTCGACGAGGATATCGTGGAAGAATTGCGTAACCGGGCACGGGACGCGCTGCTCATCAAGGCCATCGCATCCGAGGAGAAACTCGAAGAGGTCGAGCCCAGCCAGGAGCTGCTGGAGCTCGAAGGCATGGATCGCGAATTGGCCTACCGCCTCGCGCGCCACGGCATTCGCACGCTGGAAGACTTGGCCGACCAGGCCGTCCCGGATCTTTTGGACATCGAAGACATGGAAGAGGAAAAGGCCGCTGAACTCATCATGAAGGCGCGCGCCTCGTGGTTTTCCTGAAGACGCAAGGACGATTACCGATAGGGGCTGAATCATGAGTGACGTAACAGTGAGACAACTGGCCGGGATCGTGGGCATTCCTCTCGACCGGCTGCTCCATCAGCTTGGAGATGCGGGTCTTCAGATCTCCGACGCGGACGACGTACTGAGCGATGCTGAAAAGATGAAACTGCTCAATCACCTGCGCCAGAGTCATGGCAAGGTGCAGGAAAGTGTGACCGAGCCCAAAAGGGTCACGCTCCAGCGGCGCTCCGTCACCGAGCTGAAACAGGGCACGGTGCCGGGCAAGGGGGCGAAAACGATCAGCGTGGAAGTGCGCAAGAAGCGCACTTACGTCAAGCGCAGCGAACTGCCCGAGACCAGCGACCGCCTTTCCGAAGCCGAACAGGCGCGGCGGGCACTCGAGGAACAGCAGCAACGCGAACTGGCCGAACAGGAGGCGCGCCGGCAGCAGGAAGAGATGCTCCGCGAGCAGGCGGCCGAAGAAGAGCGCCGCAGGCAGGAAGAAGCCGCTCGCACCGCCGAAGAGCGCCGGCGCCGGGATGAGGAAGAACGTCAAGCCACCGCCGAGCGCGAAACGGTGGCAGCTAAACCGGCACCCGTCGCCGCTCCTCCGATTCCGCGCCCGGCGCCTGAACCGCGTCCCCCTGCTCGCCCATCAGCTGGCAAACCCAAGGCCGAGGCACCTCGCGCTCATCCGGCCGAACGCGAGACGGAAGCGCGGGGCGACAAGCGTAGCGCGGGCCTGAGCCGGAAAGACGAATACCGCGAACTGCAGGGTGACGATTTCCGCAAAGGCGGCGGTAAAAGGAAAAAACCAAAAACCGGCAGGCCGATGCTCATGCCCGAGCAGAAGCACGGTTTCGAGAAGCCGACCGCCCCTATCGTTTATGAAGTCGCCGTTCCAGAATCCATCACGGTCTCGGATTTGGCCCAGCGTATGTCGGTCAAGGGCGTCGAGGTCATCAAAGCCCTGATGAAGATGGGGGTGATGGCGACCATCAACCAAGTGCTGGACCAGGAAACCGCGATTCTGGTGGTCGAGGAAATGGGCCACAAGGCTATCGCACAGAAGGAAGACGACCTGGAAGCGGAAATCATGGCCAATCTCGCCGCCGAGGCCGAAGCCCCGCAGCTGCCGCGTCCGCCAGTGGTCACCATCATGGGCCACGTCGACCACGGCAAGACCTCGCTGCTGGACTATATCCGCAAATCGCGGGTCGCCGCCGGCGAAGCCGGCGGCATCACCCAGCACATCGGCGCCTACCAGGTCAAGACCGACCACGGCTCCATCACATTCCTCGACACGCCCGGCCATGCCGCGTTCACCGCGATGCGGGCCCGCGGCGCCAAAGTCACCGACATCGTGGTACTGGTCGTTGCAGCCGACGACGGCGTGATGCCGCAGACCCGGGAGGCCGTGGAGCACTCCCGCGCGGCCGGTGTGCCCCTGGTGGTCGCCATGAACAAGATGGACAAGGCCGATGCCGATCCCGACCGGGTCAAGCAGGAGCTGGTCGGACTCAACGTGGTCCCCGAAGAATGGGGGGGCGACGTACAGTTCGTTCCGGTATCCGCCAAAACCGGCGCAGGCATCGACACCTTGCTGGATGCCATCCTGGTCCAGGCGGAAGTGCTCGAACTCAAGGCGCCCGTGGCTATCCCGGCCGCCGGTGTGGTGCTGGAATCGAAGCTGGAAAAGGGACGCGGCCCGGTGGCCGACATCCTGATCCAGCGCGGCACTCTGAAGAAAGGCGACTTCCTGCTCTGCGGCAAGGAAATCGGCCGTGTCCGTGCCATGTTCAACGAAAATGGCAAACCACTGAAGGAAGCCGGCCCCTCGGCACCCATCGAGGTACTGGGGCTTTCGGGCGCGCCGGAAGCGGGCGATGAGTTCATCGTGGTGGCCGACGAGCGCAAGGCGCGCGAAATCGCCCTGCACCGCGAAGAAAAGCTGCGCAGCACCAAGCTGGCCGCGCAGCAGGCCGCCAAGCTGGAGGACGTGTTTTCGCTCATGGGCAGTGAAGAGACCATCGACCTCAACCTGGTCATCAAGGCCGATGTCCAGGGCAGCCTGGAGGCGTTGCGGAGCGCGCTGACCGAACTGTCCACCGACAAGGTCAAGGTGAGGGTGATCGGCGGCGGCGTCGGCGGCATTTCCGAAACCGATGCCAACCTGGCTCTGGCCTCCAATGCCATCCTGATCGGCTTCAACGTCCGCGCCGACGGCAGCGCCCGCAAACTGATCGAGGAACGGGGCATCGATCTGCATTACTACAGCGTGATCTACAACGCCATCGACGAGGTCAAGAAGTCCATCAACGGCATGCTGGAACCCGAGTTCAAGGAGCAGATCATCGGCATCGCCCAGGTGAGGGAGGTTTTCCGTTCGTCCAAGTTCGGCACCGTTGCCGGCTGTCTGGTCGTGGAAGGCCATGTCCGCCGCAACCTGCCGATCCGCGTGCTCCGCGACAACGTGGTCATCTTCGAGGGCCAGCTCGAGTCGCTGCGCCGATTCAAGGACGACGTCAACGAGGTCAAGTCCGGCATGGAATGCGGTATCGCGGTCCGGAACTACAACGACGTGCGCGAAGGCGACCAGATCGAGGTGTTCGAGAAGGTCCAGGTTGCACCTCACTGACGATCCGGAAACATGCCCAGAGAATTCAGTCGCAGCGACCGTGTCTCCGCCCAGATGCAGCGGGAAATCGCCGAATTTTTGCGCACCGGAATCGATGCGCCGGAGCTCGGCATGGTCACCGTCAGCGACGTCGATGTCAGCCGCGACCTCGCCGTGGCCAAGGTATTCGTGACTTTCCTCGGCGCAAGGCTGGAAACCAGAGCGGCCGTGAAACGGCTGGGCGAGTTCGCCCCTCGGCTGCGTCAGGTGCTGGGGCGGCGAATGCGCATGCGCATCATCCCGGAAATCCGCTTCGCCTATGACGACTCCCTCGAGCGCGGCCTGCACATGGACGAAGTGCTGCGGTCTCTGAACAAGGACGGCGATCTCTGAAAGACATGGGGGCCATTTCGACAGCGACGCTGTCCGGAGTCCTGCTGCTCGACAAAGGCAGCGGCATGACTTCGAACAGCGCCTTGCAGCGCGCCCGGAAACTGCTCGATATGCGGAAGGCTGGCCACACCGGCAGCCTGGATCCCTTGGCCAGCGGCATTCTGCCGCTATGCTTCAACGAGGCGACCAAGCTTTCCAGCTACCTGCTGGATTCGGACAAGCGCTACCGCGTCTTGGCCAGGCTCGGCGTTACTACCGATACCGGCGACGCCGACGGCGAAGTCCGGTCACGGACGCCCGTCCCTGCGCTCGACGAACCGGCCCTCCTCACCCTGCTGGCAGGATTCACCGGCCCCATCTTACAGGTGCCGCCGATGTTTTCCGCCTTGAAGCACCGGGGAAAGCGGCTCTACGAGCTGGCTCGCAAAGGCGTGGAAGTCGAACGGCCGCCACGGCCGGTGACGGTCTTCGACATCGAACTGGCCGGAAGGGGCGCGGATTATCTGGAACTGGACGTCCACTGCTCCAAGGGCACCTATATCCGAACGCTGGTGGAGGACATCGGCCATGCCCTCGGCTGCGGCGCCCATGTCGAAGTGTTGCGGCGCACGACCGTCGCCGGGTTTTCCGTCGCTCAGGCCGTGACCCTCGAGCAACTGGAGGCGATGGCACCGGCCGACCGGCTTGATTGCCTGCGGCCGATGGACTCGATGGTACAGCACTGGCCCGCGGCATGGCTCGACGCCGGAACAGCCCGGCTGTTCCGGCACGGACAGGCCGTCGAGGGGGGCGATTTCCCTGTTGGCGAACTGGTCCGGGTATATGGCGGCGGAGGAGTGTTTCTCGGCATAGGCTGCAGCGACGGCAAAGGCCGGATAGCCCCCAGGCGGGTAGTCGTCCCCTGGAGCGACGACGCATGACCGAGGTCCCCCTGAGCCGGGCATGCTCGCGGGAAACCTTGTCGTCATCCCCTGCCAGACGGTACAATTAGCGATTATTCAAAAGGTTTTCAACGAGTTTTTTGGAGATTATCCCATGGCTTTCACAGCAGCAGAAAAGAGTGTCATCGTGCAGGAATTCCAGCGGGCCCCGGGCGATACCGGTTCCCCCGAGGTCCAGGTGGCCCTGCTGACCAACCGCATCAACTATCTGACCCCTCATTTCGTCAAGCACAAAAAGGACTTCCATTCCCGCCGCGGCCTGCTCCGTCTGGTCAACCAGCGCCGCAAGCTGCTGGACTATCTGAAGAACACGGACAACGAACGCTACCGCACGCTCATCGAGCGGCTGGGTCTCCGCAAATAACCCTCGCCCGCCGACAGCCCAAGGAGAACCCGTGAACCCGATCCGGAAGCAATTTCAGTACGGCGCTCATACCGTTTCGTTCGAAACCGGCGAGATCGCCCGTCAGGCCGATGCCGCGGTCATGGTGGACATGGCAGGCACCGTGGTGCTGGTCACCGTGGTGGGGCGCAAGGATGCCTCCCCGCACGGCGATTTCTTTCCCCTTACCGTCAATTACCAGGAAAAGGCCTACGCTGCCGGACGCATTCCGGGCGGATTCTTCAAGCGGGAGGGACGTCCCAGCGAAAAAGAAACGCTGACCGCACGACTGATCGACCGGCCCATCCGACCGCTGTTCCCGGACGGCTTCACCCACGAAGTCCAGGTCGTTGCCACCGTCATGTCGCTGAATCCGGAAGTCGACCCCGATATCCCGTCGATGCTGGGCGCCTCAGCGGCACTGACGCTATCGGGCCTGCCTTTCAAAGGTCCGATCGGTGCCGCCCGGGTGGGATTCGTGAATGGTGCCTACGTCCTGAATCCGGACGGCTCGGTCGTGGAGGGATCGGAGCTCGACCTGGTGGTCGCGGGAACCGCCAACGCGGTGCTCATGGTCGAATCGGAGGCGAAAATCCTGCCCGAGGAAGTGATGCTGGGGGCGGTCGTGTTCGGCCATGAACAGATGCAGACGGCCATCCGTGCCATCAACGAGCTGGCGGAGGAAGTCGGCGTGACCCCCTGGCCGTGGGAACCGCCGGCCGTCGACGCCGCCCTGGTCGCCGCGGTCGACGAACTGGCCCGGGCGGGACTGGGCGAAGGCTACAACATCGCCGACAAGCAGCTCCGTCAGCAGAAGCTCAAAGAAGTCCGGAAGGCCGTGATCGACGCCCTCACCGCCGAAGGCGCTCACGACGAAAACGCGGTCAAGCGACAGATCGAGAAACTGGAAGAGGAAATCGTCCGGAGCAACATCCTCCACCACGGAAAACGGATCGACGGGCGTGACCTTTCCACGGTGCGCCCCATCACGATCCGCACCGGCGTCCTGCCCCGTACCCACGGCTCCGCCCTGTTCACCCGCGGCGAAACTCAGGCTCTGGTGGTCGCAACGCTGGGCACGGGCCGCGATGCGCAGCTCATCGACGCCCTGGAAGGCGAGTACAAAGAGAATTTCATGCTGCACTACAACTTTCCCCCCTATTGTGTGGGAGAGACCGGCGCCATCGGCTCGCCCAAAAGGCGCGAAATCGGCCACGGGCGCCTGGCCAAGCGCGGCGTGCAGGCGATCATGCCGACGATGGACGAATTCCCCTATGTCATCCGCATCGTCTCGGAGATCACCGAATCCAATGGCTCCAGCTCCATGGCATCGGTCTGCGGCAGCAGCCTGGCGTTGATGGATGCGGGGGTGCCGACCAAAGGCGCCGTGGCCGGTATCGCCATGGGGTTGATCCTCGAAGGCGAAGAATTCGCCGTCCTGTCGGACATCATGGGTGACGAGGACCACCTGGGCGACATGGACTTCAAGGTCGCCGGCACCCGCGACGGTGTCACCGCGCTGCAGATGGACATCAAGATCGACGGCATCACGCCGGAAATCATGCGCCAAGCGTTGCATCAGGCCCGCGAGGGACGGCTGCACATCCTGGACAAGATGGCGCAGGCGCTGCCGGCCCCGCGCAGCGAAATGTCCGATTACGCGCCGCGCATCACCAGCTTCACCATCGACCCCAGCAAGATCCGGGAAGTGATTGGCAAAGGCGGTGCGACCATCCGCGCCATCACCGAAGAAACCGGCACCAGCATCGACATCACCGACGATGGTGTCGTCAAGATCGCCTCGGTCGACAAACAGGCTGGTCTGGAGGCCCGCCGCCGTATCGAGGACATCACGGCGGAGGTCGAGGTCGGTAAAGTCTACGAGGGCAAGGTCGCGAGGCTGATGGACTTCGGCGCCTTCGTCACCATCCTGCCGGGGAAGGATGGCCTGGTGCACATCTCCCAGATCTCCGACGAGCACGTCGAGAAAGTCAGCGACAAGCTGGCGGAGGGGGACATGGTCAAAGTCAAGGTGCTGGAGATCGACCGCCAGGGCCGGGTGCGCTTGAGCATGAAGGCCGTCGAATAAGCATCGGTCCCCTTTCCGTCCACCCACGAAAAACCCGGCCGAGGCCGGGTTTTTCGTGTCCCTAAAAGATGAGGAAAGCTCAATCGTCGCTGCCGAACACGCCGAGCAACTGCAGGAGGCTGGTAAACAGGTTGAAGATCGTCACGTACAGCGACACCGTGGCGAGGATGTAGTTGGTTTCGCCGCCGTGGATGATCGCGCTGGTCTGGAACAGGATCATTCCGGCCATCAGAACCACGAACATCGCCGACACGGCGAGGCTGAGCCCCATCAGGCCGGGCACGAAGACGGCGACCAGACCGGCCAGGAAGGCGACCAGCACACCTGCGCCCAGCAGGCCGCCGAGGACACTGAAGTCCCTGCGGGTCGTCAGCGCGTAGGCCGAGAGGCCGAGGAACACTGCGCCCGTACCGCCCATGGCCATCATGACCAGCTGGGTGCCGTTGGCGAAGTGCGTGATGTAGGCGTTCAGAATCGGGCCCAGCGTATAGCCCATGAAGCCGGTCAGAGCAAACACCCACAGGAGGCCGAGCGCGCTGTTGGCATACTTGTTGGTCAGCCACAGCAGGCCGAAATAGCCCACCAGGGTGACGATGATGCCGGGGTGGGGCAGCGCCAGCACCATGGACACGCCAGCGGTGAACGCACTGAACAGCAGCGTCAGCGACAGCAGCGCATAGGTGTTGGTCAGAACCTTATGGCGAGGCACGACGGCATAAGCGCCGCGGCTCAAGACCTGTTCACGGGGAATACTCATTCGATAGCTCCTCAAGTTATTTCACACAAGACCACTTGGACCGTTTATATTAACGGACTTTCACTGCAACGGGATGCGCCTTCACGCCCCGATGTCCTCGTTCCAGAGCGCCGGATGGGCTGCAATGAAATCCTTCATCAGCGCGGCGCACTCCGGGTCGTCCAGCACCAGCAATTCCACGTTACGCGAGCGGAGATAGGTCTCGGGGCCATGGAATGTCCGGTTCTCCCCGGCGACGACGCGGGGAATACCGTAGAGCAGGATCGCGCCGCTGCACATGTCGCAAGGCGATAGGGTACTGTAGAGCGTCGCCCGGCGGTATTCCGCGGCCCTCAGGCGTCCGGCATTTTCCAGGCAATCCATTTCCGCATGCAGGATCGCACTGCCTTTCTGCACCCGCCGGTTGCGGCCCCGCCCTACGATCTCGCCATCGATCACCAGGACCGAGCCGATCGGAATGCCGCCTTCTTCCAGCCCTTTGCGGGCCTCGGCGATGGCGGCTTGCAGGTAGATGTCCATGGAATCTCCCCAGAAACGCGAATTCCTCGACTGCCCTACGCGCCCCACGCCGAGTCGACCAGGCGCAAACCGGGTGGCAGACCCTCGCCGAAAATACGCTTTTCATCCGACGCGTCCAATCCCCGGACCTCGGTCACCAATTCCAGCCAGATTTCCGGTGCGCTGGAGGCCGCCAGTTTTTCCGCGACCCGGTTCCGCAGGATGGCGTCCAGGTCGCGTTCGCGGTCTCCGGTCAGGCGCGCCAGCAGGGTCGCGGCGAAAGCGACGAAACCCTGCCTTTTCCAGTCCCGCTGCAGGGCCAGTTCCACCCAGTCTTCGACGACTTCGCGGGCGACGAGATTGTGGGCGCTGCCGTGGAACGGCGCGCGCGCGCCGACACGGCCCAGAGCCCACCAGAGCTCCGCCGAATCCGGCGCCTTGTCCAGTCGCTGGACGAGCCATCCGCCCAGCATGGTCTTATCGCCTGCCGACAAACGCTCCAGCGAAGCCGCCAGCCGCACCATGTCCTCGAAGCCGCGCTTCTTGGCCAGAGCTTCGGCATTGCCCCGCCGTGCCCGCACCGGATCGATGAAACCAGCGACATCGGCGAACAGGCGTTGCTGTGCCTCGGCTCTCAGTCCCCCGGCGATGCGCCGCCACACTATCCACCATTCGGACCAGTTCTGCGCCTCGTTCACGAACTGCAGTCCCTGCGGATAAAGATTCCAAACCTGCCCCACCCGCCAATCGTCCAGCGGCGCGCCGAAACCGGGCCGCAGGCAATAACCGGCCAGGCTCAGCCAGAGCCGCTCGTGATCGGCCGACCGGCGGCGATGCGGGGCGCCTTCGAGCAGGGCCGCGTACAGTTCACGGCACAATGCGGTGTCCCAGTCCTCCCGTTTGCCCAAGATCTTTTCGAGATCGTTGCGCAAGGTCTTGACGGCCTTGGGACCGAACTGGCGGGTCTTCTTGCCGAAGATCAACCCGATGTGCTCCTGCGCTTCCGCCGCGCGCGGATGCAGACTCGCGGACGCCGTCGGCCTGGGGCCTCCCCCGCGCAACTGCAACTCGAGGTCCCAGCGCTGCTCCGGATCGCCGACCGCTACGCATTGCAGCTGCAGCGTACCGATCGCCGTCAGCCGCGCGGCCAGGCGCACCTCGACGTCACCCTGCTCCCGGGCCTGGAGCGCCACCGCCAGCGGCGGCAGCTCGCCGAATCCGGCCTCGTCCAATACCGCCAGGTCGCCTGGCGCGTGACCCGAGTCAACGGTGGAAGAAAACACGTGAAACCGCACGGGCCGGCCAACGCTCAGCAGGAAATTCCGCCGCTCGACGGTCCACTCCTGGCCCTCCGCGGCGCCCCGCGGCAGGATGCAGACGCCGCGGCGGCTCCGTTCGTTGGCATCGCCGACCAGCAGATAATAGGCCCGGGCCGAACCGCCGCCGATCCTCCGCACGGCGAGCCCCCGCCGCGACAGCCCGAAGGCCACGGCACCGAAGGCGACTGCCTGGTCGGGACGCGGGTTCCGTAGCATCACCGGTGTCCGCCCGCACCAGGAGCCGACGACCTCTGCCATCCGCCCAGCGATCACCGGACTGTGGAATACGCCCCCGTTCAGTAACAGTGCGTCCGGCGCGGCACCGCCGGCATCGTTCCGGTGACGGATCAGGAATGCCGCGGCATGGCGGGTGATCGCCGGGTCGGCCGCATAGGGCAGACCGAACTCGACCACGCCGCTACGCCGTTCCGGCACTGCATCCGCCCCGACCCGCGGAAAGAATCCGTCGAGGACGACTTCCAACACTTCGTGGCGGCTCAGCTCGACGGAACGGGCACCGCCGATCAGGCCGCCGCCTTTGCCAAGCAGGGTGACGGTCACGGATTCCGGTCCCTGCTCCGCCAGCAGCGTCTCCTTGGCCCGCCGGCACTGTTCGGCCAGGAGGATCAGATCGGTGGCGGACAGGCTGCGCTCGGCCCCGGTCAGCCGCGGCTCCAGCCGGTGCGCCAGGGTGAGGTCGATGTTGTCCCCACCCAACATCAGATGATTGCCGACGGCGATGCGCTCGAGCTCGGGCTCCGACCCGCCGGCATCGACGCGTATGAGCGTGAAATCGGTGGTGCCGCCGCCGACGTCACAGACCAGCAGGAGGTTTACACCCTCCAGGGTCTCGGCCAGCCGACCGCGGTGGGTCCACAGGAAGTCGTAGCAGGCTGCCTGCGGTTCTTCGAGCAAACGGACATTCGCAAAGCCCGCCCGCCGTGCCGCCTCCACCGTCAAGGCGCGGGCCGCGTCGTCGAACGATGCGGGAATGGTGACAATGACATCCTGCGTTTCCAGCGGATGCGCCGGGAAACGGTGGTTCCAGGCACACCGCACGTGCCTGAGGAAACTCGCCGATGCCTCGACCGGCGACACCTTGGGCACCTCGTCCGGTGCGCCCCACGGCAGGATGTCGGCCGTCCGGTCGACGCCCGTGTGGCACAGCCAGCTCTTGGCGCTGGCGACCAGCCGACCACGGCTGCGACTCCCGAGCTGGCGGGCGAATTCACCGATCACCGGGCGGCAGCCCGGTGCCGTTTCCTCCACCGGCCAGGGCAAGGCGGTGTCGGCTTCGGCGAGTTCGCCCGTCGCCGGGTGATAGCGTACCGAAGGCAGCAGCGGTCGACCGGCGACCTGTCCCGGCGCGACGAGCTGTTCCAGGAACAACGGTTCGATCCGCGACGGATCACCGCCATCGGCGTAAGCGACGACGGTGTGCGTGGTACCGAGGTCGATGCCTACGATGTAGCGGGGCACAGCGGAAGACATGCGTGAAATCGGCCACCGAAGCGGGACGAACCCGGCCGCCGTCCCGTTCGATCGATACTCATTTGTTGAAGGACCAGAAGGGCTTCTTCCCGGCCGGTTCATCTCCGCCGGCATCCCCCTCCACCACCGATTCGGCGGGCGCTTCGAGGGTACCGAGATAAGGCGCTTCGGGAATCACCTCATCGAAGGCTGGCACCGGTTTCTCGCCGCTGCGCACCTCGAATTCGACCTTCCAGCGCTCACCGCTGTCCCGCGCCACGGCTTCAAGCTGAAGCGTGCCGACCTCGGTCGCCCGCGCCGCCAGCCGTACCGGCACCACCTCGCCGGCTCGGTTCCCTTCGACCGGCAAGGTCACCTCGATTTCATGCAGTTCTTCGATCTCGTCCTCGCGCCAGTCCTCCAGCCGCGTGCCGACCAGATCCTCGCGACGCAGCGTCGAGGCGAAGAAACGGAAGCGCACCGGCTCGCCCACGACCAGCCCGAACTCCTCGGGCGGCAGCTCCGCTTCGGTGCCTTCTTCCATGCCGAACGGAGCGATGCACAGCACCTGCAGCGGGGCCGGGAAACCGGGCACGGCCGGCATGGCGCTTTCGACACCCACGTAATAGGCCGCCGCCGTCCCGCCCCGGATGCGTACCCCCTTGCCCTTGCGGACATAGCCGTAATAGGCCGCGCCGCGGGCCACGGCCAGATCCAGATCGGCGCCATGCAACAACCGCGCCTCCGGAGCACCATCGGCCCGCAGCCAGTCGTTGAGCACATCCAGCAGCCGCCGTTCCAAGGCCTCGGCCTTGAACACACCGCCGTTCAAGAGCAGCGCGGTGGGATGGATGAAGCGCGAGCCCTCGGCCGGCGCGAAACCTTCCAGTTCGGCGGCCGCACTCACCTGTCTGCTCAGGAATGCCGCCAGATGACAGGTGATGCGGGCATCCTTGGCGTAAGGCAGGCCAAGGGTCGTCAAGCCGGTGCGGGCCTGGACCAAAGGCTTCTCGTCGATCGACACCTGAGGGAAAAAACCCTCGACCAGGGTCTGGTTCACTTCGTCCTTGGTCAGCGCGGTACGCAGCGTTCCGCCGATGAGCGAGGAACCGCGGCTGGGCACCACCACCGCCACCTCGGAAACCTCCGGATCGGACAGCAGCGATTCTTTGGCATCCCGGCAGCCGTGCATCAGGGCCTGCACCTGCCAGGACTCGAGTTTCTTGCCCTCGGCTTCCAGCTTCAGCTTGAGACCATAGGCCAGCGCCAGATCCATGTTGTCGCCGCCGAGCAGGATGTGGTCCCCGATGGCGATACGGTTGAGTTCCAGGTTGCCATCGGCTTCGGTGACCGCGATCAGCGACAGGTCGGTGGTGCCGCCGCCCACGTCGACCACCAGGATGACGTCGCCCGGCTTGACCTGTTCGCGCCAGCCACCGCCGCTGGCTTGAATCCAGCTGTACAGCGCCGATTGCGGTTCCTCCAGCAGGATCGCCTGGCGCAGACCCAGCGCATGGGCCGCCTCCACCGTCAGCTCGCGCGCCGCCGGGTCGAACGAAGCCGGCACCGTGATGGTCAGATCCTGTTCGCTCAAGGGATGTTCGGGATGGCGGGCATTCCAGGCGTCGCGCATGTGGCGCAGATAAGCGATCGAGGCCTGGAGAGGTGAAACCCGTTTGACCTCTTTCGGCGCCTGGACTGGAAGGATGGGCGCGCGGCAGTCTACGCCACTGTGGCACAACCAACTCTTGGCGCTGGCGACCAGCCGGATCGGGGTCTTGGCGCCGAGTTGGCGGGCCAGCTCACCGGTGATGGCTTCGGGACGCTCATCCCAGGGGAGGACGATGTCGCCCGGCGCCAGTTCGGCTTCATGGGCCTGATACATGAACGATGGCAACTGCTTCCTGTCGCCGATCGTGCCCGGTGCGGTGAGCTGGGGGATTTCGAGGATTTCCAGCGGCGCTTTTTCGCCGTCGCAGCCACTCAAGTCCACATAGGCCACCACGCTGTTGGTGGTGCCGAGGTCGATACCGACCGAATAGCGGGTCTCACTCACAGTTCCACCTCGGCCTGGGCGAGAATGCGGACATCATGGCCTTCCGCGACCTTGGGCAGGCGGATGTTTTCCACCCTCCAGCCGCGGTGTACCAGCGTGCCGGTGAACGGCGGCTCGCCCACGATGTTGCCGGACAACCGCACACTGGCGGCGTCGAAACCCTTGGGCAGGGTCAGACGACTGCCCTCGGTCTCGCTGCGCACCGGCGCCAGATCGAAGACCTGGCCGATCACCTTGCGGCAACCCTCATGCACCACCCGTGCCGCCGCGCCGATCTCTGCATCGGAGTAGTGGGCGATGTTTTCCTGCACGAAGTCGATGAAACGCGCCTCCTTCTGCAACAGAGCCAGGAGCTGCAGGGCCGCGTCGGGCGTCGTTTCCTTCAGTACCACGGTTTCTTTTTTCATGACAGGCTCGAGCGCTTTCACGGGCTCGGCTGCCGATACCGCTGGCGAGGATTGAAAGGTCACGGCAGGTTCGGGTCTGCGACGCAACAGGGCGATCACCGCCACCGACAGCAGGATGATTTGCACCAGCAACAGGACCACCACCACGGCGGCCAGGCCGACATGCACCGCGTCCAATTTCGCGGGGATCAGATTCAGATCGATTTCCATGGGTTTCCCTTCTGAGGGGTAAGGATGGGGAGAAGGTGTATCGGCCGTCGCCGAGAGCTCCGACGCCGACTCGGCCGCCGCCGCGCGTGCGGCCTGAGCCGACATCAGCAGCCGGACGAGGTCCCGGGCGCCACGCGTGCGGTATGAGCGCATGTAGCGCTCACTGATCGAATCGGGCACTCGTTCGGCATCGAACGCAGCCTTCATCGGAGTCAGCCGGTTTTCGCAAGCATGTAAAATCCGGTCGGTCTGAACGCGGGAATCGACGTCTTCGCCGACATGGGTACGGAATGCTTCGTTCAGACAATCCTGGTAGGCCTTGGCCGCCTCGTGCACCTTGGCCAAGGTCGCCTCGGAGAGCGTGGAGGGCTGCCACTCGCCCTCCGCCCGGAGGAGCGCCGGCGCTCCCAGCGCTGCCAGGAGCATGGCGCCTGCCACACACCGGCTATGCAAACGTTCGGTACTCAATGTTCTTCTGTCATTGGCAACGGCGGGGGTGCGATTTTACGCCATGTCGACACGCTTCTCATGCCTTGAGCCGATATGAGGCTGCCGCGCCGGCATTACAAGCGTACCGGCGAAACCGTCGGCGATTTGGCGAACAGGCCATTTCCTCCCTGGGAGTTTGTCCTGGAGACGGTGTCGGTTAGGCTTCGGGAAGTCCTGCCTGGCGAACCGCGACCGATGAAACTCTACATGACTCCCGGCTCCTACTCGACCGGCATTCACATCCTGCTGGAAGAACTGGGCATCCCCTTCGAGGTCTACCTCGTGAATCTGCCGGCGGGCGACCACCGCAAGCCGGAGTACCTCGCTATCAACCCCAAGTCCACGATACCGGCGCTGGTGCGCGACGACGGTTCGGCGCTGACCGAGTTCCAGGCCATCGCCTATTGGTTGGCGCGTACCTACCCCAAAGCCAGGCTCCTGCCCGAAGATCCCGAAGGCGCGGCCAGAGTCATCGAAATGCTGGCCTATGTGGTCGGCACCCTGCACGGGCAGGGCTTCGCCCGGATATTCACCACCGAGAGCTTCACCTCCAACGAAGCGGAGCGCGAGGCCGTACGAGCCCGGGGCCGGGAGATCGCCGAGCGGGGATTCGCGATCGTGAATGAAACCCTGGCGGGGAAGGACTACGTGGCCGGCACCTTCTCGATCGCCGATGCAGCGCTGTTCTACACCGAATTCTGGGCGGACAAGCTCGGGCTGGATCTGCCCGGGCACTGCCTGGCGCACTACCGGCGAATGCTCGAGCGCCCGGCAGTACAGCGGGTGCTGCGGGAGGAGGGCTACCGCTGAAGCGGCACTGCCCCGTCGCCGCCGGTAGGAAGGGCCGGAGCCGTCTCCGTTTGTCTTTCCAAGCCCCAGGCCACATGCTCGCGCACCAGCGGAGATGCATCGTCGAGCCGTCGCCGCAGGGTTTCGGCGAGGTCCGGATGGGGCGGTGCATTGCCGATGGCCACCGCCAGGTTGCGCAGCCAGCGCTCATGGCCGATGCGGCGAATGGCCGAGCCTTCCGTGCAGCGCAGAAATTCGGCCTCGTCCCAGCCGAAGAACTCCAGCAGCAAGCCACGGTCGAGACCCCGCCGCGGCAGAAAGTCGGCTTCCTCCGTCATCCGGGCGAAGCGGTTCCACGGACAGACCATCTGGCAATCGTCGCAGCCGTAGATGCGGTTACCGATGCCGGGGCGCAGCGCCACCGGAATCGATCCTTTGAGTTCGATGGTCAGATACGAGACGCAGCGGCGGGCGTCGAGCCGGTAAGGGGCGACGATGGCCTGGGTCGGACAGACATCGATGCAGGCCCGGCATTGGCCGCAATGATTGGTGGCCGGCTGGTCCGGAGGTAGCGGCAGGTCTGTGTAGATTTCGCCGAGGAAGAACCAGGAGCCGGCCTCGCGGTTGACGAGATTGGTATGCTTGCCGATCCAGCCGAGCCCGGCATTCTCCGCCAGCGCCTTCTCCAGCACCGGCGCGCTGTCGGTATAGACCCGGTAGCCGAACGGTCCGGCATACCGGGCGATGGTGGCTGCCAGCCTCTGCAGGCGGCGGCGCATCAGCTTGTGATAATCCCGGCCCACGGCATAGCGCGACACATAGGCAGCGGCCGGGTCGGCCAGTGTCTCTTTCATGTCCTGCATGGGTTCGGGCAGATAGTCCATCCGCACGCTGATGACCGATAGCGTACCGGGCTCCAGCTCGGCCGGACGGCTGCGCTTCAAGCCATGCCGGGCCATGTAGTCCATTTCTCCGTGAAACCCTGCCGCCAGCCAGTCGAGCAGCCGAGCTTCGTGGCCGCCCAGGTCGATGCCTGCGAAGCCGATCTGCTGAAAGCCCTGCGCCCTGCCCCATTCACGGATGCGATCCTTCAGCTCGGCGAGGTCTGGGGATGAAATGGCGGCACGAAGCACTCAAGATTCCTTGGCGTAGTCGCGGGAGTCGGCCAGAATAGCGCCTTTCCCAACCTTCCGCACGACACGCCTTCACCCAGCCGATGCCGTCCCATTCGTACGACAGCCTTCCCACCGCACTTTTCACCGCCGCCCAGGTACGGGCCATGGACCGCCATGCCATCGACAGGCTGGGGATTCCGGGACTGGAGCTGATGCACCGGGCCGGGGCCGCGGCCTTCGAGGCACTGCGCCGGCGCTGGCCCGAGGCGAAGACCTTGTCCGTGGTGTGCGGTCCCGGCAACAACGGCGGCGACGGCTATGTGATCGCCCGGCTGGCGCTGGCGGCGGGCTTCGACGTTCGCGCCTATCCTGTCGGCCCGGTCGAGCGGCTGCGGGGAGACGGCGCCGCCGCGTTCGCGGAGTACCGCAACGCCGATGGGCCGCTGCTGAACTTCATTCCACCCGGCTTCGAAGGCGCCGAGATCCTGGTCGACGCCCTGCTCGGCACCGGCCTGGACCGGGACGTGACCGACGAATACGCCGCCGTCATCGACGCCGTCAACGATTTTCCCGGTAAGGTGGTCGCCATGGACATCCCCTCCGGACTCAACGCCGATACCGGGGCGGTGATGGGAAACGCGGTCCGTGCCGACCTGACGGTCAGCTTCATCGGTCTCAAGCAGGGGCTGTTCACCGGTGCCGGCCCAGCGCACTGCGGCGAGATCGTCTTCGACGACCTGGACACGCCGCCGGAAATCCGTCTGGCCCAAACGCCTTCCTCTCGCTTGCTGCGGAGCAATGACTTCACCCTCCCGCCCCGGCGCCGGGATGCCCACAAAGGCCACTACGGGCATGTATTGGTGATCGGCGGCGAATGCGGCTACAGCGGGGCGGCACGGATGGCGGCCGAGGCGGCGGCGCGTACAGGGGCGGGACTGGTCAGCATCGCCACGCGGACATCCCACGCGCCCCTCCTGAACGTGGGCCGGCCGGAGCTGATGGTGCACGGTGCCGAATCCGGCGGCGAGCTCGGGCCATTGCTGCAGCGCGCATCGGTGCTGGCACTCGGTCCGGGGCTTGGGCAGGGCGAATGGGCGAAGGCGTTGTTCGACGCAGCCCTCGACTGCGGCAAACCGGCGGTGATCGACGCCGATGCGCTGAATCTCCTGGCGAAGCTGCCGCGCCGATGCGAACACTGGATACTGACGCCGCATCCCGGCGAGGCCGCCCGCCTGCTCGGGGTAGCCGTTGCGGATGTCCAGCGCGATCGCTTCGCCGCCGTGTCCGCCTTGCAGCGGCGTTACGGCGGCGTCGCCGTGCTCAAGGGAGCGGGTACGCTGATCGCCGGACCGGATGGTGTCCCGCACGTCGCCCGCTGGGGCAATCCCGGCATGGCCAGCGGCGGCATGGGCGACGTGCTCACCGGCGTGATCGCAGGACTGCGGGCGCAGCACGTCCCCCCGTTCGAATCCGCCTGTCTGGGGGTTCGTATACATGGCCAGGCGGGCGACCTGGCCGCCTCGGCCGGCGAGCGGGGTCTCCTCGCCGGCGACCTCATCGATGCCTTGCGCGCCTGTATCAACTGATGCTGCTCTACCTTCCCGACGAGGCGGCGACACTGGCCTTCGCCGCCCGCCTGCAGACGACCCTGGCCCCTGGCTGCGTCGTGTTCCTCCACGGTAATCTGGGGGCCGGCAAGACCACGCTGGTACGCGGTTATCTGCGCGCCGCCGGCTACCTGGGCACGGTCAAGAGTCCGACCTACACGCTGGTCGAGGAATATGCTCTGAGCGACCGCACGGTCTACCACTTCGACCTGTACCGCCTGAACGACCCCGAAGAACTCGAGTGGATGGGCATCCGCGACTATTTCCGACCGGACAGCCTGTGCTTCCTGGAATGGCCCGAAAAAGGCGAGGGCATCCTCCCCTTGCCCGATCTGGAGATTTACCTGGAACCGGAAGACGGAGGCCGGTCGGTCCGGATCGTCTCCGCAAAGGGCATGCGCACAGCGACCTGAGCAGGATCATTCGCTCAGCCGCCTGGCCTGCTCGACCGGCGTCACCCACACGACGCCATCCCCCAGCCGGCCGGAATGGGTGTTCTCGTAGATGATCCGGATGATTTCCTCGACCTGGTTCTCTTCCGCGAGTATCTCGATCCGGACCTTGTGCGAGAAATCGGTCAGTTCGCAGCGCAGGCTGTCGTGGACCTCCTCGCCTTCGTGCGAGCTGCAACCTTCGACCCGCCACACGCTCATGCCGGGAAAGCCGGCCATGCGGCGGAAAGCGTTGCGCAGGGTTCTCAATCGGTAGGGCTGGATGACAGCCTTGATCTCTTTCACATCATCACCCGAAGTTTCCTGATTTTATGGTTCGCGCTCAGGCCTCGATTCGCTTTTCCTCGAACCAGCGATAGACGGTGGGCAGGACCAGCAGGGTCAATGCCGTGGAGAACACCAGCCCGCTGATCACCACGATCGCCAGGGGCCGCTGGATCTCCGAACCCGGACCGGTGCCGAACAGCATGGGGATCAGGCCGAGCAATGCGGCCGACGCCGTCATCAGCACCGGCCGCAAACGCTGCATGCAGGCCTGTACACATGCATCGTACTGACCGTAGCCATTCTTGCGCAGGTCGATGATGCAGGAAACCAACACCACGCCGTTCAGTACCGCAACCCCGAACAGGGCGATGAACCCCACCGAGGCCGGCACCGACAGGTACTCGCCGGTCGCGAACAGACCGAAGATCCCGCCGATGCAGGAAAACGGCAGTTCCAGCAGGATCAGCGCCGCATAGCGCAGCGAGTTGAACAGCACGAACAGCAGGAAAAAGATCATCGCGATGGTGACCGGCACGGTGATGCCCAGCCGGGCCATGGCCCGCCGCATGTTCTCGAACTGACCGCCCCAGTCCAGGAAATAGCCTTCCGGCAAGTCGACCAGCCGGGCGATCTTTTCCTGGGCTTCCGCGACATAGCCGCCTACGTCCCGGCCCTCCAGATTGGCCCCGATCACGATGCGCCGACGCCCCATCTCGCGGCTGATCTGGGCCGGACCGTCCTGCAGCCGGATACGGGCCACGTCGTCCAGCGGGACCACCGCACCGTTCGGAGACAGCAGGGCGATCGTGCGGATACGCTCGACGCTGTTGCGGAAGTTCTCCGGATAACGCACCACGGCATCGAAACGCCGCTGGCCTTCGTAGATTTCTGTGGCCTTCTTGCCGCCCACGGCGGTCTCGATGATGTCGTGGATGTCCGAGGCATTGATGCCGTGGCGGGCGATGGCGGCGCGGTCCACCTCTATGGTGAGATACTGCTGGCCGGTCACGCGCTCCACCCGTAAATCCCGGGTGCCCTCGATGTCCCTGAGAATCCTGGCGATTTCGTCGCCTTTTTCCTTCAGTACGGACAGGTCGTCGCCGAACAGCTTGATGGCAACCTGGGAGCGGACGCCCGACACCATTTCGTCGAGCCGGTCGGCGATGGGCTGGCTCATCACCAGCTGGATGCCCGGCAGCACATCGAGCTTGCGGCGGATCTCGTCCTCGATGCGAGCTTTGTCCCAACCCTCCGGCATGTCGCTGTCCGGCACCAGCGTCACCACCGGATCGGCCTCGTTCGGTCCGCCCGGGTCGGCCGGGCTCTCGCCCCGGCCCAGCTTGGACACCGCCATCTTGACACCCGGAACTTCCATGACCCGCTGCATGGCCTCCATTTCCATTCGCAACGATTCGTCGAAGGCGATGCTGGGCACCCGGGTGATGCCGGGCGAGATCGTCCCCTCGTCGAGCGTCGGGATGAACGAAGTGCCGAGAAAGGGAAACAATGCCAGCGCCGCGGCCAGCAATATCCCCATCACGACGCAGACCAGGACCCCGCGCGGCATCAGCCAGTGCAAAAGCCTGGCGTAGGGGCGCTTGAGCCAGGCGATGATCCGGGTCTCGGCATGCGCCTGGGGCTCGAGCAGATAGGACGAGAGCACCGGCACCAGCACCATCCCTGACACAAGCGAAATCGCCAGGGCAATGGCGATGGTCAGAGCCAGGGGAGCGAAAAGCTTGCCCTCCATACCTTCCAGCATGAGCAGTGGCAGGAACACCAGCACGATGATGCCGACGCCGAAGATTACCGGGATGCCGACTTCCAGAGTCGCCTCGAATACGATGCGGACTCGGCTTTCGCCGGTGTCGCGGCGTTCGCTCAACTGACTCACCGCGTTCTCCACCACCACCACCGAGCCGTCGACCATCATACCGATGGCGATGGCGAGGCCGCCGAGCGTCATCAGATTGGCGGAGATGCCGTAATGGTTCATGACCAGGAAAGTCAGGAGGGGCGTCAAGACCAGGGTGGAAACCACGATCAGGCTGGAACGGATTTCGCCCATGAACAGGAACAGGACTCCGATCACCAGCAAGACGCCTTCGGTCAGTGCCTTGGTAACGGTGTTCAAAGCCGCGTCGACCAGATCGGTCCGGTCGTAGAACGGCACGATCTCGAGCCCGCCCGGCAGCATCCCCTTGTCGTTGATCTCCTTGACCCGCGCCTTGACCCGCGCCACGGTTTCCTTGGCGTTGCCGCCCCGCACCATCATCACCACCCCGGCCACCGACTCGGTGTAGCCGTTCTTGACGATGGCGCCGGTTCGCACCTCGTGCCCGAACCGGACTTCCGCCACGTCGCCCACATGCACCGGCACCCCGCTGATCTCCTTGAGCACGATGCTGCGGATGTCTTCCAGGCTCGAAATCAAAGCCACGCCGCGGATCAGGTACTGCTGGGCGAAATGGGGAAGAATGCCGCCGCCGCTGTTGGCGTTGTTCCGGGCCAGGGACTCGTAGACCTCACGCAAACCGATCTGGTAGTGGCGCAGCCGATCCGGGTTGGCCAACACCTGGTATTGCTTGACGAAGCCGCCCTGGGAATTGATCTCGGCGACACCGGGAATGGTCCGGAGTAAGGGCCGCACCACCCAGTCCTGCACCGTGCGGCGCTCCAGCAGCTCCTCGTAGGTCAGCGCTCGCCGGCCGTCGTCCGGACGCTCCAGTGTGTACTGGTAGACCTCGCCCAGCGCCGTCGACACCGGCCCCAGCACCGGCGTGACACCCTCCGGCATGCGCGAAGCCACTTCGATCAGCCGTTCCATCACCAGCTGGCGGGCGAAGTAGACGTCGGTGGCATCGGTGAACACCAGGGTCACGATGGACAGGCCGTTTTTGTTCAGCGAGCGCAACTCGGTGAGGCTGGGCAGGCCGGTCATGGCGACCTCGATCGGCACCGTGATGAAGCGCTCGACCTCTTCCGGCGAGCGGCCGGGGGCTTCGGCGGCGATCTGCACCTGGACATTGGTGACGTCCGGAAAGGCGTCGACCGACAGTTTGCGCGCCGCGTCCAAACCGAAGCCCAAAAGAGCCAGCGCCACGACCAGCACGATCAGCCGCTGCTTGAGCGCGGCCCGCAACAGAGCCTCGATCACCGATTACTGCTCCAGCTCCCTGCGGAGGCGTTCGTTGTTGAGATGGAACGAACCTTCGGTCACCACCTCATCGCCCGCCGAGAGACCCGACAGCACCGGCCGCTGGCCGCCGACCTCCTTGCCCAGCTTCACCGGCACCAGGCGGAACCGGTCCGCTCCCGCCGGCACGAATACAGCATCCCGGTCACCATCCCGGACCACGGCTTCCGCCGGCACCATGGGCAAGCGGCTCACCTTGCCCGAAATCAGCATGGTCGCCAGCATCTCCGGTTTGAGCGAGCCGTCCGGGTTGGCGACTTCCATGCGCACCGTGACGGTGCGTGTCTCGGGATCGACGGTCGGAGCGATGTAGACCAGATGGCCTTTGACCCGCCGGTCCGACAGCGCCGGGATCTCCGCCTCCACCTGCTGTCCGAGCCGTGCCCACTCGGCCTGCTGTTCGGGCACTTCCGCCACGATCCAGAGCTGGGACAGATCGGCGACCACGAAGAGGACGTCCGCCGGCTGGACCACCAGGCCCTGACTGACATGACGCTCCATCACGATACCGTCGATGGAGGAGACGACCGGCACCAGCGGCTGGATCACCCGGGTCTTTTCCAGCAATGCCAGAGACTCGCTCGACATGCCGAGCACCTGCAACTGATCGGCCATGGCGTTGTACTCGGTTTCGGCCTGTGACAGCTCGCTGGCGCGGCGCTGGAATTCCATCTCGCTGATCACGCCGGATTCGTAGAGCTTGCGTGCCCGCTCGACGATCACACTGTGCAACTGTTTCTGGGCAAGCGCCTTCAGGAAGGCCCGCTGGGTATCGGAAAACTCGGTGCTGTTCAACACTGCGAGCTTCTGCCCCCGCGTCACCCGCTGGCCCACGGAGGCATCGATATGGGTGATGCGTCCGGTCACCGTCGCACCGATACGGGCCAGGCGCCTGAATTCTTCGATCCCGACCCGCCCCGGCACCCGCAATGGCTCGTGCAGTTCACCTTCGGACACCACGGCGATCCGCAACTGCTTCATCAGATCCGGAGGAGCCGTCACCACCGTCCCGTCCGGTTCCGCGGCTTCCCGCGGAGCCGCCGTGGCCGCAACGTCTGTCTGCACCCGTTCGGAACGTTCCGGTTCCGGTTCGGGTTCGCCTTGACAGGCCCACAGAAAAACCGCGGTCCCGGCAAGCTGCGCCACCCGCACCCCCCCGACCGACGCAAACCTCATATCGCCAACTCCTCAAGAAATCCGGGAAAAAATGAATTGCAGCCAGCGTGCCATGACCCATTATATCCGTGCCGGCGAGGGTGTCCCGGCAGCGGGTTGCGATACGCGCTTCGATCCCGCGGTTCACCCCATACCGAACCTGTTGTTGCGGAGCCCAGGCACGCGGAGTATCGTTACCGCGCCCGTTCCGACGCCTTCCACCCATGCGACATCCTTTTCCGGCTGCTTTCCTGTTCGCCCTCCTCATGCTGCTGTCGCCGGCCGGATGGGCGGACCCGGCGGCGAAGGCCACGGTGAGTCTGAAATCCGGGACAAACGTAACACGCTTGCTGCTCACGGTACCCAAAGGAGCCAGCTTGAAACCGCAGGCTGGACGGGCAGATCAACTGATCGTCGCGATGGAGGGTGTAGAAGCGCTGCCGGGACTGCCCAACCCGGCGGGGGACCGTCATGTCGCCGCCCTGCATACCCGCAGCAAGGCCAACGGCAGACTCGATCTGATCGTGGAGCTGCGGCCCGCCGCAGAGTACCGGACCCTGCTGTCGGTGACCGACGCGGGGAACCCCAGCCTGACCGTGGACGTGACGGCAGCCAGGGCAACGGCGTCCCGGCCGCCACAGGCCCCCGTGGCCAAAGCAGCAGACGGACCGCATCGCAAACGCTTCGTGGTCGCCCTGGACGCTGGTCACGGCGGAAAGGACACCGGAGCGCTGGGGGCCGGAGGCAGCCAGGAAAAAGACATCGTCCTGGCCATCGCCCGCAAGCTGGAAGCCCTGTTGAACGCCGAACCCGGCATCCGTCCCGTCATGATCCGCCAGAACGACGAGTTCATCGACCTGCGGCAGCGCATGGAACGTGCCCGCAAAGAACACGCCGATCTGTTCGTGTCACTGCATGCCGATGCCTACAACGATCCGCACGCCAAGGGTGCTTCGGTATTCACGCTTTCCGAGCACGGCGCCACCAGCGAAGCCGCCCGCCGCCTGGCCGACCGTGAAAACGCCGCGGACCGGATCGGCGGTGTGGCGCTGCAAGACAAGGACGAAGTTCTGGCCTCGGTGCTGCTGGACCTGACTCAGAATGCCACGCTGGAGGCCAGCGACCGCGCCGCGGCCAGCATTCTCCAGGCGCTGCAGAAAAGCCATGCGATCCATCAGCCGGGTATACAGAAAGCGGGGTTCGTGGTGTTGAAGTCGCCGGACGTGCCCTCGGTCCTGGTGGAAACCGCCTTCATCTCGAACCCGGAGGAAGAGCTGAAACTGCGTTCTCCCGCTTACCAGGACCAAATCGCCGCGGCGCTCGCCGAAGGGATTCGCAGCTACTTGAAGCGGACCCGTCCGGCCACGGTCGCACCCATCAGCCCGCCGGTCCGCCAGGAGGTGGCGGCATCGGTGACCGACAAGGTGGTCAAATAGCCCGGGTTCAGGTCTCCTCGGCCTGGACGACGACCAGCCCCAGCGCGATCGCGGCCACCGCACCCGCGACTATGGCGACCGCTTCGACCGTCCCATCGGCATGGCGCTCGTAAGGATGTACGGTACCCCCGTAAATCAGGCGTACACTCCAGTCGACGAACATATAGATGGAATAGTAAGCCGCGATCCCGGTGATCGCCGCCGTGGCGGGATTCCGCCCGCGGACCATGGCCCGGTGAAAGAACCATGCACCGACGCCGAGCGCAACCAAGAGACTGAGCATGACACACCCCCTCCGATGTTGTTGTGCCGGCCAGTCTATCGGCACTATATTGCATCGGTTTGAATCCCGCGGGTCTCCCTCGCCCGCCAATATCCGCCCCGACGCCGTGCGATAATCGCCACGTCGTGAAAATACCCGCCACGACGAGGTAAGCCATTTTTTTTCCGCCCTGGATGAAACCTTCCGATGAATTTAGGCGAACTCGCAAAGCATGTTCCCGGCGCCAAACTGAGCGGCGATGCCGAAACCAGCTTCGACGGCGTCTCGACCGACACCCGTGCCATCCGCCCCGGCTCGCTGTTCTTTGCCCTGCGGGGAGACCGCTTCGATGCCCATGACTTCATCGCCGATGCAGTGGGTGGAGGGGCTGCGGCGCTGGTCGTGGAGCGGCGGATCGACACCCTCCTGCCGCAGATCATCGTCCCCGATGGTCGCAGAGCGCTGGGTGCCGCCGCAGCCGCCTGGCGCGCTCAGTTCGACGTGCCGCTGATCGCGGTCGCCGGCAGCAACGGCAAGACCACCGTCACCCAGATGATCGCCGCCATTCTGGCGGCCGCATTCGGCGAGGAGCGCCGCCTGGCGACCCGTGGCAATCTCAACAATGACGTCGGGCTGCCCTTGATGCTGTTCGAACTGAAAGCCGGCCACCGCATCGCCGTACTCGAACTCGGCATGAATCATCCGGGCGAAATCGCCTACCTCGCGAATCTTGCCCGACCCACCGTGGCGCTGGTGACCAACGCCCAGCGCGAACACCAGGAATTCATGGCCAGCGTGGAAGCCACGGCCCACGAGAACGGATCGGTGATCGCGGCATTGCCGACCGATGGTACCGCCGTGTTCCCCGCGGATGACCCCTGTGCCGGCATCTGGCGGAAACTGGCGGGAACGCGCCGGGTAATCGATTTCGCACGCCGCGGAACAGCGACGGTCAGCGGGACATTCCGGACCAGCGCAGGTTTCGCCGAAGTTTCGATCACGACTCCCGCCGGCTGCTGGCAAGCCAATCTCCCGCTTGCCGGTGAACACAACGTCCACAACGCGCTGGCTGCAACGGCGGCTGCGCTGGCGGCTGGCGTGCCTCCCGAGGCCATACGGCGAGGTCTGGAATCCTTTCGCCCCGTCGCCGGCCGCGGCGTCCAGCTGCGCACGCGAACCGGCGCGAGACTGATCGACGACACCTACAATGCCAACCCCGATTCCGTCCGGGCGGCGATCGACGTGCTCGCCGGCTTTCCGCAGCCGCGCATCCTGGCGCTGGGCGACATGGGGGAAGTCGGTGTCCATGGCCCGGAATTTCACCGTGAAATCGGCCGCTATGCGCGCGAGCGCGACATCGACACCCTGCTCGCTCTGGGCGAACTGTCCTCCGAAACGGTCCGGACCTTCGGCACCAGCGGCCACCACTTCGGCACCATGGACCAGCTCATCGCGGCCCTGGCGTCCGCCGACCGTCCGGAGGCCACGCTGCTGGTCAAGGGCTCGCGCTTCATGCAGATGGAGCGCGCCGTCAAGGCTCTGGCGAAACCGGAATGACGCCGTCCGGTTTCAAGGCGTTCCTGTGCCTGCTTCTGTGGCTGGGAAACCCGTCCGCAGCGATGGCCGTGCCGGCCGGGGGCACGTTCACCGCTCTGCGGGACTGTCCGGCCTATGTCTCGAAAAACAAACAGACCAACCCGGACGCTGCCCGTATCACGGCAGGTGAGGCCTATCCCGTGTTCGAGGCCGACAGACCGGAGGACGCCCGCTGGTACCGGCTCCGGCTGCCCGCGGCCAATCCGCCCGAACGCTGGGTGAGCCGGGACTGCGGCCGGCTGGAACCGGGCGCGGCAGCCGAACCGCCCGCTGAACGATGCGATGTTGCCGGCCCGGTGGACGCCTACGTGCTGGCGCTGAGCTGGGAGCCGGCTTTCTGCGAACTCAAACCCGACAAGGCGGAATGCCGCCATACCGATCCGGCGGCCTATCCCGCTCGCCACTTCAGCCTCCACGGCCTGTGGCCGAACAAGTCCGGCTGTGGCACGGATTACGGCTTCTGCGGAGAGGTGAAACGGCCCAGACGCGATTTCTGCGACTACCCCCCGATCACTCTCGATCCGGCCGGAAAAACCGCTCTGGCCGAGGTCATGCCGGGAACCGCTTCGTGCCTGGAACGTCACGAATGGCACAAGCACGGCACCTGCCAGACCGCGATGTCGAGCGATGCCTATTTCGCCCTGGCCGCCGACCTGACCCGCCAGTTCAACGGCTCCGACATCGCGGATTTCATCGCAGACCGAATCGGACGGACGATACGCACGGAAGAGTTTCTTGCCAGACTGGATGCAGCCTTGGGCAAAGGGGCCCGTGACCGTATTTCGCTGGACTGCGAGCACGGCATGCTGGTCGAGATCCGGGTCAACCTGCCTCCGGGACTCGAACCCGGTGCCAGACTTGGATCCCTGTTGCCGCTGGCCGGCAAGAGCGGCGGTTCGAACTGCGGCAGCCGTTTCCGACTGGATCCGATGGGACAACCGCCTTCCACCCGAACCGGCGCAGGAGAGTGACATGATGCATCTGGTCGTTGCAATGTTCGGCCTGTTGATCGCCTCCTTCGGGGCTTTCGGGTTGATCAGGCCCCCCGATTTCGTCAAGCTCGCCAGGAATTTCTGGGCCACGCCGAAAGGCGTGCACTACGCTGCCGCCCTGCGTCTGGCACTCGGCGCCGCCCTGCTCCTGGCCGCCGCCGATTCGGCCTGCCCCCGGGCGCTCGCAGCGTTCGGCTACCTGTCCCTGGCCGGTGCCGTGATCGTCGTCCTTCTCGGCCACGTCCGGCTCGCGAAGATCATCGAATGGTGGGCCCGGCAGCCGGACATCGTCATCCGTCTGTGGGGGCTCATCGCCCTCGCCTTCGGAATCTTTCTCGTTTCCGCCACGCTGACTGGGCAGATCGGGCTACGATAGCGGCCGATGCAGGTCCCGAGGCTTCGCTCCATCCCTTCGACCATCAACCATCAAGGAGTCCACGAATGGCTGAACTGATCTCGATTGTCTACCCTGACGAATTCCGTGCCGCCGAAGTCATGGCCACGCTCAAACGCCTGCAGCGCGGCTACCTGGTCGATCTCGAAGACGCCTGCGTCGTGGTGCGCGACAAGGAATCCGGCAAGATCAAGCTCCATCAGGCGGTGGATCTCACCGCCATCGGCGCCACGTCCGGCGCTCTGTGGGGGGCGCTGATCGGACTCATTTTCCTGTCGCCGCTGGCGGGCATGGCGGTAGGGGCCGCGGCGGGCGCGATCGGCGGCTCCTTGAGCGACTATGGGATCGACGACGGTTTCATCAAGAACATCAGTGAGAAAATGCGGCCCGGTACCTCCGCCATCTTCATGGCGCTGCGTAACATCACGCGGGACAAGGTCGAGCCCGAACTGGCCCGGTTCGGTGGCGAGATCCTCTATACCAGCCTGCCGAAGGAAAGCGAGGAAGCGTTGCAGAAGCTCCTCGCCGAACACCGCTCGGCCAACCTGTCCGCCTGAACCGCCGGGGGCGGGCGGATCCGTGCCCGCCCGCCCCCTTCTGTCCATACCGCAATCATCGACCGACCTTGATAAAGCAGTTTTTTCTGTCCGTTCTGGCCATTTTGGTCCTGTTCGAAGAATGGCTTTGGGATCTCCTGACCGTCTTCGGCCAATGGATCTCCCGCCTGTTGCATCTGGAACGTTTCGATGCCTGGCTTTCGCAGGCCCCGCCGAAATCGGCACTGGTCGCCCTCGTCCTCCCGCTGGCCCTGGTCACACCCCTCAACGTCGGCGCGGTGGTACTGATGGTGCACGGCGCCGTGACCGCCGGCATCCTGCTGGAACTTGCCGCCAAGCTGCTGGGCACGCTACTGGTCGCCCGGGTCTTCAGACTGACGCGGCCGGCCCTCATGTCGTTCGCTTGGTTCGCCCTGCTTTACGAATGGATCATGCGGCTGTTGCGCTGGGCGCACGCGCTGGTCCGGGAGTCGCGGCTCTACCGGGCGGTACTGGCCTTCAAGGAGACCGTCAAGCGTTTCTTTCGCGAGTTTCGGGGAGGTTAGCCCTCCTGCCTCCTCGCATCGGGCTCGAGCGAAGTAAACGCATCGGAATGCCGCCGCGAACGCATTTTCGGCTAAACTGCGATGCCACCCGTTCGGAAAGCGGTTCGACAACCAGGGACGGTCCGGCCTTGCCGCCGGTTTCCGCGGTTTCCGCCCATCGGAGGATTCGGCAATGCTGAAAACCATCGACATCCTGCTGGGGATTTCCGTCGTCATGCTCATCGCCAGCATGGCGGTGACCGTATTGACGCAGCTCATCACCGATGTGGCGAACACCCGGGGAAAACATCTCGCACGCGGACTGGGCGACCTGCTGCGGCAGATCGATCCCAGCCTGAGCCGCGAAATGGCGGAGCAAGTATCCCGCGCCCTGCTCACCCATCCCATGATCAGCCACGTGGGACAGCGACTCGGCGCCACGATACACCGGGAGGAATTCACCAAGCTGCTGCTGGACATCGCTAGCGGCCAGACACCGAGAGACGACAAGAACCGCCTGTCCGACTCCGCCAGACAAATTCTCGCCAAGATGCTGGAAAAAAACGGCATCGAGGACCCGGCGACAACGCTCGAAAACGTCCGTGCCTACGCCTTGCAGCTCGAGTTGAGCCATCCGGAACTCGCGACCAACGTGCGCCACAACATCGCGCTGTTACAGGAGGCCAACAGCCGTCTGGTGGCCAAGATCAACGGCTGGTTCGACCAGACCATCGACCGGGTTTCCGAACGTTTTACCGCCACCACCCGGCTGATCACGGTGACCTGCTCGACCGTCGTGGTCGTCGCGGTCCAGCTCGACACCATCGACATCATCAACCGGCTGTCCGTCGACGAAGGGCTCAGAAACGCGCTGGTCCAAAAGGCTTTCGCGCTGGACCAGCGACCGCGCGACACCGGCGCTCCCGAAAAGGCCAGTGCGGTCTCCCGGCCGAAAACTCCGCCGCCGTCTATCGATGCCCCTCTGCACATGAAAGCTTCCGATGGTACGACAGCGATGCCAGGCCGATCTGACGAACCCAAAGGCAAACCGGCGGCCGCGCCGGGCGTACTGGCAGCGGCGGCGGCACCGCCCCTGGCTTCCATCTCGCCCGCCGACAAAGGGCGGTCTGATGTCGGAACCGACCTGGAATACCTGCAAGACCTCGGTCTCATCAACCTCCTGGGCAGCAGCAAGGGATGGCTGAAGCGATGGCATGAGGTCAATCCGATCGGCCTCATTCTCTCGGTGTTTCTCCTCAGCCTCGGCGCGCCTTTCTGGTACGCGGCGCTGCAGAATCTGCTCAAACTGCGCGGCGTCCTGGCGGTCAAGGATGATGCGCAGCGGCGAGAGCGGCAGAGCCCGCAAACGTCAGCGGAACGGCCAGCCGGCGGTACTCCGGCCGGACTGCCAGTCACCGGTGAGCGCGGCATACTGGGATAGAAAAACCTGCCATGCTCAAACAGTGGATCGGCTGCCCCGCCACCAACTTCACCCAAGGCCGACGCGGCCTCAAGCCGCTGGCGGTCGTCATCCACGCCTACCCGAGCCTGGAAACCGCCGAGACAGTGTTCGCCAACCCCAGGTCCAGCGAATCCTGCCACTACCTCATAGCCGCCGGCGGCCGGATCCGCCAGTACGTCGACGAAACGGACACGGCCTATCACGCCGGCCTGGTCATCAACCCGAGCTGGGGACTGTATCGCCGGGGCATCAATCCCAACCTGATGACGATAGGTGTCGCCGCCGCCGTCGGACCGGGCGAACACTGGTCCGGAGAAATGTACGATGCCGCGGCGGAGCTGATAGGGGAAATAGCAGCGTACTGGGGATTCCCGCCGGACGCGGAACATATCGTGCTGCACGCCGAGATACGGGCTTCGCGCGACTGTACCGGTCGTGGGTTCGAGCGCGCGGAACTGCTGAAGCGGATGGCATCCAGGCCTGCGCCCGGTTCGGCACCATTCGTCAAGGATCTGGAACGACGCTTCGTACGGCTCCTCGGTGCGGCCCATCTCCGCGAAGACGGACCCAGCACCCGCGCCCGCATCCTTTGCACCCTGCCGGCGGGTACCGACGTGGCGGTCACGGGCTTCACCGACCGCGGCGAGCGGATCGAAGGAAACGCCATCTGGTACGAAACTCCAGAAAACGCCTTTCTCTGGGCGGGTGCCACCGATGCGCCGCAGCCACTGGCCCCGGCGCCATGGACACCGGCCGCAGCGGTGGTCTCCTTACCGGAAACCGCCGTGGAGTGCGGGATACCCAAGATCGACGCCCTGTTCCGGGGGCACGGCGGCGCTGCCATCGGCGTCCGCGAGCCGATGGGCGATGCGGTCGGCGCCATCCAGGACCTGCTTTCGGGACACGGCCACATCGGCCTGCCCTGCCTCCTCTCCGCCGCCTATGGAAGGTTTGGAAGCAAGACCGCAGCGGCGGTGCAAGACTTCCAGACCGGACAGGGGCTTTCCGCTTCGGGCGAAGTCGATGTCGCGACCCTGCGGGCACTGGTGAGAACGCCCGCCGCCAAACCCCGGATCTCCCAGGTCTATCTGGAGCTGGTCCTGGGTTTGCCCTATCGAGGACTGTACAAGATTCTGAGCATCGTTGCGCAGATGGAGGGGGTCGGTAAATTCGGGGCGATCAATCTCAACACCGATGCCGCCGGACTGTCCTACGGCATCATCCAGTGGGCACAGCGTCCAGGCCGCCTGCCGGAACTGCTGCGGGCGTTTTCCGTCGCCGACCGGGAGCATTACATCGAAATCTTCGGTGGCGGAGACGCTCGCATCGCCGACGGTCTCATCACCTGTACGAGCAGGCCCAACGGCGGTGTCGACGCCCGAACCGGTGTCGCGCTCGACCCGGCATTCGACCTCGTCCGTGCTCCCTGGACCGGCCGCTTCGAAAAAGCCACCCTCCACTTACCCTTTCAACGGGCCCAGGTACAGACCGCCGCTGCCGCGTTCTGTCACTCTCTCGGAAAGATACGGAGCTACGCGCAGGACCTCCACACGGAACGTGGCATCGCCTTCATGCTGGATGTGGCCAACCAATTCGGTGACGGCGGCCTCAAAAAGCTCTATCTGGCGGTTCACCGGGAGGGTATGGCCGAAATGGAGCTTCTCGAAGCCATCGCCGATGAGAGTGTGGAACGCATGCCGGACAAATTCAAACAGGGCGTGCGGTCCAGACGCGACGACTTCCTCCACACAGCCAGACTGTCGGACGAGGCCATCGACATGGATGACTGGAGCTCGACCGAAACTCCGTCCGTCGGACGAGTTTTACAACGGGATGGATCTTGATCCCGAACCCGCCCCAAGACGCCCGAACCGTCGGTTCGTGCTTCCTGCGATACAGAAAGGGTGGTGAGCACCGTTTTGTTTACCAGTAATAAACGTCAAGCATGGACATCATAAAAAACTCTGATACTCGAGCGCGTTGAATACGGTATAATTTATCCAAGTTCGAAGGGACGATGCGGTGCAGTCCAACCAGTGACGTGACGGTTGTTGCGCGGTTTTTGTTCTCCTCCTCCTGGGCGGCTTTTGGAGGTCGCCTCATTCTCCCTCCCTGGCGGACACAAGAAAGCCCGCCAGAGGCGGGCTTTTTTAGCGTTTTTTGTTATTATTTTTGTTTCAACGCTATCGCCGAGTTTACCTGCGAAGCGCATCGGTAGTCGCGTTATTGTTGTAATTATCAATTGCCCCGAGGGGCTCTCCTCCTCATTGACGACTCTCTCTGAGGCCCCATCCCTGACGGCTGGGCAAAGTATAGCGGAAAAGTTCCCGGTGTCCAGAGTTTTTTACAAACTTGAAACAACCTCTTTACCTTTCAACTTTACTTTTATAATTCAATAGGTTAAGTCTGTTACCGGCATCGGAGGAAGACGAGCCGGCAAATCGGGTGACTCGAGGGTTTTTCCCGCCGGATCAGCGGTACACTACCTGAACCCGGGAACTGCCTATCCATTTCCGCAGACACCCGAGCAACTCGTCCCGTGGATGGACCCGCCAGCCATCACCCAGACGGAGCACGGTCTGCGCTCTCCGCCCCCGGTAGGCGACATGGACCGGACACCCCCCTCCCGCGAACCGGTCGAGCAGTTTCTTGAATTCCGCCAGAAATGACGGGGGAACGCCGTCGGCCACGGCTCCGGGCCATTCGATCCGGAGACAGCGGGCGAAGTGCGCCCTCGCATCCTCGATGCTCAATATTCTTTCGGCGGTGATGCGGGTTTGGCCGGCATATTCGTCGTATCCCAACGTTCCCTCGACCACGATGAGGCCATCCTTGGCAAGATGGTGGCCGTCACGCTGGAAGGTCTCCGTATAGACCGCGATCTCCATGCGCCCGGTACGGTCGTCCAGCGACAGGAAGCCCATTTTCTGGCCGCTGCGAGTGAGCCGAGTGCGGATGTCGACGATGAGGCCCGCCACCACCACCCGCGTGTCTCCCCTACCACCTTCACCCTCTCCCATGAGAGGACCGAGCCGGCTCGTGACGATCTGCTCGAGTTCGCGCTCGTGCGGTGTGATCGGATGGCCGGTGAGATACAAGCCCAGCGTGGCTTTTTCCTGGGCCAGCCGTTCCGCTTCGGCCCAGGGTTCGACCTCCGTCGCCACCAGACCTGCGCTGGAGGCCGCGGGGCTCTCAGCGGTAAAGCCGCCGAACAGGTCGTCCTGACCGGCGGCGCTCATGGCACCCTGCTGCTCCGCCGCCTTCACCACGTCCGGCAGGGCGGCGAACAAGGCGGCCCGGTTCCGGTCGAAACAATCGAACACGCCCGCCCGGATCATCGCCTCCAGCACCCGCCGGTTGGCCTTGCGGAGGTCGATGCGCCGGCACAGGTCGAGCAGGTCGGTGAACGGTCCATTGTTCTTCCGCTCCTGCAGAATGTCGTCGATCGCGGTCTGGCCCACGCCCTTGACCGCCCCCAAGCCGTAGAGGATTTCCCGCCGGCCCCGGACGGTAAACCGGTATTCCGAGAGATTGATGTCGGGCGGCAGGATGGACAGCTTCATCTCACGGCACTCGTCGATCAGCACGACGACCTTGTCGGTATTGTCCATGTCGGCCGACAGCACCGCCGCCATGAACTCGGCCGGATAGTGAGCCTTGAGCCAGGCGGTCTGGTACGACACCAGGGCATAGGCGGCGGAGTGCGACTTGTTGAACCCATAGCCGGCGAACTTCTCCATCAAATCGAAGATGTGGGAGGAGATGCTCGGATCTATGCCTTGTCTGGTGGCACCGGCAATGAAGATTTCCCTTTGCTTCGCCATCTCCTCCGGCTTCTTCTTGCCCATGGCGCGCCGCAGCAGGTCGGCTCCGCCCAGGGTATAGCCGGCCATGTCACGGGCGATCTGCATCACCTGTTCCTGGTACAGGATGACGCCGTTGGTCGGTTTGAGGATGGGCTCCAGCACCGGATGGGGATATTCCGCCTTGGTCCGGCCGTGCTTGACGTTGATGTAATCATCCACCATCCCGGACTGCAGCGGGCCGGGGCGGAACAATGCGACCAGGGCGATGATGTCCTCGAAGCAGTCCGGCTTGAGGCGCTTGATCAGGTCCTTCATGCCGCGCGATTCGAGCTGGAACACCGCGGTGGTCGCGCACCTCCCGAGCAGCTCATAGGTCTTGGGATCGTCCAGGGGAATCCGGTTGATGTCGACCGGCTCCTCCCCCGCCGCCCGGCGTTTGGCGTTGATGTCGGCCAACGCCCAGTCGATGATCGTCAGAGTCCTGAGTCCCAGAAAGTCGAACTTGACCAGGCCGACCGCTTCCACGTCGTCTTTGTCGAACTGGGTCACCAGGTTGCCACCGCCGGGCTCGCAGTACAACGGACTGAAATCGATCAGCCGCGAAGGCGCGATCACCACCCCCCCGGCATGTTTGCCCGGATTGCGGGTGATGCCTTCGAGCGACTGGGCCAGATCGAGAAGCGCCCTGACCTCCTCGTCTTCCTCGTACGACTTGCGCAGCTCTTCGCTGTCCTCCAGCGCCTTGCTCAAGGTGATACCGAGCTCGAACGGAATCAGCTTGGCGATACGGTCGACAAAACCGTAAGGGTGGCCCAGCACCCGGCCGACATCGCGCACCACGGCCTTGGCGGCCATGCTGCCGTAGGTGATGATCTGGGACACCTTGTCGCGGCCGTATTTGCGGGCGACGTAGTCGATCACCTCGTCGCGCCGTTCCATGCAGAAGTCGACGTCGAAGTCGGGCATGGAGACGCGTTCGGGATTGAGGAAGCGCTCGAACAGCAGATCGAATTCGATCGGATCGAGGTCAGTGATCTTGAGCGCATAGGCCACCAGAGAACCGGCACCGGAGCCGCGTCCCGGCCCCACCGGGATACCCTGGCTCTTGGCCCACTGAATGAAGTCGGCGACGATGAGGAAGTAGCCTGGAAAGCCCATCTCCCGGATCACCGACAACTCCAATTCGAGCCGACACCAGTAACGCTGGGTCCGCTCTTCCAGGGTCCCGGCTCCGGAAGGCGGTCGTACGGCCAGACGTTCCTTCAGCCCTTGGCGCGACTGCTCCGAGAAGAAATCGTCGGGCGTCATGCCCGCCGGCACCGGAAAATCCGGCAGGAAATTCTTGCCCAGCGTCAGGCCGAGGTTGCAGCGGCGGGCGATCTCGACGCTGTTCTCCAGCGCCTCCGGCAAATCGGCGAACAGCGACAGCATCTCCTCCTCGCTGCGTAGATACTGCTGCTCGCTGTAGTCCCGCGGCCGGCGCGGGTCGTCCAGCACCCGCCCCTGGTGGATGCAGACCCGCGCTTCGTGGGCCTCGAACTCCTTCGCGGACAGGAAGCGGACGTCATTGGTGGCGACCACCGGCAGGTCCAGACGGGCGGCCAATTCCACCGCCGCATCGATGTAACGCTCCTCGTTGGCGCGCCCCGTCCGGCACACTTCGAGATAGAAACGATCCCGGAACATCCCTCCCCAGTACTCGGCCAACCGCGTCGCTTCCGCACCGCTGCCGGCGAGCAGGGCATGGCCGATGGCACCATCGCGGCCGCCCGAGAGGGCGATCAGGCCGGCGTTACAGTCCGCCAGCCATTCCGGCATCAGCATGGGAACACCCTGGTGCTGGTTTTCCTGGTAGCTACGCGAAATCAGTTCGGTCAGCGCGAGATAACCCTCCTGGTTCTGGACCAGCAGGGTGAGCCGGTGAGGGGAACTTACGTCCTGCGGGTTCTGCAGCCAGACGTCGGCCCCCGCGATCGGCTTGATACCGGCACCCATGGCCGCTTTGTAAAACTTGACCAATGCAAACAAGTTGCACTGGTCAGTGACCGCGACCGCCGGCATGCCAAATTCGGACAGCCGCTTGACCAGCGGCTTGATCCGGACTATCCCGTCGACCAGGGAATATTCGGTGTGAATCCGGAGATGGACGAACTTAGGCTCCATGAGCGCCCGTTAATGCCAATTCATAGTCAAAGGCCGCGCACAGCGAGGCCGTTTCCGCTCTTGATCTCTTCCCCGTCAGGCTGCGCCATCGGAGCTTTCGCCGAGACCAGCCCGAAGGGAAGCCGCTGGGATGCCGCCCGTCGATCGAGAAGCAGGAGCCCCTCGATGGACCTTCGCCGAAAGCGACAACTTTGCCGGGAGCAAAGTTGAGCAGCCGAAGACTGCCCATGAGACGAAAACCGGGGACGGTTTTCGTAATTGCGCAAGGGATCTCGCGGCCTCCGGACGGTTTTTCTTTGGTTACGCTGTTTCGTGACTTTCCTGCCGCCAACCCTACGGGCGCACTACGTATGGCCCCGTTCGCTCCCTGCAAAACCGATCAATCCAGGCACAGCGCCCGCCTGAAGACAGCTCTCACCGACCAGCCAGATCGGCCAAACAAAGCTCCAGCGCCTGGTCCCAAACGGGGAGCACGATGCCGAAGCGCGCCTCGAGCTTGCCCAAATCCAGCACCGAATGAGCCGGCCGCTCGGCCGGAGTGGGATATTCCGAAGTCGGGATGGCCTCGACCCGGGCCGCAGTGTCGGGGAGCAATCCGGCGGCCACGGCCTGCTCCCGGATGGCGCAGGCGAAGCCGTACCAGCTGGTCTGGCCGCTGCAGGTGAGATGGTAGACACCGCTCGCCCCCGCCAGATCGGCTGTGCCGGAACGCAGTGAGCTCGCCACCAGAATCGCCGTCGCCTCGGCGATCATCCGAACCCAGGTGGGAGCTCCGAACTGATCGTCGATGACCCGCACCACCTCGCGCTCGGCCATGAGCCGCAACATGGTCCTCAGGAAGTTCTGGCCGCGCACCCCATAGACCCAGGCGGTGCGGAGAACGAGGTGAGCGGCGCCGGATGCAGCGATGGCCTGCTCCCCGGCCAGTTTGCTGCGGCCGTACACGTTCCGCGGACCAACCGGGTCGTCCTCCCGGTACGGCACAGCGCCGTCACCGGGAAAAACGTAGTCGGTCGAATAATGGATCAGGCCTATGCCCAGACGCGTCGCTTCCGCTGCCAGCACAGCCGGCGCCTCGGCGTTCACCTTCCAGGCCAAATCCGGCTCCTGCTCGGCCCGATCGACCGCGGTATAGGCTGCCGCGTTGACGATCAGATCGGGCCGGACGGCGCGCACCGATGCGGCAACGGCACCGGGCTCGGCCAGATCGATCGCCGGTTCCGACTGGCGATCGAGCGCGACGACCTCGCCGAAACAGGCCAGCGTGCGCCGCAGTTCCCAGGCCAGTTGCCCGCTCCTGCCGACGACGAGGATCTTCATGGATAGACCGGCAGCCGGTGTTGCGGCAAATCCCGGAGCCGCGGGGCATCCCTGTCTTTGGCCGAGAGTTCGGGCGCGGAATCCAGCGGCCAGGCGATCCCGATGTCCGGATCGTCCCAGCGCAGCGAGAATTCAGAGGAAGGCTCGTAATACTCGGTGCACTTGTAGGCAAACAGAGCGGCTTCAGTCAACACGCAGAAACCATGGGCGAAACCTTCCGGCACGTACATCTGCAGATGGTTCTCCGCCGACAACACGGTACCGAACCAACGGCCGAAGTGCGGCGACCCGTACCGGATGTCCACCGCTACGTCGAACACCTCGCCCTGCAGCACCTGCACCAGCTTGCCCTGGGGACGGGGATTCTGGAAATGCAGGCCGCGCAGGATGCCCTTACGCGAATAGGACAGATTGTCCTGCACGAAGTCGCCGGGCAGCCCGGCGTCCTGGTAGCGCTGCCGGCTCCAGGTCTCTTTGAAATACCCACGGGCGTCGCCGAACACCTTGGGCGAGATCAGCAGTACACCGGGCAAATCCGTCTGTTCGACGTTCATACCGGCATCCCTCCTTCGATCAGCCGGCGCAGATAGGCGCCGTAGCCGCTCTTGCCCAGACCGTCGGCCAAGCGTGCAACTTCTTCCGCGTCGATCCAGCCCTTGTTCAACGCGATTTCCTCTGGACAGCAGATTTTGAGGCCCTGCCGCTCTTCGATGGTCTGGATGAAATTGGACGCCTGCAAAAGCGAGTCGTGGGTACCGGTATCCAGCCAGGCCACCCCGCGCCCCATCTTTTGGATGTGCAACTGACCCTGATCCAGATAAAGCCTGTTGATGTCGGTGATTTCCAGTTCTCCTCGCGCGGAGGGTTTGAGCGTGACCGCCATGTCCACGACCTGTTCGTCGTAGAAGTAAAGTCCGGTGATGGCATAGTTCGACCTGGGGCGGACGGGCTTTTCCTCGACTCCGATCACTCGGCCGGCCTCGTCGAATTCGGCGACACCGTAGCGCTCCGGATCACGCACCCAGTACCCGAACACCGTAGCCCCATTTTCGCGCGCCGTGGCGCCAGCCAAAAATGCTTGGAAATCGTGACCGTAAAAAATGTTGTCGCCGAGGATCAGGCAACTGCGTCGGCCTTCCACGAAATGACGGCCGATGACAAAGGCCTGGGCGAGACCTTCCGGCTTCGGCTGGGCGGCGTAACTGATGCTGATGCCCCACTGCCCGCCGTCGCCGAGCAAAGCCTGGAACAGCGCGGCGTCGTGCGGCGTCGTTATGACCAGGATGTCCCGGATGCCGGCCAGCATCAACACCGACAAGGGATAGTAGATCATCGGCTTGTCATAGACCGGCAGCAGTTGCTTGCTGACCACGTGTGTCAAAGGATACAGCCGGGTACCGGAACCGCCGGCCAGGATGATGCCGCGGATTCCTCTCATGCCTGCGCCTCGATGCCGCCGACGCCGAGGCGCTCGCCGCCGTAGTTGCCGGACTTGACGTGCTCCACCCAGTCGCGGTTGGCGAGATACCAGCGCACCGTCTTGCGCAGGCCGGTTTCGAAAGTCTCCTCCGGTTGCCAGCCCAGCTCCCGGCCGATCTTGCCTGCATCGATGGCGTAGCGCAGATCGTGGCCCGGCCGATCCTGCACGAACCGGATCAGCTGGCGGTGCGGTCGGTGGGGCGAATCGGGTAGAAATTCATCGAGCAGAGCACAGATCGTCTCGACCACCTCGATGTTGGTCTTTTCGTTGTTGCCGCCGACGTTGTAAACCTCGCCCGGCCTGCCTCGGGCCAAAACGGTTTCGATGGCGCGGCAGTGGTCCTCCACGTAGAGCCAGTCACGGACGTTGGTACCCGCGCCGTACACCGGCAGCGGCAGGCCCTGGAGCGCATGGTCGATCATCAACGGAATCAATTTCTCCGGAAACTGGTACGGCCCGTAATTGTTCGAGCAGTTGGTGGTCAGCACCGGCAGACCGTAAGTATGGAAATACGCCCTCACCAGGTGGTCGGAACCGGCTTTGGACGCCGAATACGGCGAATTGGGCCGGTACGGTGTCTCTTCGGTGAATTTGCCGGTCGCACCCAGCGTTCCATACACCTCGTCGGTCGAGACGTGCAGAAACCGGAATGCCTTACGACGCTCACCGTCCAGCTGGCGCCAGTACCAACGGGTGGCTTCCAGCAGCTCGAAAGTGCCAATGACGTTGGTGTGAACGAAAGCGTCGGGGCCGTCGATCGAACGGTCGACATGGGTCTCCGCGGCGAAATTGACGACCGCATCGGGCTGGTAGCGTTCCAGCAGGTATTCGACCAGTTCGCGGTCGCCGATCGAACCCAGTACGAAGTCGTGGTTCGGATTGTCCTCGACTTCAGCCAGGGTCCGCAGATTACCGGAATAGGTCAGGGCATCCAGGTTGACGACCTCGACGCCACCCCGCCGCAGCTGTCTGAGTACGAAATTGCCGCCGATGAATCCGGCTCCGCCGGTGACGAGTAGAGTTTTCACTGGGTTCAAGCGCCGCCTTTACGCTGCATCATGCCTTTGGAAGGGTTGTAGCCGACGATCGCCGCGGCGAGAAACAGCGCCGTGGCCCCGGCCGTGTAGCCGCATGCCACCCCGTTGAACCGTCCATACAACGCGAAGCGGATCAGTTCCACCGCCTGTGAGAAAGGGTTCCATTGGGCCAGCCAATACAGCAGCTCGCTGGACTCCTGGATCTTCCAGAGCGGGTACAGCGCCGTGGACATGAAAAACATGGGGAATATTACGAAATTCATCACGCCGGCGAAATTCTCCAACTGGCGGATGAACGATGATAATAGCAGGCCGAGCGCCCCCAGCATCACACCGGAGAGCAAGAGCGCCGGCAGCACCGCCAAATACCCCTCGACCGGTGCCTCGATACCGTAAGCCCAGGCGACACCCAGGAATACATACGCCTGCAGGATCGACACGGCGACGCCCGCGACCAGCTTGGCGGTCAGCAGAAACCAGCGCGGCAGGGGACTGACCAGCAAGGTCCGCATGCTGCCCATTTCACGGTCGTACACCATTGACAGCGAACTTTGCATGCCGTTGAACAACTGGATCATCCCCAGGAGTCCCGGTGTGATGTAGACCTCATAGAGGATGTATGTCTCATACGGCGGACTGATCGCCAAACCCAAGGTCGAGCGGAATCCCGCGGCGAACACGAACAGCCAGACGAGGGGCCGCACCAGGGCGGAGATGAAGCGCTCCCGCTGATGAACGAAACGGTACAGCTCGCGCGCGACGATGCCGCGCAACGCTCGCAGATAGTGCAGCGGCCTCATCCCTCGCCCTCCGCCGTCAGACGGTGGAACGCCGCGCTCACGGTTGCCGCACCCTGACTGGCCAGCACCTCGCGCACGGGGCCCCATGCCCGGACCCGCCCCTTGTGCAGTACGATCAGGCTGTCGTCCGCGCCGATCTCGTCGATCAGATGGGTCGCCCATAGCACTGCCAGACCTTGGGAGCGACACAGCGCATGAATGTGGTCGACCAATGCTCTACGGCTGGGTACGTCCAGCCCCACGCTGGGCTCGTCCAGCAGCAGCAGGGCCGGCCGGTGCAGGAGAGCGCGGGCGATCTCCACCCGCCGACGGTGGCCGCCATTGAGCTGGCGGACCTTCTCGTCGCGCCGGCCGTACATGCCCTGCCGCTCCAGCTCTTCCCGGATACGAAGCTCTGCCTCCCTGCGGCTCAGACCGTGCAAGGCCGCGTGGTAGCGCAGGTTCTGGGCGACGCTCAGATCCAGGTCCAAGGTCGGCTGCTGGAACACGACACCAAGCCGGGACAGCGCGGCACAGGACTCCTGGCGCAAAGACCGGCCGGCGATGCGGATCTGCCCGGCGGGGGCTTCGTAAAGCCGGGTGACCAGCGAGAACAGTGTACTCTTGCCCGCCCCGTTCGGGCCCAGCAGGATCGCACACTCGCCCGGCTGGACCTGGAAGGCCACGTCGTCCAGCGCCTTGCACGGCCCGTAGGCGAACGACAGACGTTCGACCTCGAGCACTGGAACCGTGACGCTCATGGCCGAACGGCGACCCCCCAGGGGTGGGAGCCCACCGCCACCGATTTGGTCACCTTGTGTGAGGCCAGGTCGATGATGGAAACATCGTTGCTCAGACCGTTGGTGGTATACAGCCGCCCGAAGTCCGGCGAAAACTCCAGATTCCACACCCGCTGGCCGACCAGCAGGTAATCCTTCACTTCCAGCTTCTGCGCGTCGACCACCGCGACGCGGTTGGCCGGCCCCAGCGCCACATAGGCGTAGCGCCGGTCGGGATCAATGCGGATGCCAACCGGCTGGACCTTCTCCGGAGTCACTCCGGCGATCTTGAAAGAAATCGTCTTGAGAGGCTGGCGGGTTTCCGTATCGATCACCGTGACGGTGCCGGCGATCTCGGAACTGACCCACAGCTGCCGGCTGTCGGCGGTGAAAGTCGCGGCGCGTGGGCGCGGGTCGACGAGGGTGTTGTCCACGACTTCCAGCTTGGCCCGGTCGATCCAGTGCGCCATGTTGGTGGTCTCGCTGGTACTCACCACCCAGCGCCCGTCCGGGCTGACCGCGATGCCTTCCGGCTCGATACCCACGGGGATCTCTTTGACCGCTTTGCGGGAGGCGATGTCGATCACCGTCACCCGGCCGTCGTCCTCGTTGGAGACGTACAGGAACCGGTCGTCCGGATCCATGGCGAAGGTCTCCGGATCCTTGCCGGCAGGCAGCGTCCCGGTGACGTTCAGCGTCCCGGCATCGATCACCTGGATGGCGTCACTGTCGCTGGCGGCAACATAGAGACTGTTGCCATCCTTCGCCAGCGCGATACCACGCGGGCGCTTGCCGATTCTGGCCGTCCTGGTCCGAATGCCGGTTGCGCCGTCGATGACGGCGATGGCGTCGTCCTTCTCCAAGGTGACGTAGACGGTATCCGCGGCCGCCACACCGCAGAGCAGGACGAGGACGGCGCCGATCAGGCGGCGGTCATGGCTTGGCATGGCACGAAGTCTCCGGTTCATCGTATCCCAGACTGTCCAATTCATTCTTCGGATGGGCGAACCCCTCCACCGGAGCCACGGCGACCAGGGAGCGCTCTTGTACCAGCAGTACCGGCTGCCGAAGCTGGCCGTCCCAGCGCCGGAACGACAGCGGTACGCCCTTGAATCCGGCCAATGCGAAGCCGTCACTCAGCAGATAGGACCGGATCGCCTCGAACTCCAGCGACCGGGTCCGGGTCGCGGCCTCGCCGATCGCCCGCACCGCCAGCCATGCGCCGTAATCGGCCTCGGTCATCCACCGCCCCGCCTGCTGCCGGAAACGGTTCTGCAATTGAATCGCCCCCCAGGCCTCCAGGGTGTGATGCCAGGCGCTGGGTACCAACCCCTGGGTACCGGCGACCGGCCGCGGCAGCCAGGTCCGGTATGACAGAATGTCTCCGAACGAACCGGCCTCGTCGGCCACGAGGACGAGGTCGTAATCGCTGCCCTGAGTGAACACCGGCACTTCCGATTCCGGCGTCTTCCGGTCGTCAAAGCTGTGCGTCCAGGTCTTCTCGGCGACGATCTTCATGCCGAAGCGCTTGGCCGAGCGCTTCAGCGCGTCGGCAAACAAACGGTCCTCCGGCGCCGGCCCCACGGCAAGGAACCAGCGCGTCCACTTCTTCTTCGCCAGGTACTGGGACAAGGCATCCGTCCGCATGGCCCGGCTCGGCAGCAGATGCAGCACGTTGGACGCGCAGTCCTCGCCCCGCAGGGCATCGTCGCGGCTGGAAACGTCCAGCAGCAGGACGTCATGTGCCTGTGGCAAGGCGGCCAGTCGCCGCAGAACCTCCGGTTTCAGATCGACCAGGATGAAACGGCGGCCGTCCGCGACCAGCCGCTTAAACACCGCCTCCGCATCGTCCCCCGGGGCGAGCCAGGTTTCGGCAAGGGCGAATTCCTGGCGGGTGAAGCGCCCGGTGGTATTGTCATCCACCAGCCCGAGCCGCGCCCCCTGAACGCCGCGGTCGGTCACCACGGGTTCGAAATACGGCCGGACCGCAGCCGCTTCCGCCAGCTGGCCCAGATAGGCCAGCGTCAACCGTTCCACCTCCCGCGCTGCCGCCACCGGCGCCGGGGTCTGTCGCCGAACGGGCGCAGGACCTCCGAGCGCAGCGGCCTGAAAAAGTGCCAGTGCGACGATGCCGGACCTGAGCAGGACCCGACCCGCGCAGGCACTGAGTCGGTTGAAGCGGATCAAAAGTTTCAATGCAAAGGCCGGTGTCAAAGCCGAGCAGCTCCCCAAACCGGGGTAAGGGCGGAATTTTATGGGATTTGTAAGGAACGCACCATGAGGCGGCGAGATGATGGATAATCGCTGGACACTCGCAGATCGTGCCGGCCCGATGACCCGACCGTCCGATCACAGGCCGCGCCTTCCCGTCGCCCTTACTCACGCTGCATGAATAAGCCCGCGTTTGCCGCTTTATTGCTGTCACTTTTGGCGCCAGCCGCTTCCGCCGTCGATCTGCTCGGCGTATTCGATCTCGCACTGCAATACGATCCCCGTCTGCATGCGGCGCAGGCCCAGCGCGACGCGGCGCTCGAGAACAAGCCGCAGGCCGTGGCCCGGCTGCTGCCGACGGTGTCCGCCACCACCGGACTGACCCGACAGATGGTCCAGACCGGTGACTCGCCCATCCTGGTGTTCAACGCCAAAAAGAACGTCGGTTTCTGGCTGGCGACCGGCATCGTGCAGCTGGTGCAGCCTATCTACCAGCACGACCTGTGGGTGCGGCTGGCCCAGGCCGACAATGCGGTGGCCGAAGCCGAAGCCCTCTACGCGGCGGAACTGCAGAGCGTGATGCTACGGGTGACCCAGACCTATTTCGAGGTCCTGTACAAGGAAGCGTCGCTGGACTTCGCCAGGGCCGAACTGGAGTCGATCAATCGGGAGCTGGAGCAGGCCAATGCCCGCTTCGAGGTCGGCCTGTCGGCGGTGACCGACGTGAACGAGGCGCAGGCGGCGGCGGACAGGGCGCGGGCGGGCGTCATCATCGCCGAAAACGAGCTGAACAACGCCCGGGAGTATCTGCGCCAGATCGTGGGTGACGATCCGGGCGAGCTGGAACCGCTGAAGCTCGAAGTGCCGTTGGAAGATCCAATGCCGGACGACATCGAGCGCTGGAACGACACCGCCCAGCAGAGTGCGCTGACCATCATCGCCGCGACCAACCGGGCAGACCGGGCCAAACAGGAAATCGAGGTGCAGTTCGCCGGGCACTATCCTTCGATCAACCTGATCGCCGATGCCCAGTTCTATGACAATGACCGGCCGCCCCGCCCCAACCGCTACCAGCAGCAGGACGTGGGCATGCAGATCAACGTGCCGCTGTTCGCGGGCGGCGGGGTCAATTCCCGGGTCCGGCAGGCGCGCTTCGGCTTCGAAGCCGCCATCCAGCAGCTGGACCAGGAGCGCCGCGCGGTACGCACCAGGGTGAAGAATGCCTATCGGGCCATCCGCTCCGCCATCGGCCAGGCCAAGGCCTTCAAAACCGCGATCAAATCGTCGGAAAGCGCACTGGAGGCCGCCATCGCCGGCATGGAGGTCGGCACCCGCACCATGACGGACGTGCTGTTCGTACAGCGCCAGTATTACCAGAACAAACGCGACTTCGCCCTGGCCCTGCGCGACTACATCGTCAACAGCGTCGCGCTGAAGGAAGCCGCCAGCGTCATGCAGCGCGAGGACCTGGACCGGATCAACGGCTGGCTACAGGCCCCGCCCGCAGCGCCGGCGAAGGACGGGACCGGAGCCGCGCCCATGCAACCGGGATCCGGGCCGGTCCGCAAGGCCGGCCGAGGCGCCCCGGCGCCAAGCGCTCCGAATCTTCACCGCTGAACAGACCTTCCGTAATGAATCGTGGCCGGACACGCGCCGCTCTAATCCCCGGCGGCGAAACCGGCCGGCAGCGGCCGCACCCGATGCACGCCTGGCCACAATACCGCCAGCGAACGGCCCGCGACCTCCGCCGGACCACTGCTCCAGAACAGTTCCACACCCGGCGCCATCCGCCGTGTCAGCAGCCCATCGGCTTCGAGACGACGCCTGAGATGGCGCGCCACCGCAGAACCGGTTTCGACGATATGCACGTCGGGCCCGGCGACGTCGGCGATGAGGCCGGCCAGGAAGGGATAGTGGGTGCAGCCCAACACCAGGGTATCGGCCCCGCGTTCCAACGCCGGCTCGGTGTAACGGCGGACGAGGTCGCGCGTCGCCGGACTTCCCAGGTCTCCACGCTCCACCTGCTCGACCCAGCCGGGACACGCCTGGGCGATCACTTCCACCTTTTCGGTGGTACGTCCCACCAGGTCGCGGAACTTGGCGCTCTTCAAAGTACCCTCGGTCGCCAGCACGCCGACGACGAGCGATTTCGACAACGCGACCGCAGGCTTGAGACCGGGCTCCATGCCGATGACGGGGACGCGGAATTCCGCACGCATGACCGTAATCGCCGCCGCCGTGGCGGTGTTGCAGGCCACGACGATGGCTTTCGCGCCGCGGCTCAACAGAAAACGTCCGACCGTCAGCGCCCGCTGCTCGATGTATTCCGCGGGCTTGTTGCCGTAGGGCAAATGGCCCGAATCGGCGACATACAGCAAGTTCTCATGCGGAAGGACGGCACGTATTTCCCGCAGGACGGAGAGTCCGCCCACGCCCGAGTCGAAGACACCGATGGGATGCTCGTTGCCGGTCAAGCCTGGGACACGCTTCACAGTCAGGCCGATGGCAGGCGCGTCTCGTCGTTCCAGTCGCGCCACAGTGAAATGAGAATGGCCATCACGGTCGGTCCGATGAACAGGCCGACGAACCCCATGGCCTCGACGCCGCCGAAGATGCCCAGCAGGGTGGGCAGGAAGGGAATGTTGGCGGCACCGCCGATCAGCGTCGGACGCACGTAGTTGTCCGCGATGAGGGTGATGATGAAGCCATACACCACTAGCACGATGCCGGCCACGGCGTGGCCTTGCACGATCAGGTAGATCGAGGCGGCGCCGAACACCAGCTTGGCGGCGAAAGGCACCAACGCGACGACCGCCGTCAGCGTGCCGAGCAGGACCGGCTGGCTCAGACCGACCGCCCAGTAGCCGAGGCCCAGCACGACCCCCTTGCCAATCCCGACCAACAGCATGCCGTTGACCGTACCACGCACCGCGGTGACGGCGTGCCGTGCATAGCGGGCGCCGGCGGAACCGAACAGCCTCACGGAACGGTCGAGGATCTGCCGCCCCAGCCCGTGTCCGTCGCGGAATATGAAAAACAGCGCGAGCAGCGTGACGAAGCCGGACATGAAGCGGTGCAACACCTGCGCCGCCAGATCGCGGGTATAGCTGAACACCGTACCCATCCCCAGCGCGTTGAGCGCATTCTTGATCGTTTCCGGGTTGCCGAAAGTCTCGCTCCAGGTTTCCTTTATCCAACCTCCGACCCAGGGTAACTGAATCAGCCAGTCCGGCGCACCGATGCCGGAACTCTGCACCTTGATCAGCAGCCGGTGGAGCATCTGCACCTCATGGCCGAGCACCAAGACACCGAAGGTCGCAGGTACCATCAGCAAGACCATCATCAGCAGGGTCATGGCCAGCGGCAGCCAGCCCCCGCGCATCCAGCAAGGCGCCCTCTGGTATACATGCTCGTACCACGGCCAGACGGTAAAAGCCAGCACCACCGCCCAGGCGATGGGCATGATGAAACCGTGAAGCACCCAAAAGCCCGCCGCCAGGAGCAGCAGCACCGCCAGACTGGCCGGTTTGATGATCGTCAGGAAATGGGAAGCACTCATCGTGGTCAGATTTATTATGTATTGTCATCGACCGTCCATGATCGTCCGCAGGCCGTGCACCAGGCGGCCTACTCCTTCCTCCGCGGTCGTGGGTCCGAGCGCGCCGTGGGCGAGCCGGCGGCAACATCCGCCATCGAGGCCGAAGACGGTTCCGGGGATCACCGCCGCGCCGAATTCGCGGTTCGGCCGTCCGGCCAGAGCCGAGGCATCGCCGCCCCCTTCGACACGGACGAGGACGTGGAAAGCGCCTCGGGCATCCCGCACATGGCAGCATTCCCCCGGTCCGGACGCGCGTCGGGCACGATAAGCAGCACCCGGGCAGTCGCCGCCGGCTTTTCCCGGCAGTGGGCCGAGTCGGTTTCCAAGACCCCGACCGCCGCGTGTCGGCAAACCAGCGGCGCGCGGATCAGGTTGGTGTCCCGAACCTCGAGCGCGGCCATTTCTCTGGTTGAAACAGCAGGAACTCGGCAGGATGATCTCGTCGCCCGCATCGGCGATGGCAAACGGCGCGTTCAGAAATCCCGTGTCGGCGCCCGCCGTCACCAGTACCGGCCGGCCGACGAGGGAAATGCCGTTCTCCCGTTCGAGCTTTCCGGCATCAGCCCCCCAAACCCGGAAGCCCTTCCGCCGGATCATAGCGGCGCTGTTGCGGCCTCTCGCCGAATGCCTGCATCCGCTCCAGCACCCGCTGCGGCGGCACCTGCGAGGCCACGTCCTGCCCCGCCGAAACGAGCCCGGGTGCGCACGGATCTTCGCGGCGATGACCGGAACGATCGGCGCCTGCACCGCAGGTCCCCGCCCGCTTACGGGTTTTCGTCATGGAACGGCCGTCGAACCGAAAAAACCTTCCCATTTTAGCGCCCCGCGGCATATTTACGCTCACGCCGTGAGCCACTGACGTCTCCCCACGCCTTGCCGGCACGCCACTCCGCCGGCGATACGACGTGACAAAGCCAAGCGAAATGGTCAGAATTATCCGATGATTATCGACACTTTGATCACCGCGCGCTGGATCATCCCGGTCGAGCCCGACGGGGTGACGCTCGAACACCATGCCCTGGCCATCGACCGCGGCCGCATCACCGACCTCCTCCCCACCACCGAAGCGCTGGTCAGATACCAGCCGCGGCGGATCGAACGGCTGGAGCACCACGCCCTGATCCCCGGCCTGGTCAACGCCCACACCCATGCCGCCATGACGCTGCTGCGCGGCGTCGCCGACGACCTGCCGCTGATGCAATGGCTGCAGGAACACATCTGGCCGCTGGAGCAGAAATGGATCGGCGAAGCGTTCGTCCGCGACGGCGTGCAGCTGGCCATGGCGGAAATGATCCGGGGCGGCGTCACCTGCTTCAACGACATGTACTTCTTTCCCGAAGTGGTGGCGCGCGAAGCGGTGCGGGCCGGCATGCGGGCGGCGGTGGGCATGATCGTGGTGGACTTCCCCACCGCCTGGGCCACCGACGCGGATGACTATCTCCGCAAAGGCCTGGCCCTCCGCGACGACTACCGCCACGAACCGCTGATCGCCACGGTATTCGCACCGCACGCACCCTACACCGTGAGCGACGAGCCGCTGGTCCGCATCCGCACCTGGTCGGAAGAGCTGGACTGCCCCGTGCACATCCATCTCCACGAGACCGCCGACGAAATCCACCGGAGCGGACGGCAGTACGGCATGCGTCCGCTCAAACGCCTGGACCAGCTCGGCCTGGTCGGACCGCACCTGATCGGCGTTCACATGACACAACTGGAAGACGGCGAGATCGCACGCCTGGCCGAAACCGGCGCCAGCGTAGTGCACTGCCCCGAATCCAACCTGAAGCTGGCCAGCGGCTTCTGCCCCGCCGTCAAGCTGCTGGCGGCGGGCGTCAACGTCGCGCTCGGCACCGATGGCGCGGCCAGCAACAACGACCTGGACCTGCTCGGTGAAACCCGCACCGCGGCCCTGCTGGCCAAGGCGGTAGCCAACGACGCCGCCGCCCTCCCCGCCCACCAGGCGCTGCGGATGGCGACCCTGAACGGCGCGGCGGCCTTGGGACTGGGAGCGGAAACCGGCTCGCTTGTAGTCGGCAAATCCGCCGACGTGGTCGCCATCGGGCTGGAGCACATCGAATCGCTGCCGATCTACAACCCGGTGTCCGACCTGGTCTACGCGGCTGGCCGCCAGCAGGTCACCGACGTCTGGGTGGCAGGGCGTCAACTGCTGAAAAAGCGCGAGCTGCTGACGCTGGATGCCACGGAAATCCGCGAAAAGACCCTGATCTGGCGCGACAAACTGATCCATCATTCCTGACCGGTCGAGATCCATGGCAACCGACAACGTCCACATCGGCGAAATCGAGAAATTCGGCTCCCACGCCCACCGCTGGTGGGACCCGGACGGCGAACTGAAGACCCTGCACGCCGTCAATCCCCTGCGGATGCAGTTCATCCAGGCGCACACTTCACTGGCCGGCCGCAAGGCGGTCGACGTGGGATGCGGCGGCGGCATCCTCACCGAAGCGCTCGCCAAGGCTGGCGCCGACGCCTTGGGCATCGACCTCAGCGAAGACCTTCTGGGTACCGCAGAAGAACACTGCCGGGAATCCGGCCTGACCGTGGCCTACCGGCAGATTAGCGCCGAAGCGCTGGCGGACTCGCAGCCCGGTGAATTCGACGTGGTGACCTGCATGGAAATGCTGGAGCACGTGCCGGACCCGGCGTCGGTCGTCGCCGCCTGCACGCGGTTGGCCAAACCCGGCGGCACCGTGTTCTTTTCGACCCTGAACCGCAGCCTCAAGGCCTATCTCCTGGCCATCGTCGGCGCGGAGTACCTGCTGCGCATGATCCCCCGCGGTACCCATGACTTCGCCAGCTTCATCCGTCCCTCCGAGCTCAGCCGCTGGGCGCGCGACGGTGGCCTCGACCTCGCCGGCATGGAAGGCATCGGCTACAACCCCATCACCGGCCAGTTCCACTTGACGTCCGACATCGGCGTCAATTACCTGGCCGCGTTCCGCAAACCCGCCGCAGCCGGATGAGCCCTGCAAACCCTGCACTCCACGGCCGCACCGTCTTGATCACCGGCGCCGGGGGCGATCTCGGCGCCGTCGCCGCCGAGGCCTGTGCCGGTGCCGGCGCCACGGTGATCCTCCTGGGCCGTACCCTCGGACGGCTGGAAGCCACTTACGACCGCATCGTCCGGCACGGCGGCTCCGAACCACTCCTGGCGCCGCTGGACCTGGCCACCGCCACGCTCGAAGAATTGTCGGCCATCGCCGGCTCGATCGAATCCCGGCTCGGCGCATTGCATGGGCTGATCCATTGCGCCGCGCACATGGATTACCTGGGCCCTTTGCGGGATGTCGGCGACGCCCAGTGGCGCGATACGCTCGACGTCAACCTGACCGGCGCGTTCCGCCTGACACGGACTCTGTTGCCCCTGCTGACGCGCTCGGAAGCCGCCGCCGCGGTCTTCGTCAGTGACAGCGAAGCCGAGCGGCGGCGCAGCTACTGGGGACCCTATGCCGTCGCCAAGGCCGGACTGGAAGCCTTCGCCCGGATTCTCGCGGATGAATATGAAAGCGCCGGCACGCTCAGGGTCAACCTGCTCACGCCCGGCGCGATCCGCACCCGCCTGCGGCGCAAGGCATTTCCCACGGAAACCGCGCCGGAACCCGGGGCGCTCGCCGCCCGTTTCGTCGACCTGATGCGCAGCGACAGCCCCTACGCCAACGGCGAACGGATTGCCGCCGCGGTCACCCCATCCGTCATCGAGGAGGAAATTCAGCATGTACGGACGTGAAGACATCGTCCTGCGGCGGGATGTCAATGCTGTCCAGATTCCCGACGGCACCCCTTGTGTGCTGCCGCAAGGCCAGGTCGTCAGCCTGTTCCAATCCCTGGGCGGCAACTTCACGGTCACCACCGAGCGCGGCTACATGGCCCGGATCGCCGGCGCCGATGCCGACGCGCTGGGCAAGGAACCGCCCGTCATGCCCGGCATCAGCCCCGACGCGGATGCCGAGTCGGTGGAAAAGAACGTATGGGAAGTCCTGCGTACCGTGTACGACCCGGAGATTCCGGTCAACATCGTCGATCTCGGGCTGGTCTATGCCTGCCGCGTCATCCCGGACGGCGCGGACGGCTTCAAGGTCGAAATCGTCATGACCCTCACCGCGCCCGGCTGCGGCATGGGGCCCGTGTTGCAAAGCGACGTGGAATACCTGGTGAAGAACCTCCCCGCCGTGACCGCCGTCGAAGTCAGCGTCGTGTTCGACCCGCCCTGGGGCCGCGACATGATGTCCGAAGCCGCGAAGCTGCAGCTTGGGATGCTGTGAGCGTTCAGCGCACTCCGGACGGGCTTGCCTTTCCTCCCCCTGTAAGGACTGCGCCCTGGCAGGAAAAGCGCTGGAACAAGGGACAGCCGTTCTCCGGGCAGAATCCAAGGGAACGTCCGCCACGGCGACCCCCTTATGCTGACGGCGGGTGAAACTGTCCCATCGATGCCACGAACGGGGGCGCAAATCTCGTACCGATTCACCGGTCCGAAAGCGACGAAACCGTCTCGTACGCCCACAGCAGCCCCAATACCACGAGCGCCACCCAGATGCCCATGATCACGAAGCCGGCGGCCCGGCTCACCGGGCGGACGGTCGCCGCCATCTCCGCCGCCTTGGCCCGGCATTCCGCCAGCACCAGCGGCGGTATGAGCCTGAGGGCCAGCAGGATGCCCAAAGGGATCAGCACCAGGTCGTCCAGATAGCCGAGGACGGGAACGAAGTCCGGGATCAGGTCGATCGGGCTGAAGGCATAGGCTACGATACCCGCGACCAGCAGCTTCGCGTACCACGGAGTCGCCGGATGGCGCGCGGCCAGAAAGAGCGCAAGGGTTTCCGCCTTGAGACGGCGGGCTCGGGATTTGAGGCTGGCCAACATGGATGAGAACCGCGCTAAGAGACTTTCCGCAGCCCGGGTAATGCCTCGAGCAAAGTCCGGGTGTAGGGGTGCTGTGGCCGCAGCAACACCTGTTCGGTCGGCCCGGTTTCGACGATCCGGCCGCTGCACATGACGGCAACCCGGTGGGCGATATCGGCAACGACGCCGAGGTCGTGAGTGATGAACAGAAAACCGAGCTTCTCCCTCTTCTGCAGATCCTTGAGCAAGCCCAGGATCTGCACCTGGACCGAAACGTCCAGCGCGCTGGTCGGCTCATCGCAAACGATGAGGCGCGGCTCGACCGCCAGCGCTCTGGCAATGCAGATGCGCTGGCGCTGGCCGCCGGAAAATTCGTGGGGATAGCGCAGCCGGCTTTCCGGGCTCAAACCGACCGATTCCAGCAGGAACTCCATCCGCTTGCGGCGCTGAACGGCACTCATTTCCGGCATCACTGCCTTCATTCCTTCTTCGATGATGTCGCCCACGATCATGCGCGGATTCATCGCGGCATGCGGATCCTGGAACACGATCTGCATGGCCCGACACAGCGCCCGGCGCTGCCCGCCGCGGGCGGCGGTGACGTCGGCGCCGTCGAATGTCACCCGGCCGCCGGAGGACTCGATCAGGTTGAGGATGCCCTTGCCCAGCGTGGTCTTGCCGCAACCGGATTCGCCCACCAGGGCCAGAGTTTCCCCCGCCCACAGGCTGAAGGACACGCCGTCCACCGCCCGCACATGATCGACCACACGCCGGAACAGACCCTTCCGGACCGGGTAGTGCACCTTGAAATCGCTGACCTCCAGCAAGGGACGTCCCGCTTGCGCCACCGGCTCGCGCCCGATGCAATCGCTCAGCCTGGGCAGGGCATCGAGCAACTGGCGGCTGTAAGGATGACTGGGCTGTCTGAAGAATTCGTCCCGGCGGGCCTCTTCGACGATCAGGCCGTTGCGCATCACTGCGATGCGGTCTGCCAGGTCGTGGACGATGCCGAGATCGTGGGTGATCAGCCACAGCGCCATGCCGGTCTCCCGCTGCAGGCGCTTGAGCAGCCCGAGGATCTGCGCCTGTACCGTGACGTCCAGCGCCGTGGTCGGTTCGTCGGCGATCAGAAGGTCCGGCTCGCCCGCCAGGGCGATGGCGATCATCACGCGCTGGCGCATGCCGCCGGAAAGCTGGTGCGGATATTCGGTGAAATGCCGTTCGGGCCGGGGCAGACCGACCAGCCCCAGCAATTCGATCACCCGTGCCTCGAGCGCACCACCGTTGAGCCGTTTGTGCAGCCGCAACACTTCGCCGACCTGCTGGCCTATGCTCATGACCGGATTGAGCGAGCTCTGCGGGTCCTGGAAGACGATGCCGATGCGCCGGCCCCGGATCGAGCTCATCGACACCTCGGGCAGGGCGAACAGATTACGACCCCTGAGGATCACCTTGCCGTCGATGATCCTGCCGTTCTGCGGCAGCAGGCGCAGCACCGAGAGCGCCGTTACCGACTTGCCGGAACCGGATTCGCCGACCAGGGCAAAGGTTTCACCCCGATCGATGGTGAAGGACACACCGCCGACGGCCTTGGTCATCTGCCCGCCCTGGACGAAGCCCGCCTTGAGATTCTCGACCTGCAGCAAGGGACCGCTCATCGCGCTTCTTCCAGAAAGTCGGCGATGGCGGCCAGATCGGCGTATTCGATCACCGCGTCGGCGACGGCCCGCAGGGCCGGCTTTGGGCGGTAACCGACACCCAATCCCGCGACACCGAGGAGTTTGGCGTCGTTGGCGCCATCGCCCAGGCCAATGGAGTTTTGCGGAACGAGCCCCAGCTGCCCGCACAGAGCGAGCAGAAAGCCGGCCTTCTCCGCCCCGCCGCAGATCGGCCCTTCGATGCGCCCGGTCAAGAAGCCGCCGCGCGATTCCAGCCGGTTGGCGAGGGCGAAGTCCAGCCCGAGCCTGTCCTTCAGCCGGTCGACGAAGAAATCGAAGCCGCCCGATACCAGGCCGATGCGGACTCCATGCCGGCGGCAGGCGGCGACCAGCGACTCCGCTCCGGGGTTGAGCACGACCTTTTCGGCGTAGACCGCTTGGAGCACCGAGACGGGCAGCCCCCTCAGCAGGGCAACCCGGCGCTGCAGGGCCTGGACGAAATCCAGTTTGCCGTTCATCGCCGCCTCGGTGATCGCCATCACAGCCTGGCGCTGGCCGGCGCGGTCGGCGAGCTCGTCGATGCACTCGATGGCGATCAGGGTGGAATCCATGTCGGTGACCAGCAAGCCCACGGCAGCGCCGACGAAGCCTGGCGGCAGCGGATTGATGTCCAGGCGCAGCGAGCGCCGCAGCACCTCGACGGTTTCGCGTTCGGCCGGCCGCTCATGCCGGAGCAGCCAGTGGCCACCCCGCGGCTCGAGACGGCCGGGAATCGCTGCCAGGATGCTTGCCGCGTCGGCATCGGCAAGGCGCGCAGTATGGATCAGGGTTCGGTACACCGAGAGGCTCCTTCAGTCGGCACGGCGCGGATCGAAGGCGTCGCGCACCGCGTCGGCGAACAGATTGGCCGCCAGCACCAGGGCGAACATGAAAACGAAGGCCGCCGTGAGAGACCACCACACCGGCGGCTCGCGGGCCATTTCCAGGCGGGCGCTGTTGATCATGTTGCCCCAGGAATCGGTGGTCGGATCGACGCCGATATTGACGTAGGACAGGACGGCCTCGGCCAGCACCAGCGAGCTGAAATCGAGCGCCACCGAGATCAACACGATGTGGAACACATTGGGCAGGATGTGACGCAGGAGGATCGTCCCCTGCCGCACCCCCAGCGCGCGCGCGGCCTGGACGTATTCCATCTCGCGCAGCTTCAGGGTCTCTGCGCGCAACAGCCGGCACAGCCCGGTCCAGCTCGTGATGCCAAGGATCAGGCATAGAAACAGCAGACGCAGGTCGGCGCGCAGGGCCAAGCTGGCGAATTCCTCCTCGTGCTTGGCCATGTAAACCTGGGTAAGCAGGATCACCGCCGCGATCAGCAAGACGCCAGGAATCGAGTTCAGAGTGGTATAGAGGTACTGGATCAGGTCGTCGACCCAGCCGCGGAAATAACCGGCGAGAATGCCGAGGAGCAGCGACAGCGGCAGGGTCACGAAGGTGGTGAGAGTACCGATCAGGATGCCGGTGCGAATACTCTTGAGCGCCTGGTAGAGCACGTCCTCACCCACCTTGTCGGTACCGAACACGTGGTATTTGAGTGCCAGCTCCCCCAAGACCCCACCGACGATGCACAGCACGACGACGGTGCCCAGGATGGCGCGCCAGGGAACCTCGCTCTGGCCCGACAGCACCTCGCCACCCACGAGGGACACCGGCAGTTCCCGCACTCTGGCGATCAAGAACACCGTCCCGAAGCAGAGAATCACGCCCAGGCCCAGACCTCCGGCCGCCCCCTTGAAACCGGTCCGCAGCACGTCCCGCAGCCAGCCCCGCGCCGGGTCCTTCAAATGAGCGCCGCCGAACTCGAGGCGGGGATAATCCCAGCGGCTACTGCCGTCAGCCAGACGCAGGGTTTCCCTGGCATAGCCCTGTACCGCCAGCGGTGCCGAATAGGTCTTCTCCACCCGCGTCCGCAATGGCGTCAAAAACCAGTCCAGTACGCTGACCGGCTCGGTCTTGTACCGGACGCCGCCCTCGCCGTCCGGCGGCAGGAAATGGATCGAATCGAGCACGGCGATGAAGAGATAGGCCAGCAGGATCACCGCCGAAACCATCGCGCTGCGGCTGCGGGCGACTTTGCGCCAGGGCCGGCGCAGGTGTTCATGCCGGCGGCTGTGCCAGATCAGTCCGCCCAGCATGGCGAGCAGCAGCAGAAACAGGGCGTCGGTCCAGAACAGAGTCAGCATCAGTTCAGACGCACGCGCGGATCGGCAAGGGTATAGGAGATATCGGTCAGCACCAATCCCAGGATATAGAGCGCCGACCCCAGGAACACCATGGCGCGCACGATGGCGAAATCCTGCTGGGCGATGGCGTCGATGGTGTAGCTGCCCAAGCCCGGAATGGCGAAGAACGATTCGGTGATGAGGCTGCCGATGAACAGCGAAGGCAGGATGACCACCACACCGGTGAGGATAGGTATCAGCGCGTTGCGCAACACGTGAGTGAACAGCGCCCGGGTTTCCGAGAGCCCCTTGGCGCGGGCAGTCCGGACGTAGTCGCGCTCGACCTCTTCCAGGAACAGCGTCCGGTACCAGCGCACGCCGGAACCGGTGCCCGCCACGACGCTGATGATCACCGGCAGGATCAGGAACTTCACGGCGTTCCAGCCGCCGTCATAGCCGGAAATCGGCACCAGCAACAGAAGCTTTCCCATGAGGTACTGGCCGCCAATGATGTAGAACAGCGAGGAAATCGACAGCAGTGCCACGCATAACGCGACGCCCCAGAATTCCAGGTAAGTCAGGCGGAAGAACACCAGTCCCACCGCCAGGGTGATGTGGACCAGCAGCCCGAAGATCAGAGCAGGCACGGCGAAAGCCAGCGAAGGCCAGGCCCGCTGGGCGATGTCCGCCCCGATGTCGCGCCCGCTGTCTGAGCGTCCGAAGCGGAACAGGAACAGTCCCACCGATTTCTGAAAAAAAATGGTTTCGGTCAGTTTGGCGGTACCTTCGGCCCCGGCGTTCCAGAGCTTGGGCAGGTCATAGCCGCGTTCGTGCTTCCACAGATCGATCGCCTCCTGAGTCACGTGCTTCTGACCCAGGTGCATGCGCGCCATGTCATCGGGACTGTTGACCACAAAGAACAGCACGAAGGTGAGAACGTTGACACCGAGCAGGAGCGGCAGTGCGTACAACGCGCGGCGGATGAGATAGGCCGTCATAAAGCCGCGGCCCTCAGCCTGTGACGGTAGCTGCGATAGGCCGGAACGACGGCCGCGAGCAGCAGCGCCAACCCCGCCAGCAGTGGCCACCAGACCGGCCGGTTCCACTCGGCGCGACGAGCCGCGCGCTGCCGCGCGTCGATCTTCAGGTACTTGAGTTTGTTGTTGGCCATCAGGTTGGGCTTGAGGTTACCGTACCAGGCATGATGCAACGAGAAACCCTTGGGATGCAGCCCGAAAATCCAAGGGGCATCGTGCCGGACCTTTTCCTGCAGGGCATCGATCACCGCCAGACGCTCCGGACCGTCGTCCAGGTTGCGCATCCGCTCGAACAAGCGGTCGAATTCTTCGCTCACATAGTTCGAGGTATTCTCGCCGCCATTCGGTACCTTGGCATTGCGCCCGTACAGCAGAAAGAAGAAATTCTCCGGATCGGGATAATCGGCATTCCAGCCCCACTGGTAGATCTGGGCATTACCGGCCGCCATCTTTTGCTGGAACTGGTTGTAGTCGGTGGCACGAAACACCAGTTGGACGCCGAGCTTCTCCAATTGCTTGCGGTACCAGGCCAGCAGTGGCTTGTCGTCCGCCCCATGGGTCGAAAGATCGAGGTACAGCACCAGCGGCTTACCGGTCACGGCATCGACGCCGTTGGGGTAACCTGCCTCCGCGAGCAGACGGCGGGCGGTTTCGATGCTTTTGCGCCGGGGCGCCCCGTCCACCCAATCGTAGACATAAGGATTGATCCCCTTCTCCCCTTCCCGGTAGCCGTAGATGCCCGGAGGCAGCACGCCTTGCGCCGGCACCCCCCGGCCGTTCATGAAGATGGCGATGAATTCCTCGTAATCCATGGCGATGCTGAGCGCCTGGCGCAGCTTGCAGTGCGCTTCGTCCAGCCCGCCGACCACCGGGTCGCGCAGGTTGAATCCGAGGTAGTAATCCGATGCCGCGACCGAGGTCTCCAGCCGGATGCCCTTCTCCAGCATTTCCGGTGTCAGCTCCGGACTGCCCGAGCTGCCGACCTGCACCGCCTGGTCGAAATTGTCCGAAGCAATGCCGGAATAATCGTAATAACCTTGCAGGAATTTGTTCCAATAAGGGATCGTTTCCTTTTCCAGAACCATGACCACCCGGTCCACCAACGGCAGCAGCCTACCCGCGTCGGCCAGCAGACCGGCCGGCGCGTCTTCGGGATCGCCCTCGGCCGGGTAGCGGTCCTCGTGAAAGTACGGATTACGCTCCAGCACCATGCGGCGATTGGGGTTGTTCTCCGCCAGCATATAGGGCCCCGAGCCCACCGGATACCAGTCCAGCGTGATGTTTTTCTCGATCAACCCCGGCTGGGCATAAAACGCATCGGCTTCCCAGGGCATGGGGGCAAAAAAGCTCATCGCCAGCCAGAAGCGGAACTGTGGATACTTGCCGTTCAGACGGATGACCAGCCGGTGCGGGTCGGGAACCTGGACGCCCTCCAGGGCATACCTCCGCAGATCGAAGAATTGCCCCTTGGGAGCCGCGAAATAATCCCGCTCCAGGGTATCGCCCAACGCCTTGAAGCCGACGATGTGCTCCTTCATCAGCTCAGCGATCGGCGAATGCAGCGCCGGATGCAGCAGGCGTTTGATCTGGTAGGCGTAATCCTCCGCCGTCAGTTCGCGGGTGCCGGTTTCGGAGAAATCCGCCAGGGTTTGGATGCGGGCCAGCTGCTCGGGGCCCAGATGATGATAAAGATACTCGCCTCCCACACCGCGGGCGAAAGCCGGATGCGGCTGGAAGCGGATGCCGCGTTTCAGACGGAAGTCATACTCGCTGTAGGCGATGGCCGAATCCGGCGTACCGGGCGGCAGGACCCGGCCGCCGGCATCGAGATAGCGGATCTCCGGAAGTGCCTCGGCGGTCGCCGGCTCCAGGACATAGGGGCGCTTGAGGTAGTGATACTGCAGCAGCGGCTCGTAGATCTGGCCGAGGATGAGGCTCTCGTCGGAACTGTAGGCGCGGGCCGGATCGAGGTGCTTGGGGCGTTCGGAAAACGAGGAATACAGGATGTTGCGCTCGGCATCGGCCGCAGGGTAAGGACTGTTGAGCGGTCCCTCGCAGCCCGCCAGCCCCAGGGCCGCGAACAGCGTCAGGTAAAGCCCGAGTTGGTTCGATCCGGTACTCACTAATCCGAGCCCATGAAAAAGGTGGGCAATTATACGCGAACCCTGCGGACACGATAGCGCTGGACAGCCCTTGGACCCTTGGCAGATACTCTGCGCCTTTTCCCCAAGACCCCATCCCGAAGGAGCATCCCATGGGCTTCATGCAAGACAAGCGCGTACTCATCGTCGGCGTAGCCAGCAACCGTTCGATCGCCTGGGGCATCGCCGAAGCGATGAAGGCGCAAGGCGCGGAAATCGCTTTCACCTACCAGAACGAGAAGCTCAAGGAACGCGTGGAAAAACTGGCCGCCGAATGCGGCTCCTCCATCGTCCTGCCCTGCGACGTCTCCAATGACGCCGAAATCGATCAGGTGTTCGCCGATCTGGGCAAGCACTGGGACGGGCTCGACTGCATCGTCCATTCGGTGGCCTTCGCCCCCCGCGAAGCCCTGGAAGGCTCCTACATCGACTCGGTCACCCGCGAGAACTTCCGCATCGCCCACGACATCAGCTCCTACAGCTTCGCCGCCCTGGCCAAGGCCGGCCGGACGATGATGGCCGGCCGCAACGGCTCCCTGCTCACCCTGTCCTATCTGGGAGCAGAACGCGCCGTCCCCAACTACAACGTGATGGGCGTCGCCAAGGCCAGCCTGGAAGCCAACGTCCGCTACCTCGCCTATTCGCTGGGACCGGAAGGTACCCGGGTGAACGCCGTCTCCGCCGGCGCCATCCGGACGCTGGCCGCCTCAGGCATCGCCAACTTCAGGGAAATGCTGGCGAAGGCCGAACAGGCCTCGCCGCTGCGGAAGAACGTCACCATCGAAGAAGTCGGCAACGCCGCCGCCTTCCTCTGCTCGGACCTCGCCTCCGGCATCACCGGCGAAATCCTCTACGTGGATGCCGGCTACAACTTCGTTGGCTTGTCGAGTTTTTGAGCCCGGCGGTGGAGCCGCAAATCGGCTCCACCGAATCCACCATCCCGTTGCATGTCTACTCTTGCAGGGAACCCGGACGAACGTCCGCTCGTGGGGACTCCGAACCGGCTCATTTTCCGGCAACCACCGCTGCAGTCTCTCCTCACTGGAGTCGCCACATGTTCGACGTTCGCCACCGAACGCCGCGACTTCCTGATCAGCGATTGGGGCAACCGGATTTCTGAGCCGGTGCCTGAATCTGCGTAGTGAGCACACTGCCCTCTTGCCCGTCACGCGTCGAGAGAACTCGGCAGACCCGGCGGAATGAATCCCTTGAAGGGTTGGTGGGCCCCAGACAGCCTGGAAACTTCGCATTTGCCCCGATGTAGGATTAATCCGAAACCGGAACGCCCCGAAACTTCTTGAGGTTCCACTCAGCCAAGCTCCCCAAGCCAATACCCTTCAGCGAACCATCCACCACGCTTTTCATGGGGCCACGGTCCACAATATTGGACTCCAAAAACAAAAGATTGACATATTGCCACAAACGATACAGACAGCAATATTAAATCCTTGCCTATTGGTCCTTCTATAGGACGCCTATTCCGCCATCAAAGAGCAGTACAGAAATAGATGGATAAGCGCGTTACAATACGAATAATGCCATGCCCAATGAAATAAGTTACTTGAGAATCAGTTTGCTGGAAACGCGGCGACTGGCGCCTGCAATCACGCCATCCCCTGAGGTCAGAATGTAAGTCATACTATCGCCGTTGGGGCTGACATAGATTTTGTAGACGCTGCCTGAATTATAGGTAACAGTGCCGTGACAATCCTCACCAATGACATAGGTCGCGGTATCGCCAGCACTCACACGCCCCAGACTATCGGTATAATTGTTGACTACGTTACCGGCGCCGTTATAGGACTCCATCCCGCTTTCGGCATACGGCTCACCCGCATAATACCCTTGACTGGAATACGTATATGTGCCTTTGAGTGTTTTGATGGAGCAATACTCCTTGCTGGCTATTTCGAAAGAAGCGCCAAAGCCCAGCATGGAAACACATACACATAACATCAACTTGGTTTTCATAATTTATCCCCCTGACGGAGCTTTATTAGTATCGTCATCCGGATTTCTCCACCACCGGTCACCAACGATCCCGTAAATCGGGATAAAGACTCTATCCCGCCCCGAGTTACAGGACTGCAGTCCATTGCTATTTGCCCAGCGTTTACCGATGAGCGCACATATCAAGGGCGGACTCCAGACGTGAAGGTCCCTGAAAGCAGGACCGATTGCGTTACCGGCTTCCCCGTGTAGTTGATGGCAACGACGTCCATCTTCTTGGGCGTCTTGTCACCTTTCGTGATCTTCGCGTCACAATACGTATTGGGATTGATATCCGGATTGTGTTGCGTATTGCAGGATGCCTGAAATTGTCCGCCGAACGTCAGCGAATAGTTGAGCGGCTTGCCAGACGTGATGATGGCTTTCGGCCAGGTAACATGGACGGTCACCCCGTCCGGCATCAGCTCGCCAGTCACCTTGGCACCATTCGGCCAGAATACCGCATCGGGATCAGGCCCGTTTTTCGGTGGTTGAGCGATCGAAACACCGACCCGCGGCATATTCACATAGTCGAGTCCCATGTATACCACGTCGCGCGCAAGTGGCGCCCCGGCCCATACGGCCGATACGTTCACATTGTTGCAAAAACCGGAAACACTGAAATACGGGCTCGAATTATCGATACAATACTGCAGATCCTTTGCATTGAGGTCTGAGGTCACCGGAGGTGCGCCGGTATGCTTCTTTCCTGTCGGAAAACCCCACAGAGTAGTCCAGTCCGTCACCTTCGAACCGCTGTAAATATCGATGATACCGGTCTTCTTTTCCGGCGCCATGCTCAGCTTCAGTTCGTCGCCAAACTTATCCTTCGCCACGATTTCGCACGGCAGATAGCCTTTCGCAGTGTCGTACACCAAGGGGAGCGTCTGGGCCCCCGGACCCCGGATCGGGACCTGATGGCCGCAAGTCGTCAGGCTGACCCAGTTATTGGCCTGCGGAACATCGGCTTTCTTCAGGGCGATCTGATCGTACAGTCGCGCTTCACCGGCGGACCAGCCCGTGTCCACGTCGAAGTTCAGAACACTGATCGCCTGTTCACTGACCGCATCGACGTTGAGCGCCTGCGCAGGGAAAACGTCCGCGGGCTTGTTGAGGAAAACACGGTCGATCAAATCCTGATAGGTGTGGTTCTTACCCTTGCTGTTCTCTTTTTCCTGGGCCGCCAGAGCCTCCAGATCGGTCTTCGTGGTCAGCGGATTGGTCAGCTGCCACGTACCGTTGGCGTCGTGTCCGAGCACGGCCAGCTTATCGCCCTCCCTGAGCAGGAACGGACGCTTGCCGTGGCTTTCGGCGACCTGCTCCAGCTTGGCCCTTATGGCCTCGATGCTGGTACCGGTATTCAGCCAAGCCAGGCTGAACTGATCCCGGTTGTATCCCCAGGTCACCGTGTATTGCTGGTAAGGATCGTAAGGGCGTTTGTTCTCCAGCGCGGTAACGCCGCCGGCATCGACGGTGAAGCCGGACGCCGCATCACGGAAGTTGCCGTATTTGTCGTCGATCGAGAAGGAGTACGACACCGAACCCAAGCCGTCTTTGCCGCTGTCGTGCACCAACCTGGTATAGGGATTGAGGTTGAACTGGCTGTCGTACGGCGCGGCGAAGGTCAGAAACGGATCGAACTGCCACTGTTGTATGTCCGCCTTGGGTACGCTGGGATGGTTAGGATCGTATGGATCATTGGTCTCAAAGGCGACGCCGCGCAGAAGCGCCTGCACGCGCCCCGGGAGGTCTCCTCCCAGCACTTTCGAATCATAGCCTACGATTTGCTGGATGATACAGAAATTCTTGGCATTCTCATCCGTCGGGTATGGCGCTTTCGGGAACCCGCACTTCTCCCAGACCTTCGCTTGATTTGGATTAAATCCATCGACGGGATCATTGGTAAAATGATCCCATACGACCTTCACACTTTCCTGGAATTTCTCGCAAAAATACTGATGCCTGAAAGTGCAGTCCTGAACGGCCTTCTTGCTGTCGTACTTGCAGACATGATCCGGCCACTTCAGCTGCTCCAGATTGGTCTTATCCGCGCAAAACCCTGGATTATCCCTCTGTTTCACCCAATACATCCAACGGTCGATATAGGGCTGCACCAGCGGATTACCAGGCTTTTTCATTTTCTCGTCATACCGCACGCCGGTAATCAGAGTCCCCTTGTCAGTGACATAGTTGGTCCCCGTGTAGTAATTCGTCGAAGGACCACGTGTCAGGGTCATATCGATACTATTATAACCACCAGGAAAGTGCGGAATTATAGTGTTACCGGCGTTCTTTCCCAATTCCTTGGGCAGCAGATCGCTGAAGGTATTTATTTCTTTATTTTGGGAATTGAAATACTGACTCGTGTAAGCAGCGAATACGGGCCAGACATTTTTCCTTCCACCGCGGCCGTCCGGATCGGTAAGGAAGCCGTCTATCCGCTTTTTGAATTGAGCCAGGTCGTTGACTCCATTCGCGTTGACGGTAGCGGCGGAGCCGCCCATGTAGCCCGTAGCGCCATGATTGGCGACGGAGCCGGCCACGGGAATATACAATTCGTCGACCATGGACACATCGATGTCCGCCATCGGATCGCCGGTATCCATGTTTTGATCCGTGGGATTGTCCGCATCGAAGGTGAATTCGGCCAACTGCGCCGGCGCATCCACGGAATAGCTGGCACCGGACACACCTGTCATGCAGTTTCCCTTGACTGCCTCACTTTCTACGGTATTGTCCCCCTTGTAACAATCGACAACTTCCGACGGATGCGCCGGATCGTCAAATTTGGTGATGACTTTTGTCTGCAAAGGGTCCAATTTGACTATATTGGCCTCGTACGTTTTTAGAGCCACTGGAAAAATATAGACACGGCCGCTCTGATACCAGCAATTCTTGTCGACCGTCTTCCCGCCGACATTCACCTGTTTTTGGTCACGCGGAATCCAGACGGTTATTTTCTTGCCCGCAGGCAACCCTTCTGTCTTCACGTCATAGTTGATGATGATCCGCCTGTCCCCAGTGGCCGCGGCGCCGTCGCAGATGTCTGCCGGGACCTGGATGACAGGATAGACAGTAAATGGAAAATCGTTCTGGAACGTGATATAGCGATTGTACTTGTCGTCCGCCTTCTTGGCTTCCGCCGGCGGAACCGCCAGCGACAGCAGGCACAAGGCGGGGACCGCCAAACGCAGATAGCTCATTGGCTGCTTCATTGTTCTCATCTCCTCAATAGACAGTGCGTCGTAAAACTGACCGACTCCACTGCTCTTTACCTTCCGTATCCTGCCCCTTTCGGGCTCCCTATTCTGTAGGCACGCACCCCGACACTTTTTTGGCACCATGGGTCGTGATTAGTTCCCGTCTTCTGCACTTACGCCCACTAAGACTCTATCGCCCCAAGGCCAGAAATTTCCTGAAGACACACCGAATGCGGGGACGGTGAACATCCTCTATCCAGAGGTGCCCGGGAGTCTTGGCTCGACGGCCCGGCCGCGCTCAGGCTGGTGCACCTTCCATTCATCTGCAAAGGACGTTGAAACTGGTCTTCGCCCTGATATCCGATCCTGAACCGGCTGGGGGTGTATGGCACTGCGACGCCGATCCGTTCGTTAGCGGGCGGATGGGACATTTGATTGATGTCGAAGGGCGCGTCCGCTTGACGTGGCCCTTTTGCCGTAGAACAGGATTGCGCCCCTGGTCATTTGGGAGCGTCATTATCGATCGTTATGTTCATCGTGCCGGCCCAAACTCCCCAAAATACAACTGAATTGGTTTTTTTTAGAGCGCGAAACGAACTTCGGTTCCTTTTTACCAAACCGAACAGTTTTAATTTCGCCTTGAATCGACGAAACCTATTCCGTCAACCGTATGGAATCTTACGGTTCTGTTGAGGGGGGTTCCGTTTCCGGAAGACGCTTCCGAACAAAAAGAGGAATGGAATATAAACCACATGTTGACCATGGGAACAGTCTCTGTACAGAGACGGATCCCGTGGTCAGCACCCCAGCCACAACGCCACGAGGCCAGTCCGACCCTTTACGCCGAACTTCCTATAGATGCGGGTAGCGTAGGTATGCACTGTGTTGGGTGTGAGGCCGAGCCGCTCGGCGATCTCAGCCTCGGAGGCGCCGCCGAGCAGCGCACTGAGCAGCCGCCGCTCGGCGGGGGTGAGAGGCTGCGAAGCGATCATGAGACCATGATGGAGAGCGAGCTGCCGGTGGAACCATTTCAGTGCCCGGCCTGCCCGCTCCAGGAGGGCACGCTCGGCTTCTCCGAACAGAGGCGCTTCCGGACTGACGCGCTCGAAGCCGAACCAGGATTCCAGACCGCTGTTGACCGGCGTCGCCATGTAGCAGACATCGCGGATACCGAAAGGCTTGAACAGGCTGCGATAGAACTCGCCGTCGTACCAGCCGGGTGGCACGATTTCGTGCTGGATGCTGACGCGGAAGCGGCCGGCATGACGCAAATTGGCAACGATGCTGGGGTCGATGTCACCCCGTTCGAGACGGCGGCGATGCTCCGCATAGGCCGCATCCCGCTCGGGGTGGGGGTGAAGATAGCGAATGGCGCAGACCCGCCAGCCGTCGATCGGATCGTCCCGGCAGTCCAGGCGCACCGCGCCGAACCAGCATGCCTGCTGGGCGCCGATGATCCCGCACAATGAAGCCATGGCATGGTCGAGCGCCTCATTGACACGGGTCGGGCCGAATTCGGCGAGTCCGTCCCACAGGTCGTGAATCTGCTGTTGTTTCGACGCCATGTGGACCGCCGGGTCGTGGGCCACCGCCCCGGTTCGGAGCCGGCCGGAGGGACGATTTTGACGGACTCAGTGCCGGCAGCCGCAGCCGCCCGCACCGCAGCCATGTCCGGTCGCGGGCTGCGAAGAATGGCTCGATCCGCCGTGCACGGCGGGTGCTGAAAGCTTCTTGATCACCGATTCGGAACCACAGTGCGGACAGACGGGCAAGGGATCGCTGATTTTCTGCATCACGGTGAAATCTCGGCTGCAGGACCGGCAGGCATAGTCGTAGGTAGGCATTCGATGCTTCTCCTTCAGAAGGGTTTCAAACTGGCGAGCAGGACGATGGCGAAAAGAAACAGCACCGGGACTTCGTTGATCCAGCGGTAGAACAAATGGCTGCGCCTGTTGCGGTCTTCGGCGAACGACCGCAGCCATTGCCAGCACAGGACGTGGTAGCCGACCAGCAGTGCCACCAGGACCAGTTTGACATGCAGCCAACCGCTGCCGCCGTAAACTGCCCAGGCATAGTCGGCCAACATCCAGACACCGAACAGGAGGGTCAGAAGCATCGCCGGCGTCATGATTCCCCAGAACAGTTTTCTTTCCATGATCTTGAACCGGGCGATACCCACCGCATCGGAGGTCATGGTGTGGTAGACGAACAAGCGCGGCAGATAGAACAGACCGGCGAACCACGTCACCATGAAGATCAGGTGAAAAGCTTTCAGCCACATGCGCTCATCCCTCCCGGAGCAGCTTGTCTATCGTTCCCCGCAGTTCGCGGAAATCCGGTTTGCCGAGGTACGTCGCGACGATCGCACCATCGCCGTCCAGCAGGTAGCAGTTCGGCACCAGTTCGACCCCGAGCGCGCCTGCCAGTTGGCCCAGGGGATCGAGCGCGACAGGAAACGGCCAGCCTTCCTTCCCAGCCAGAGATACGACGCGGCTGGGCACATCATACGGCATCGCCACAGCCGCCATCCGCAGCCCTTGCCCTTGGTAATCCCGAAACAGCGCAGCGAGCTCCGGCATTTCTTCCAGGCAACTTCGGCAATTGCTGGCCCAGAACGCCAGCAGCACGGGACGGCCGCGCCACTCCTCGAGATTCACCCTTTGCCCCTCGATGGTGGTGAACCCCAGGGCCGGCGACAGGTTTTTCCTCTCGAAAGGCCCGCAGCCGAACCAGATTACCGGTACCAGCAGACCTGCGACGGCGAGGAACCGGACGAACCGCACCCGTGTGCTCCCGCCTCGGCGGAGGGAGTCGGTCTTCAGGCCTCGACCTGCTGGATGCCGTCCAGGAACCAGGTAGGCTGGCGGCTCGAACGCGATCGCACGAAATGCCAGACCTCGTGAACCACGGCCGCTTCTTCGACCGGCGCCTCGCGCAGCGTGACGTCGAACAGCACGGCGACCTCACGCTCGTCGCCCCGGTCCCTGACCTCCAGGATTTCCGCATCGACCCGCAGCAGCTCGGTGCTGTGACGCTCGGCCGACGCCCGCAACTGGTCTTGCAGTTCGGCAAACACCTTATCGGTCGTGAGCGCCCGCAAGGTCCCCAGATCGCGCTCGTCCCAGGCAGCCTGAAGCTGGCGGTAGGCAGCCTTGGCGCCGTTCAGAAATCCGGTTGCGTCGAAATCGGCCGGCTGGGATCGCGCCGGCTGCGCGCCTCCCCGGCGGGACAGCAAATCGGTGTCAAAAGCGGGACGTCCCGAAACCGGGTTCGCGCCGCCGGGGTTTTCCGAATGCGGGTAATAGCCTGCTCCCGCCGCGGGCTGCGGCTGGCTCCCGCGCGCGGCCAGCAGCCGGTAGAGGAAAAAGCCGATCCCCGCGAACAGCAGGAGATCGAGAACATTCAGATGCTCGAAAGCACCGCCGAACAGCATGGTCCCCAGCAGGCCGCCCAGCGCCAAACCGCCGAGCATACCCATCAAACCACCACGGCGGGCATAGGCCTCACGCGCCGCCTGGTTGCGCTGGCTCGCGGCAGTGGCCGGCTGGCTGGGCTGGTACGCCGGCCGCTGTGTTTGCGAGAAGGTGTTGCCACCGGTCGAACGCCGATACGGTTCGCTGTACGAAGGCCGACTCCCGAAGGAGCTTCCCCCGCCCAGTCGTTTGGCGAACGCTTCGTGCATGCCGGAGAACAGCAGCGCCGCTACGAGCACGGAGTTCAGTGCGAATCCAAGAATTTTTTTCATACGGCCCTCAAGCCTCAAACTCGTCGCTGGTGTTATAGGGGAAGCACTGGCCAATTACAACTCCCCCATCTCGGCTCCGGACTTTTCCACGCGCGTAACCTGTCACGATCAGCCTGTCCGCCGCCAGCGGCCGACACATCAACGAGCGCACAGGTGCCGAGTCGATGCGAGTCCGCACATAAGCCGTCCCTCGTCGCCGCCCTCCTTGCGACCGGGTCCGGCACCGTTTCGGCCACCCCCCCTCCGGCGACGAAATCACGAAGATCAAACGGTTCATCATCATCCATCAGGAGAATCACAGCTTCGACGACCTGTACGGCGGCCGGCTCTCCGCGGCCGGCGGGAGCTGGGCCTGGTATGCGGACGGCTGGTCCAACGCCGCCGGCGACATCGGGGCGCCCGGCTGGACCAACGGACTCGGACCGAATCACGCGGACCCGCATCCCTCCAGGGTTCGACTTTCCCGAACTGCCCGGACACGGGGTTCCAGTTCCACCACCAGCCGTTCAACTACTTCGCTGATTTCGGCACTCAGACCAAGAGCGGCCTGAAAAACCGCAAGAAGCACCTGCGTGATGAAATCGAGTTCATCAAGCTGGCACAGACTTCGAAGAAGGAATGCAAGCTGAAATCGGTGAGCTTCGTCAAACCCATCGGAGAAGGCAACGAGCATCCGGGCCATTCCAGCGAGCCCGTCGGCAGTGACCATGGACCCCATGACGACTCCGGAAAAACGCTACCGGCTGACTCCACTCGCCGAGCGGGATATGCAGGTCAATGACCTCTTTTCGGTCTTCGAGGCTGCGGCGGCGACAACCGCCCACCGACATCCCTGAATTCTGCCGGCCGCGCGGCCGGCAGACACCGATTTCTGCTCAATCCAGCGGTTCGAAGAAGCTCTTGTCCACGCCGCACTCCGGACAACCCCAGCCTTCCGGAATGTCCTCGAAAAGGGTACCGGGTGGAAGACCCGCATCCGGATCGCCTTCGGTTTCGTCGTAGATGTAGCCGCAGGCGGAACATTGGTATTTGTGATATTCGACCATGGCATCTCCTTGTCGGTTTGAAATTCGAAAGACTCAGCCGGCGGATACGAGCATCCCACTGTGGCGCAGCAAAGCCTCGATGTCCGGTTCGCGGCCGCGGAAGGCGATGAAAGACTCCAGGGCACTCCGACGTCCGCCCTGTTCCAGCACGTTGCTCAGGAAAGCATGGCCGGTCTCCGGATCGAAGATGCCACGCTCCTCGAACAGCGAAAAGGCATCGCTCGACAGGACTTCCGCCCACTTGTAACTGTAATAGCCGGCCGCATAGCCGCCGCCGAAGATGTGCTGAAAACTGTGGGGAAAGCGGTTGTACGCCGGAGGCGGCATGACCGATACTCGTCGCCGCACATCCTCGAGGATTTCATAGACGCGCCCGCCTCGGGCTGGATCGTATTCGTGATGAATGCGGAAATCCAGCAGGGCGAACTCCAGTTGACGGACCGTCTGCATGCCGGCCTGGAAGTTTTTCGCCGCCAACATCCGGGCCAGCAGTTCGTCCGGCAGAGGCTCGCCGGTCCGGTAATGGCCGGAGATCAGGGCCAGCGCCTCGCGCTCCCAGCAGAAGTTCTCCATGAACTGGCTCGGCAGTTCTACCGCATCCCATTCCACGCCGCGGATTCCCGACACACCGAGATGTTCGACCTTGGTGAGCAGATGGTGCAAGCCGTGGCCGAATTCATGGAACAGCGTCACCACGTCGTCGTGCCGCAGCAGCGCCGGCTCGTCACCCGCGGGCGGCGTGAAATTACAGGTCAGATAGGCGACCGGCGTCTGAATGGCGCCGCCGACACGGCGCCGGCTGATGCATTCGTCCATCCAGGCGCCGCTGCGCTTGCCGGGGCGTGCATAGAGATCCAGATAGAAGCCGCCCCGCCGTTCGCCGGTCCGGTCGAATATCTCGTAATAGCGGACGTCCGGATGCCAGACGTCGATGTCTTCGCGCCGCCTGATTTCCAGGCCGTACAGCCGCTGCACCACCGCGAACAGACCGGAAACCGCGCGCTCTGCAGGAAAATAGGCTTTTACCTCCTCCTCCGAAAACGCGTATTTGTGCTCGCGGAGCTTTTCGGAATAGTACGCCACGTCCCAGGCCTGCAACTCGTCGAGCCCGTAGTTCTCGCATGCAAATGCCTTCAACTCCTCCAGGTCGCAGCGGGCGACGGGTAGCGCCTTTTCCGCCAGATCATTCAGAAAACCCAGCACCTGTTCGGGACTCTCCGCCATCTTGGTGGCCAGAGATAGCTCGGCATAATTGGCAAAACCCAGGAGCCTCGCCTCTTCGTGACGCAGAGCCAGGATCTTCTCCATCACTTCGCCGTTGTCCCAACGCCCGCCGTGGGGGCCGGTTTCGGACGCGCGGGTCACGTAGGCCCGATAGAACTCCTCCCGCAGCCCCCTGTCATCGGCATGAGTCATGATGGCGACATAGGAAGGGAAAGCGAGACCGAACACCCAGCCGCTCTTGCCTTCGGCTTCCGCGGCCTGGCGGGCCACCGCCCGGTCGGTTTCAGGCAGTCCTGCCAAGAGTGCCTCGTCGTCGATATGCCGCGTCCAGCCCTGGGTGGCATCGAGCACGTTGTCCGAAAACCGGCTGCCCAAGCGCGACAACTCCTGGGCGATTTCCTTGAAACGCGCCCTCTGCTCCCCTTCCAGGGCCACACCGGATAGGCGGAAGTCGCGCAGCGCATTGTCGACGATCTTGCGCTGGGCGGTGTCCAGCCGGGCGTACTCGATGCCTTCGGCGATTTCCCGGAAAGCGGCGTACAGCCCCGCATTCTGGCCCATCTCGGTGGCATATTCGCTCAAGAGCGGCAGAGCGGCGTTGTAGGCATCCCTCAACGCCTCGCTGTTCATCACGGCGTTCAGATGAGCGACCGGCGACCAGGCCTTGTTCAGTCGGTCGTCGAGATCGTCCAGGGGTTCCACCAGCCCGGCCCAGGTATAGGGCCCACCGCGTTGGAGCAAGGCGTCCACCGCGGCCCGGCTTTCGGCCAGGATTTGTCGGACCGCCGGCAACACATGGCTCGCTTCGATGCGCGAGAACGGCGGTAGTTCGTGGTCCTCCAGCAAAGGGTTGGTCATCGCATTACCTCGAATCCGGTTTGTATCCTGCAAACCGCAAGGACGGCGGCCAGGCCCCGGCCGCGAACCCCTGCCGGGTTCGTGGAAAAAGGAAAGGAAAAATATATCAGGAAACCTGGCCGGAATCTCGCCGCCCACGCGATGGTTCGAGGCTTCCCTGCCACGAACCCTCCAGGAGGCGCGGGCCGGCTCCCTCCCGCCGGGCGGAGGAGGCAGGAGGGCCTGAGGCAGGACGGTTCAGAGCAAGGGCACGATCAAGAGAGCGACGATATTGATGATCTTGATCATCGGATTCACGGCGGGGCCTGCGGTATCCTTGTAGGGATCGCCGACGGTGTCGCCAGTGATCGCCGCCTTGTGCGCCTCCGATCCCTTGCCCCCGAAGTTGCCGTCCTCGATGTGCTTCTTGGCATTGTCCCAGGCGCCGCCGCCGGTCGTCATCGAGATGGCGACGAACAAGCCCGTGATGATGGTGCCGATCAACAGGCCGCCCAGCGCTTCCTTGCCGAGCAGCAGCCCCACGAGGACCGGAATTGCGACCGGCAGCAAGGACGGCACGACCATTTCCTTGATCGCCGCCTGAGTCAGCATATCAACCGCCTTCGAGTAATCGGGCTTGGCGGTGTACTCCATGATGCCCGGTATCTCCCGAAACTGCCGCCGCACTTCATTGACGATGCCGCCGGCAGCCCGTCCCACGGCTTCCATGGCCAACGCCCCGAACATATAGGGCACCATACCACCGATGAAGAGGCCGATGATGACCATGTGGTTCGACAGATCGAAATTGACGTTGCCGCCGAGGTTGTGCGTGTAATCGGCGAACAGCACCAGTGCCGCCAGTCCGGCCGAGCCGATCGCATAACCCTTGGTCACCGCCTTGGTGGTGTTACCCACGGCATCCAGCGGATCGGTGACCGCGCGGACCGAATCGGGCAGTTCCGCCATTTCGGCGATGCCGCCGGCATTGTCGGTGATCGGGCCGTAAGCGTCGAGGGCGACGATCATCCCGGTCAAGGACAGCATCGCGGTGGCTGCCACTGCGATGCCGTACAGGCCAGCCAGTTCATAGGCACCCCAGATGCTGGCACAGACTGCCAGCACCGGCGCCGCAGTCGCCTTCATCGACACGCCCAGACCGGCGATGATGTTGGTGCCGTGACCGGTGGTGGAGGCTTCGGCGATGTGACGCACCGGGGCGAATTCCGTCGCCGTGTAATACTCGGTGATCACCACCATCAGCCCGGTCAGACCCAGCCCGATCAGGGCAGAGAAGAATATGCCGATCCAGGACACGTCGATGCCGCCGAGGCTGACGCCGCCGCCGAACATGAAGCCGGTGATCGGCAGGAAAGCCGCGGCCGCGAGCCCTCCCGATACGATCACGCCCTTGTACAGCCCGCTCATGATCTTCTTGCCCGGAGTGATCCGGACGAAGAAGGTCCCGATGATGGAGGCGACGATGGAAATGCCGCCCAGCACCAAGGGATACACGGTGGCAGCCTCGCTGCCCCCGGTCAGGAGCCCTCCCAGCAGCATGGTGGCGACGATGGTCACGGCGTAGGTTTCGAACAGATCGGCCGCCATACCCGCGCAGTCGCCGACGTTGTCCCCCACGTTGTCGGCGATCACGGCCGGGTTGCGCGGGTCGTCCTCGGGAATCCCCGCCTCGACCTTGCCGACCAGATCGGCCCCCACGTCCGCCCCTTTGGTGAAGATGCCGCCGCCCAAGCGGGCGAAAATCGAGATCAGCGAACCACCGAACGCCAGCCCCACCAGGGCATGGAGGGGATCGGTCGCGCCGACCGATTTGAGGAGCGCGTAGTACCCGGCTACGCCGAGCAGCCCCAGCCCCACCACCAGCATGCCGGTGATGGCACCGCCCCGGAACGCGGTCGAAAACGCCTCGTCCATCCCCGTGATGGCGGCCTGGGCGGTACGGGAATTGGCACGCACCGAGATATTCATGCCGATGTACCCCGCCGCGCCGGACAGCGCGGCGCCGATCACAAAACCGAAGGCGATCGACCATCCCAGGAAAGCCCCGATGACGAAGAACAACAGCCAGCCGACGATCCCGATGGTACGGTACTGGCGGTTGAGATAGGCCTGGGCACCCTGCTGGATCGCCGTGGCGATGTCGACCATCCGCTCGTTGCCAGCGGGCTGGGCATTGACCCAGCCGATGGACAGGATGCCGTAGAGCAGCGCGGACAACGCAGCGGTGAACGCAAACGCCGTTCCCCAGTCGACCAGCAGGCCGAGCGCCAGAAATTCCGCGAGCCCGGCCAAGGTGATCGCCTTGGTCCGCGGATTGCGCATCAGACAACACAGCCCCTCCCGGGCGCAGGACAGAACCGAGCAAGCCATAGCGATACTCCTCGAACGTTGTTGTTGGTGTTACGGATTTGAGTGAGGAACTCAGACGCTGAACGAAGCGGCCAGTTTTTTCGGGACGGCGACATTGCACAATGTCACATAATCCGGCAAACCGCCGGCATAGGGAGGGTAGTCCTCGCCCTCGATCAGAGGCCGGAGGTACCGGCGGCAGGCCTCGGTGATGCCGAAACCGTCGGCGCTGATGAATTCGAGGGGCATTTTCTTTTCGACGTTGGCCACCTCCGCCAGACTGGCGGCCGTGATTTCCCAACGGTAAGGCGAATCCGAGGTACGCACGATGGCCGGCATCACGGCGCTGAGCCCTTTCAGAGCCATCTCGACGCCCGCCTTCCCCACCGCATAGGCCTGCTCGGCATCCGTGCGGGAGGCGATGTGCCGGGCCGCGCGCTGCAGGTAATCGGCGACGGCCCAGTGGTATTTGTAACCCAGGCGCTCCTTGATCAGGTCGGCGATGACCGGCGCCACGCCACCGAGCCGAGCATGCCCGAACACGTCCCGGCTGCCGGATTCGGCGACGAACCTGCCATCCGCGCCCCTAATGCCCTCCGACACCACGACCGAACAATAGCCATGTGACCGGACCTTTTCGTCCACCGCCCGGAGAAACCGTTCCGGGTCGAACACCTGTTCGGGAAACAAGATGACCAGAGCCAGCTCATGCCGCTCGTCACTCGCCAGACCGCCGGCGGCGGCGATCCAGCCCGCGTGGCGGCCCATGACTTCCAGCACGAAGATGCAGGTGGAAGTCGCAGCCATGGAGCGCACGTCGAAACTCGCCTCGCGCACCGATACCGCTATGTACTTGGCGACCGAACCGAACCCCGGACAGCAGTCGGTGATCGGCAGGTCGTTGTCCACCGTCTTCGGAATATGGACGGCCTGCAACGGATAACCCAATTTCTCGGAAAGCTGGGAGACTTTCAGACAGGTATCGGCGGAATCCCCGCCGCCGTTGTAGAAGAAATAGCCGATGTCGTGGGCGCGGAAGACCTCGATCAACCGTTCGTACTGGGCCCGGTTCTCCTCCAGCCCTTTGAGCTTGTAGCGGCAGGAACCGAACGCCCCGGAGGGAGTATGGCGCAATGCGGCGATGGCTTCGGCGCTCTCCTGCCCGGTATCGATCAGGTCCTCGGTCAGCGCACCGACGATGCCGTTACGCCCGGCGTAAACCGTGCCGATACGGTCGGGATACTGCCGGGCGGTCTCCAGCACGCCGCAGGCCGATGCATTGATAACGGCGGTCACACCGCCGGACTGGGCATAGAAAGCATTCCGCGCCGCCATGAACCGCCTCCCCTTTGAGTATCGTTGGCTGGCGCCTAACTTAGAACAAACGCCCCCTCCGTTACAACAAGTTTCGACCCGCACGTCTCGGCCCGGATGCGCGCGAAAACAGTTGAATCGAACCCACGACCCGGCTACGCTAACGCCCGGGGCATATCGGCCTCTTGTCGATCAACATGTTCGAATCATCCACCTTTCCTGACCGCCGGTTTTGCCGGACGGCCGATTGACGGACTGACTCGTGTCCGACGAATATCCTGGTTCATGCCTCTGGCCTGAACTTTTCTCACTCCCGCGCAGCCCAGTCACTTCGCACGCACTCCGCCGGTCTGCCGGGGAGCGCCACCCGGGCGCTCCTCTCCAACCCGCCCGGGAGGCTCTGCCATTGTTCCACTACCCGCTACCCTAAAGTGATCCAGATCGGATTGGTCCTGTTCCTCATCTTCGTCAATGGTCTGTTCGCGATGTCCGAAATGGCCATCGTCTCCGCCCGGCGTTCCCGGTTGCAGCAGCGAGCCGACAAGGGAGGCACCGGCGAACTCCAGGCCCTCGAACTGGCGGCGCAGCCCTCGCGGTTCCTCTCCACGGTTCAGGTCGGTATCACCACGATCGGGGTGCTCAACGGCGCGCTGGGCGAGGCGTCGGTGTCCAGCCAGCTCGAGCCGATCTTGCTCACGCTGCCGGAACTGGCACCCTACGCCCATGAGATCAGCCTCACGGTCACCGTTTTCGCGATCACCTATCTGTCCCTGATCATCGGCGAACTGGTGCCCAAACGGCTGGCTCTGCTCCACGCCGAAGCCATTGCGGCGGCCGTGGCACGGCCTATGCATCTCCTCTCCCTCATCGCCCTCCCCCTGGTCAAACTCCTCAGCGTCTCCACCGACATCGTGCTGCGGCTGCTGGGCGCGCGGCCGGTCCGACAGCCCTCGGTCACGGAAGAGGAAATCAAGCTACTGCTCCAGCAGGGCACGCTGGAAGGAGTGTTCGAGGAAGTCGAGCAGAAACTGGTGGAAAACATTCTGCGACTGGACAGCCGCAAGGTCGGCGCGATCATGACCCCGCGCAAGGACGTGGTCTACCTGGACGTCACCAAGTCCTACGAAGCGAACCGCGGCATCCTGACCGACCATCCGCACTGGATCATCCCGCTATGCCGGGGTGGCGTGGACAATGTCCTCGGTTTCGTGAAAACCAAGGACGTCCTGAACCGGCTGCTGGCCGGCGAAAAGCCGGAGCTGGCGGAACTGGTGACCCGGGCGCTGTTCGTCCCCAACTCGCTGTCCCTGATGCAGCTGCTCGAACATTTCAAGCGGTCGCACCTGCAGACGGCGCTGGTGGTGGACGAGTACGGCGAATTGACCGGCCTGGTGACGCTGACGGACGTGCTGGAAGCGATCGTCGGCGCCATCGCCTCCGAAACCGCCGAGGAAGAACCGCAGGTCTCGCAGCGCGAAGACGGCTCCTGGCTGATCGACGGCATGCTCGACATCGAGCGCTTCAAACAGCTCTTCGACCTCGATGCCCTGCCAGAAGAAGAGACCGGCAATTTCCACACCATGGCCGGTTTCGTCATGCTGAGACTGGGCAACGTGCCGAAGGTGACCGACAGCTTCGAATTCCAGGATCTACGGTTCGAGGTCGTGGACATGGATCGCAACCGGGTCGACAAGATCCTGGTCACGCGGTTGCCGCCAGCGGCCGGATAGTCCGATCAGCGCTCAGGCGGCCGGCGTGCCGCCGTGGAACACGAGTTGCGACAGGAATTCGTCGCCCTGTTCGATGCATTCGATGCGGGTGATGCCCGCGTTGGCCACCTTGATGTGGAACAGGTTGGCGAGCGGCACGTCGAGCACGTGCGCGATCACCATGCGGATCGTGCCGGCATGACAGACGACCAGGACGTGCTTGCCGAGGTGCCGTTCCAGCATTTCCTTCCAGGCCGAGATGACGCGGCTGCGGAAATCTCCCAGGCCTTCGGCATTTTCCGGACGGTGGTTGAGGGGATCCCGATAAAAGCGCTGCAGCACGCCGGGATCGTATTCAGTGGTGATTTCTTCCCGGGTCTTGCCTTGCCAAGCGCCGAAACCGAGCTCCTTGAAGCGCGGCTCGATTTCCAGCGGTCGTCGATGGCGTTCGGCGAATGCCTCCGCAAACGCCTGGCAACGCAACAGTGGGGAGGTGACGATCACGTCCCACGGGCAATGCCGCCCCACCGCTCGCCACATCTGCTCCCAGCCCACGGCGCTCAACGGGTCGTCGATCTGTCCCCGATAGCGGCTGCCGCCGGCCGGCTCGCCGTGGCGCATCAGATCAACCAGGGTATTGCAGCTTTCGCCGGCCATCAGCTCCCCTGCAGAGCCGCCAGGCGGACCCGCGCTTCGGCCACGGCCCGTTTCACGCAGTCCGGTGCGGTGCCGCCCGGGTGCGAACGCGCCGCCACCGAACCCTCCAGCGTCAGGACCTGGTAAACGTCCGGCCCGATGACGCTGGACAGGGATCGAAGCTCTTCCAGCGGAATATCCGCCAGGTCGCGGCTGCTCTCCATCCCCAAGCGGACGGCCTTGCCCACGATTTCATGGGCGTCGCGGAAGGGCGTCCCGCGCCGGACCAGGTAGTCGGCCAGGTCGGTGGCGGTCGCATAGCCCTTGCGGGCCGATGCGTACATGGCAGACCGGTTTGGCCGCACGTGCGGCATCATGTCGGCAAAGGCGCGAAGGCAGCCGGACAGGGTGTCGACCGTATCGAACAGCGGCTCCTTGTCCTCTTGGTTGTCCTTGTTGTAGGCGAGCGGCTGGCTCTTCATCAGGGTCAGCAGCGCGAATAAATGGCCGAATACCCGTGCGCTCTTGCCGCGGATGAGTTCGGGCACGTCGGGGTTTTTCTTCTGCGGCATGATCGAGGAGCCGGTGCAGAAAGCGTCGGGCAGATCGATGAAACCGAATTGAGCCGAGGTCCAGAGGATCAGCTCCTCCGAAAAACGTGAGAGATGCATCAGCACCAGACTGGCACAGGCCGCGAACTCGATGGCGAAATCGCGATCGCTGACGGCGTCCAGCGAATTCGCCGCCGGCCCGGAGAAGTCCAGCAGCGCCGCCGTGTAATCGCGGTCCAGCGGGAAACTGGAGCCAGCCAGGGCCGCGGCCCCCAGCGGCATGACGTTGACCCGCTTGCGGCAATCGCGCAGGCGGTCGTAATCGCGCGACAGCATTTCGTACCACGCCATCATGTGGTGGCCGAAAGTGACCGGCTGCGCCACCTGGAGATGAGTGAAACCCGGCATGATGGTGGCGGCCTCGCGCTCGGCCAGATCCACCAGCGCGGTCTGCAGCCGCAGGATCATTCCGCAGATACGGTCGATCTCGGTGCGCAAGTACAGGCGCACGTCGGTGGCGACCTGGTCGTTGCGGGAACGCCCGGTATGCAGCTTCTTGCCGGCCTCGCCGATCCGCTGGGTCAGACGGGCCTCGATGTTCATGTGCACATCTTCCAGGCTCACCTCCCACGGAAACTGGCCGGCCTCGATTTCCGCGCCGATGGCTTCAAGGCCACTGACGATCGCCTGCAGTTCCTCACGGGTGAGAAGCCCCAGCCGCTCCAGCATCGTAGCATGCGCGATCGAACCCCGGATGTCGTGGGAAGCCAGCCGCTTGTCGAAATCCACCGATGCAGTGAAGGCCTCGACGAAGGCATCGGTCGCCTCCTCGAATCGCCCACCCCAAAGCTTTTGCTGGATACTCATTGCATCTTCCACTGCGAGGTTCAAAGCAGCCCATTATAAACCCAACGCCGCCGGAGCTTCGCCCATCCCCGCCGCTTGTAGTAGCATTTATGTCCATGAGCGGCAACCACGAGCTCGCCTGATACCATAATAAGGAAACCATGCCACAATCGACCGACCTTCCCGCCTGGCGGACTCTTTCCGAACACTTCAAGACCATTGCCCCCCGCCATATGCGCGACATGTTCGCCGACGATCCGGGGCGTTTCGAGGCCTTTTCCGTCCAGCTGGGCGATCTGCTGTTCGACTACTCCAAGAACCGGATCACCCGGGAAACCGTCGCGACGCTGATCCAGCTCGCCGAGGAGGCCGGTCTGCGTGAAAAGATCGATGCCATGTTTCGGGGCGAACGGCTCAACGTCACGGAGAACCGTGCGGTGCTTCATGTCGCCCTGCGCAATCGCTCCAACCGTCCGATTCGGGTCGACGGCAAAGACGTCATGCCGGAGGTCAACCGCGTTCTCGACCGCATGCGCCGCTTCTCTCAGTCGGTCCGCACGGGAGAATGGCGCGGCGCGACCGGCAAGGCCATCACCGATGTGGTCAACATCGGCATCGGCGGGTCCGACCTGGGCCCGAAGATGGTGGTCAAGGCACTGCAGCCTTACGCAGACCCGCGGCTGCGCGCACACTTCGTCTCCAACGTCGACGAATCCGACCTGGTCGAGATCCTCAGGCCGCTGAATCCGGAAACCACGCTGTTCGTCGTCGCCTCCAAGACTTTCACGACCCAGGAGACCATGACCAACGGCCGTTCGGCCCGCGCCTGGTTCCTGGAACGCATTTCGGACGAATCCGCCATCGCCCGTCACTTCGTCGCTATTTCGACCAACCGGAACAAGGTCGCCGAATTCGGCATCGATCCCCGCAACATGTTCGAATTCTGGGACTGGGTAGGTGGGCGCTATTCGCTGTGGTCGGCCATCGGCCTCCCCATCGCGCTGAGCGTTGGCATGGACCGCTTCGAGGAACTGCTCGAAGGCGCCCATTTCGTCGATGAGCATTTCCGCACCGCCCCGTTCGAACGCAACATCCCGGTGCTGATGGGCCTCCTGGGCATTTGGTACATCAATTTCTTCGGCGCCCAGAGCCATGCCGTGCTGCCGTATGATCAGTACCTGGAGGATCTGCCAGCCTATCTTCAGCAGGCCGACATGGAAAGCAACGGCAAAACCGTCGACGTGGAAGGCCGGCCGGTGAACTACTCCACCGGCCCCGTCATCTTCGGCCAGCCCGGCACCAACGGCCAGCATGCTTTCTACCAGTTGCTCCATCAAGGCAGCATGCTGGTGCCCTGTGATTTCCTTGCGGCGGCGGAAAGCCATCACCCTCTGGCCGAACACCACGACATCCTGATCTCCAATTTCCTGGCTCAAACCGAAGCGTTGATGCGGGGACGCACCACGGATGAGGCCAGGCAGGAGATCGCCTCGGAAGAACTGCCCGCCGAACGCCTCGAAGCGCTGGCGGCCGCCAAGACCTTCCCCGGCAACAAACCGACCAACAGCTTCCTGTACCGTCGGCTCGACCCCCATACCCTGGGCATGCTGATCGCCTTGTACGAACACAAGATTTTCACCCAGGGCGTGATCTGGTACATCAACTCCTTCGACCAGATGGGCGTTGAACTCGGCAAACAGCTGGCGAAGACCATTCTGGCCGAACTCCCCGGCGATGCCCCGGTCGCTTCGCACGATGCATCCACCAACGGCCTGATCCGATACTTCAAGTCGCTGCGCTGAGATTTTTTCCGATGGAGGAGCATGCCGGCAGCATGGATGGTGAAAAAGCCGACGAAGGTCTCATCGCGACCCACCTGGTCGTCCTTCCCTGGGATGAAGCCGAACCGGCAAGAGCTTTTTTCGAGGCGATCTCCCTAGACCGCCGTCCCGCATTCTTCCTCCCCGCTCTTCCCGACACAGCGTTGGCCAAACTGGCCGAGGCGCCGCTGGCGGTGACGATCGCCGAACCCGGCGCTCCCGTTCTGCCGTCCCATGTGTACATCCCTCCTTCCGGGAAATATCTGTCCATAGAAAGCGAACGGCTGAGGCTGGATGACGCGCCCGCCTCCGGCCATCCGCTCGATCATTTCCTGCACTGTCTCCCGACGGATCGCCACGGCCGGACGGCGGTCGTGCGCCACCCCGGCGCCTCGAGCCGGGAACACGAGCTCCTGGGCATGATCGAACGCGCCGGCGGCCTGGTATGCGCCGTGGCACCGTTCGAGCCCGGCGCGGACGCGCTGGAATCCGCGGCGGAGACCATTGCGCAAACCGTCGAAAACTGGCTGCGCAGAGAGGAGGGAGACGACTCAGAAACCCTGGCGGCGATTCTCGAACTGGTTCGTAGCCGTTCCGGTGCCGATCTCCGTGCCTACAAAGTCCCGCCACTGCGGCGCCGCATCCAACACCGCATGGGCATCGCCCGCGTCGAAGACACGGCCGGTTACCTGAGACTGCTCGAAAGCAGTGAGGACGAACTGGACCGCCTGGCCGAAGATCTGTTGATCGGGGTCACCGCCTTCTTTCGCGATGCCGAGGCCTTCGCGCTGCTGGAAACCACCGTCGTCCCGGCCATTTGCGGGGAAGGTAGAGCCGACCGACCGGTCCGCTGCTGGATCGCTGGCTGTTCCACCGGCGAGGAGGCCTATTCGATCGCCATTCTCTTGACGGAAGGATTCGAGCGCGCCGGACAACGGCCGCGCCTGCAGATCTTCGCAACCGACGTGGACGCCGAGGCACTGGAATTCGCCCGCCATGGTCTGTATTCCGAAGCGGCTCTGGCGGGCGTCTCCGAAACGCGCCTGGAGCGCTACTTCGTCCGGGAGGGCGAAGCGTACCGCATCTCGAAACAGATCAGGGAATCGATCGTCTTCGCGCTCCATAACCTGATCGGCGACCCGCCGTTTTCCAGGCTCGACCTGGTGGTATGCCGCAACGTCCTGATATACCTGAATGCGACGACTCAGGAGAAGCTGCTCGAAATCTTCCACTTCGTTCTCAACCCCGGCGGCCACCTGTTCCTGGGCAGTTCGGAAAGCCTCGGCGAGGCCGCCCGCCTGTTCGACGAAGTTTCCCAACCCTGGCGGATATTCCGGCGCAATGACGCCGCCGCAGCGGTGCGGCCCAGCCTGCCGCTGTCTGCCCCGGCGACCACGGCGCGCGTCGCAGAAGGACGGATCCTGGCCGCGGATCCCAAGGCGCACGAAATCCAGGAAAGGCTGTTCCGCGAACTGCTCGAACGCCACGCCCCGACCCTGATCATAGCGAATGCACGGCATGAAGTCCTCTACACCAGCGGAAACGTTCAATCCTATCTGGAACTTCCCGCTGGCGAACCCACCCTCGAGCTGTTCAGGCTCGTCAGGCCGCCGTTGCGTACCATGCTGCGCTGCTCGCTGGACCGGTGTGTCAGGGAGAGACGAAAGGTCGCCGCCGTGGCGACGGGCGCCAACCACGCGTTCCCGCTGCCGGAAGCGGTCCGGATCACCGTCACTCCCCTCGCCGACGGCGAGGTCTTCGAGCTGTTTCTGATCGGGCTGGAGGAAGAAACGCCGGGCGATCCGGGCGCGTCCGCGACGGCCAGGACCGGGGACGACGGCTGGCTGTTGCAGCAGCTCGAGCGGGAACTCGCGGCGACCCGCGAGGACCTGCGGCAAACCATCGAGAAAAGCCGCCACGTGAACGACGAACTGCGGGCCTCGAACGAAGAAATCATGGCCATGAACGAGGAACTCCAGTCGGCCAACGAAGAGCTGGAAAGCTCGCGGGAAGAACTGCAGTCGCTCAATGTCGAACTCACTGCCACCAACGCCATGCTCGACGCGAAGGTCGGAGAACTGGAAGCCACCACCAACGACCTCAATAATCTCCTGGTCGGCACCGACCTGGCGATACTCTTCCTCGACTGCGACCTCAACATCCGCCGCTATACACCCGCCTGCAACCGGCTGATGCACCTCATTCCCAGCGACATCGGCCGGCCTTTCGCCGATATCGTCCACCACTTCGAAGACGACGAACTGTTCACCGACGCAACAGACGTGCTCAGGGGCGCAGAGCCGAAGAGCCGGGAGATCCTCGACCAGCAGGGAGCCTGGTATCTCCGCAAGATCCTGCCCTACCGGTCGCGGGACAACTGCTGCGTGGAAGGACTGGTGATCACCTTCGGCGAAGTAACCTCGCTGAAACAGGCGGAACACGAACTGATCGCGCAAGCGGCGGAACTTCGCCAGCAGGCCGAATTGCTGAAGCACGCCCATGTCCTGGCGCGCGATCTCGAAGACCGCATCGTATTCTGGAACAGCTACGCCGAAAAATTCTACGGCTGGACCAAGGACGAGGCACTCGGCCGCACCTCTCACGAATTGCTGAACAGCCGGTTTCCCCTCCCCTTGGCCACGATCCGCCAGAAGGTGCTGGCCGACGGCCATTGGAAAGGCGAACTCACCCATGTCGACCGGCAAGGCAGGGAAAGAACCGTGGCAACCCACTGGGAACTGTACCGGGACGCCGAGGGCGTGCCACGCGCCATCGTCGAAGTCAACAACGACATCACCGAGCGCAACAGCTTCGAGGCCCAGTTGCGGCAAAGCCGCCACTACCTCGATTATCTGGCGTACTACGACCCCCTGACCCAGTTACCCAACCGCTTCAGGTTCCAACAGCGGCTGGAACAGGCCGTCTCGCAGGCGCTGGCAGGCGGCAAACGGCTGGGCCTCCTGTTTCTCGACGTCGACCGATTCAAACTCATCAACGACAGCCTGGGCCACGAGGTGGGCGATAGCGTCCTCCTGGAGATCAGCCGCCGCCTCGAGGAACGGCTGGGTCCAGGGGACACCCTGGCGCGCATCGGCGGCGACGAATTCGCCGTGCTGATGGAAGACCTCGACGACATCGGTTATGCCTCGCGCTTCGCCCTGGCGGCCATCGAGGCCGTCAAGACACCGGTGGTACTGGACCGGCATGAGCTGTTCGTCAGTCTCAGCGGCGGCATCAGCCTGTTTCCCGAAGACTCCCGCGACGCCGACGGCCTGCTCCGCAGCGCCGACGCCGCCATGTTCCTGGCCAAGGAGAAAGGCCGCGGCAATTACGAGTTCTTCACCCCCGACCTCAACCGGCGGGCAAACCGGCTGCTGTCGATCGAAACCCGGTTACGAAAAGCCCTGGAAAACGGGGAACTGGAGCTCGCCTTCCAGCCCCAGATGAGTCTGCAAAGCGGCGCCGTCACCGGCGCCGAAGCGCTGGCACGCTGGAACAGCCGCGAACTGGGACGGGTCCCCGCGGACGAATTCATCCAGGTGGCCGAGGACAGCGGCCTGATCGTCCCGTTGGGCAAATGGGTCATCCGAACGGTCTGCCAGACGATCGCCGGCTGGCAACGGTCCGGCCTGAAGCCGGTCCGCATAGCTGTCAACATCTCTGCGCGCCAGTTCCGCGAGCCGAATTTCGTCCGGCTGGTCGCCGACACTCTCACCGAAACCGCTGTAGATCCGACCTTGCTGGAGCTCGAATTGACGGAGCGGTTGCTCTTGCAGGACGTGGATACGGTCGTAAGGACGCTGCTGGAACTCAAGCGTACCGGCGTAAGTTTTTCCATGGACGATTTCGGCACCGGCTATTCTTCGCTGAGCTATCTGCGCCGTCTGCCCTTGAGCCATCTCAAGGTGGCGCGCGAATTCGTCCCCTGGGGCGCCGACGATTGCAACAATCTTTCGATCTCCCGCGCCATCGTTTCCCTCGCCAAAAGCCTGGAGCTGAGCTGCACCGTCGAAGGCATAGAAACCCAGGCGCAGTTGGACTGCTTCAAGACCCTGGGCTGCGACCAGGCGCAGGGTTATCTGATCAGCCCGCCGTTGCCGCCCGGAGAATTCGAGGATTTCCTCCGCCGCCCCCTGCCATTCAAACCTTGAGTCGAGACCAGGGGGCGAGCCGCGGCGGCTTTGCTATACTTGCCTCCCCTCGCCCCATCCCGGACATTCCCGCACCCACCCATGGCGGAACACATCCTGTTCCTCACCGGCAAGCTGGCCGAGAAGCAACTGCATCGGATTCTCGAGGAGATGGCGCCGGAATTCGAATACACGGTGCACCAACTCGGTCTCAGTGTGGCCGCGCTGATGACCGCGGACATGATCCGCCGGCGGCTGAAAGACACCTTTGGCGCCGACCGCATCCTGGTGCCGGGGCGCTGCCGCGGCGACCTCGAGACCCTGTCCCGGGACCTGGGACTGCCGGTGGAACGGGGGCCGGAAGAACTGCGCGACCTGCCGGAGTTCTTCGGACGGGCGGCCAGGAAGCCGGATCTCAGCCGCTACGATCTGAGAATATTCGCCGAAGTCGTCGATGCCCCCCACCTGGATGTCGACGGCATCCTCCGCCAGGCCGCCGACTACCGCAGACACGGGGCGGACGTGATCGACCTCGGCTGCCTGCCCGCCACGCCATTTCCCCATCTCGAAGCAGCCATCGCCGCATTGAAACGGGAAAGGTTCCAGGTCAGCGTGGACTCGCTGGAAACTGCGGATCTGGTACGAGGGGGCGCGGCCGGCGCCGATTACTTGCTCAGCCTGCACGAAGATTCGCTGTGGGTCACCGACCAGGTGGCTTCCATCCCCGTCCTCATCCCCGCCCGGCATGGCGATCTGGAGTCGCTCGACCGCGCCGTGGCCGGGATGCGATCGCGTGGCAAACCGTTCCTGGTCGATCCCATCCTCGACCCCATCCATTTCGGCTTCACCGATTCCCTGACGCGCTACCACGAAACCCGCCGCCGCCATCCGGAGGTCGAAATCATGATGGGCGTCGGCAACCTCACCGAACTGACCCATGCCGATACCGCCGGCATCAACGCCCTGCTGCTGGGGGTGTGCTCGGAACTCGGCATCCGCGCCATCCTGACGACCCAGGTCAGCAAACATGCGCGGCGGGCCGTGGCCGAAGCCGACCTGGCGCGGCGAATCATGTTCGCCGCCCGCGGACTGAATGCACTGCCCAAGCACATGGGTGACGGCCTGATGGCGCTCCATGAACGTGCCCCCTTCCCTTACTCGGAAGCGGAGATCCGGGAGCTGGCCCAGGCCATCCGCGACCCCAGTTACCGGATACAGATCAGCGCCGCCGGTATCCACATCTTCAACCGGGACGGCTTCCACAGCGCTGCCGATCCATTCCAGCTCTATCCCTCCCTGGGCGTTGAACACGACGGCGGACACGCCTTCTATCTCGGCGTGGAACTGGCCCGCGCCCAGATCGCTTGGCAGCTTGGCAAACGCTATGTCCAGGACGAAACCCTGGACTGGGGCTGTGCGGTCGATCGCCAGGAATCGACGGCAGACCCGCATGCCTACAAACCGGCCGGGACCACGCTGGCCAAACCGAGGGATGACTGAATCATGATCCGCGAAACCCTGGTGACCACGACCGCCGCCGGAGAAACCGCGCACATCGCCCCCATGGGCATCCACGTGCCGGCCACCGATTCGAAGAGCGGCGGAGCCGACTACCTCATCATGCCGTTCCGGCCCTCCCGGACCCTGGACAACGTCCTGGCATCCGGCTGCGCCGTGGTGAATTACAGCGACGACGTCCGGATTTTCGCCGGCTGTCTGACCGGCCGCCGCGACTGGCCGCTGGTTCCGGCCGACCGCGTCGCCGGCCAGCGTCTGGGCGGCGCCCTGGCGCACGCCGAACTCGAACTCGTCCGGCGGGAGGACGATCCGGAACGGCCGCGCCTCTACTTCCGCGTGGTGCACGAGGCCAACCACGCACCGTTCCGCGGCTTCAACCGCGCCCAGTTCGCGGTGCTGGAAGCCGCCATCCTGGTCAGCCGTCTGCACTTCCTGCCCTGGAGCAAGATCGAACGGGAGCTGGATTATCTGCGCATCGGCCTGGACAAAACCGCCGGCCCCCATGAACTGGAGGCCTGGAGCTGGTTGATGGAAGCCATCGAAGCGTATCAACGCCAGAGGGAGGAAATCGAATGACCGGCATGCTCGCCAGCGTCCGCAACCTGACCGAGGCGCGCATCGCCCTGGAGGCCGGCGTCGACATCGTCGACCTCAAGGCACCCGAGTACGGCAGCCTGGGCGCCTTGCCGGCGGACGAAGTAGGCCGGATCGTGGCCGAGATGGAGGGCACGGTACCGGTCAGCGCCACCATCGGCGACCTGCCGCTGGAACCGGACCCGATCTGCCGCGCGGTGCGCGAAATGGCCGACACCGGCGTGGATTACGTCAAGATCGGCATGTTCCGCGGCGGCGACTGGAGCTCCACCCTCGCGGCCCTGGCGCAGCTGGCCAGCCACGGCACGCGCCTGGTCGCCGTACTGTTCGCAGACAATCTGCCGGACTTCGACTGGATTGCCCGGCTGAAGAAGGCGGGCTTCGCCGGCGCGATGCTGGATACCCAGGACAAGGACTCGGGCCCCTTGACAGAAATACTGGACCGCGCCGTGCTCGAACGCTTCGTCGGCGAAACCCGCGCTCAGAGTCTGTTGTGCGGCCTGGCCGGCTCGCTCCGGAGCCAGGATGTTCCTGGACTGCTGAGCCTCGAACCCGATTACCTCGGCTTCCGCGGAGCGCTCTGCCACGGCGCCCGGCGTGCCGCCGGAATCGATCCCGAAGCCCTGGCCGACGTGCGACGGCTGATTCCGTCCGCTCCTCCCCGGCCCTTCTCATCGCAGGCGTCATGATCTACGAAAATTTGCTCCGCCCCCTGCTGTTCCGGCTGGATCCCGAAACCGCCCACGAACTGAGCCTGTCGGCCCTGCGGCTGGCGGCGAAGCTGGGGCCGGCCAATCCGTTGAAACAGTCCCTGCCCACCAGCCCACGCACCGTCATGGGACTGGAATTTCCCAACCCGATCGGCCTCGCCGCCGGCCTGGACAAGAACGGCGACTGCATCGACGGCCTGGCTGCGCTCGGCTTCGGCTTCCTCGAAATCGGGACGGTCACTCCACGCCCCCAACCCGGCAACCCCAGGCCCCGGCTGTTCCGTGTGCCCGAAGCCGGCGCCCTCGTCAACCGCATGGGCTTCAACAACTCGGGCGTAGCGCACCTCATCGCCCGAGTCCGGCAAACCCGTTACCGCGGCATCCTCGGCATCAACATCGGCAAGAACCTGACGACTCCGGTGGAACGAGCGCTGGACGATTACCGGGAGGGGCTGAAAGCGGTCTATCCGTATGCCCACTACGTCACCCTCAACGTCTCCTCCCCCAACACGCCGGGCCTGCGGAGCCTGCAATTCGGCGCCCTGCTCGATGAATTGCTGGACGGTCTGATGGGGGAACGCGAGGAGCTGACCGCACAACACGGCAAACGGGTGCCGCTGGCTCTCAAGGTCGCGCCGGACATGGATTCGCAGGAAATCAAGGCGCTGGCCGGCGCTGTGGTCCGCCACGGGGTGGACGCGGTCATCGCCACCAATACCACGGCTTCGCGGGATGGTGTGGAGGGACTGGAGCACGCCGATGAGGCCGGCGGCCTGAGCGGCAAGCCGTTGTTCTTGCGTTCGACCGAGGTCGTCGCCCGGCTGGCCGATGCCCTCCAAGGCCGGGCGCCCATCATCGCCTGCGGCGGCATCTTTTCCGGCGCGGATGCGGTGGCGAAATTCGAAGCCGGCGCCAGTCTGGTGCAAGTCTATACCGGCTTCATCTACCGCGGCCCAGCCCTGTTGGCGGAAATCGGCCGAGCCGTCGCCGCACTATGAGCTACGTTGCACTTGCGACTCGACAATTCGAGGCCTTGACGGACTTCTACGGCAAGACACTCGGTTTCACGGTCTTGAAGCGATGGGATCGGCCGAACGGCCGCAGCTGTGTGTTCGACCTGAACGGGCTGAAACTGGAAATCCTGGATGCCGCCCGGGAAAAGGCGGCCTTGGAACTCGGTCCGGTCGGCGACCGAATCCATCTGGTGATCGAGGTCGCCGACGTGGATGCCGCCCACCGCGCCCTCGCCATCCACGCGCCGCCTCCGATTACGACGAGTTGGGGGAGCCGAACGTTCAGCCTGCGCGATCCGGACGGCACCGCCGTGTGCTACCTGCAATGGGTCGCAGGCTGAGCCGGCTCAAACCGTCGCCGCGCCCGTGTCGATGTCCTCGCCCCAGCGCCTGGCCCGGCCGACGTCGATGTCGAACAAATCCAGCACCCGGCACACCGTGTCGGTGACCATGTCGTCGATGGTCTGCGGCCGGGTATAGAACGCCGGCACCGGCGGCATGACGATCGCGCCGCATTCGGTCACGCTCAGCATGTTGCGCAGGTGGATGGCGTGCAGCGGGGTCTCACGCACCAGCAGCACCAGCCGCCGCCGCTCCTTCAATACCACGTCGGCGGCACGGGTCAGCAGGGTGCTGGTCACGCCGGTGGCGATCTCGGCCAGCGTCCGCATGGAACATGGCAGAATCACCATACCGGCGGTCCGGAACGATCCGCTGGAAAGCGCCGCGCCTACGTCGTTCGCGCCATAGCTCACGCTGGCGAGACCACGCAGCGCCGCGGCGCTCAGCTCCAGCTCGTGCGCCCGGGTCAGATCGGCGGCCCGGGACACCACCAGGTGCGTCTCGATCCCGGTCTCCTTCAGCAGCTCCAGCAGCCGCGCACCATAGATGATTCCCGTGGCACCGCTGATGCCGACGATGAGGCGTTGGGGTTGTGGCATGACAGGCTGGCTTCCAATCAGTGTGTATCTCGATTGTATCCCGAGCCAATCTCCGATTCCCGCCCTTTGTTGGCGGCGCGGGCGGGGAAACCGGATTTTGCTAAACTGCCGCAGCCGCCTTGGATCGAGCCGACTTCATGCTCGAACAACAGCGGAGCCGAATTCCAGGAGTTATCGGCCACCCTGCGATCAACCACAGACTGCTCCCCCGTGATCGAATCCCTCATCCGCGCGGTCCTCCGGCAACGCCTCGTCGTGGTGATCCTGGGCTTGTGCCTGCTGGGCTTCGGGATCGACGCAATGCAGGAACTGTCGGTGGATGCCTTCCCCGACGTGACCAACGTCCAGGTCCAGGTCGCGGCGGAGGCGCCGGGGCGCTCGCCCGAGGAGGTCGAGCGCTTCGTGACGGTGCCGCTGGAAATCGCGATGACCGGCCTGCCGGGCCTGACCGAGATGCGCTCGGTCAACCGCAACGCCCTGTCCCAGATCAACCTGGTGTTCAGCGACGACACCGACGTCTACTTCGCCCGCCAATTGGTGCTGGAGCGGCTGATCGAAGCGGCCGCCCAGTTGCCGGAAGGCATCACGCCGGTACTGGGGCCGGTGTCGACCGGCCTGGGCGAAGTCTACCAGTTCACCCTGGAGCGCCCGGACGACGGCGACCGTGTCCTGACCGAGCAGGAGCTGACCGAGCGCCGGACCATTCAGGACTGGGTGGTCCGCCCCTTGTTGCGCGGCGTCCCCGGCGTCGCGGAAATCAACTCGATCGGCGGCTTCGAGCGGCAGTATCAGGTGCTCGCCAACCCGGACCGGCTGCGGCACTACGGCATCTCGCTCAAGGACATCTACACGGCCCTGGCGCTCAACAACGCCAACAGCGGCGGCGGCAAGCTACCCCGCTATGCCGAGCAGTACCTCATCCGCGGGCTGGGACTGATCGAAAGCATCGAGGACATCCGCAACATCGTGCTCAAGGAAAGCGGCGGCACGCCCGTGTTCATCCGCGACGTGGCCGAGGTGAAGATCGGTCACGCAGTCCGCTACGGGGCCGTCATCAAGAACGGGCAGACCGAGGCCGTGGGCGGCATCGTGATGATGCTCCGCGGCGGCAACGCCAAGCGCATCGTCACGGAGTTGAAGGAACGGATCCGTGAGATCAACGACAAGGGCATGCTGCCCGGCGGCCTGAAAATCGTGCCTTACTACGACCGCACCACGCTGGTCGACGCTGCTGTCCACACCGTGACCAAGGTGCTGGTCGAAGGCATCACGCTGGTCGTCGTCATTCTGCTGCTCTACCTGGGCGACGTCCGCTCCAGCCTGATCGTGGTGGCAACCCTGGTGGTCACGCCGCTGGCGACCTTCATCGTCATGAACCGCTACGGCATTTCGGCCAACCTGATGTCGCTGGGTGGGCTGGCGATTGCCATCGGCATCATGGTCGACGGTTCGGTGGTGGTCGTGGAAAACACCTTCCGCCACTTGGGCGAAATGAAGGACTCCGGGGAAACCAAGCTGCAGGTGGTGCTGCGCGCCGCCGCCGAGGTCGGCACGCCGGTATTGTTCGGGGTCGGCATCATCTGCCTGGTGTTCCTGCCGCTGATGACCATGACCGGCCTGGAAGGGAAGCTGTTCGCCCCGCTGGCCTACACCATCGCCATCGCGCTGTTCATTTCGCTCATCGTATCGCTGACCCTCTCGCCGGTGCTGTGCGCCTACCTGCTCAAAGGCGGGGCCGAGCGCGACACCCGTATCATCGCGGCGATGAAGCGCCCCTACCTCGCCCTGCTGCGGGTTGCGCTCGGCCGGCCGCGGACGGTGGTCGCCCTGGCCCTGGCCCTGCTGGCCTCGAGCCTTGCGCTGTTCCCCTTGCTGGGCACCTCGTTCGTTCCCGAGATGAAGGAAGGTTCGATCGTCACCGGCATCAACCGGGCCCCCAGCATGTCGCTGGACGAGTCGATCGAAATGGAGACCGAGGCGATGCGGCTGGTCATGCAGGTCCCGGGCGTCGAACGCGCCGTTTCCCAGCTCGGCCGCAGCCAGAACCCCACCGACACCCAGCCGGAGAACGAATCCACCCCCATCCTCACCCTCAAGCCGGTGGACCAGTTGCCGCGCGGCTGGGACCAGGACGACGTGATGGAGGCGCTGGCCGAGAAGCTCAAGGTGCTGCCGGGCGTTCAGGTCGTGATGGCCCAGCCGATCTCGGACCGGGTCGACGAGATGGTGACCGGCGTGCGGTCCGACATCGCCATCAAGATCTTCGGCGATGAACTCGAGACGTTGAAACGCAAGGGCGAGGAAATCATCCGGGTGCTCAACTCGATCCGGGGTTCGGCGGACGTCCGGATGGAGCGGGTCAGCGGCCAGCAGTACCTCACCATCGACATCGACCGCTGGGCCATCGCCCGCCACGGAATCAACGTGCAGGACATCAACGACATCATCGAAACCGCGATCGGAGGGCGCGAGGCAACCCAGATCTACGAAGGCGAGCGACGCTTCCCGGCGGTGGTGCGATTCCCCGCCGACTTCCGAGACAGTGTGGAAGCCATCGGTAAGATCCTGCTGCGCTCCCATCATGGTGCGCTGGTGCCGCTGGAACATCTGGCCGAAATCCGGCTGACCGATGGCCCGGCCCAGATCAGCCGGGAAATGGCCAAGCGCCGCCTGGTGATCGGCGCCAACGTGCGCGGCCGCGACCTGGGTGGTTTCGTGGCCGAACTGCAAAAGGCCGTCGGCGAAAAGGTCAAGCTGCCCGAGGGTTATTACCTCGAGTGGGGCGGCCAGTTCGAGAACCTGGAGCGCGCCATGAATCGCCTGCTCGTCATCGTTCCGGTCACCATCGCGGCGATCTTTTTCCTGCTGTTCCTGCTGTTCGATTCGCTGCGATTCGCCAGCCTCATCATTCTGGTCCTCCCCTTCGCCTCCATGGGTGGGATTTTTTCCCTGTTCGCCTCTGGCGAATATCTGTCGGTGCCCGCTTCGGTCGGCTTCATCACGCTCTGGGGTATCGCGGTGCTGAATGGCGTCGTCCTGGTCTCCTACATACGGAGTCTGCGCGAAACCGGCCTCGATCGCGAAGCCGCCATAGTCGAAGGCTGCAAGCAGCGTTTCCGGCCGGTCATGATGACCGCCACCGTCGCCATGCTGGGCCTGGTGCCGTTCCTGTTCGCCACCGGCCCCGGTTCGGAAGTCCAGCGGCCGCTGGCCATCGTCGTGATCGGCGGCCTCATCACCTCGACGCTGCTGACCTTGGTGGTATTGCCGACCCTGTACCGGTGGTTCGACGATCGCGCCTCGTCCTGACCCCTGCCAGAATTTCGGAGGGCTCCGGCAGCATTTTGTAACTCTTCTTGTTTCTCCGAATCCCCCTTTGTCCAGGGGTTGTCGGCTCCTATGCCGTATGCCCTTGAATTCCTCCTCATTCTTGGTACGTTGAATTTCGAGGCAGCCATTCTTCGCTGCATTCACGTCCCGACGTTCCGCCCCCAGGGAGCGTCATTCCCATTGCCCGAATCCCGGGCAGTTCTTTTTCTAGGAGGAAAATGCCCTATGCGTACCGAAACCGTTCAGCCGATCGCCGTCATCGGTATGGCCTGTCGCTACCCCGGCGCCGGAAACCTGTTGCAACTGTGGGAAAACATACTCAGCCGCCGGCAACAGTTCCGCGAAATACCCGACGTGCGATTGCCGCTCGCCGACTATTACGACCCCGACCCCGCAGCGCCCGACAAGACCTATGGACGCAAAGCCGCCGTCCTTGACGGCTTCGAGTTCGATCCCGGCACTTATCGCATCCCCAAATCGACGTTCGAGGCCACGGACATCGTCCATTGGCTTTCCCTGGCCACGGCCCTGGAGGCGCTGAACCATGCCCGCGTCCGCCCCGACGCCCTTCCGAAGGACACCGCCGGCGCGATCATCGGCAACACCCTGACGGGCGAGGAGACCCGCGCCGGCACGATGCGCCTGCGCTGGCCTTTCGTCCGCAAGGTGCTGCGAAAAACGGCGCAGGCGCGCGGACTCTCCGAAGACCTGATGCAGGAATTCGAAACCGCGATGGAAGACGTCTACAAATCGGTGTTCCCGCCGGCCAGCGAAGACACGCTGGCGGGCGGCCTGGCCAATACCATCGCCGGCCGCATCTGCAATTACCTCGACTGGCACGGCGGCGGTTACATCGTCGACGGCGCCTGCTCATCCTCGCTGTTGGCGGTGGCCACCGCCGCCGATTACCTGCAGCAGGGCAAAATGGACCTGGCGATCGCCGGCGGCGTCGACGTGAGCCTCGACACGCTCGAACTGATCGGCTTCGCCAAAGCCACTGCCCTCACCCGCGATGAAATGCGGGTCTACGACAGGCGCGGCAAGGGATTCATTCCCGGCGAGGGCTGCGGCATGGTAGTGCTGAAACGGCTGGAGGACGCCCGCCGGGACGGCGACACGGTCTATGCGGTATTGCGCGGCTGGGGCGTGTCATCCGACGGCCGCGGCGGCATCACCGCGCCCAGCGCGAAGGGCCAGAGCCTGGCGCTGCTGCGCGCCTACCGGGCCGCGGGTTATGCCCCACAGACGCTGGCATTCGTGGAAGGTCACGGCACCGGCACCGCCGTCGGCGATCGTACCGAGCTCGAAGGCGTGGCCGGCGCACTGGCCGCATACGGAGCGGTCGAGGACCATTCGGTCGGCATGACCTCGTTCAAGTCGATCGTCGGTCACACCAAAGCGGCGGCCGGCATCGGCGGATTCATCAAGGCGGTCCTGGCGGTCAACCGGCGTGTGGTGCCACCCACCGCCGGCTGTACCGAGCCGCACCCCAGCTTCGCGGAATCGGCGCGCGGGCTTTACCCGGTGCTGGACGGACAGCTCAGGGAGCCCAACGAGTGCCTGCGCGCCGGCGTGTCTGCCATGGGGTTCGGCGGGATCAACTGCCACGTCACGCTGGAAAGCGGTGACCCGCCGTCCCCGGAACTCGAACCTTCCTTGCCGGAGCGGGTGCTGCTGGCCAGCCGTCAGCACACGGAAGTTTTCCCCTTCTCGGCCGCTGATCCGCACTCGCTGCGTCAGGCCGTGTGTGAATTCCGCCGGCAGATCGAGGGAATGGCGGTCGGGGAGTTGGTGGATGCGGCCGCCCGGGCAGCGACTCTCGCCGGCGACCATCCCTGGCGGGCGGCTGTGGTCGCCGGTTCGGTCGAGGAGCTCGAATCCCGGCTCGAACTGCTGGAGCGGCAGCTGGAGCAAGAAACCCCGGCAGTGAGCAGCCTGTGGCAAGGGGATCAGGTCTGGATCGGACATGCCATCTCGCCGCAGCGAGTCGGGTTCCTGTTTCCGGGCCAGGGCTCCCAGCAGATCGGGATGGGCCGCAGTCTGGTCGAGCGTTTCGAATGGGCGCGGGACACCGTCGCACGCTCGGACGCCGAAGCCGCGACCTTGCGTCCGGAGGACCCGGACGGCCGCTTGAGTCGGCTGTACCTCCGCTCCACTGAGCGTGATCCGGCGAAAAAGCTTGAACCGGCCTGGATGGCTGCGCTGACCGCCACCGAAAATGCCCAGCCTGCGATCTGCACCGCCTCCCTGCTGTGGCAACAGCGGCTGGAATCGCTCGGCATCCTTCCTTCCGTGGTGGGCGGACACAGTCTGGGCGAACTCACTGCGCTGGCCGCGGCCGGCGCGTACGACGCATCCACGCTCATCCGTTTGGCCACGCTACGGGGGCTCGTCATGGCGGCTCCGGAAGGCGAGGCGGGCGCGATGGGCGTGCTGGCCTGCGACGCCGCGACCGCCGAGGCGATCCTGGCCCGCGAAGACCACGGCTATTGCGCGATCGCCAACATCAACTCACCGTCGCAGACCGTCATTTCGGGTGAGCGGGCGGCGGTTGCCCGTGCCGTCGAGCTGGCGAATGCCGACGGCATCCGCGCCAGCCTGCTGCCGGTATCCAATGCCTTCCATTCGAGGCTGGTCGAAAGCGCGGCGGAAGACTTCCGACGCAACGCGGACGTCCCCGAGCGCGCCAGCGAGCTGATCGTCCGGGTGTTCTCCAGCATCGACGGCAGCGAAATCGCCTCCGGCGTGGATCTGCGCGCCCACCTGTCCCGCCAGATCGTATCGTCGGTGAATTTCACCCGTCTGCTGGAAGCGATGTCGGAACATTGCGACTGGCTGGTGGAAGTCGGCCCCGGCCGGGTGCTGTCCGGACTGGCGCAAAGCCATGGCAACGGCCGCGTGCGCCCCTGCCTGCCGGTCGAAGGGAGACCAGGACGCGACGCCGATTTCAATGCAGTGGTAGCCGAAGCCCATGTCCGCGGGCTCGCCCTGCGCTGGGAACGCTTGTACGAAAACCGGCTGGTCCGGCCATTCGTGCCCGCCTCCGCACGCAAGTTCTATGTCGCCCCGTGCGAACGTGAACTCGGTGCCGTCCCCACGGTCGACGGCAACCGGACCGTCCTCAGAGACGGCGCACTGCGCCGGATCGGCGAACGAACGGCCTCCGATCTGGCCCAGTTGTCGGAGACGCTGACGGCGGCCTTCCGTGATGCCGTTCATGCCGATCACGCCACCGTGTTGTTGTTCGAGCAGAGCGAGCAGTCCTTGCGGGTGGTCCTGCCTTTCGACATGTTCGCCAACCGGCTGAGCGCCGCCGACGGCATCTTCGCCGACGTGCTCCGTTCCGGGGCGCCGGAGGCCATCGAAATCCTCGGGGAAGATCCCCGCGTCCAGGCCGAGCTCGAGACCCTTGGCGTCCCGCCTTCCTGGACCGCGCTGTACGTGCCATTCCCCAGCGGTGCCGGCCACCCGCTCGGGCTGGTTCGCGTCGCCCGACGACCGGGGGAGCCTTTCACGCCCATGGACGCGGAAATTCTGGCGGAACTCGCAGCGATCGCCGCACCCGGCCTGATCCAGGCCTACCTGGCCGAACGCGCCCGTGAGCTGGATGGCATCGAGACGATGCTGCATCGTGTGGTAGCTGGGGAAACGGTGGACCCACGCCCGGAGGCGATCATCGGCAACCTGGTGGAATCGGCCAAGGACAGCCTCGGGGCCGAATACGGCGCGCTCCTGCTGCACGATCGTGATACCGCCATGCTCTATCCCGCCTTCGGCGCTGCGGCCGAAAAGCTGGGCCTGAGCGCGGAGCGCGGCATTCCTGGGGAAGTTTTCACCACCCGGCGCTCACTGCATCTGGCCAATGCCCACGCCGACCCCCGTTTCGAGCCCACGCTCGACCGACTGGCCGGCGTCAGAACGCGCGCGGTGGACTGCGTACCCGTCCTCACCAAGCAGCATCTGCCCCTGGGCGTGCTGCTGCTGATCAACCGCCGGTTTCCGGGCAACCGGGACTACCTGACCGAGCTGGGCCTGAGAATCGGAGCCCTGCTCGCCAACCGTCCGTTACTCGATCGCATGCGGTCCATTTCGCAGAACCTCAAGGGCGAATTCTTCGCCGACGTCCGGCCCGCCATCATCGAGCACCGGCCTGAACCGGCGGCCGCCGCTCCGGCATCCGCAGGCACGACGTCCGCCTCGGCGCGCGACGTGGTGTTGGCGCTGCTGGCCGAAGGTACCGGCTTCGCGATCGACACGTTGAAGGACGAGGCCCGCCTGATCGATGACCTGAACCTGGACTCGATCAAGATCGGCACCCTGCTCGGCGATGCCGCCATCCGCCTGGGGGTGCAGGGAACGATCGATCCGATGCACCTGCACGCCGACACCGTCGGTAGCGTCATCGCCGCTTTCGACGCCGCCGCGCCGACACCTCCCGTGGCCTCTCTCCCGCCGGTCCCGGCGATGGACCTGGTGCTCGACCTGGTTGCCGAGCGCACCGGGTTCAGCCGCGACTGCCTGGCACCGGACCAGCGACTACTGGATGACCTCAACATCGACTCGATCAAAGCAGGCGCGCTGCTGGGCGATTTGATCCTGGCCACGGGCACCCAGGACCGGATCGACGCCGCGTCGCTGGCCAACGCGACCCTGGAAGAAATCGCCGCGGCGCTCCAGACGGCGACCGGCGGAGAGGCCGCCCGTTCCAAGCCGGCTGCGGCAATCGCCAAGGCACCCGCCAGACGCCTGCACTGGGTCCGGGCATTCCGCCAGTCGAGAGTGGCCGCCCCGCTCGTTTCGCCTTGTGACGCACCGGAACCACCGGCCGGCGAATGTCTGGTCGTGCTCCCCCTCGCCGGCGCCCCGTTTGCAGAGCATCTGGGGCGACGCCTTGCGGCCCGGACGGTGAATGCAGGCGATCTGGAACGGGCCCAGCTCCCTGAAGACACGCAACGGCTGGTGATCGTACTGTCGGATGACGATGCGCCGCGCGCCGGTTCGGTCGCCGACGCCGGGGTCGACGAACTGGCCGTCGTTCACAGACTCGCCCGACAGACTCCCGCCCTCTGGCGGAACCTGAACGGCATCTTCTTCCTCCAGCGCAGCGGCCAAAGGGGGCTGCCGGGTGGGCGAACGGTCAGCGCCTGGTCGTTCGCCGCCAGCCTTTCGCTGGAGCGGCCGGAACTCGAAGTCGGCGTGATCGATTTCGACCCGGCTCTGACCGCGGATTTCGTCGCGGACCGGGTGGCGGCGGAACTGTCCGGCCAGCCCGGCTACAAGGCGGTGGAATACGATGGCGAGGGCAAGCGCTGGAGCCGCTGCATCGAGAGGATCGAACCCGAAGACTGCACCCCGCGCTCGATCGAATGGTCGGCCGAAGATGTAGTGCTGGTCACTGGCGGCGGCAAGGGCATCACCGCCGAATGCGCCCTGGCTTTCGCCCTCGAGACCGGTGTCCGGCTCGCCCTCATCGGACGCTCGCCGGCACCGCAGCCGGGCGAATCCGGTGAACTCGCGGCGACCCTCCGGCGCTTCGCCGAAGCGGGTGTCGACTGCCGCTACTACGCCGCCGACGTCGCCGACCTCCAGGCGATGGAACGGGCGATCACCACCATCCACAGCGAAATGGGGCCGGTGACCGGGGTGATACACGGCGCCGGGACCAACATCCCGCGGCCGGTGACCGAGGTGTCGGCCGAACAGGCCCGACGCGAAATCGCACCCAAGCTGAAAGGCGCCGAGAACCTGCTGGCCCTGTTCGGGAACCGTCCGCCCAAACTGTTCGCGGCACTGACGTCGATCATCGGTGTCACCGGCATGATGAACAATGCCTGGTATGCCTATTCGAACGAGGCGGTGGCGCGGCTGCTGGACGGATTCGCGCAGGCGCACCCGGAAACGGCGGTGGTCTGCCACGCGTTCAGCGTATGGGACGAAGTCGGCATGGGCGTGAAACTCGGTAGCGTCCGCCATCTGGGCCAGTTGGGCATCGACGCGATTCCGGTCGCCGAGGGCGTGCGCCAGTTCCTACGCTGGATGCGCACGGCGCCGCCGACGCGGGAAGTGATCGTGGCCGCCAGCGCCGACGGTCTCGCCACCTGGGTCCGTCCGCCGGTGACCGAGGTATCCCCCCCAGCCGGCCGCTTCCTCGGCGAAGTGCAACGCTTCGAGGCAGAGATAGAACTCATCACCCAGGTCAGCCTCGACACCCGGCACGATCTCTATCTCACCGACCACGACTACCGCGGCTCCCTGCTCCTGCCTACGGTCATGGGGCTCGAAGCCATGGCCCAGGCGGCGCTGCGGGTCGCGGGTGAAGCCGGGGCGGAGGTGGTATGCATCGAGGACATCCGCCTGGAACGACCGATCGTGGTGAATCCGGAAAGGCCGCAACGCATCGAGATCCGGGCACTGGCGCTGGAACGCACGGCGGTGTCGGAGCCGATTGTGGTGGAAGCATCGATCCATGCCGAACAGACCGGCATGGAACCGGCGCATTTCGCCGCCCGCTTCGTGCTGGGGCGGCGTCGAGACGCTGAGGCGGGAGAGACCGCTCTGCCGCCGCGCCAGTTGCTGGGCATCGTTCCGAAGGTCGATCTCTATGGCAGCGTGCTGTTCCAGGGGCCGCTGTTCCAGCGTATCAGCGGCGTGGAATCGTTGGACGACAACCATGTCGTGTTCGTGACCGAAGCGCGGGCCGAAACCGTACATGCCCCCGAGGGATTCTCGGACACGGTGCGGGCTCCCTTGGTGCTGGGCGATCCGTTCTACCGCGACACCTTGCTGCAGGCCGGACAACTCACGCTCACCCCTGATGTCTGCCTGCCCGTGCACATCGGCCGCATTGATCTGTATCGCCAGATAAACGATGGCGGAGTCTACAGGGCGCGAGCCGAAATAACCCAGCGTAACGGTCACCGGGTTCTGGCCGACGTGGTCGTTTATGATGACAACGACCGAATCGTTGAGCGCATCGAAAATTATGAAGTCCATATGCTAGAGCATGGTGCCGATCTCCCCACACCGGCCCAACTGGTTGAGCAAGCAGACTCGACGGATGAGCCGTCCTTACAGGAGACGGCGGATCGGCAAGCAGGAAAGTTCGGTCTATCCGCCCCTTACGTAATCATTCGTAAGATTCCGGAACTGCACAAGCGCAAACGCCACGAAAGGCGAGCGTTGAGCCTCCCCGTCTTTCATGCCGCCGTCCGGGGAGCCGGACGCCGCTTCGCGGTGGACACGTCTCACCTCGAAATACGTTGGCTGGAAAACGGAAAACCGATACTGTTCCGCCCGCCTGTCCCACCAGAAAGCGGAACGACGGCCGGCCTCGGGGAAACCATGGCAACTCACACTCCGCTGGAAGTCTCATTGAGCCATGACGATGAAATGCTGCTTTGCGTCGCTGGCAAGGGCTTTCAAGGCTGCGACCTGGTGGGACCGATCCAGCGTAGCCGCGAACAATGGCGTGCAATGCTCAACGCCAACCTTTTTTCCCTCGTCCACCGTCTGGAAAGCAGGGGTGAATTGCTGAACGAGGCTGGAGCGAGGGTCTGGGCCGCGCTGGAAGCGGCCATGAAAGCGCTGAACACGCGTGATCTCACCCTGGATATCGAAGCCATGAAAGCAGATGGCGTGCTGTTTCGCGCCACAGACAAATATGTCCGACTTTGGATTGTGAGTTTCCCCCTTGTAAGGGAGCACGGGGGGCAACGCATGGTGGCCATGGTCGTCACCGGTACCCCGGTGCTCGACAAAGCAGTTCCGGTAAAGATGGCGCACCCCGCGCCAACGGGAGAGAACGACGGATCCTGGCTGCGCTGGCTCGCAGCTGGGGGCGATCCCGCGGATATTCTCCGCGTTGAAACCCACGTAACCGCCCAGGATTCCGACCACCGTATCGCTTTTCGCTTCCCCCTCGCATTCAAGGACGGTGCCAATGCAGACGGAACGCTCTACTTCTCCCGCTACTTCGAATGGATGGGACGAATCAGGGAAATGGCACTGCGGCCGGTCTTGCGCCAACTCACCAACGAGTTCACGTCGGGCGAGCATGCATGGGTGACCAATCGGTCCTGGGCGGTGATCGAAAAGCCCGTCTGCGCCGGCGAGATCATCGAGGTATCGTGCCGTTTCCTTGGCCGAAATGGTCCAGGAAATGCCACGGTCGCTGTCGGATTCGAATGGAACCGCGTACCCCCTCACGGGACACCGGAGCGCGTTGCAACGAGCCAGATCCAGATGACCTGGGCCAAGGTCCTGTCACACGGGGTCGTTATGCCCGAACCTTACCCTCCCTACCTCGATAGCTTCTTCCGTGAACTCGAGGCAGCTCCAGCAGAGCATGGCGCGAGAGAACAGACCAGCCACAGTCGGTCAATGGAACTCCTTGGAACCGCTCTGTGGCGCGCAAAACCTGGACCCGCCGGAGGCGTCTTTCTTGCCGAGCAAAGCGTCGTCACATCGCCGAACGATGCGAATCTGGTAGGAAACATTTACTATTCAAAGTACTATGAACTGCAAGGGAGCCTTCGGGACAGCTACTTTCACGGCATCGTTCCGGACGCCTATCGAATCGGAGAAGCGCAGGAAGGTCTCCGGTGCATCTTCACCGAGATCCGGCACCTCCGGGACGCGATGCCGTTCGATACCATCAAAGCCCGGATGTCCGTAGCAGCGATCCATCAAAAAGGGGTTCTGCTGGAATTCGATTTTTTCCGGTTACTGCCCGGCGGCAAATCGGAAAAACTCGCCACCGGCACGCATATGGCAGCCTGGAGGATGGCGACGGAAAGTGCAGAGATCACGAACCTGCCATCGATGTTGCGTATCCATTTGCTCAAATTGGTCAGGGACGAGATACTGACGGCGCCGAGCAAATCGGCTGCTTGACGGAAACGACCGCTTGAGCTGCGCCTCCCCTCTCTCCGAGAGGGGAGCCCGATGGCGAAGGCGAATGGGTACAATGGTAACCCTCGGGAGCCACCCTCCATGGGAACGATGCGCAAGCACGTCTCAACATCCTGGAAGTGCAGGCCGACATCTGAATCGGATCGTACCAAGGCCGGCTGTGGTGGTGAGGGCGCTACAATACAATTGGCTTATTCAAGGAATCGCCCGATAGACATGGGAGCGGCTGTCGGCAACACAGACGCCGATCCATCCGATAATCCCGAACCGCAAGAGCAGAAAAGCAGGAATTTTAGAGTGACGCTCATCATTCTCTTGGGAAAATACCTGTGGATAGCCGGCATTCTGGCCTCTGTCGTGATGTCCGAAGCCGTGACCGCAGCGATGGGGCTGCTCTTCAAAGGTGAAGTCACCTACGACTACCTGGCCACAGGAATGGTGGCTGCACTTTTCGTATCAGCCATCATGGTCACCGCGATCATGAAAATGGAGGAGCTGGAACGGCGGCGCCAGGAGGAAGTGGCCAAGAACCGGGCACTCCGTGCCAGCGAACGGCGCTACCGCACCTTGATCGAGGTCGCCAGCGACGCCATCCTCGTCACCGATTCCGAGACAGGAACCCTGGTCGACTGCAACCGTCAGGCCGAAACACTGCTGGGAATGTCCCGCAACGAAATCATCGGCCGGCACCTGTGCAACCTCCAGCAAACCGGTAACGATGCCGATGGTGCAGAAACGGATCTCCTCGGCCACATGCTGCAGGGCAAAACCGGGACCATCGAGCTGTCGCTGGTCAGGGCCGACGGCACCACCGTGCCGGTGGAAGTCAGTAGCAGCACCTTCGAAATGGACGGGCGACGCTACGTCCACGGCGCATTCCGCGACATCACCCAGCGCAGGGAAGCGGAAGACCGGATCAAACATCTCGCTCATCACGACCCGCTCACCAACCTGCCCAATCGTGTCTTCCTGCACGGACGCCTCGAACAGGCGATTGAACTCGCCCGGCGGGAACAGAATCAGGTCGCGGTGATGTTCATCGACCTGGACAATTTCAAGAGAATCAACGATACCCTGGGACACCGGATCGGCGATGCGCTGCTGGAACAGGTTGCGGCGCGCCTGACCGAAAACGTCCCCGGCAGCCAGGTGGTGGGACGACTGGGCGGCGACGAGTTCATCGTCGTGATCACCGGCAACAGGGTTTCGACGACTTCAGCCGCCATGGCGGAACGAATCCTGGAAAGCCTTTGCCGCCCCTATACCGTCGAAGACTATCAGCTGCACTCCGGCGCAAGCATAGGCATCGCCATTTACCCAGCCGACGGAAACAGCGCTGAGACACTGATGAAACATGCGGACGCCGCGATGTACCATGCCAAATCGCGGGGACGCAACACCTTCGAGTTCTTCAGTCAGGCCATCAACCGCGGCGTTCGGGAGCGGCTCGACATCGAAAACGGCCTGCGCGATGCACTGAAGCACGGCGGCTTCAAACTCCATTACCAACCCCAGATCGATTTGACCACCGGCTCCATCTGCAGCGTCGAGGCGCTGCTGCGCTGGCGCCACCCGCTGCTCGGAGTCATCGCTCCCGACCGGTTCATACCCATCGCCGAAGAGACCAAACTCATCCTGCCTTTGGGACTGTGGGTCATCGACCGGGCATGCCATCAGCTGCGAGCCTGGCGGAACGACGGTATCGCGGGCGTGCGCATGGCCATCAACGTTTCGGTGAAGCAGTTGCAGGACGAGTCGTTTTTCGAAGCCCTGGGCTCCATCGTCGAACGCCATGGCCTGTCCGGCTCTGATATCGAACTCGAAATCACCGAATCCGCCATCATGGAAAATCTCAGCCGGGTTCAGGCTTTGTTGAAATCGCTTCAGGATTATGGAATCACCCTCTCCATCGACGATTTCGGCACTGGGTATTCCTCATTGGGGCGCCTCAAACTATTACCCATTCAGAGTCTGAAAATCGATCGCTCCTTCGTTCACGACATCGAAACCGATCACGGCAATGCCAAGATCTGCGACGGCATCATCGCGCTCGGCCACAGCCTTGGACTGAAAATCATCGCCGAAGGCGTGGAAACCGACGCCCAGAAAAACCTGCTGCAAAACTCGGGTTGCGATGCCATCCAAGGCTTTCTCATTGCCAAACCGCTGCCTGCGGATGATGTCGCCAAACTGATAACGCAAGTAAATGGAATGAATTGAACCGGCTTTCGGCAACGAGTGCGCAACGACGGTTTCGGCCATCAGGGATTCGATCGAACCACCGCTTTCATCCTCTCCGAGGACATGCTGCTCTTGGTACATGACACGGCTCTGTCCTGTTGCCGGGCGGGCCATTCGCAGCACGCACGGTGTCGTGCCGCGAAGGCTCGTATGAGATCAGCTCGTCCCGTCCTCCCCCATTCGCCCGGACCGAAGGTGGACCGAGCTCATCATCATCATTTCGAGGATCGCCGCTTAGCGGGTTCGAAATAGCCGTATTGCGTCTCCTGGTCGAATCGATCCCAGACATACGCCGGATCACTCAATGGAGCCGTGGGGATGGGAAAAGTCACCACGTCGAAGGCGCCGGACAAGGTCCGGCCGAGGGTATGGCCGAGACCTTTTACGAAACCAAACGGGATGAATGCCGGACCGTCATGGCTTGCCGCAATACCCACTCCTTTCACCATTTCCACCCATCCGAGCGAGGCGTTGGCCAGACCCCGTCCGAATTTGTCTCCGACATCGCCGGCGTAATTGGCCCAATCATCGGCACAAGACTCGATCGACATCGAGCCGAGAGCCAGACCGAGCAGCACGGCACACATAGCGTCATGGAGCTTCATGATTTCGATCCTCTCAGGCTGGTTAAGAACCCTATTTTGGAGCGAAGCCAGATCAACGCTCAAGTACTTTTCCAGCTGGCGCGGCTAACGGCCGCCAACCGGTCATCAGACGATCGCGGAGTCACGAAAGGGCCGGGGATGAAAGAAACCGATCATGGCGATCTATTCCTTTCGTCATCCAGCGCAGCTGATAGCCGTGATCGTCGCTGACGGTCAGCATTGGACCTTCGCGCCTCCCTCATTCCATCGACATCATATCGTAACTGAAGCATGCTAATGTGCCCGATCGCCACGCCCAGGTCATCGGCAGCCGAAACGGTGGATCTTTTCTCATTTCGTCCACCGCGGGCGTGGCCCTTCGGAACACGGCATCACGCGTCGCCGTCGTTCACGCCAGTGTGCGGGCGCGTACGCTCCGCACAGGTGCAGAAACTGGAAAAGCGAATGCAGGGTACCACACCGCACGTGTGCACCCCGAATCGTGACTGATCGATTTCACTGGCGTCCCCAGGGGGATTCGAACCCCCGTCGCCGCCGTGAAAGGGCGGTGTCCTGGGCCTCTAGACGATGGGGACAGGACTGGCTGCTAACTTAGAGTTGGTGGAGCCAGGGAGGATCGAACTCCCGACCTCAACAATGCCATTGTTGCGCTCTCCCAGCTGAGCTATGGCCCCAACCGAAGTTGAGCGATCATTATATGGCCGCTGGATATATCTGTCTAGTCTTTTTTTGCCTCGATGTACTGCAAGGCTCGGTCTATGCGATTCAGAGTGCGCAATTGACCCAGTAAATGCAGGGTGACATCCATGGGTGGCGACACGGCGGTGCCGGCCACCGCCACCCGTAGCGGCTGAGCGACAGCCCCGAGCTTGAGCCCCATCTCCTCCCCTGTGGCAACGAGGACTGCGTGGAGGAACTCCTTTTCCCATGACCGGACGACGGCCAGATGGCGCCGCAGCGATTCCAGCGCCGGCACGCTGGCCGCAGTCAGATACTTCTGGGCGGATTTGGGGTCGTAATCGTCGAAGTCTCGATAAAAGAATCGGCTGGCCTGAGCCATCTCCACCAGGGTCTTGCAGCGTTCGCGCTGGGCTACCACCACGTCGACGGGATCGGGGCCTTCGGTCGGATCGATGTCCAGACGCCCCAGATGCCATCGCAGATGGTGGGCGACATGGGCGGGATCGGAATGCATCAGGTAATGATGGTTGAGCCAGAGCAGCTTGTCCGGATTGAAGGTAGCTGCCGAGTGGTTGATCACGTTGGCGTCGAAGTACTCGATCATCTCGTCGACCGAAAAGATTTCCTGATCGCCATGGGACCAGCCCAGACGGACCAGATAGTTGAGCAAGGCTTCCGGCAGATAACCTTCGTCGCGGTACTGCATCACGCTCACCGCGCCATGGCGTTTCGACAACCGTGCGCCATCGGCGCCGAGGATCATCGGCACATGGCCGTAGCGAGGCGGCTCGACGCCCAGGGCCTTGAGGATATTGATCTGGCGCGGGGTGTTGTTGACGTGATCGTCGCCGCGGATGACGTGTGATATCTTCATGTCGAGGTCATCCACCACCACGGTGAAATTATAGGTCGGGGTACCGTCCGAGCGGGCGATGATCAGATCGTCGAGTTCGCTGTTCTGGAAAGCGATGCGCCCGCGCACCAGATCGTCCCAAGCCACCTCCCCTTCGGTCGGGTTGCGGAAACGGATCACCGGGAGCACGCCCGGCCTGGGCTCGCTGCGATGGCGACAACGACCGTCGTAACGCGGTTTTTCCTTGCGCTCCATTTGCCCTGCCCTCAGCTCGTCCAGTTCCTCCTTGGTGCAGTAGCAGCGGTAGGCATGGCCTTCTTCCAGCAGTTGCTCCATCACCTCCCGGTAGCGGTCGAAACGGTGGGTCTGATAGAAAGGACCTTCGTCATACTCCAGCCCCAGCCAGGTCATACCTTCGAGAATGGCGTTCACCGATTCGACAGTGGAACGCTCCAGGTCGGTATCCTCGATGCGCAGAATGAAGGTGCCGCCGTGCTTGCGGGCGTACAGCCAGGAGAACAGAGCGGTCCGAGCGCCGCCGATATGCAGGTGGCCGGTCGGGCTGGGTGCGAAACGTGTGCGGTGGGTCATCCCTAGAACCTGATGGGTGAGCAATAAACCAAAAAGACGTTAATGATACAGGGCGGGCGGCATCAAGAGCGATAGCGGGTCGGATCGGCAATGCCGGCTTGCTCGAACCCTTGGCGACGCAGACGGCAGGAGTCGCAGACTCCGCACGCCAGACCCTCCGCATCGGCGGCATAGCACGATACCGTCATGGCGTAGTCGATGCCGAGAGCCGTACCGGTACGGATGATATCGGCCTTGGAAAGATCGATCAGTGGCGTATGGATCCGGAACCGCCCCCCCTCGACGCCCACCTTGGTCGCCAGGTTGGCGAGCTGCTCGAAGGCGCGGATGAATTCCGGCCGACAGTCCGGATAGCCGGAATAGTCCACGGCATTGACGCCGATGAAGATGTCCAGCGCACCCAAGACCTCCGCCCAGCCCAGTGCGAAGGAAAGGAACACGGTGTTGCGGGCGGGAACGTAGGTGACCGGAATCCCGTTCTGGGGATGATCAGGGACGGCGATCCGCAAGTCCGTCAACGCCGAACCGCCGATGGCATCGAGGCCGATGTGGATGGTCTTGTGCTCGATTGCCCCCAAGGACTGGGCGAGGCGCCGCGCGGCCTTGAGTTCGGCTCCGTGGCGTTGGCCGTAATCGAAACTCATGGCATGGCAGGCGAAGCCTTCGCGGCGGGCAATCGCCAAGGTGGTGGCGGAATCGAGTCCGCCCGACAACAGGACTACGGCAGGTTTCATCAGTGCCCCGGAGTGTCGCCCCAAAGCAGCTTGTGCAACTGGAGCTGGAACCGAACCGGCAGCCGGTCCCGCAGAATCCATTCGGCGAGCTGCGCCGGCTGGAGCGCACCGGCCACCGGGGAAAAAAGGATTTCGCAACGCTCCGCGAGCCGGTGTTCGTCAAGCTTAGCCACGGCCCAATCGTAATCCGGCCGGTCGGCGATCACGAACTTAACCTGATCGCCTTGGCGGAGCGCGTCGACATTCGCATAAAGGTTGCGGGACGCTTCGCCCGAGCCGGGGGTCTTCAGGTCGACCACCCGCACCACGCGCGGGTCAACCGCCGAGATGTCGTGCGCCCCGCCGGTCTCCAGCGACACTTGGTAGTCCTCGTCGCACAAGGCGGTAAGCAGCGGCAGACAGGCCTTCTGCGCCAGCGGTTCGCCCCCCGTCACCGTAACGTAGCGGGCGCCGTACCGACCGACCCGTTCGACGATTTCAGCAATACTCATGCGTTCGCCGCCGCTGAAGGCGTAGGCGGTATCGCAGTAGGAACAGCGCAAGGGGCAGCCGGTGAGACGGACGAATACGGTCGGCAGGCCGACCGTCCGGGTTTCGCCCTGGAGTGAAAAGAAGATTTCCGTGATGCGGACGAGGGTCTCGGTCACGAGGATCAGCGCTTCTCCTGCTGCATCTTCTGAAGTCGTTTCTCGGCCTGCTTCGCGGCGCTGGAGCCGGGATAACGCTTGATGACGTCGTTCAGCATCTGCCTCGCGCTGGCAATCTGGCCCGTGTCGGATTCGATGTAAGCCAGCTTCAGCGCCGCGTCCGGAACCTTGGCACTTTGCGGAAAATTCTTGATCAGCTTCTGAAACGCCTCCTTTGCGCTACTGAAATCACGGTTGACGTAATGGGCCTCGCCCAGCCAGTACTGGCCGTTATCGGCATAGTCGCCGCTGGGATAGCGGGCAGTGAAACTCTTGAACTCCTTGATCGCTTCGGCGAATCTGCCATCCTTGAGCGTGCCGAAGGCCCTCTGGTACGCGGCCTCCCGGGCCGCACCATCGGATGCTGGAGGAGGCGCGACCGGCCTGCTCGTCGGCGCGGGAGCCGGGGTCGCGGCCGCGGTTCGGGTTTCGCCGCCCGTCCCGGCCCCCTCGGCTCCGGCGTCCGGGGCGTCCGCCGCGACGCCGTCGGCCGATGCCGCCGGCGGGCTCCCGGCGCCCTGTCGGATCCGCTGATCCAGATCCGTGTACATGGCCTGCTGCTGGCTCTTCAGCGTCTCAAGCTTGTGGTTGACCTCCTCGAGTTGGCCGCGTGTTTTCGCCAACTCCCGCTGGAGGCGCTCGATCTGAGTGTTCAGATCCACCAGCACCTGGCCGGCAAGCTTCTTTTCCAGTTTGGCGACGCGCTCGTCCAAGGTCTCCGCGCCGTAACCTCCGGCATCGTAGCCGCCGTAGCCCTGCTCCGCCTGCACCGGAACGGCCAGCGACAGTCCGCAAGACATGAACAGAACAGGTAAAGATCTCATCGGATCAGTTTCCCGGGTAGACTATCTCGACACGGCGATTCTTGGCCCAGGCCGCTTCTCCGCTGCCCGGGTCCGCGGGTTTCTCTTCGCCGAAACTCACGATCTGCATCTGACCGTCGCTCGCCCCCTGAAAGCGCATGGTGTTGGCGATCGAGCGCGCCCGCTGTTCGCCCAGGGCGATGTTGTATTCGGGCGAGCCGCGTTCGTCGCAATGCCCTTCCAGCGTCACCGTGACGTTGGGATGCGATGCCAGATAAGCGGCGTGCGCGTTGACGATCGGCACGTACTCGGGCAGGACCTCACTGCTGTCATAGCCGAAATAAATCACCCGCTTATAGAGCGGGCTGGAAGGATCGTTCAGTGCGGGATCGCCCCCGCCACTGCCATATGCCCCACCGCCATAGGCACCGCCTGTACCGCCATACGCCTTGCCGCCGTTCCCGCCCGCGCCGTACTTGCCGATCTGGGGCCCGCCCGGACCGCCGCCGCCCTCGAGCCCCACGCCGGCCGCATCGTCAGGTCTCACTTCTTCCTTCTTGGAGCATCCCGCTGTCAGCAGCGATGCCGCAACCACAATCAACAAACCCGTTCTCATGCGATTCATAATGCCTACCCTTCCGAAATCTCGAGATTTATGGCCTCGGCCATCGAGATCAAGGCGACCATGCGGGCTCCCGCACGGCGCCCCCCTCGATCCGCAAACTCTGACGGACCTTGCCGTCGATGGAAACCGCCGCCAGCTGGCCCCGCCGCGCAGCGTACAAAATCATGCTGCCATTGGGAGCGAAGCCCGGGGATTCGTCCAAAGGACCGCTGGTCAAAACCCGAACCGCACGGCTGGCCAGATCCATGACTGCGATCCGGTAATCGCCGCCCTTACCGTGCACCATGGCGAGGCTGCGGCCATCCGGCGAGAACACACCGCGGGCATTGTAATCCCCTTCGTACGTCAGCCGTTCGGCCGGTCCCCCGCTTGCCGACACCAGATACAGCTGGGGTTTGCCACCGCGATCGGAAGTGAACACGATGGAACGGCCGTCCCGTGACCAGTTCGGTTCGGTGTCGATCCCGCCGTAATCGGTGATCCTGGTGAGCCCGCCCGATCCCAGGTTCATGACGTAGATATCGGGATTGCCGTCTTTCGACAAGGTCAGCGCCAGCCGCGATCCGTCCGGCGAGAACGCCGGCGCGCCGTTGATACCCGGAGCATCCGACACCTTGCGGCGCTCGCCGGTAGCCAGCGTCTGAACGTAGATCGCCGACCTGCGGCTTTCGAACGAAACGTAGGCGATCTTGGTACCGTCGGGCGACCAGGCCGGCGACATAATCGGCTCGTTCGAGACGATGACGCTCTGCGGGTTGTAGCCGTCCGTGTCCGCCACCTGCAGGTTGTAGCGCCGGTTGGCGCCCTCACCCGACACGCTGACATAAGCGACGCGCGTGGCGAACGCGCCGGGCTCACCGGTGATGGCCTTATAGATGACGTCGGCGATCCGATGGGCGGCTTGGCGGGTTTCGGCTCTTCCGAAGGGCAATCTGTAGCTGACGACCAGCGTGCCACGGATGACGTCGACGACATGGAAATCGGCTTCGTAGCCGTCGCCGGACGGCCGGATTTGGCCCACCACGACGAAATCCTGGCCCAAAGCCTGCCATGCCGCCTGCTGAACCTGGTCCGGCGCCGTCGGCCGCTCCTGCATGGCGCTTTCCGCCAAGGTTCTGAATCGCCCGCTGCGCTGCAGGTCGGCCGACACGATCTGGCTGAGAGAGTCGCTCAAGCTTCCCTGGTTGGCGAAGGGAACGACGGCCACCGGAATCGCCCCTTCCACCCCTTGGCTGATCTGAACCTGGAGTTCCGCACAGACCTGACCCGCGGCGATGAGCAACAGGAACGAGATCCAACGGGCGATCGCACGCGCCTTGTTCATGCTTGGTACCTTGACTCGACTAACCGGCAGGTTCGAATTTGAACGTGAAAGAACGCAGCTCCGCGGCAACCCTGGGATCCGACGGCATGGGCAGGGGGGACGCTTTTTTCACCGCGCTTTCCGCGGAACGGTCGAAGGCGGCATCGCCGCTGCTCTTCACGACCCGTGCCTCGACGACCGTTCCATCCCCAAGCGTTCTCACCTGGATTATACAAAACAGGCCGCCTCTGGCGGCAGACGGCTTGAGCCACAGGCCTTCCACGCGGGGTTTGATGTAACGATTCGCCCATTTGTTCGCCTCACGTTCCGCCAGCTCCCTGCGTTCGTTGTTCAACTGCTCCTCCAATTCGGCCTTGCGCCGGGCATCTTCCACGGCCTTTTTCCGTGCTTCCGCCGCCGCCTTGGCCTTGACTTCTTCCTCCATCTCCCTCGTGGCTTCTGCCATGGCTCTGGCCCTAGCTTCTTCCGCGGCTCTGCGCCGCGCCTCGGCCTCGGCCCTTTCCTTCGCTTCGGCTTCCGCCTTCTTCCGCGCCGCCGCTTCCGCCGCCGCCTTCTCCCGCGCTTCGGCCTCGGCTTTCTCCCGCGCCGCCTCGGCCGCTCTCCGTTTCGCCTCGGCTTCCGCCGCCTTGGCCCTGGCTTCTTCCGCGGCTCTGCGCCGCGCCTCGGC